>JAFQBN010000014.1 GCA_017416685.1 Oscillospiraceae bacterium
ACGGGTGGCCTGTTCTTCAATTCGAATGATCCGATCATAAGGCTGAGAAACCGTGATCCGGTTATTCTTTTTTTGTCGGGCTTGTTCCGAAATGTTTTAGGTATACACGGTAAAAATTGCTGTAATTTTCATAGCCAACATGCGCGGCGGCAACAGTTGCCGGAATGCCATCACCTATCAGTTTGTCTGCAAGGGCAAGCTTTTTTTGTAAGATATATTGTTTGGGGGAAATGTTCATTTTTGACTCAAACAAATGACAAAACGAGGACTTGGATCTCGATGTATGTCGGGCAAGATCATCAAGCAGGATCCTTTCGTGCAAATGCAGGTCGATATACTCGAATGTTTGTTGCAAAAACTCGTCGGCTTCAATTCTTTTGGGAGGCTGCGGCGTTAGAAATGTATCATAGAATATTTCGATCATTATGGCTTGAAGCAGAGGAGTAAAAAAAGACGCATCTTCCTTCCGACAGATTTCTTTGATTTTTTCCATACGAGAAGTACTGACGGTTGTAGTTCTTTCCTGATTTGCAAATTTACTTTGCAAAACACACGGAATTGCATCAATGCTAAACAGCGCCGTAATTCTGCGATAGCATCCTTCTCCGTTTGCCGTAACGGAATGGTAGAAAAGCGGTGGGATCATGATGATTTCGTTTTTTGTCAGGCGATAATTCTGCCCCTCCAGCATGATGGTAATATCGCCGTCTGCCACTGCGATCATTTCGTATTTTGAATGGCAGTGACGTTCCCACAGAACCGAATGTGCTATCTCGCTTTCGATATATTCAATTTCAAAATCATTCGTACTCAGCTCCAAGATCAAAAAATCACCACCCTTTCGAGACATTATATCATATTCTGCAAGAAATACAATGAAATATACAAAATTAACTATATAAATATCCTTTATCGATGATATAATCAAAATATATAATGAGGAAAGGTATGTTGTCGGATGCTTGGAAAATCGATTGAAATAGGGAAAAAGCACGCAGATAATCGGGTAGTATTGCAGCCCATGGAGGGGTGTGACTGCACTGCGGACGGCAGCCCCGGCCGGTTGACCGTTGAAAAGTATCTGAAAGCGGCAAGAAGCGCAGCCGGGATCGTTTGGTTTGAAGCCAATGCAGTTTGCCCGGAGGGAAGAACAAATCCCCGGCAAATGATGCTGACACGGGACAATCTTCAAAAGTTCAAAGAGCTTTTAAGTCAAATGCGTGAGATCGCCCAGAACGAGTGCAGAATATCACCGATTTTTATTTTGCAGTTGACGCATTCGGGACGACAGAGCATAACTCCCATGATAGCCTATCGCAATCCCGTGTATGAGGAAAAGCGCCCCGTAACAGATGAGAATATCGTGACGGACGAATATCTGGACACACTTCCCGAAAAATATGCTGCCTCCGCATGCCTTGCGGTGGAGGCGGGCTTTGACGGAGTTGACGTAAAATCCTGTCACGGCTATCTGGTCCAAGAGTTTTTGTCGGCATTTGACCGTGAGGGACGGTATGGCGGGAGCTTTGCAAATCGGACAAGACTGTATCTTGATTGCGTGCGTGCAGTAAAAAAAGCAATTCCCGACAATATTCTTTTGACTACACGCCTCGGCGTTTCGGATATGGTTGCGAAGCCTTACGGCTTTGGAACGACCGAGCAAAACGAACTTGATTTCACCGAGCCTGACATGCTGATTGAAAAGCTGGTGGCGGAGGGGGTGCAGATATTGAACGTGACCATCGGAAATCCGTATTACAATCCTCACGTCAATCGTCCCTACAGAAAAGGGGGCTACATTGCTCCCGAGCCTGCAAAGGCAGGGCTTGAACGCTTTGAATACGTAGAAAAACACGTCAAAGAAACCTTTCCCGGCCTTTTGGTTGTTGGCTCCGGGCTGTCATATTACCGGGAGGATTTGATGGAGCGATCGGAGAAACAGCTCAGAGCGGGCATTTGCGATATGGTGGGATATGGCAGAATGTGGCTTGCCTATCCAATGTTTTACAGGGATCATCGAAAGGGAACGTTTGACCCAAAAAAATGCTGCCTTGCCTGCTCGAAATGTACCGAGCTGATGCGGGCGAAGCAGGTTTCGGGCTGCGCTGTGTTTAACGAATATTACAGAAATCTTTATAAGGAACTACAAAAATGAGAATTGCGATTGTAACAGGAGTTCTTGGCGGCATAGGGAAGGAAAGCGCTTTGCAGCTTTGCCGTGCCGGTTATGCTGTTGTGGGTGGCGGCCGCAGTGCATGCACGCAGCTATCCGATTTCGACGGATATGACTTTACGTATATCCAGGGGGACATTTCAGACGCGAAAATGAGGGAGGCGCTTGTTGCTGCGGCCGTACGGAAGGGAGAACTTTCTGCCCTGGTCAATGTCGCGGGCGTTGCACCTAAGGTGCGCAGTGACGTGCTGGAAATGACCGAGGAAAGCTACGATTTCGTTATGGGAATCAACACCAAGGGGACGCTTTTCCTGACACAGGCGGTGGCAAATGAAATGATAAAGCACGGAAAAGGCGGAACGATTGTCAACATCTCCTCTTGCTCGGCATACACAAGCTCAACAAGCCGAGGCGAATACTGCATATCGAAGGCGGGCGTCTCCATGATCACCAAACTTTTCGCGGACCGCTTGGCAAGAGAAGGGATTACGGTCAATGAGATCTGTCCGGGAATCATCGCCACGGGAATGACGAGTGCAGTCAAGGAAAAATACGATAAACTCATTGCGGACGGTCTGGTCCCTCTCGGCAGATGGGGACAGCCGGATGATATCGCAAAGGCCGTAGTCGCTCTTTGCAGCGGTACATTTGGGTATACCACGGGACAGTCCTTCATTATTGACGGAGGTATGCACATCAGAAGGCTATGAAAAAAAGATATCATACTTTGATAGTCGGAACCGGCTGTGCGGGCTTTAACGCAGCGGATAAGCTGTACGATCTTGGTGTTCGGGACATTGCCATCGTCACCGAGGGGCGACTGATGGGAACATCCAGAAATACAGGAAGCGACAAGCAGACATACTATAAGCTTTCGCTTTGCGGCGCGGAGGCAGACAGCGTGCGCGAGATGGCGGATACACTCTATTCCGGCGGTGGAGTTATGGGGGAGCATGCGCTTTGCGAGGCGGCGTATTCTACACGTTGTTTCATGCGTCTTGTGGAGCTTGGAGTTCCGTTTCCAACGAATGAGTTCGGTGAATACGCAGGATATAAGACCGATCACGATCCCCGCACGCGGGCCACTTCCTGCGGGCCGTTGACCTCAAAATATATGACCGAAGCGCTTGAACGATCGGTGATTTCCAAGGGCATTGAGATACTGGATTTTCAAAGAGTAGTCAAGATACTAACTGAGGATAACACGGTAACGGGTGTGGCCTGCGTAAACGTGGTAACGGGAGAAGTGTCTGTGATCGCCTGTCAAAACGTCGTTCTCTGCACGGGAGGTCCTGCGTGTGTCTACAAAAATACGGTCTATCCGGAAAGCCAGCACGGCGCCACAGGGCTTGCCATTGAGGCGGGAGCGACCCTGGCGAATATGGAACAGTGGCAGTACGGCATAGCAAGCACAAAATTCCGCTGGAATCTTTCGGGCACGTATCAGCAGGTGATGCCCCGATATATTTCCGTTGACAAAGACGGAAATGAATGTGAGTTTTTGTATGAGAAGTTGGGTGAGGAGTCCCTTGCATTGATCTTTCTTAAGGGCTACCAATGGCCGTTTGACACGAGAAAGACAGAGGGCTCGTCAAAGGTGGATATTCTCGTTGCGGAGCAGATAAAGCAAGGCAAGCGGGTGTTTCTCGATTTCAGTAAAAACCCCAGGGGTTTGGAACATGGTTTCTCGGTACTCCCTGAGGAAGCATATGAGTATCTTGACCGCTCGGGCGCCCTGTTCGGTACACCCATTGAGCGCCTCGCAAAAATGAATATTGGGGCCATTGAGTTATATGCCGACCACAGTATCGACCTGTATAGCGAATATCTGGAGATCGCGGTCTGCGCTCAGCACTGTAACGGTGGTGTTGCTGTGGACGAGCATTGGCAGAGCGACGTTTGCGGCCTGTATGCTGCGGGAGAGGCCGCGGGAACCTTTGGCGTTTACCGCCCGGGCGGCAGTGCGCTCAATTCCACGCAGGTGGGAAGCCTCAGAGCGGCGGAGCATATAGCCCAAAAAGGCGACACAGTTCAGCTTACGCCGAAGTACACGTTGCCCAAAATCCAATGCGGCGTATCAAACGTTTTACAGATACGGGAAGAGTACCAGACAGAAATGAGCCGGATTGCCGATTTTGATCGAAGTACAGACGGTATGAAGGCCCTGTTTAAGAAGACAGACAAATTGTGTGAAGAATTTTTCGATACAGCCGTGATTGACCGCGTGTCGCAGATGACAGAACTTTTCAGGTTGTACGATATGGTATTGACACAACGCTCTGTACTGTCGGCGATGCTTTGTTCCGCAGAAGCGGTAGGCACACACGGGGCGGCCTTTGTTGACCGCAAGTCAATGGGGTGCGCGGGGGCGGAAAGAAACGAGCGCACCCTGACCAAAGGTGCGCACTCTGAGCGGGTGCCGGTTTCGCCCATGCCTACTCCTGAATTGTGGTTCGAAACATTGCTGGCGAGAAAGAAGAGGGAGATGAATGATGGGAAACGGTAAATACGCATTAGGTCTGGTGTCGGTTTCGTTTCGACAACATACGCCCGAAGATATCTTGCAGGCGGTCAAAGCCGCAGGTCTTTCTTGTGTTGAGTGGGGGAGTGACGTTCATGCCCCTTGCCGCGACATGGAGCGGCTGCGTGAAATCGCTGTGCGGCAAAAAGAACATGGCATTTCCTGTTCATCTTACGGCACCTATTTCCGATTGGGCGAAACGCCCATAAAGGAATTGGAAAACTATATTCAAGCGGCAAAAATTCTTGGGACAAACATTCTGCGTCTTTGGTGCGGAGTAAAAAGCGGCAAAGACATGACGAACGAGGAGCGAAATGCTCTTTTGGAGGCCTGCAAGAAAGCGGCGGAGATTGCCAAAAGCAGCGAAATGACGCTGTGTATGGAATGTCATAGGGAGACATTTACCGAAAATCCCGATGATGCCGTTTGGCTGATGCGAGCGGTCAATTCTCCGCATTTCCGTATGTATTGGCAACCGTTTCAATGGCAAAATCTCGAAGAAAACATGAAGAATGCGGCCAAAGTCGCAAATTATGCGGAGCATATTCACGTGTTCAACTGGAGAGGGAAAGAAAAGTTTCCGTTGGCGGAAGCGGTTGAAGAATGGCGGGATTATTTGGAGCAGTTTTCAACCCCTCGTACTCTTTTGCTCGAATTTATGCCAAAGGGAACGTTAGAGGAACTTGCTTGTGAAGCTGCTGCGCTCAGAATGGTTATAGGAGAAAGCGTATGAGAGGAATATTCCTTTGCGAAGGGTATGATAAAGCCTTCCATGTTTATGATGCTGAAACGGTCTGTGAACTGCAAGCATTGGTCAATATTGAAGCGAAGCTGTACGCAAAGGCGGACATTGTCCGCGCACCTGCCGCATTTTCTGATGTGGAGTTCATTTTTTCAACTTGGGGGATGCCTGAATTTACACAAGAAGAAATCAGAGCTTGTTTGCCCAATCTGAAATGCGTATTTTACGCGGCGGGATCGGTGCAGAGCTTTGCCCGACCGTTTCTGCATTGCGGGGCCAAGGTCTTCTCTGCGTGGGCGGCAAATGCTGTGCCGGTATCTGAGTACACCGTGGCACAAATGATTCTTGCGAACAAGGGATATTTTCTGACCAGCCGACTGTACCACGCAAGCGGAAATAAAGCCGCAAAGGCTACGCTTAAGAAATGCAGCGGCAACTACGGGGAAACTGTGGGCATCATAGGTGCAGGCATGATCGGCAAGCTTGTCATTCAAATGCTTAAGCAGTACAAATTGAATGTGATCGTGTTCGATCCGTTTTTGTCGGATGAAAAAGCGCAGGAGCTTGGAGCAGAAAAATGCGCGCTTCACGATTTGTTTGAACGTGCCTTTGTGGTGTCGAACCATTTGGCCAATAATGAGCAAACCAAGGGAATGTTGGGCTATGACCTATTCCGCCGCATGAGAGAAAATGCCGTATTCATTAACACCGGGCGCGGTGCGCAGGTGGTGGAGGAGGATCTGGTTCGCGTTTTGCAGGAGCGCCCCGACCTGACGGCTCTTTTGGATGTAACTTACCCTGAACCCCCTGTGGAGGGGCATCCGTTCTATACCTTGCCCAACTGCCTGCTGACGCCCCACATCGCGGGAAGCATGGGGAGCGAGGTGGCCCGGATGGGCGAGTATATGCTTGCAGAATGTCGGGCATATCTTAACGGTGAGCCGTGCCGCTATGAAATAACGGAAAAAATGCTTGAAACCATGGCGTAAGACGCTTGGAAGGAGAAATAAATATGTACGATCTTCAGCCGATCATCGATAATGTGTTGAAACGCATTGAGACGCACAAGGTGGGACAGGGACAGTATGCCCGCTGGATTTGGCAGAATGCAAACGGGACCAGAGAACTGGGAGTCAACCCCTACGGGTGTGCAGACGCGGCAAATATACTTTACATGACGGGACATTTCCCCAGAGACACAAAGGAGCGGGCGGCATGTGTCTCTGCCATGCAGGAGATGCAGGATCCCGAGACCGGGCTGTTCCATGAAAAAACGCATCATACGCTGCATACCACTGCCCATGTGACGGCAGCGTTGGAACTGTTTGACGCGGCGCCCAAACACCGTCCTCTGGCTGTGCTGCCCTGTTTAGAGAAAGGCGGCTTTGAGAGACTGATGGAGAATTTGGATTGGAAAGCCCCTTGGGCCCAATCCCACCGGGGAGCAGCGGTTTACGTCATTGCCAACCTTTGTGGGGAAGCAGCTCCTGCCTGGAACGATGCCTATTTCAAATGGTTTTGGGACAATGCCGATCCCGAAACCGGCTTTTGGCGCAAAGGTGATTATCAGGAGGAAACGCACGCGCCGCTCTATGAGTTTATGGCAGGAGGTTTCCACTACCTGTTCAACCATGAAAACGCACACAGACCGGTACGCTATCCCGAGCGCATCATCGATTCCTGCATCAAAATGTACCGGGAAAAGAGCCTGCACAAGGTGTTTGCAAGAACGGCGGGTTTTTTGGAAATTGACTGGATTTATTGTCTCACGCGTGCCTGTGAGCAGACCCACCACCGCTATGATGAGGTCAAGGCGATCCTGCGCGAGTTTACCGAGGAATACATGGTGTTCTGGAACAATGTGGATTGGGAAACCAATGAATCGGTTAATGACCTGCATGCGCTCTTTGGCAGTGTGTGCGCCTTCGCCGAGCTGCAGCGAGTTCTTCGCGGAGAATTCCGCAGCGACAAGCCTTTGAAGCTGGTGCTGGACAGACGCCCCTTTATCTAAAGGGCAGGAAAAATATGACGGTGAGATAACGAGGATGTACTGGACAAAAGTAAGGCTGCGCCCATATAGCAGAGAAACGGGATTCCCTTCTGCTTTTAGAAAGTCAAGATGATTTGTTATAGAACGGATTTTGGAAGAAGAAAACTGGCGGTTTGGAACACGGATAGTGGTGAAAACGTTAAAAATGTCAGTAGACTTAGAAAATGTGTTGCTGCAAAATGAAAGCAGAAATCTTGCAAAAACGGAGGAAGAGAAAATGAAACGAGCGATGTCTTTCCTGCTGACGTTGGTTATGCTGCTGGGCATGCTGCCCGGCATGACCACGGGTGTCAGTGCAGCCCAAGCCGGTGAGCTGCAGGCCTATTACACCGCCACTAAGATGGAGGTGGACGGCAAGCTGGATGAGAGCGGCTGGCTGTTGAACCAGACCATCGGCAACGCACCGGCGGCTCTGCTGTGCGACAGCGACGGCCTGTATGTGGGTGTTCGGACCGAGGCGCTGACCGCCGAGCTGACCATCAACGGTGTGGCGGTAACGGCCAATTCCGATGCCGGTACTGTGACCGTCAACGGCAAGACCGAGGGTAAGGCTGCCCGCAACAACGCCCAGGACACTATGGAGTTTATGGTGCTGTACTCTGCGGTGGGCATGACCTATGACCGCGCGGCTCGGGTGCCTTTTGCTATTTCTGTGGGCAAGGACAGCTTCAACGGCGAGCTGCTGCTGGCTGACCAGAAGGTTCTGCTGGCCGAGGATTTCAACGATATCACGAAGTTGCCCGGCAAACCCGGTCAGGATACCAGCGAAATTTACGCTGTGCAGGGTGAGAATGGCTCTGTCCACTACAAGTCCGGCACCCTGACCGAAGCGGGCGGCTCCATGAGCTATCCCACCTGGAAGGTGGACGGAATCGGCCTTGACCTGAACCGAGGCTTTCAGCTGTCCCTGACCGCCGACTTCAACGATTTGGCTATTCCCGACCCCGCCAATGAAAACCGTTTCCCCTTGACGGGCTTTGCCATTGATATCCGCGGCAACAGCCAAAGCCGCTATGGTTTTCATGCCGACGAGGCGGGCAATATCTATGTATCCATGTATGTGCTGGGCAAGGAAACCACCAAGAAGGTGGATACCGGCCTTGACCTGCCTGCCAAGAACGTCAAGGTGTTCATTGATGTGAACGATGACTTTGAGTCCAAGGTGTACATCAACGGCAAGCTGGTGGGTACCTTCCCCAAGTCCGGCCGCACCCCTACCGCTGGCAACTTCAATCTGTGCGCCACCACCGTCTACCGCGGCAGCGACAGCCGCAAGACCGATGTGGAAGTGTATGACTACTTTGTGACTCAGGATGCCCCCAACCTGCCGCTGGCGGCGGACAAGCTGCCCCGGGTGGGTATTCTGACCCAGGACGGCACCCTGTCCGAGGGCGTGTGGAACCTGTCCACCACCATCGGCGATGGCCGTTTCGGCGTGCTGTGCGATGACCAGTACCTGTACTTCGGTCTGGAGAGTCAGCAGAGCGAGATGCGCTTCACTCTCGGCGAGCAGACCCTGACCTGCAAGCTGGGCAAGAATCCTACCGCCGCCGTGGGCTATACCATGGGTACCACCATCAAGGGTAACGGCAAGGGACAGTACGAGGTGGCCGTTCCCCTGAACCTGCTGAACATCGAGTCCATCAGCCGGCAGAAGCTGAATATGATTGCCACCGCCGGCAGCGCCAAGCGCCAGTTTGAGCTGGTTTTGGGCGAAAAGGGACTGGTTTTGGTGGAGTATGCCCCTGCCGCCGGTGACGGCAAGCAGGATGCTACCGCCTACCTGAACACCGATACCCTGACCCTGGACGGTCAGCTGAAGGAAAACCAGTGGTATCCCAACCTGACCGCTGCTGGCCCTGCCGCCGCCCCCGCCACCGGTGTGGGTCTGCTGTGGGATGCCAGCTACCTGTATGTGGGCGGTCAGGTGTACAGCACCAGTCAGGCCAAGGGTCTGACGCTGACCCTGAACGGCAAGACCTTTACTGCCGCCCCCGCCACGGGAACGGCCTCCGTCGGCAACTTTGTGGCCGCCGGACAGACCTTTGAGTGGCGCATTGCGCTGGAAGATGCCGGCATTGTCAGCGGCATGGAGGTGCAGGTGCCCTACGAGATGAAGATTGAGGGCGCTGGCGGCACCAGCAAGATGTATGGCACCGCCACCCTGGCGGCGCAGACTATGGTCTTTGGCGATACCTGCCGGGATGTGAGTGCCAGGGAGTACACCAACATCACCGCCGCCAGTGTTGTCCACACCAAGTGGGCACAGGATGACGGCTTCTACAACACCAAGACCGATGCCGCCGCTTTGGGTTCCAAGAATGAAATCTACCAGCACTTCACCAGCCTGCTGAACTATGCCGGCGGCGGTGGCTATGAGCTTACAATCGATGTGACCCTGAACGACCTGCCCCATAACGTAAACACCCTTGGCTGGCGTGGTCTGTGCTTTGAGCTGCGTGAGCCCACACTGCAGACCCGCTATAACCTGCGCAACGACGGCAAGGGTGGCGTGCTGATGGACATCCTCTATGCCCGTGATGTGGTTACCATGGACACCGGCATCAAGCTGGGTGAGCGTGCCACCATCACCATGAAGGTCAGCGAAACGCTGGTTCCCGCCATGTACGTCAACGGCGAGCTGGTGGCGACCTTCCCCACGCTGGATCGCGCCCGGTTTACCATCAATGACAACTACCACATGCCCCGTATGATTATGCAGGTTGTCAACCACGACCGTGCCAAGAACGAGGACGGTACGCTGGGCGTGGTCAATGCCTACATCCATGACATCCGCATGGTGAAGAACGTGTACGCCGACGTGCAGGGTATGCTGGAGGATACCGCCCTGACCCTGACCGAGGACCGGGTGCTGGGTGCCGAGAATCCCGAGAACGTGGGCAAGCTGAATCTGCCCCGTGAGCTGATTGGCAAGAGCCTGACCTGCAGCGTGGATTGGAAGGCCATCGACCGCAACACCGGCGAGGTGGCCGACTATGTGAATTTGGACACCGGCGTGGTCACCCACGGCAGCAAGCCTGTGGTCTTTGACCTGATTGCCACCATCCGCTATGAGGATGCATCCCTGACCAAGACCTTTACCTTTGCCGCGCAGGGCATTCAGGCGCAGAGCAACGTGGGCCTGATTGTTAAGGACACTAACCCCCTTGTGGGTCAGGTGACCGACTGGACGCTGAACAAGTACCTGTACTTTGACACCACCCGCAACAGTATCGTCTTTGACCAGGGCGCTAGTCGCCAGTTCAACACCATCAAGCTGTACGATTTGGACGAGGTGTCCCGCTTCAGCCAGCAGCACTTGGGCGTGTTCGTCAGCGATGACGGCGTTACCTATACCAAGGTGAACGGCTGGCTGCTGCAGCAGAACGGCTGTGAGTACACTATCTACAACCTGTCCGCCAAGGCCCGCTACGTGAAGGTGCACACCTACCACGACGATTTGGAGCGGGAGGGTGAGCAGCCCGGCTTCTACAACAGCCTGCAGGACATGATTACCGTCAGCAACAACGAATTCCTGCCCGGCGCCAACGGCGCCTTTGCTCACAGCGCCCAGTACACCGTGAAGGAAAGCGGCAAGGATACGCCCGTGTATGTCAGCCTGTCCGCTTTGGGCGCCAAGGCCGGTCAGTACAAGAATGGTGCAGCAGACTTCCGCTTCACCATTGGCAACACCACCCTGGCCCACTGGTACAACGGCAGCGACGGTTTCTACGTCCGTGTGCCCGAGGCGCCCGCTACCATCACCGCCCATTGGGGCTGTGCCTCGGCCGAGGATTTCTCCAACGCCGAGAACGTGTTTGAGGTCAGCTACGGCAACGTGGCACTGCTTGACTTTACCATGGACTCTGACCTGTCCTCCCACGGCCGTCCCTTCACCCTGTCCAACGGCGACATCATCGTGGTGGCCCGCCGCTTTGTCAACGGCAAGGAGGACGGCAGCTTGGCTCTGGTGCGCTCCACCGACGGCGGCCGCACCTTCGACAAAAAGAGCACCTTGGTGGCCAAGAACATCTCCGGTGCCGCCCTCGGCTTTGGCGGCTACCTGTACGATGAGGAGATTGACCGTCTGTACGTCTTTGGCTACATAGGCTTTTCGGCGGACAGCAATGACTATCGCCTGTTCTATACCTACACCGACGACTGCGGCTACACTTGGAGCGATTGGGTTGCCCTGACCAACCCTGCTAAGGAACCTATCAAAGATACCGACATCATCGTGCCTAATATGAAGGAGGATATCCACCGCGCCATCCTCTACTGCGACGGTATCAAGCTGCGTGAGGCGGACGGCGCCGGCCCCAACGTGGACTACGTCATCGCCTACAACGATACCGCGCAGAAGACCAAGTTCAACGTGATGACCTGCGTCTACTCCAAGGACGGCGGCAAGACCTGGCTGGCCAGCGACAACGAGCTGATGATGCCGATTAACGCAAGCAAAGAGATTGAGGATGGTGTGACCGAGCACAGCCTGATTCAGCTTAGTGACGGCAGACTGCACGTGCTATGCCGTGCCCAGCAGGACGGCAACTACTACTTCTACGAGGGCTTCTCCTCCGACGGCGGCATCACTTGGACCGGTGATTACTCCAAGGTGATTTCCGCCAATACCTCCCCCGTGGCGGTGGAGTATAATGGTGACCGCCTGCTGATGTGGTCCAGCTATAACTCCATGGGACAGAAGTCCTACCGCCGTGCCCCCATGCACATCGCTTATACCGAGGATGACTTCCGGAGCTTTGGCAAGGTAATTGACTTGACCTTCGGTACCTCTTACGATGGTCTGCACGAGAAGTACTATCACTTCACCCAGCCCGGTATCGCCATCAGCAAGGACGGCAAGGATGCTCTAGTGGCCTATTGGGATGCCAGTACCTACCGCCGCTCCGATTTGGATATCCGTGCCACCGTGGGCTTCCTGGTGGAGGATTTCGACCAGATGCTGTACCACAACAAGGGCGGCTATGAGGACTTCGAGACCTCCTCGTTGAAGTACGAGGGTTGGCTGCGCCACCTGACCGATCAGTTTGCGTTGAGCCGTGAGGAGTCCGCCTCAGGTCTGTGGTCTATGAAGCTCAACGGCACCGAGCCTGTTTACGCTACCCGTCAGCTGCCCTCTATGAAGGTGGGCACCGTGGGCGCCAAGGTCAAGGTGCCCAGCGGCAATGCCAATGACTTCTATATGTACCTGAAGGCCGGTTACAACTTCGATGGTCTGCGGCATTCGTTGGCCGCTGTGGCCTTCAGCCCCGACGGCACCATCAGCGCCGCATATCCCGACGGTAACGTGGCTTTGGCCAAGGTGACCCCCGGCAGCTGGGTGGATGTGGCCATCAGCTTTGACATCGCCGCCAACACCGGCGCCCTGTACGTGGATGGCAACAAGGTGGGCGACATCGCCCTGAACACCTCCGCACCCCTGCTGGACAAAATGGTGGAGGATGTCATTCAGGAGATTACCTGTGTGCAGTTTGCCCAGCCCCTGCTGGCAAACGGTCAGACCAGCTTCCTGTATGTGGATGACTTCTACGCCAACGAGCTGACCACCGCTCTGAAGCGCAACTCCGATGCCGGCTTTGCCGACGTGAAGCGGGGCGAGTGGTACTACGAGGCGGTGAACTTCGCCGTGGAAAACGGCATCATGAGCGGCTACAATGCCACCAAGTTTGGCCCCAACGATACCCTGAACCGCGCTATGGTGGTGCAGGTGCTGTACAATAAGGAGGGTCAGCCCGTCCTGAACGGCCTGACCCACAGCTTCTCCGATGTGCCTGCCACCCAGTGGTTCAACAACGCAGTCACCTGGGGCAGCAACCGTGGCGTGGTGTCCGGGTTTGGCGGCGGTGTGTTCAAGCCCGAGGATGCGGTCACCATCGAGCAGGTGGCGGTCATCCTGCGCAACTACTCCGGCAGCCCCAACGGCAACGGCGACCTCGGCAAGGTGGGTAACCACAGCAGCTGGGCGGCCGACGCCCTGAAGTGGGCGGTGGAGCAGGGCGTCCTTGACAATGTCCCCTTCACCAACGCCACCGAACGGGCCACCCGCGCCCAAACGGCACAGATGCTGACCAACTACCTGCGCGACATCTGATTTGCTTTCTTCATTCTCCTATTTCCACACAGGCAAAACCCCCGCGGTCCAAACGGACCGCGGGGGTTTGCTTTTGTGATATGAGCGATTAACAATTGTCTGAATGGATGGTGGCGGTGCCCCACGACCTCTCATTCACGCAACATTTTTAGTTCTTGTTTTGCCCTTCATCGGCTTGAGGGTTCGGGGTTGCGGAAACGGCGAGAGCAAGGTTTCCGCGCCGCTGGTGGAGGGGTTATTCTTGCCCAGTGAGCCACCCCAAAGAGACACCAAGCACTTTTGCAAATATCATCAATTCATAGTCAGTGATAAAACGATCGCCAGTTTCGATCTTGCTGATAGCTTCGCGCTCAATGGTGACACCATTGACCTGCATACGAGCGGCCAAGTCCGCTTGTGACAGTCTCATGGCCGTTCTTGCCTGATGAATACGGTCACCGGAAATATTCTTTTTTCCTTCAAAATCATAAATCTTCAAGGTGTCACCTCCTATGCACCTTGACAATAGCACTGTTTTTGCTTTATTCTGTAATAAAGATTCACATACCGTAAGAAAAAGATACATGGAGGTTGTAATTTTGGAGTTGTACAAAGAAATTCTGGTGCAAGCCCTGTCGCAGCAACGCGCAGAGATTATTTTCCCGGATTTGCGCATAAACGCAACACAGATTATAGAGCTGGAATGCTATAAGACTCTGAAAAAAATTAAGGCCGTCATCGAAGATGACAGCCTTGAGGATGAAAGTTGTTTCCGGAAAATCGAGGAGATTGTCTGCGTTTTCGAGGAAATGGGAAGTTCCAGTGGAGAACGGCACGATTTTGGATGATGTCCGCTGCGTGAAAAAGGCTGACTCGCTTTAAGCAAGTCAGCCTTTTGGTGGAGGCGGGGGGAGGCAACCGCTTCGCGCTTGCGGTGCTTGGCGACCCAAATGCAGGGCATTTCGGTACCCGCCGGCGCACCATCCGCCTAAAAAACGATCCCCCGAATCATTTTCCTACACGGCGGATACCCTCTCAGGCTTCGACTCCCCACCGCATAAAAAAAGACGGCCATCCCGTGTGGGATGACCGCCTTTTTTGGTGGAGGCGGGGGGAGTCGAACCCCCGTCCGAAAACCCTTCCATGGGAACTTCTCCGGGCGCAGACGGTTATTTACATTCCCTCGTCCGGGCGTGAGCCGTCACACTCAGGGACTTGGTAGCTTCATTATGCGTGGTGCGCTCAAAGCTTTGCGCACGCACGGGTACCACTAATCGACGCCTGTTCCCGGCTCGTGGTCCTTCCGGGGCAGACGGCCGCCATAATTAGGCAGCGATAGCGTAAGTGTTGTTCTTTAATTTATAAAGAATTGCCCGTTTTAAGGTGGCCAGGCGCCACCGCCCGCTATTCCCACTTCCGTGTCCCCGTCGAAACCGGTACGCCCCCTCGAGGAGCCGCTGAAAGCGGCGACGAGAGGCGGAGGCAGAAAACAACGATTACGCATTCGATGCTGCTGGGGGATTTTATTTTACCCCAGGGGAGGCGGTTGCATCCCCCGGGTGCAAAATCAATACTGCTCGGGTTCGGGATAGTCCACGCCGAAGGTGTCCACGGTGACCTTGGCCATGCGCTGCACCTTGCGGGGCTTATCGTTCCAGTCGCACTTGGTGGAGGCGATGGCGTCCACCACGTCGATACCCTCGATGACCTTGCCGAAGGCGGCATACTGGCCGTCCAGATGGGGGGCCACGTCGTGCATGATGAAGAACTGGCTGCCGGCGGAGTTGGGAGCCATGGTGCGGGCCATGGACAGCACGCCGCGGTCATGCTTGAGGTCGTTGGCAAAGTTGTTGCCGGAGAACTCGCCCTTGATGGTGTAGCCGGGGCCGCCCATGCCGGTGCCGTTGGGGCAGCCGCCCTGGATCATAAAGCCGGGGATGACCCGGTGGAAGGTCAGGCCGTTGTAGTAGCCCTTATTGATCAGGGAAATGAAGTTGTTGACGGTGTTGGGGGCGATTTCGGGGTACAGCTCGGCACGGATAGTGCCGGTCTGGGTGCCGAAGTCGGTCTCCATTTCGATTTCAAAGGTAACAACAGGGTTCTGTGCCATGGAAAACACTCCTTTTCTTATGTGTGCCTAATCAGGCGTTTCGCGACTTCATAGTGCGGTCAATCTCTCGTTTTGCATCCCGCTTGGCGGCGGACTCCCGCTTGTCATAGAGCTTTTTACCCTTGGCAAGACCCAGCTCCAGCTTGACCCGGGAATGGGTGAGATAGACGGACAGGGGGATGAGGGCAACGCCGTCCTGTTTGATCGTGCCGAACAGACGCATGATCTCCCGCTTGTGCATGAGCAACTGCCGGGGGCGGCGGGGGTCCTTGTTGAAGATGTTGCCCTTTTCATAGGGGCTGATGTGCATGCCGTGGACGGTGAGCTGACCGTCCTTGATGATGCAGTAGGAGTCCTTAAGGTTGACGTTGCCAAGGCGGATGGACTTGACCTCCGTGCCGGCAAGGGCGATGCCCGCCTCAAATTTTTCAAGGATGAAATAGTCGTGGTAGGCCTTGCTGTTTTTGGCGATGATTTTGATGCCTTCGTTTGCCATGGCGGACACCTCCTTCCCCAAAAGGTAGTTTGCATTATAACATGACACCGGGCAAAAAACAAGGGGAAGGGACGGGGTTTGCGGTTGTTGGCGGGATAAATATATTTTTTTGTTTTTATATTGAAAAAGGACAGCGCAATCCGTATAATCGAGTTATAAAGATCCGGGGTGACCGGAACGGATAGGAGAAATGAAAATGAAGAAACTTCGTTGGGGCGTGATTGGCGCCGGTGGTATTGCAGACCGCCGCACCATCCCCGGTATGATGCTGGCGGAAAACGCCGAACTGGTTGCTGTGATGGAGATCAACATGGAGCTGGCGGAAAAGTGCCGCGCCAAGTGGGGCTGTAAGCGGGCCTACGATAACGAGGCTGCTCTGCTGGCCGACCCCGAGGTGGATGCCGTTTACATCGCAACCCCCGTGGTGTGCCACGCCCGGCAGGCCATGATGGCCGCCGACGCGGGCAAGCACATTCTGATCGAGAAGCCTCTGGCCTCCACTGTGGAGGAGAGCGAGCAGGTGGTGGCCTACTGCGAGAGCAAAGGCGTGAAGATCGCCGCCGGCCTGATGATGCGTTTCGGCGCCCACATTCAGAACATGAAGAAAGCCGTGGCCGAGGGCAAGATCGGCAAGCCTGCCACCGGCTATGCTCAGTTTACCGCCTGGTTCCCCAAGGAAGAGGGCAACTGGCGTCAGAGCAAAAAGACCGCCGGCGGCGGCGCCATGATGGATATGGGCGTACACTGCATCGACCTGCTGCAGTACATCAACGGCTCTCCCGTGGTGCAGGTGACCGCCATGCATGACACTATCAGCTTTGACTATGAGGTGGAGGATACCTCCACGGTGCTGCTGCGGCTGGAAAACGGCTGTCAGTGCGTGGTGCAGTCCAACTTCAACATCCCCGACGAGGCCGCCAAGTGGCGCGTGGAGCTGTTTGGTGACAAGGGCCGCCTGCTGGGCGAGAATGTCATCGGCCAGATCGACTGCGGCACGCTGGAGGGCATGTTCTGCCAGCCGGGTGCGTACAACGCCCAACAGGACAACAACCTTGCCAAGGGTGAGCTGCTGGACGCCGAGTTCGGCAACATGTACACCCGGGAGATCGAATCCTTTGGCAACTCTATCCTGAACGATCTGCCTTTGGAGGTGCCGGCCACCGATGCCGTCCGCCTGCAGAAGATCATGGCGCTGGCGTATCAGGCCAATGACGAGAAGAAGATCATGGACGTGTAATTGCAAACAGAAAGCCGAGCGGCATAGCCGCTCGGCTTTTTCGTTTAGAGTGTGCGCAGCAGAGTGTTATCTATGTTGTCTCCCCGCCACAGGACGAGCAATGTGCCGTCGGCGACCTCCACATGGGCGCTTTGCCCGGTGAATTCATTGCTGACACCCAGCGCTTCGCTGCCGGTGAGAGTACCGGCGGTCAGAGTGTATTTCAGTCCCGACAGGGTGATGCCCCGGGCGGTGCCGCTGTTGCAGAAGACGGACAGATAGCCGCTCATGGAGGCGGGGAAATCCAGCGCGCCGTCGGTAACGGCGGTGGAAACTGTGCCGTCACCGATGAGGAACCCGCGGCAGCTCTTTTGGCTTAAATAGTCCAAAAGCTGCAGATTGGCAAGGGTATGAGCCAGCCGCCCGCCGGTGCCGCCGTAGAGGGCGAAGCGGTGAAACCCTCGCTCCAAACCCAGATCCACCGCCGCCCGCATGTCGGTCACGTCCTTTTCGCAGGGCAGGACGATGGTATTGGGATGGTCGGCAGGGGCGGGGAGGGTGTCAAAATCCCCGATGACCAGATGAGGGGCAAGGTCCATCCCCTCGGCGGTGTGCCAACCGGCGTCGGCGGCGATGAGCAGGTCGCCGTCCTGTAAATCGATGAGCAGGTCGGGGCCGACCTCACCGGCCCCGATGATAAAACATACCCGGTCGAGCATTGCGACCCCTCCTTTCGGTGTGGTGCTCTCATTGTACCACACAAATGCGGGATAGGGAACAAGGAAAACGCCCATTTGGTTGACTTTTTGGGTGGAAGTCAGTAGAATAAACCCAATGAGTACAAAGGAGCCGATGGCTATGGAGCATTATCTGGATAACGCGGCCACTACACGGGTCTGCCCGGCGGCGGTGGCGGCGGCGGTGGCCGCCATGGAGGGAGAGTTTGGCAACCCCTCCTCCCGGCACGAGGCGGGCAAGCGGGCAGAGCAGGCGGTGAAAGCCGCCCGTGAGGTCATCGCCCGGGCCTTGGGCGGGGACAGCGGGGAAGTGGTGTTTACCTCCTGCGGTACGGAAAGCGACAACTGGGCCATTCGCGGTGGTGTGGAATTGAACCGCAGGGTGGGCAGGCACGTTATCACCACCGCCATCGAACATGATGCGGTGCTGGCACCCTGCCGTCAGTTGGAACAGCAGGGGTACGAGGTGACCTATCTCCAACCGGACAGGCAGGGCAACGTTACCGCACAGCAGGTGGCGGACGCCCTGCGGGAGGATACGGCACTGGTGTCCGTCATGCTGGTCAACAACGAACTGGGCACCGTTCTGCCTGTGGCGGAAATCGCCAAAGTGCTGCGGGAACGCAAGAGCAAGGCGCTGCTCCACTGTGATGCGGTGCAGGGTTTTTTGAAAGTGCCGTTTACCGTGAAAGAACTGGGCGTTGACCTGTTGAGTGTCAGCGGTCACAAGGTCCACGCTCCCAAGGGCATCGGCGCGCTCTATATCCGCAAGGGAGTCCGTCTGCCAGCCTATCTGCTGGGGGGCGGACAGGAGGGCGGCCTGCGCTCCGGTACCGAGCCTGTGGCCCAAATTGCCGCCTTTGCCGCCGCGGTGGAGGAAGGTATGAAGAATTTCGCTGCCGAGCAGGCCCATCTGACTGACCTGAAAGCCTACGCCCTTGCGCGGCTGAACGAATTGCTCCCCAACGCAAAGCGGGTGGGGGAGGGGCAGGCACCCCACGTGCTGGCCATCACTCTGCCGGGATATAAAAGTGAGGTCGTGGTACGCTTTTTGAGTGACCGGGGGGTGTATGTGTCCTCCGGCTCTGCCTGTCACAAGGGCAAACCCAGCCACGTGTTCGCCGCCCTGAAGCTGGACAAAAAACAGCTGGACGGCGTATTGAGAGTGAGCTTTTGCGGGGATAATACCAAAGAGGACGTGGATGCGCTGATGGAGGGCCTTGTGCAGGCCGGACAGCAGCTGTTTACCAGCCTTTCCTGAATAAAGGAGACAAAACAATGCTTTCCTGTATGAAACAGGGGCGGGCCTTCTACCGACAGGTGGCCGCCCTGTCTGTGCCGCTGGTGCTGCAAAACTTGATCACCAGCTCTCTGGGCATGGCGGACACCTTTATGGTGGGCCTGCTGGGTACGGTGGAGCTGGCGGGCGTGACCCTTGCCAATATCCCGTTTTTCGTGGTGCAGCTGTTTTTCTTCGGCGTGCAGAGCGGTGGAACGGTGCTGATCAGTCAGTACTGGGGCAAGGGGGACCGGGAGTCCATCAACCGTGTTCTGGGCCTGAGTTGGTACGTCACCGGGGCGGTGGCCCTGACCGTGGCCCTTGCCATGCTGGCGGCGCCGGTGCAGATCATGTCCCTGTTCGGCAACGACCCGGCGGCGGTGTCGGTGGCGGCCCGATACGGCCGTATCATCGGTCTTGCCTTCCTGCTCAACGGTCTGAATTTGGCCTACGTGGGCGCCCTGCGCAGTATGGAACAGCCCAAGATCGGCACGTGGATGCTGGGCGCGTCCATGGTGGCCAACCTGTTTTTCAACTATGTGCTGATTTTCGGCAAGCTGGGCGCCCCCAGACTGGGCGTGGAGGGTGCGGCGCTTGCCACCCTGATCGCCCGCGTGCTGGAAAGCCTTATCGTCATCGGCCATATTGTCAAAAACAGGACCTTCCGATTGGAATTTGCCCTCGTTCTGCGCCCGGGCCGGGCGATGGTGGGCAAGCTCATCAAATATTCTGCCCCCGTAGTACTCAACGAGACTCTGTGGGGTCTTGGCACCAGCATTTATCCCGTTATCATGGGCCACATGCCCGGAAGTACCGAGATCCTGGCGGCATATACCATCGCGGGCAACGTGGACAAGCTGGTCATGGTGGCCATCAGCGGCGTGTCCGTAGCCTCTGCTGTTATCATTGGCAAGGAGATCGGCGCGGGCAGACCGGAAAAGGCTTACGGAATGAGTTGGGCGCTGAATTTCCTCGCCATGGCGTGCGGCGCGGTGTTTGGAAGCGCCCTTGTGCTGATGGCCGACCTGTGGTTCCCTCACTGGCTGTACCCGCTGTTTAATATGTCCGCCCGGACGGCGGACCTTGTGACCATGATGCTGACCATCATCGGGGCGACCCTGTTCCTGCGCGGATTCAGCCATGTGACCATTGTGGGCGTCTTGCGGGGGGGCGGCGACGTGAAGACCGCCACCCTTATTGACCTGCTGCCCCTGTGGCTGGTGTCCATTCCGCTGGCTGCGGTCATGGGCCTGTGGCTGAACCTGGGCCCCGTGTGGGTGTATATCGCCATGAGCGTGGATCAGGTTATCAAACTGCTCATGGGCGTACCACGTATCCGCTCCCGCAAGTGGATCAACGACGTGACCGTATCCTGACGGGTTTAGCAAACAAAAGGGCTGTGTGCAAATGCACACGGCTCTTTTTGCTGTGTTTGGGGAAGAATGATAAAGACACAATTTATTTACAACTATAGTATTGACATTTGAGGGTGGGGGTGGTATCTTATGTTTAGCACTCGGGGAAACGGAGTGCTAAACCATCCCGAACAGAAAGGGGGCGGCGTTATGGAAATGACCGAACGGAAGAAACGCATCCTGCGCGCCATTGTTGAAAGCTATATCGCCACGGCGGAGCCGGTGGGGTCCAAGGCAGTGGCTCAGCTGGCCGGGCTGGACGTGTCCTCCGCCACCATTCGCAACGAGATGGCCGACCTGACCGAGATGGGCCTGCTGGAGCAGCCTCACACCTCCGCCGGGCGCATCCCCTCCGCCACCGGGTACCGGCTCTACGTCAACGAACTCATGGGCGAGCACCAGCTGTCCATGCAGGAGACCCAGCGCATCAACGACGCGCTGGAGATGAAGATCGAGGAGCTGGACCGGGTCATTGACCGGGCGGGCAAGGTGCTGAGCAAGATCAGCGACTACCCTGTCTTTTCCATGACCGAGGTGAAGGATATCGTCACCGTCCGCCGGTATGACCTGCTGATGGTGGAAGAAAATGCCTTCATCGCCGTGGTCATGACGGATACCAGCGTGGTCAAGAATAAGATCATCCGTATCCCCGACGGCCTGTCCGAACCCCAGCTGCAGATGCTGTCCACCATTTTGAACAGCTCCTTTACCGGCCTGAGCCGGGAGCAGATGGCACAGGCGCTGGAAAAGATGGCCGACCACTCCACGCCGGGCGCTTTCCGGCTGATCTCCATGGTAGTGGAGTTCGCCATCGAGGTGCTGGGCGAGCTGCGCCGCCAGACGGTGCATACCGCCGGTATCACCCAGCTGCTGGAGCATCCCGAGTACAAGAGTCTGGACAAGGCAAAGCCGCTGATGCGCTTTTTGTCCGATGATGAGACGGCTCAGCTGCCCATCCCCTTTGACGGCAGCCAGAACATGAACATCCTCATCGGGCCGGAGAATGTGAACGAGGCATTCCGGGACACCAGTGTGGTCATGGCCAGCTACGACATCGGCGACAACATGCGCGGTGTCATCGGCGTGGTAGGTCCCACCCGCATGGACTACGCCAAGGTGACTGCCCGCCTGTCCTACTTCGCCGACAGCCTGACCCGCATGTTCGGCAAGGGCGAACTGCCCCCGCCTGCGAGCAAAGATGATTTTGAAGCATAGAAGGAGCGCACATCGTGAGCAAGAAGAAAGAACAGACCGCCCCCGAGACCGAGCAGGCCACCGTGGAGGCGGAGGTGGAGCAGACCGAACAGGTCGAAACTCCTGACCCCGCTGCCGAGGCGGCAGCCAAGCTGGCCGAGCAGGAGGACAAATTCCTGCGTCTGGCCGCCGAGTACGATAACTTCCGCAAGCGCACCGCCAAGGAGCGGGAGGCCCTGTGGACCGAGGTCAAGGCGAACACCGCCGCGGCATTCCTGCCCGTGTACGACAATCTGGAGCGGGCCATCAAACAGGAGACCGCCGACGAGGCCTACAAAAAGGGCGTGGAGATGACCATGAACCAGCTGAAGGAAGTCTTCACAAGTCTGGGTATCGAGGAGATCCCTGCTCTGGGCCAGACCTTTGACCCCAACCTGCACAACGCCGTCATGCACATCGACGACGAAAACTTCGGCGAGAACGAAATTGCCGAGGTGTTTCAGGCGGGCTTCCGCTGCGGCGAGAAGGTCATCCGCTTCTCTATGGTGAAAGTTGCGAATTAATCAGGCATACCAGCGGGAATGTTCCCATTCATTTGTAAATACTAATTGTTCAACAATAGGAGGAAAACATTATGTCTAAGATCATCGGTATCGATTTGGGTACGACCAACAGCTGCGTGGCGGTTATGGAGGGCGGCGAGGCCGTCGTCATCGCCAACGCCGAGGGCAACCGCACCACCCCCTCCGTCGTGGCCTTTGCCAAGGACGGCGAGCGCATGGTGGGTCAGGTGGCCAAGCGTCAGGCTATCACCAACCCCGACCGCACCATCGCTTCCATCAAGCGTGAGATGGGCAGCGACTACAAGGTGGCCGTCGACGGCAAGAACTACACCCCTCAGGAGATCAGCGCCATGGTGCTGCAGAAGCTGAAGGCTGATGCCGAGGCTTATCTGGGCGAGACCGTCACCGAGGCGGTCATCACCGTCCCCGCTTACTTCACCGACTCTCAGCGTCAGGCCACCAAGGATGCCGGCAAGATCGCCGGTCTGGAGGTCAAGCGCATCATCAACGAGCCTACCGCCGCGGCTCTGGCCTACGGCATGGATAAGGAAGAGGCTCAGAAGATCATGGTCTACGATCTGGGCGGCGGCACCTTCGACGTGTCCGTGCTGGACGTGGACGACGGCGTGATCGAGGTTCTGGCCACCGCCGGCAACAACCGCCTGGGCGGCGACGACTTTGATAAGTGCGTTATGGACTGGATGGCCGCTGAGTTCAAGCGCGCCGAGGGCGTTGACCTGACCGGCGATAAGGTCGCCATGCAGCGCCTGAAGGAGGCCGCCGAGAAGGCTAAGATCGAGCTGTCCGGCGTTACCACCACTTCCATCAACCTGCCCTATATCACTGCCGATGCCACCGGCCCCAAGCATCTGGACCTGACCCTGACCCGTGCCAAGTTCGACCAGCTGACCGCCCATCTGGTGGAGGCGACTGCCGGCCCTGTCCGTCAGGCTATGTCCGACGCCGGCCTTAGCGGCAGCGACATCAGCAAGGTGCTGATGGTGGGCGGCTCCAGCCGTATCCCCGCCGTGCAGGAAGCTGTCAAGAAGCTGACCGGCAAGGAAGGCTTCAAGGGCATCAACCCCGACGAGTGCGTGGCTCTGGGCGCGGCCCTGCAGGGCGGTGTGCTGACCGGCGACGTGAAGGGCCTGCTGCTGCTGGACGTTACCCCCCTGTCTCTGGGTATCGAGACCATGGGCGGCGTCTGCACCAAGATCATCGAGCGCAACACCACCATCCCCGCCAAGAAGAGCCAGATCTTCACCACCGCCGCTGACAATCAGCCCGGCGTGGAGGTCCACGTGCTGCAGGGTGAGCGCGAGATGGCGCAGTACAACAAGACTCTGGGCCGCTTCAATCTGGACGGTATTGCTCCCGCCCGCCGCGGCGTGCCTCAGATCGAAGTGACCTTCGAAATCGATGCCAACGGTATTGTCAACGTGTCCGCCAATGATCTGGGTACCGGTAAGGAGCAGCACATCACCATTACCTCCTCCACCAACATGTCCAAGGAGGACGTGGAGAAGGCCGTGCGCGAGGCCGAGCAGTTCGCTGCCGAGGATGCCAAGCGCAAGGAAGAGGTGGATGTCCGCAACCAGGCCGACCAGGTCGTCTACCAGACCGAGAAGACTCTGGAAGAGATGGGCGACAAGGTGGACGCCAACGACAAGGCTGCCGTCGAGGCCGCCATCGAGAAGGTGAAGGAGGCCCTGAAGGGTACCGACGTGGAGGCCATCAAGACCGCCACCGAGGAGGCCACCAAGGCGTTCTATCCCATCGCCGAGAAGATGTATCAGCAGGCTCAGGCTGCCGAGGGCCAGGCCGGCTGCGCCGGTGACTGCGGCAGCTGCGGCGGCGACAGCGACGTGGTGGATGCTGACTACACCGTGGTGGACGACGAAAATAAGTAATTGAAATCCATGCATCCGATGGGACGGGGAGAGATCCCCGCCCCATTTGGAGCGTTTTGAGGGATCTATATGGCAGATAAACGTGACTATTACGAGGTACTGGGTGTTCAGAAGGGCGCGAGCGATGACGAGCTGAAAAAAGCCTATCGCAAGCTGGCCAAACAGTATCACCCCGACCTGCACCCCGGCGATAAAGAGGCTGAGACCAAGTTCAAGGAGGCCAACGAGGCTTACGAGATCCTGTCCGACAAGGAAAAGCGCGCCCGCTATGACCAGTTCGGCCACGCGGGCATAGACCCCAACTTCGGTGCCGGCGGCGGTGGTTTCGGCGGCTTCGACATGGGCGATCTGGACTTGGGCGACATTTTCGGCTCTTTCTTTGGCGGCGGCTTCGGCGGTGGCTTTGGCGGCGGCGGTGCCCGACGCAACGGACCCCAGCAGGGCGAAAGCCTGCGGGCCAACATCACCGTTACATTTGAAGAGGCGGCCTTCGGCTGCGAGAAGGAGATCAGCCTCACCCGCACCGAGCCCTGTGAAGACTGCCGCGGCTCGGGCTGTGAGGCCGGCACCACGGCGGAGACCTGTTCCGACTGCCGGGGCAGCGGTGTGGTGCGCATTCAGCGCGGTGGCGGCGGATTTGCCTTCACCAGTACTGCCCCCTGTTCCCGCTGCCGGGGTACGGGCAAGCTGATCCACAGCCCCTGCAAATCCTGCGGCGGCAATGGCAGTGTGCGAAAGACCCGCCGTATCACCGTCAATATCCCCGCCGGAATCGACGACGGACAGGCGGTGTCCCTGCGCGGCCAGGGCAACGCCGGCAAGAACGGCGGCCCTGCCGGTGATTTGATCGTGGGCGTGCGCATTCGTCCCCACGCCCAGTTCACCCGTGAGGGCAATACGGTGCTTTACGAGCAGAAAATATCCATCACTCAGGCCGCTCTGGGCGCGGAGCTTGAGATCCCCACCATCGACGGCAAGGTCAAGTACGACCTGCCCGCCGGCACCCAGACCGGAACCACCTTCCGTCTGCGGGGCAAGGGTATTCCCAACCTGCGCGGCAGCGGCCGGGGCGACCAGTACGTCACCGTCCGGGTGGTCACCCCCACCAACCTGACCGGAAAGCAGAAGGATGCCCTGCGGGCCTTTGCCGAGGCTACGGGCGAGATCGCGCCCGAACCGGAGAGTAAGCCTCTGTTTGAAAAGCGCAAAAAGAAGAAATAAACAAAACCCCCGAAGTTCATCGAACTTCGGGGGTTTCTGTGTTAATAGAGCGCGGCTACCGCCTTGAGCTGATCCTGATACGCCTCCACCGCCGCGGGAGGACCCATCAGCTGCACGCCGTCGCCCAGTCCGAACAGCCAGCCGAAGAACTGAGGACTCATGACAAGGGGCAGGGTGAGGGTGAAATGCTCCGCCCCGTCGGGAATGAGCATCACATCCTGACCAAATCGGTCCAGCACGATGTTGGCCATGCGGTTTTCAAAGCGCAGTGTCATGGTCACCTCCGCACCGGAGTACATGCCGAAATGCTTTTGGGCGTAGTCGGCCACGTCAAACCGCTCCGGCTGACCCTGACGGGGGCGGTCGGTGATCTCCAGATCGGCCATCTTGTCCACCCGATAGTGGCGCAGTTGTTCGTTTTCGGCGCTGTAGGCCACCAGATAGTAGTTCTCGTTGTTCCAGATCAGACCCAGGGGGGACACTTCGTACTGCTTGCCGTCGTGGCGGAACACCCGCCGTTTTGCGGTGTCGTAGTCAAAGTAGCGGAAGGTGATGGCTCGGTTCTGGGCGATGGCGCTGTGGATGGTGTCCACGATGTAGTAAATGCTCTCGTTCATGGACTTGACCCGACGGTCTACATACACCTGCCGCTGCAGCTGCCGGGCCTGATGGACACTGGCCAGCCTTTCCAGCTTGCGGATCAGGCTGTCGCTTTTGCGGTGGGTGATGAAGCGGGAGGACTGCACCGCATCCACCAGCAGCTTCAGCTCTGCCAGCTCAAAGTCCCGCTCACCGATGAACCAGCCGGCGCTGCGGCCCTTGCGGGACTGCACGTCTACACCCAGTTCGGCCAGCGCCTCCAGATCGGCGTAAATGCTCTTGCGCTCGGCGCTGATGTCCCAGCGGGCCAGCTCGCTGATGAGTTGCGCAATGGGAATGGGATGTTCCTCGTCGGACTGCTGCAGCAGGATTTGATACAGCCGCAGCAGCTTCAGCTTTTGATTGGCACTTTTGGACATGGGAGACCCTCCTTTACTTCCACGTTTCCCAAATCTCGGGATGATAGCCCACGGTAGCCTGCCTGCCGTTGCGGACGATGGGGGTGTTCAGCAGGGTGGGGTCTTCAAACAGCTTTTCCATCTTATCCTGCTCGTAGGCCAGGTATCGCACCAGCGCGGCATCGGGGTGGGTTTCATCCACCAGTGCTTCCAGGCCAACAGCACTTTTGACCGACTGCAGCTCGCCCCGGCTCATACCGTATTTCTTCAGGTCGATAGCCTGAAACTTGATGCGCCGTTCCTTGAACCAGCGTTCGGCCTTTTTGGTGTCGAAACACTTGGATTTGCCGAAGATCTGAATATTCATGGCAATTCCTCCCGGAGATGTTCTGCTGTCAGTATAGCACAGCCGTTACCCTATCACAAGACCGGGGATTAATTTGTGCCGGATGGGCAATACTAAAGGGACTAAAGTGGCAAGGAGTTGGACAAATGAAGGCAGTGATCTTGGCTCACGGAAGTACCCGGCGGCTGCAGCCCGTGTGTGGGAATGGACCGAAGGCCGCAGTTGCTGTGCTGGACCGCACCGTGCTGGAACATTTGCTGCACTGGCTGGGCAGTCACGGCGTGAAACGCACCTGTATCGTGTGCAGCGCAGACAGCCGTGACTTGCGCCGCCGGTGTGACGGCAAGCAGCCGGACATGGAACTGGTCTGGGTGGAAACGGAGGAACGCACCGGCACGGCGGGCGGTGTAGCCGTGTGCCGCCGATGGCTGGACGGAGAGGAAACCGTGGTCGTGTCCGGTGACATGGTCACAGACATGGACCTGACCGGAGCGGCGGCCTTCCATCGGGAGAAAAAAGCATTGGCTACCATTCTCATCCACCCTCACCATGAGCCGCCGGAGCACAGCCTTGTGCTGACCGACGGAGCAGGACGAGTGACAGCCTTTGTCAATCGGCCCGGATGGGGCGAAACGGTGAGTGACACGGTGAGCACCGGAGTGTATATTCTGTCTCCGGCAGCGGTGGAACAGTTGGGGGCAGAGCAGGAACTGGAGCGGGACGTGTTTCCCGGTATGGCGGCGGAAAAACAGGCCCTGTATGCCGTGCGGCCCGACGGGGCATGGTGCTGGGCGGGGGACTGTGAGGCTTACCTGGGCTGCTGTGCCGATGTGGTCGGCGGCAAGGTGAAACTGGACATGGGACTGGAACTGATACAACCCGGGATCTGGGCGTCACAGCCCGTCCCGGAAGGGGTGACCCTGATCCCGCCCTGCTGGATCGGGCCGGGAGTGGAGCTTGGAGCCGGCTGCCTCATCGGTCCTCACGTGATACTGGGGGAGGGCAGCCGCGTTGGCGCGCGCAGCCTGGTCCAGCGCTGTGTACTCAACGGCGCGCAAGTAGGGGAACGTGCCACCCTGTACGGCGCGGTACTGGGCAGGAATGCCCGGGTGGGTGACCGGGCGGTGGTCAACGACGGCGCAGTATTGGGTGAAAACGCGCTGGTGGGCGACGGCGCCATCCTCATGGAGCGGGTGCGGCTGTGGTCGGGCAACCGGGTAGCACCCGGCGTCCGGGTGCGGCACAGCCCCGCACGCGGAGGAAGTCCCGAACCTCTGCGTTTCGGGGACGGCGGTATCATTCGCGGCCTGCTGGGTGAAGAACTGACCGCCGACAACCTGCTGGCACTGGGCGGTGTGTTGGCCCGGGAGGGCAAGGTGGGCATCGGCAGCCACGGCGGACCGGGGGCGCAGATGCTGCTGCGCAGCGCCATCAGCGGCATCACCGCCGCCGGTGGACAGGCTCTGTGCCACGACATGGAGTGCGCGGCTCAGGCGGCGTGGCTGGCAGAAAGCTGTCAGCTGCCGGTGAGCCTGTTCATTGAGCAGGAGGGGGAACGGGTGTTCCTGCACCTGTTTGACAGCGGCGGCCTGCCTCCGGTCCCAAACTGGCAGCGACGGGTGGAACACGCCCTTGCCCACGGACTTGCACCCTCCTGCACCGCGGCAGGGGTGGGGCAGTGTGATAAAATCAGCTGCGGCCCCCGGGAATACTTCCGGGACGGCGCCCGCCGCTGCGCACTGCGGCGAATGGGTCGGCGGCCGCTGACTGTGGCGGCGCCCGGAACGACAGCTCCCGACCGGGCTCTGCGGGGCATGCTGGAGGAGCTGGGCTGTGCCGTTACCGACCGATGGAAGCCGGGCGTTCCGGAGTTTCGAGCCTCCCACGGCGGGTTCCTGCTCACCGCCCGGGACGAGCGGGGAGCTACCCTCAGTCCACAGCAGCTGCTGGCCATGGCGGCGCTGGTGGAACTGGAACACGGCGGCGGACGGTTGGCCGTCCCCGACGATGCCAGCGCCGCGGTGGAGCTGGTGGCGGCAGGCTTTGGAAAGACGGTGCGGCGGCTGGGTCGGGACGGTGAGGCAGCCCGACAGCTCTACCGCACCCTGCCGTGGCTGCGGGATGCGGCCTTTGCCGCCACCCGATTGTGCGCCTGTATGACAGCCACCGGCCAGCGGCTGGAACAGCTGGCGGGGAAAACGCCCCGTTTCTCCGGCTGGCGGCGTGAGGTGACCCTGACCGGTGACCGGGCGGCGGTCATGGCACGGCTGTCTGAGGGCCTTAGCCCCGACTGTCGGGTGGGGGAGGGCCTGCGCCTGCGTGACCGGGGCGGCTGGGTCTATCTTGTCCCCCTTGCCCGCCGCTGCGCCGTGCGGGTGGTGGCGGAGAGCGACGACATGGAACTGGCGGCGGAGCTATGCGACTTCTACGCCGGTCGGGTGGCGGAGGCCGACCGGGAACAGGGGACAAAATAAGACTATACTTTCCATGGCAGATGTGCTATAATGCAAGCAGTTGAGATGCATTTATGCGCTGCGGCGCCTAAATATAGAATGTGACAGCCGATACAGCGGCGGTCATCCACCACAGGAAGCACATTGCGCTTGCAGGTGCAGCGCGTCCCTTTTTTCGGCGGTGCAGGGCCGAAACACGCGGACGGGCTGGACCTTGCTGTCGTGCGCCTGCTTCCTACATATTTATATTGTAAAGGAGCTATTATGGCTGAAAAACTGAAAATCATCTCTCTTGGCGGTCTGAACGAGATCGGCAAGAACCTTACCGTCTACGAATACGGCGGCGACATCATTGTAGTGGACGTGGGCATGGGTTTCCCTGATGACGACATGTACGGCATCGACGTGGTCATCCCCGACGTGAGCTACCTTATTAAAAATCAGAACAAGATCCGGGGCATCTTCCTCACCCACGGACACGAGGACCATATCGGCGCACTGCCCTATGTCCTGCGTGACGTAAATGCGCCCATTTACGCCACCCGAATGACCGCGGGTCTTGTGAAGCTGAAGCTGGAGGAACACCGCCTGCTGGACAAGACCCGCATGATCACCTGCGAGGCGGGCGACGTGGTCCGCGCGGGCAAATTCAGCGTGGAATTTATCCGGGTCAACCACTCCATTGCCGACGCGGTGGCCTTTGCCATCAAGTGTCCCGTTGGTACCTGCATCCACACCGGCGACTTCAAGATCGACCCCACCCCCGTACAGGGCGGCATGATCGATCTGGCCCGTCTGGGTCAGCTGGGCAACGAGGGGGTGCTGGCCCTGCTGGCCGACTCTACCAACGTGGAGCGCCCCGGCTACAACCATACCGAGCGCAGCGTGGGCGCAAGCTTCGATGCGCTGTTTCGCGGCTGTGAGGAGCGCATCATCGTCACCACCTTTGCCAGCAACGTGGACCGTATGCAGCAGATCATCGACGTGGCCGCCCGCTACGGGCGCAAGGTGGCTGTCACCGGCCGCAGCATGGAAAACGCCATGCGTGTGTCCGCGGAGCTTGGCTACATGAACATTCCCGAGGGCGTGGTGGTGGACCCCGCCAAGATCAAGGGTCTGCCCAAGGACAAGGTGTGCATCGTTACCACCGGAAGTCAGGGCGAGACTATGTCTGCCCTGAGCCGCATGGCCTTCTCCACCCACCGGCAGGTGGACATCATGCCCGGCGACCGCATCATCATCTCCGCCAGCGCCATCCCCGGCAACGAACACGCCATCGGCAATGTGGTCAACGAGCTGTGCCGCAAGGGGGCTGACGTGGTCAACGAGCGCAGCCTGCCCCTGCACGTGTCCGGCCACGCCTGTCAGGAGGAGCTGAAGATCATCCACGCTCTGGTCAAACCCAAGTTCTTCATTCCCGTCCACGGTGAGCAGCGCATGCTCCAGCGCCACGCGGCGCTGGCCCGCGAAATGGGTATGCCCGGCGAGAATATTCTTATCAGCGACATCGGCCGCGTCATCGAATTGTCCAAGGACAGTGCCAAGCTTGCGGGTACCGTTACCGCCGGTCAGGTCTTCGTAGACGGCTACGGCGTGGGCGACGTGGGCAGCGCGGTGCTGCGTGACCGCCGCCATCTGGCGCAGGACGGTATGCTGGTGGTGGTTATGGCCATGTCCGGCGAGGATGGCGCCCTGGTCTCCGGCCCCGACATCATTACCCGCGGCTTTGTTTACGTCAAGGAATCGGAGGAACTGATGGACGAACTGCGCCGTGTGGCTGCCGAGGCGGTGTTCAACATGGACAGCCGCTACGCCACCGACTGGTCCGCCGTCAAGGCCGCCATCAAGAACGAGTTGAGCGAGTATCTTTACAAGAAGACCAAGCGCAGTCCCATGATCCTGCCCGTCATCATGGAAGTGTAACATTATATAATGTACAACGAACCCGCCGGGGTGCATCCGCACCCCGGCGGGTTTTTGCCAAGAGGGTTTCGCCCTGCGGGGCGGGATGGGGAATATTCCGCCCCCGGGCGGGTGTCTTTTGTAACGCCACAAAAGACACGAAAAGGGCGCATAGAAACCCATGGTTTCTATGTACTTCCTTTGGGTGGTATCCGTGAGGTCACACCCACACGGCCGGCGGATACCTCTGACCGGTTCAGCGCCGATTAGGCTGCCGCACTTCGTGCCATCCGTAACTCTTTCTGTCTATCGACCTCCCGCCGGCTTGCACAGCGGGAACGAAATACCCATCGCAGCAGGCGCGTTTGTGCGGTAGGAGTAAAACCTGATTGCTGCTTGGCAGGGCGGTTGCGCAGCCGTCGGCGGCTTTGCCGCCCTACGGATGCGGCATACCCCTTGCGGGTGCAGCCTAAAGAAGCGACGTGGTGTCGTCAACGGTGCGCCGGACGCACGGAACGGCTTCCGCTTACGAGTCGTATCCTTGGGGTCCGGGGTGTAGTGTGTATGAGATGCAGACACGTAGTGTCCAATCTCATCCCACACAAACCCCGGTGGCGTTTTGCCTACTTTGCCGCCGTGGGCAAAGTAGGTCGCCCCGCAGGGCGAAACTATCCCGAATTACTCCCGGGCGAAATACCCTGCGCAAAATAAAATATTCCCTCCGGGGAACAAAAATTTTTTTCTTGCGTCTATATCTGCGTCCGGATCCTGCGAAAGCCGCAAGATCTCGGAAATATTTCAGTTGTGTTACATATCGTGAAAACCTATTGACGGTCTTGGGGGCTTGCGTTATAGTACACACAGAGATAAGGGAGCAAATGCTACCCACTCAAAATTTAAAGGAGGAAATATCCATGAGAAACCTGAAGCGCGCTCTGAGCCTGGCTCTGGCTTCTGTCATGCTGCTGGGCATGATGGTCGTCGGTTCCAGCGCGGCTTTCGCTGATGCTGACGAGATCGTCAACAAGGAAGCCGTTGAGATCACCGCCGGTCTGGGCCTGTTCGCTGGCTCCGACGGCAAGTTTGACCCCAAGGGCACTGTTACCCGTGCCCAGATGGCCGCTGTCATCGCCAAGATGTTCTACGGCTCCGACCTGAACGCTGACACCTACAAGGGTGGCAACAAGTTCAACGACACCGTCTCTTTCGAGGGTGGTTGGGCTGAAGGCTACATCAACCTGGGTGTTGAGAAGGGTTGGTTCAAGGGCTACGGCGACGGCACCTTTGGCCCCGGCAACGCCGTGACCACTGCTGAGGCTGTCACCATGCTGGTTAACCTGCTGGGCGTCGACGCCGGTGCCGGCACCTGGCCCATGACCGTCATGGCCGCTGCCGAGGACATCGAGCTGTTCGACCTGGAGTGCGAGCTGAAGCCCGCCCCCGCTACCAACGCTGCCCTGACCCGCGACCAGCTGGCCGTTATGGTTTGGAACGCCCTGAACTACAGCGCCGACGGCGTTGAGGGCTACAAGGTTGTTGGTTCCACCATCACCTTCAAGACCTGGTCCGACGCTGCTGCCTACGCTGACGCCGCTTACGGCTCTGGCAACTGGGATGCCACCTTCGTGTCCGAGGTCCGCAACGACACTCTGGCTGAGACCGTGTTCGAGATCCAGACTGCTACCGGTTTTGTTACCGGCAACCAGGCCACCGGCGAGGACTACACCATCGCTGCTGGCGTGAACGTCAACCTGGAGACCGGCCTGGACGTGCTGGGTCACTTCGTGACTGTGTACTACCAGGAGGCTTACCGCAACGAGAAGAACCCCGGCGTGGCTTACTGCCTGGTCGAGGAGGCCGAGTATGTGACCGTTAAGGAAGCTATCTCCGCCGACAAGAAGGACTACCTGGGCGCCTTCGGCACCAAGGTCGAGTCCGTCCAGTACCCCACCGTTCTGGGCTTCGACACCACCGCTTCCATGAAGAACAACGGTGATGCCGGCTATGCCGCTCCCACCTACAGCGAGACCACTTTCGATGCTCAGGTTGGTACCTATGCCATCAGCCTGGAGACCGGCAAGATCATTGCCTTCATCGCTCCCGTTGACTACGCTGTCAGCGTTGTCACCCGCATCAACACCCTGAAGGGCAAGGAGTCCATCAAGCTGGGCACCGCTCCCGCTCTGAACAACAACGAGGACGAGGATGTCGTCGTTGAGTACGCCGGCATTGCCGAGGACGACGTCGTCATCGTCAAGAACTACGCCGGTGTCACCTACCTGGAGAAGGCTGAGGTCATCTCCGGCAAGGTCACCAAGACCGGCACCATCGACAGCAAGGCTGTTACCTACATCGACGGCAAGGCTTACTACAACGCTGGCAAGCCCGTTTCTGCTGTTGACAGCATGGTCGCTACCGCTACCCCCGACAGCATCAAGACCTATGACGCCTACATCTACGGCGATAAGCTGATCGGCCTGGTTCAGACCGCCGGCTCCGCCGCTCTGGCTGACGCCATCTTCGTGGTTGACCGCTACTCCGTTGAGGTTGCTGACAACTACGGCAAGAAGGATCACTACTATGTCCAGGGCGTTAACGCCGCTGGCGAGGAAGTTTCCATCCTGGTTGGTATCGAGGACTGCACCGACGGCACCCTGCCCGTTGTTGACGGTTCCGCTTACACCACCGGCTTCTACACCTTCGAGACCGTGAAGGAAGACAAGGAGCAGGCCAAGAAGGACATCCAGCTCGGCACCAAGGCTGTTGACGAGGACACCTTTGGCCCTGTCAAGATGGATGAGGTCTACGAGTTCTTCGCTGACACCGCTGCCGTTACCGGTAATGTCTTCGACAAGACCACCAAGACCGTCACCGCTTCCGGTGAGACCGTGTACCTGACTGCTGACACCAAGTACGTTGTTATCAACAACGAGCTGGGCTTCAACTTCGCCAGCATCGCCGCTAACGAGATCGAGGTTGCTACCTACACCGGTACCTTCTCCAAGAACGTTTCCGGCGAGACCGTTATGGTTGCTGCTACCGTTGACGCTGACGGCAACTACCTGGCCAACACCATCGTCGTTGTCGGCGACGCCAGCCTGAAGGCTGAGGATTACATCTACGTCGTGGACGGCTCCGACTACGCTGTGGTCGACGGCGGCTACGAGTACACCGTGTTCGCCACTGCCACCAACGAGTACAAGACCATCGTTGCTGACACCACCTATGGTTCCGGCTTCTACGGCGACTACAAGGTCGACGAGGACGGCATCTACGATCTGGGCACTGCCGAGACTTCCGAGTCCATCGTTCTGGCCAACAAGACCGTTGACGGTATCATGAACACCAGCATCAAGTTCGGTGCTAACCTGTACGAGGCCAAGGATGTTAAGATCTACGACATCCGTTCCGAGGAGGACCTGGAGAACACTGAGGTCGTCATCGAGACTCTGGACGAGCTGATCGCTGCCAAGCGCAACGAGTACCGCATCACCTTCAACGCTCTGGTTGACACCGAGGATGCCGGCGAGGAGTTCTTCACTCACCTGTTCATCTCCAACATCGAGATCTACAATCCCGACACCTCCGCTTGGGAGAAGGCCTAATCTAACAAGATTAGACTCACCCGAAAAACTTAGTTAAATAAGTTCAACCCCCACTCCTTCGGGAGTGGGGGTTGTTTTTGTGCCCTCCACCCTCCGGGGGGAGGGGGGACCGCGAAGTGGTGGGTGAGGGGGAGTGGTGTCTGCTGGCCCCCTCATCCGGCATTTGCTGCACAAATGCCACCTTCCCCCCGCAGGGGGGAAGGCTTGAATTCGGGCGGCCGGAGGCCGCCCCTACAAAAACCAGAGGGTTACCGTAGGGGCGCCCGCAAACAAAAAAGCACCCCGCAGGAGACTTCCTGCGGGGTGTACCTTTGCTCAGCCAATGGCCATGTAGTGATAAGTCGTGTCTTTTCGATTGAACTGATATGTGGCGTATGTGGCATACCAGGAGAAGGTGTTGCCGTCCCAACTCATATAGAAGGGCTCCGGTCTAAACTCGGGGTAGTTGCCTGGGTCACCGGCGGAGACCATTTGGGTCATGCCGCGGATACACACTGTGGGTGCCATGTTGTCAGACTGTTTGGTTTCCTGCACCAAAATGACCAGCTTGGGTTCAAAGTCAAAGGTCAGGGAGTTGGGGGTGCCTGCGCCGCCGGTGCCGGTACCCACATAACTGCCGCTCTGGAATTTGGGCAGGGCTGCTTTCAGCTCCAGCAGCGCCTGCTCGATGTTGCGGTTGTCGGTGTTGAAATCTTCCATAACGAAGTTGTCGTCCAGCGACCACTGGTTCAGCCCGTAGGCGGGGGTATGATTGCTTGCCATATTATATTCCTCCTTTAGTTTGGGCGGTTGCCCTTCTACTGTGGGTCGGATCTGCCCCCTTTGTGTACGTTTCGGTACACCCAGCGCAAAAATTTCCTCTCACGACCCACTACGGGCGCGGTATCCCTTGCCCCGCAGGCAGTTCAGAGGAAAAATCCACCCTTTTGATGAAATTCTCATAACGGAACAAAAAACGCTTGCCTGCGGACAGGCGTTTTTGTTTAATCGTATGAAGTTTGAAAAAAATTGCATGAACATATGTCTTTACAGGGGCAAAACACCACCTAAAAAATGGAAATAATAGCAAAAAATGGGCGGGGGGGGGGCGCTTAAAAATCAGTTTTTGTCGAAACCGGCAAAACAGAAAATGCCGCAAACCCTTGCAATTCAAGGGAAAGTGTGGTAGTATCTGCATTACTCACCATTTTTAATAGGTGGAGGATGTCTTTCAATCCATTGCGGCGCAAGGGGCCCCTTGCGCATGCTCCGTCAAGACGGAGCATGATTGCTTTGGAATCCCGCACACAACCGCCGTGCGATGTGTGCTTTTTATATAAAAACCAAAATCTGAAAGGGGACATTGAAGAAGATGAAAAACGCGCGTTTCTTCTCCAAGATCATGTCGGTCGTCCTGGCCATGGCCATGGTAGTGTCTATGCTGCCTATGTCCGTGTTTGCTACACAGACCGAGATTGATGTTGGAACAATGAGCGACGACGAGGTCGTCGCGCTTTGTGTTGAGCTTGCTCAGGCTGGCGACACAGCGGCAATTGAGACCGTTGCGGCTCAGCTGGAAGCGGACGAGGACGAGACCCGCTATGCCAGAGTAGAGGCCATGCTCATGGCCGAACTGGGCATCGAAGAGGACGAGGGCGAAGCTGCGCCCCTGGCCAGCGACCCCGCCACCGTTACCGCTTACAAGCAAGTCGATACTTATACAGATAAGCAGGTCGACCTGAAATACTACGAGTACGTCGGCACTGCTGATGATCTGGAGGCCGCTGCCGCGCTGCTGAAGGGCGCTGCCGGCGGTCTGATCGAGGTGTCCGAGGGTACTTTGACCGTCACCGACCGTCAGGATATGTCCATGTCCAATTTGGTCATCAAGGGCGCGGGAAAGAGCGCCACCATCATTACCGGCGATGCCGATAAGTTCAACAATAAGACCAACGGCTTGAACTCCAATAGTCTGAGCAGCGAGTTTAAGGCCCTGCTCGGCCTTTCCGCTGAGAACATCAAGGTCATGGATATGACCATCGACGGCGGAAGCTGCGGCGCTTATGGCTTTCTCAACCTTACTGTAAAAGACTTCAAGACCGTGCGCGTCAACTCGGGCACTGCCTATCTGGAGAACCTGGTCATCTCCGGCAAAAAGGCGTCTTGTTCTCTGATGGTGGGTACCAGCACCAGCGCGGCCACCGTGTACGCCAACGGCGTTACCGTCAACAGGCCGGACCATTTCCTGTCGAGTACGACTGAGCAGACTTATGGCAGCTATCTGGACGCGAAGGGATCCCTTCTGGAGGGTGTCGTGCTGGGCAGCGGCGCCGATCTGGGTGCCGGTTACTACGAGGTGACCTACAGCGGCGTGACCGCTTATACCACCATTCCCTATGCCATTGAGATCTACGAGAAGGGTATGCTGACCTCCGGCTTCGTCAACGCGCAGACCACGGCTCAGGGCGTTACTGTGGCCGAGGCCATGACCGCCGACCTGACCAGCGTCATCGACGGCAGCACCACCCTGCTGTACGGCAAGGACTGCGACGAGATGAAGGCACTGGCCGACGAGTTTAAGACCGCGCTGGCCGGTGTGTCCGATGAGACCGGCGTGGTCGTTACCGAGTGCCTGACCGCTCTGGCCACCGCGCTGGCGATTGACAGCTGGCACGACGTGGAGGCGGACGGCACCTGTGCCACCTGCGGCAAGACCGGGCTGAGCGTTCCTGCTGAGAAGCCCTCCGTGGACGTGGAGATCCCCGAGAATATCGTTGTGGGCGGCGCTTCCGGCGAGACTGTGAGCGCTGCTGTGCAGGCCGAGATCATTGACCGTGTCGTGAACAACAACGAGGCGTTCAAGACCGGCTTTACCCCCACCGCTGAGGTTGAGCAGCTCTCCGTGAAGGCCACCGCCATGACCGTTTCCAATGGTGTGGCCACCAAGATGACCTTTGACGTCACTCCCATGCTGAACGGTGTGGAGGCCGATCTGTCTCAGGCCATTACCTTCCGTCTGCCTGTGGATGCCAGCGTTGCCGCCGCTACCGCCGCCGTCTTCCATGAGGAAGAGCTGCTGGGCGCTGACTACGCCATCGAGGGCGACGAAAACGGTAAGTATGTGGAGGTCACCTCCGCCGATTTCAGCCTGTACACCGTGGATACCGAGTATGAGGCAGTCACTTATGTCGCCGAGGTCAACGGTGTGGAGTTTGCTTCCGTTATCGAGGCTTTGAACTATGCAGTTGAAAACAGCGCCTCTCAGGTTGTGCTGCTGACCAACTCCCGCGAGGTCATGCCCACCGACGTGGAGCTGCTGCTGAAGGCTGATCTGAAGATTGTCAGTGCCACCGGTGAAGCTGTGGCTGCCAAGTTCTACAACAATGGCACCAGCTATGACTTTATTTTCAATAGTGCTGACAACTCCAACAGCACCCTCACGATTGGTGAGAACGTGACCTTCCAGCTGGAAGACCGCGTGATTTGGGCTGGTTACTATGGCAACGATGTGGATGTGGTCGTTGAGGGCACTCTGGCCGGCTATCAGTACTGGCATGGTGCTGATACCACGGTCAATGCCACCGGCACCCTGAAGACCACCGGCGAGGCTCTGGTTATGCGCCGCGGCGCCACCCTGACTGTGGATGGCGGCAAGGTGGATGCCAACTACTTCAACATTCTGGCCGGAAACATCTTTGCCGAAAACGCCGAAATTGAGTGCGGTGCTTTCTGGATCGCCAACACCGGCAGCTACGCCGGCGAGGGCAATGTCAGCATCAATATCTGGGAGTCCACCCTCACCAGTTCCGGCAACCTGAAGGCTGCGTCCACCCATGATGCGGGCGTGTACATCGAGGTGTACGATTCCGTCGTTTCCTTCGTGGACTTTGATGGTTACGGCGCCTGTGAACTGGATGCCAAGACCACTTTGAGTGTCAATGGTGAGAGTGCCGAGCTGACGGTCAAGAACATGAACAGCAACGGTACCGTGGAGCTGTACGACGGCGGTGCCATGAAGGTCACCGGCACGCTGACCAACGGCAATGAGCTGAGCCTGGCGGATACTGCCTCTCTGGAGGCCGAAAAAATCGCCGGCGCAGGCACCGTCATCATCGATGCCGCTGACATGACCGCCGGCAACATTGCCACCATCACCGGCGATGCTTCCGACTTTACCGGCACCTTCGAGGTGATTAACAACGACACTTTGGATGCCGAGATCGTGGACGGCAAGATCGTTTTGACCGAAAAGACTGTTGCTGAGGTCAACGGCGTGAAGTACACCGACCTGCAGGCTGCCATCGATGCCGCCGGCGAGGGCGACACCGTCACTCTGCTGGCTGACGTCGCGCTGAGCGACACGGTCAAGATTCTTGCTGACAAGACCGTTACTCTGGATCTGAACGGCAAGACCATCGACGGCACCGGCAATGTCCGCATTGCGCTGATGTCCTATGGCGACCTGACTCTCAAGGATTCCAGCGCGGAGCAGACCGGCGTTATCAAGGCCGGTATCGGCACCGCGGGCAACGCAGTCAACATCTGCGCCGGCAGCTTTACCATGGAAAGCGGCAGTATCTACTCCCTGAACAACGCCATCCTGATCGATGAAGAGGATGCTGTCGTCAACATCAAGGGCGGCAAGATCACGGCTGAACCCGGCACTAACAACTCCGCCGTTTTCTATGTTTCCAGCACCTCTGCTACCAAGATTACCATCACCGGCGGTGAGATGGTCGGTTACAACGGCATTCTGCTGTGGAACAACACCGAGGTCGAGATGACCAGCGGTTCTATTGAGGGACAGGGAACCGAGGGTGTCGGTATCCAGGGCAACGGCTCCAGGGATAACACCGCCATCGCCATCTCCGGCGGCTCCGTTACCGGCGGTGAGGTTGGTATCTACCATCCCCAGGGCGGTACCCTGACCATCTCTGATGATGCTGTCATCAGCGGCGGTACCGGTATCGTGGTCAAGGGTGGCAACGTGACCATTTCCGGCGGTACCATCAACGGCACCGGCGCGGCTGGCGCTTATGCGCCCGTCGGCAGCGGCTTCAAGTCCACCGGTGACGCCTTGTACGTGGAGCATTACGACAACAGCACCAACAGCGAGAACTACGGCACTCCCGTGGTGACCGTGACCGGCGGTGTGTTCAACTCCGCCAACGGCGCTGCCGTCGCCAGCTACGCCAACCTCAACAACGCAGCCAACGGCGTTGCCGCGTTGGAAAAATTCATTTCCGGCGGCACCTTCAACAAGACTCCCGCTGCCGAGCTGGCTGCCGACGGTTTTGAGTTCGCCGCCAACGGGGACGGCACTTACGGCGTAGGCACGCTGCCTGAGGCCGAGGTCAAGGATCTGGGCAAGCTCACCGTTGACGAGTACAGTGTCTATAACGGCTCCGGCCTGAGCGATGGCGGCGAGCCCATCGACCTGACCATCGCCATGGAGTTCGTTGCCAAGGATGGAGAGAACACTGCCGGCGACAATGCCTTTGCCGACTACATCACTGACTTCTACATCACCATGAGCGGTATGAGCGGCGACAGCTTCGTGGCTGACGGCTGCTATCTGGCCGGCCACTATGGCGATTTTGGCTGGGTCATGATCCCTCTGGATGGCATGACCATCGAGAATGGTAAGGTCTATCCCGTCATTACTTCCGTCGGTTTTGAGTTTACCTACGAGGATATTTGCACCTCCGTCAAGGACTTCAAGTGCGGTATCTACGTCACTCCCGAGGTTCTGGCGGCCAACCCCGAGCTGACTGTCAACCTGACTTTGGCTCTGAGCGAGGACGTGCTGACTGAA
>JAFQBN010000015.1 GCA_017416685.1 Oscillospiraceae bacterium
CTATCCATGCCACCGCCACTGTCAATGGCGAGGAGCAGGACTGGCTGCTGATGTTCAAGAATGAAACCCACAACCATCCCACCGAGATCGAGCCCTTCGGCGGCGCAGCCACCTGTATCGGCGGCTGTATCCGCGATCCGCTGTCCGGCCGCGCCTATGTCCATCAGGCCATGCGTGTCACCGGCGGCGGTGATCCCCGCAAGGCTCTGAACGAGACGCTGTCCGGCAAGCTGCCCCAGCGCAAGCTGGCTACCACCGCCGCTGCCGGTTATTCCTCTTACGGCAACCAGATCGGTCTGGCTACCGGTCATGTTGCCGAGATCTATCACGAAGGCTATATCGCCAAGCGTCTGGAGTGCGGCGCCGTGGTTGCCGCCGCTCCCGCCTACAATGTGCGCCGTGAGCGTCCCGCCCCCGGCGACGTGGTCATCCTGCTGGGCGGCCGCACCGGCCGTGACGGTATCGGCGGTGCTACCGGCTCCTCCAAGAGCCACAACCAGAAGTCTCTGACCACCATGGCCTCTGAGGTGCAAAAGGGCAATGCGCCCGAGGAGCGCAAGATCCAGCGTCTGTTCCGCAATGCCCAGGTCACCCGTCTGATCAAGCGCTGCAACGACTTTGGCGCAGGCGGCGTTTCGGTTGCCATCGGTGAGCTGGCTGCCGGTCTGCAGATCCAGCTGGACGCTGTTCGCAAGAAATATGACGGTCTGGACGGCACCGAGCTGGCCATCTCCGAATCTCAGGAGCGTATGGCTGTTGTGGTGGCCGCCGAGGATGCCGACAAGTTCATCGCCTATGCACAGGACGAAAATCTGGAGGCCTATCGCGTGGCAGTGGTCACCGAAGAAGCACGCATGGTCATCCAGTGGAAGGGCCAGACCATTGCCGATCTGAGCCGCGCCTTCCTGGACACCAACGGTGCTGTGAAGCACACCTCTGTAGAGGTTGAGGAAAAGGATCTGTCCCCGCTGGCCAAGCCGCTGTACGGCAGCCTGCGTGAAATGGCAGCGGCGCTGAAGACTGCCAGCCGCCGCGGTCTGGTGGAGCGCTTCGACGGCTCCATCGGTCAGTGCTCTGTGCTGATGCCCTTCGGCGGCAAGACTCAGAAGACCCCCGCACAGGCTATGGCAGCGCTGCTGCCCGTGCTTCCCGGTCAGGAGACCGAGCAGGCCAGCGTGATGGCCTGGGGTCTGGATCCCGACCAGATGATGATCGATCCCTACACCGGCGCGTATGCCGCCGTTTACACCTCTATGGCCAAGCTGGTAGCCGCCGGCGCCGATTACAAGCTGGCCTATCTGACCCTGCAGGAGTTCTTCGAGAAGCTGAAGAACGAGCCCGTCCGCTGGGGCAAGCCTTTTGCGGCGCTGCTGGGCGCACTGGATGCCCAGATGGAGCTGGGTGCCGCTGCCATCGGCGGTAAGGACTCCATGTCCGGCACCTTCCTGGACAAGGACGTTCCTCCCACGCTGATCTCCTTTGCCATCGCTCCCATCAAGGCCACCCAGGTCCTGTCTCCCGAGTTCAAGGAGGCCGGACATCCCGTCTATGTCTTTGGTGCTGCCGACGAAAGTGCCGACAGCCTGAAGAAGACCTGGGAAGCGTTCCATGACCTGTGCAGGCAGGGCAAGGTGAAGGCTGCCTGGGCTGTGGAAAACGGCATTGGCGAAGCCATTATGAAGATGTCCTTCGGCAACAACATCGGCTTTGCGGCAGATGTGGCGTTCGAACAGTGGCATGACGGTCTGTTTGGCTTCATCGTAGCTGAACTGGCAGAAGAAACCGATATCCCCGGCTCTATGCTGCTGGGCTATACCACGCAGGAGCCTGTTATCGATCTGGGCAGTGACTCTGCCACCATCGCCGAGCTGCTGGAGATCAACGAGGGTACCCTGTCCGGTGTTTACACCACCGATGCTCCCTGCAAGGGCGAAACTCCCGTCTTTACCTATGATAAGGGCTGCACTGCCGCCCCTGCCATCAAAGTTGCCAAGCCCAAGGTGCTGATCCCCGTCTTCCCCGGCACCAACTGTGAGTTTGACTCTGCCCGCGCTGCCATGGAGGCCGGTCTGGATGCCGACATCGCCGTCATCCGCAACCTGACCTCTGACGATGTTTCCCGCAGTGTGGAAATGATCGCCAGGAAGATCGGTGAAAGCCAGATCATCTTCATCCCCGGCGGCTTCTCCGGCGGCGACGAGCCCGACGGCTCTGCCAAGTTCATCACCGCCTTCTTCCGCAATCCCGAGATCCGTGAGCAGGTCACTGCCCATCTGGAAAACCGCGACGGTCTGATGCTGGGTATCTGCAACGGCTTCCAGGCGCTGATCAAGCTGGGTCTGGTTCCCTTCGGCAAGATCGTGGACACCGATGATACCTGCCCCACCCTGTCCTACAACGTCATCGGCCGTCACCAGTCCAAGATGGTGCGCGTCCGCGTGGCTACCAACAAGTCTCCCTGGCTGGCTGAGACCAAGCCCGGTCAGATCTTCACCGTGCCCATCTCCCATGGCGAGGGCCGCTTCCTTTGCTCTGACGAGCTGGTGAAGAAGCTGGCTGAAAACGGCCAGATCGCCACCCAGTATGTGGATCTCAGCGGCAATATCACCATGGATACCGAGTTCAACCCCAACGGCTCGGTGTGCGCCATCGAGGGTATCACCTCTCCCGACGGTCGCGTCTTTGGTAAGATGGGCCATGCCGAGCGTATCGGCAGGAACCTGTATCGCAATGTTCCCGGTGATTACGATATGGGC
>JAFQBN010000016.1 GCA_017416685.1 Oscillospiraceae bacterium
CATACCGAAGTCATAGAAATCCTGAAAGGCAAAGCCATCCTTCTTCAGTTGGTCGATCCAGCCCATCATTTCCTCCAGCGTTGTGCCGGAAATCTCGGTGCGGTAGGAGGCAACGGCCTTTTCTGTGCCGCCGGGATACTTCCGCAGGGACTTGGGCCAGCCGTCGTTGGCGGATTCGGCCTCCTTGTTGGCATCGATGGCGCCGTTGATCAGGTCGTCAAATCCACCGCCGTCCTCACCGGTCAGCGCGCCTAAACTGCCCAGCAGATCGCCCAGCGCCTCCAAATCTTCAATGTCCTCGTTGGTCGCGTCGCTGCCGCTGCTGCCGGTCAGACCGGCCAAACCGCCCAACAGGTCACCCAGACCACCGCTGCTGTTTGCCGCGTCGTCGTTACTGCCGCCGTCGGCAAACTCGGAGATATTGATGCCCGACTCCTGCTCAATGGCGTTGGACACATTTTTGAACAGTGCTCGTCCTGCGATGCCGATGATGAGGCTGATGACCAGTGTCACCACCGTCAGGATCAGCATGGCGCGGGAGAGATTACGCTTGGAGATCTTCTTGCACTTGCCGCAGGCCCACACGATCATAAAGATCAGTCCCACGATGGGGATGCACATTAGCAGGAAGATACCGATATAGCCCCATGTGGTGATGGGGGCGTACTTGCTGCCCTTTGCCGGAACAGGCTCAGCATATGTAGTTTGAGGCTGTGGCTGAGGCTGAGGCGGTGCCTGGTACACAGGCTGGGGATGCGGGGGCGGAGGTGCTGCCTCCGGAGCAGGTGTGACCGCCGGTTCAGCAGGGGCAGCCACCGCCTCGGGCGGGGGAGAAGAAGCTTCGCTCAGGGCAGAACCGCAGGCGGTGCAGAATTTCTTCTCCTCTTCCATGGCCGCGCCGCAGTTGGTACAGAACTTTGCCATCTACTGCTCCTCCTCTCACTTCACACGGGAATACGTCCCGCCGTCAAAAATCAGCGTGTCGCCGTTAAGTTCATAGGGGATGATGGTGCTCTCTTTCCCAAGACCCATAAAGGCGCTGATGGTCACCTCCATCTCCGTGTCACTCTTGATTTTGTATTCAATGTTCATCAGCAGCTCCAGTCCCTCCATAGCATCGGCCCAGTCGTCGCTGTCAGCCTCGCCGTCGGTGAGACCCAGCAGGACATCCTCGGTCAGACCGTAGCGCAGCTTGCCGTCCTTGGTGAACTCGAGACCCATACCGTATTCCGTCTGGGTCTCGGTATCCACGATCTGCCACATACCCACGATGTTCTTCTTGTTGCTGCCGCCGCCGCAGGCGGTGAGGGAGAGCAGCATCATGGCTGCCAGCAGGAATGCCAAAAATTTTTTCATGGTCATGGTGTTGTCCTCCTTTGTTATTTTAGTATTGGTGTGGGATCATTCGGTTTCCACCGGCATAATACTGAGGCTGGCGGCGCCGAATACATCCAACAGCTGTACATTAACGCCATTGTAGGTGCGGTCAATGTAGCCGTACTGCTCGTATTTCTCCACACAGTCCTCACCGAACCCCGCATCCTGCAAAAGTTGGGCGTAGGTAAGACCCTGCTCCATACTCCACTTCAATTCGATGGCGAAGAGGGTGCCGATCTCACCGCTGGTCAGAACCTTGCCGCCACAGTCGGGAGCAGGCACCAGTTTCGTATAGTCGTTGTCGGGCCAGCCAATGGGAAGACCCGAGGTGGGCACTACCTCATCGTCGGCGGATTCTTCCCCATCCCCGCCATCGTCGGGGGTTTCCTCCGGCTCGGCGGTGTTGGCAATCTCCTCGCCGCCCTCGTCGGGATTGGGTGTGTTCTGCTGCTCCTGCTGCACGTCGCCGCCGCTATCGGCGGGCGGGGTGGTGTCGCTACCGCAGGCGGTGAGGGAGAACAGCATTATCAGCGCCAGTGTCAGTGCCAAAAACTTCTTCATGGTGTTGTCCTCCTTGTTACTTTAGTTGCCGGCCGCAGTTGGGACAGAAAGCCTCCTTGCGGCTGCACTTGGTTTTGCAGTTGGGGCATTTTTTCTTTCGGGTGGCGATCACGATAATGATCACGATGATCAGGATCACAGCAATGGCAATGGCGATCCAAATGAAGATGCACAGTCCGAGAGGTACGGGGCAGAAGCCGCACAGAGAGCATTTATCCTTTTCGTCCACAGGGGGCTTTTCGTCGGGTGCCTTGCCTGTGTCATCGGGATTCTCCTGTGTGCCGCCGCCGTTTAGTTCCAGCACGTTCGACCACTCGGAGGGGCCGTGGGTGCCGGTGAAGCGGATGCGGAGCTTGACGTTGGTATTTTCCTCAATGGGTACGTCATCATTGTACGCGCCTCGGCTGCCGTTCCAGAGGCACCAATCATCCCCGGAATCTGCGGTGTCGAACTCCACCCATTCGCCGCCGTCAATGCTGACCTGGGTTTCCAGACCGTCGAACTGACCTTCTTCCTTCATCATGTAGTACACGCCGGTCATCCATACCGATTCGGGTGTGGTCTGTGCGTACTCAATGTGGCTGTTCTCGTCGCCCTCGGAAAGCACGATCTTCATATCAGAGATGATGGGAGCTGCATATGTAGTAGGCTCGTCGGGAACGATCTGCGTGCTGTTCTTGCCGAACACAGCACTTTCC
>JAFQBN010000017.1 GCA_017416685.1 Oscillospiraceae bacterium
CCAGTGCATATGCCAAGACCGGCTACAATATTGTGGCAGAGAACGGCAACAAGCATTTGCAGCTGATTGGCAGCGAGGGCAAGGCCAACTATCCCTGGGCCATCGTGGATACCCCCATCTTTGGCGACTATACCGTGCAGCTTGACTTCCGGTTCGATGCCAATGTGGGCGAGATTTTCTTCAACATGTGGCACAACAACAGCATTTACTCCATGGTGCAGATTGGCACAGACCACTTCAACTTCCAGTATACGGATGCCGAAACCGGGAACTATATCAATTCCCCCGTGTTCTACAGCCATCAGCCCGGTGTCTGGAACACCATCAAGGTGGCCCGTGTGGACGGCGGTATGTATGCCAAGGTGTGGGTCAAGGGTACGCCCGAGCCTGCCAACTGGGAGTACAACATGCTGGCCGACGAGATGAACACCGACAATACGGTCAAATTCCGTATGTCCTTCAGCGTGCAGGAAGAGGAAAGCTACAGTGCCTGCTTTGACAACCTGATCATCACCAAGCAGCGGACCAGCGACATGGGTAGCAAGGAGTGGATTGCCCGCAGCGACGACTTTGAGGATCGCACCGTGGGTCAGGACACCTTCTGGAACGACAGCAAGTACAGCGGTTTCAGCAGCAGCTACCACAAGCTCACCGAGGGCGGTATCCTGGGAGGATTGATTGGCGGCACCACCTACTACTCCCGCTACAACATCATTGAGGAAAGCGGAAACAAGATGCTGGAGCTGCTCAGCACCTACAAGGTGGCCAACTACTTCAAGACCACCAAGGTGACCGGCGCCTACTCCGTCAGCATGGATCTGTACATGCCCAAATCCACCGGCAGTTCCGTTCCCGGTGTGGTGATTAACCCCCTTGACGGTGTATCGCCCAGCCTGCCCGGCAGCCTCAACATCTATATCGATGGCGGCGACGGCGTACGGCTGAGAGAGGACCTGAGCACCGGCACCGCGGTCAACACATATATCACAGATGCGGCCGGCACCAAGATGCCCTTCAAGCTGGATACCTGGTACACGGTGAAGGTGTCTGTGACCCCGGGCAAACTGGTTGTGAAGCAGTGGGCCAAGGGCGAGCAGGAGCCTGCGGATAACGCAGCCGCCGGCGTGCTGGTCTTTGAGAGCGACGAGCTGACGGAGGCGCGGCTTGGTACAGGCGTGACCGCCAGCATCACGACCCGCAACCGCAACGAGAAGAATGTTAACTACATTGTGCGCGTGGACAACCTGACGCTGGCCAAGCCTTATCAGAGTCTGCAGCTGCCCGAGCAGCTGACCGGCAAGGTCGGCGGCAGCGTGACTCTGGAGCCCAGATTCCTGGGTCAGGATCTGATCGATCAAATCCCCACCCCCACCATCCGCTACACCAGCACCAACTCCGCTGTGGCCGGTGTGACCGCTGCCGGTGTTGTGACTTACGAGGATGTGGGCGAGGCGGCGATCTCCGTGGAGCTGCTGGATATGGACGGAAAGAGCCACGGCGTGGACTGGACCATTGATCTGACGGTGGAGGAGCAGGAGGTCGAGCCCGAAGAACCGACCGATCCGGAGCCTGAAGATCCCGTTGATCCCGAGCCCGGAGTTCTCCGCGGCACGTTCAGCCTGGAAGTGGTCAACACGATCATTATCAACGGCGAACAGGTGCAGATCTGCCGCTGGGTATGGACCCCTTACAGCGAATAAAACAGCACCATAAATAAAAAGATGCCTGAATGGAATTCCATTCAGGCATCTTTTTATTTGGTAAGCATCAGATTTCGCCCAGCCGCTCCATAATGGCGCGGGTATCGGCTTTTTGCTTGTCGGTGGGGTTGGGGTCGTAGTCATGGCCAAACTTGCCCTCGCAGCCCAGCAGATTCATGGCGTAGGAGAACATGGGCCACAGACCGCCGGCCAGCATCTCGTCCCGGGCCTGCATCATCTGTTTCAGCCACTGCTTGGCGCCTTCGTGGTCGCCGGCGTCAAAGCACTTCTGCACCTTGCCGATGGTGGCGGGGAAGCAGGAGAAGATACCGTCCAAAATGTTGCGGATTCCGTAAAGATTGGCCACGGCGAACAGGTCGGAGCCGGAGAAGATGGGCTGGAAATCGGCCTTGATTTCCGGATCATCGTGCAGGGACTTAATCAGCACCAAGTCGGCGCTCTTGATGCCCTTCAGGTTGGGAACCTGGGTGAGCTTTTTGACCAGGGGGTACTTCAACTTGTGCTGGGTCAGGCCCAGGTGATCGTAGAGGTACACGTCCTTGTCGGTCATGGCGGCGCACTTGGTGAAGAACTCACCCAGCAGCGCATCACCAAGCTTATCGTAGTAGGGGGCGGTCAGCACAACCACGTCCACGGGGTAGCGGTTGATGATGTCCATGCGGGCCTTGACCCGGGTCAGGGAGTTATCGGTGGCGCCCACCATAACACGCACGCGGCCGGCTACGGCGTCGCAGGCGATGCGGATGGTGCGCTCGTACTCTGCCTCGGGCACGCAGCCCAAAAGGCCCATGGTGCCCATGACCAAAAGACCACTGGCACCGGCGGCAATCTGCTGTTCAATCTCTTTGCGGAAGCCTGCCTCGCACAGAGTTCCGTCGGGCATATAGGGGGTGCCCAATGCTGTGTAAAAACCACTGCTCATGTTCTTTTTCCTCCTGACTTATCCGAGAATTTCTTTGATTTTCTTCGCCAGAGCCAAACCAAGGCTGTGATGATTTTCTGCGTTCATGTGGCAACCGTCAGCGGGGTCAGGTACGGCGTAGTCCGCCGCATTGAGCCAGGGCATTCCCAGCTCCTTGGCAAGCCGGGACACCGGTTCCACATAGGGGGATTCCGCCGGAATGGCGTATATGGGGGCCACCAGCAGCAGCTTAGGCTCGCCGGGGAACACATCGGAGGTGCCAGGGAACAGCTTGTTGGCGTTCAGAATCCGCCGGGACAGCATAGAAAGGCCGTCATAAAAGCCGTTAATATCGGTATAATGGTGGTCATTGGTGCCCAGCATGACTACCGCCAAATCCAGGGGCTTGGCCCGGTACAGGGTGTAGCCGATGGCGCTCAGACCGTTGCGGCACTGGTTGGCCGGGTCATCATAGGCGGTGGTGCGGCCGGGGATGCCGTCATCGATGATGTTGTACTCCGGGCCGAGCTCGTTTTGCACCACGCCGGTCCAACGTACATCCTTGGGGTGGCGGGTCAGCACACCGGGGATACTGCCCCAGGTATTGGAGTCGCCGAAGCAAAGCACATTTTTCATGGTTTTATTTCTCCTTTGCCAAAGGTTATTTCAGTCGAGGTCATTATAAGATATCCCAGCTGCGTTGTCCATCTCAACAGAGGGCAAAATCGCCCGGGAATTGGCATGATATGTGATGTGCGGCATGGAACATGCCGTTTTTCGCAGGGGGACCGCCCCGCAGCGGATGCTGCGGGGCGGTGGTTGTTGTGCTTTACTTTTTCAGGTAATTCATCAGCATCTGGGCGGTCTGCGCGCGGGTAGCCTGCTCGGTGGCGTTGGTGAAGGGGACGTTGTCCAAGATGCCCTGCTCTACCGCCCACTTCAGGGCGTCGGCTGCCCAGCTGCTGTGGTTGCCCACCTTGCCGAGGTCGCCGTTGCCGTTGGGGCTGCCGGAGTAGTTGCGCAGGATGACCGCCACCTGCTCGATGGTCACGGCGTCCTCGGGCTTGAACAGGCCGCCGCCGAAGCCGCTGACCACCTTGTTGGCGTTACCCCAGGTGACCGCGTTGTTGAACCACTGGTCGGCGGGGACGTCAGAGAAGCTGTGCTTCAAA
>JAFQBN010000001.1 GCA_017416685.1 Oscillospiraceae bacterium
CAGTAATGTATGGAGCTGACCGGTACTAATAAGCCGAGGGCTTGACCTGAAAAATCAGGTTCAGGAGAACGAAATGCAGGCGCTTGCTTGGAGGACCGAGGTTACTTTGTTCGGTTTTGAGGGTGTGGAAGCATCCCCGAAGTTGGTGTTGATTGCGGTGAGGGTCCACCCGTTCCCATTCCGAACACGGAAGTTAAGCTCATCTGCGCCCACAATACTTGGCTGGAGACGGCCCGGGAAGATAGGTAACGCCAACACTTAGCGAAGGGTCTGGTCTGACCAGACCAGACCCTTTCCGTATTCCTCCATAGCTCAGTCGGTAGAGCACGCGGCTGTTAACCGCGGTGTCGTTGGTTCGAGTCCAACTGGGGGAGCCAATCAAAACGGCTTGCCGCCGTGGATTATCACGGCGGCAAACCGCATTTGTAAACATCCGTGTGACGGTATATGGGCCTTTAGCTCAGTTGGTTAGAGCAGCCGGCTCATAACCGGCCGGTCCACGGTTCGAGCCCGTGAAGGCCCACCATTTGCTATATAGGGGTATAGCTCAGCAGGTAGAGCAGCGGTCTCCAAAACCGCGTGCCGAGGGTTCGATTCCTTCTGCCCCTGCCATTTACAATCAAGCGAGAGATCGCTCGATATATGTGGCTCGGTAGTTCAGTTGGTTAGAACGCCGGCCTGTCACGCCGGAGGTCGAGGGTTCAAGTCCCTTCCGAGTCGCCACGTAAAATATCAGCGCAAGCTGTTATTTATAGTTCCCCATACGGGGAGCACCTTTGCTGCTGTAGCTCAGTAGGTAGAGCGCATCCTTGGTAAGGATGAGGTCGGCAGTTCGAATCTGCCCAGCAGCTCCAAAAAACCACCGTTTTCAATTGAAAACGGTGGTTTTTGTTGTTTTTCTTTGAAATAGCATGGGTCAAAATGTGAGTCAAGCGGCTGCCGCAACCGGCGGAATATGCGCAAAGGCACAAAGGATGCCGGACAGGAAACGGCTATTTCCTGTCCGGCGTCTTGGTTTTCTTGGGTTGCGGACCAAGAGCATGGGGTTGCCCGAGGCCCGTAACACTTAAGCATTTTGTCCCTTGCCCATGTCATAGCAAGTGACCAGATATTCGTCCTTCCCATCCCAGGAAATTTGAGTGGCTTGCGTCCGCACCAGAACCCCCAGTTTATGGTTTTCGATAACGCAGGTGTGATGCGGGGCGGTGAGGGGGCAGTTTTTACAGGGAGTGTCCCTTCCCATAAAGGTCTGGTAACAGGGCATGCCATCCCGACTGTCCGGCGCGAGGGCGCGGATCTTTTTGTTCAGGAACTTGAGCTCATAGGTGACCGGATCGATCACATAGACCCAAGCGTCCTGGCTGTCCAGCACGCGCTGCAGGTTGGCTACCTGCTCGACCACCTTATCCTGAGTGCGTTTTTTCAGCAGGAACAGGGCCAGCACCTCGGACAGGAACTGAAGCAGGGAGATTTGCTCCTGAGTCCACATGCGGTTGGACACACAGTCATCAAAGCCAATGTAGCCTCGGAATACGCCATTGTCCAAAATGGCGCAGTGGAGCATACTTTTGATGCCCTGTGGCTCCAGAATGGCTTGGGCGGTGGGGGCCAGCTCCGTCACGTCCGAACAATAGAGCAGACCATGCTCGTCATATACATCTGGCCAACCGGGGATATCCGTGATGTAGCTGATGTTCTGCAGAACGTCTATTTGGGGCTCCACACCCTCGTTGCACCATTCAAAGGTGTTGCTGCAGGTGGTATTGTCCTCGTTGTTTTCGAAGATATAGGCTCGGCTGACATTGAACTGCTTGCCGATCTGGCTCAGGAGCTCGTCCACGGTGGTCACGATATCGTTGCTTTCATACAGAGAGCGGAATACAACGCGGATTAAAGAGTTGTCCACGATGTTGGCCTGCTCGTCCGAATCGATGCGGGAGTTCACATAGGTGGTGCTGTCCAGCAGAGAACCGAGTTTATCGCGGAGACTGTAGATCTTGTAGCGGTTTTTGCCCCGCTTCTTGGCCACGTACAGTGCTTCGTCCGCCCGCTGGAACAGGTCGGCATAATTGGATGCGTGAGTGGGAGAAATGGCGGCACCGATGGAGCAGGACACCTCCTTCAGATCGGGCGTGAGCCGGGCCAGCAGCTTGTTCAGAGAGGCCAGCAGCAGGTCACAGCGGTCCTTTACAATGTCCATATCGGGCAGGTCCTTCAGGAAAACCAGGAACTCGTCCCCGCCGATGCGGCCGATAATATCGTTGGCCCGGAACAGACTGCGCAGACAGCCGCCGACCTGGGTCAGGACCGCGTCGCCGTAGAGGTGACCGTAGCTGTCGTTGACCGTTTTGAAATTGTCCAGGTCAAGGATGAGCAGCGCGGACAGATGGTTGGCATCCTGGGTATTCAGGTATTCGGTCACCAGCTGCTGGGTGGACTGCTTGTTAAGCAGCTTGGTCAGGGAGTCCCGCTCTGCCCGTTCCTTCAGGGCCAGTGTGGTGCGCTTGTACTCATCCACATTGTAAATGATGCCCACGATGTGGTTGGCATTGCTTTGCAGCTGGGCATGGATGCGGCACCAGATGTACTTCCCGTCCTTGTTGACGATACGGACTTCCTGGTAGGCCGGGGCATCCTCACCCCGGCGCAGGGCCTCCGCCCAGACGTACAGAGCCGGGAAGTCGTCCGGATGGAAGTGGCTGCTTTGAGACAGGTTGGCCAGGAAATTCCGGGAAAGAGGTTCATAGCCGAAGAACTCGTTCCAGCGGGAGGAGCAGGTCAGGGTGTCCGTGTCCAGATCCAGATCGAAGATGATGCCTTCGCTTTGACGGGTGAGCAGCTGATGCCGTTCCGCCTCTTTCTGCAGGCGGTCGATGGTCTCGTGCAGCTGGGAATTATCACGGATGGCATGATAGATATACTCCCTGCCGTCCCTCTCCAGATAGAGCCGGCTGCGATCCAGTACCCACAGTGGGGACGCGTCCTTGCGCAGCAGGCGGAACTGCGTGTCGACCGCTCCGCCTGTGTGCAGATGGTTGCTCATTGCGTTCAGGAAGGCAGCACGGTCCTCCGGGAAGACCAGGTTGAGCAGGGATGAGTCAAATTGCTGGACGATCTCCTGCTGAGTATAGCCGGTCAGGGCATACAGGAAGTCCACGCCCGCGTCGATGGTGTGTGCAGGGTCGCTCAGGCAGCGCAAAGCGGTGCTGACCAGTCCGTAAAGGGCCGGGGAGGAGTACACATCGGAGGATATGACCACGCTTTGGCCGATGCCTTCGTCCTCCGGCCGGTGCCAGATGGCGATCACGATACGCTGGTCGGCGTTGTCGGTGTTGACGCGCAGGAAGGTCAGGTCGTAGAGGTGATATTCTTGCACAGTAGGGCTGAATACGCGCAGACGGAAAGTCTTGCGGCGGAGATTCAGACGGAAAAAGTCCTCGGTCAGGAAATAGCGCATCTCCTCCACTGTGTCCACATCCTCCGGATGGATGTTGGAGTGGCGCAGTTGGTCTATCATTCTGTCAAAGGGGGCGAAGGGAATGATCGCATCCAGATCCGGGTTGGGGTTATAGACCACGTGATATAACCTGTTGTCCAAATCCAGCTCCAGCACCGTGTCGTTCAGGTGGTGCAGCAGGGCCTGATACTTGACCTGGGACAGCTGCAGGGAATCCAGCTTGTGCGGCTTCCACTCAGGTCCGGGCAGGGGCATGGTGATGTGGTCGGATTTGGGGGAATATCCGTCCGCATACTGGTGGGCCAGGTTGACCAGCTGGGTACGCACGCGCTTAAAGCACTCCAACAGTCTGGGAGAAAACGCGCCGCATTCTCCATTGACGATCATGTTGATGGCCTGGTCATAGGGGAGGGCCGGCTTGTATACCCGCTGAGAGGTCAGCGCGTCAAAGGCATCGGCAATGCCCACTACCTGCGCGCAGATGGGGATCTCGTCCCCGCACAGCCCTTTGGGATAGCCGCCGCCGTCCCACCGCTCGTGGTGGTATAGGGCGATGTTGTAGGCATAGCGCAGATACTCCGCATCTCCCATACCGCTCAGATTCTCCACCAGCTGGCCACCCACGGTGGTATGAGTTTTGATGACGTCATACTCCTCTTGAGTGAGTCGGTCGGGCTTGTTGAGAATGGAGTCCGGGATGGAGATCTTGCCGATATCATGCAGGGTGGCGGCGCTGGTGATGATGCCGATGCTTTCCGCAGTCAGCTTGTATTCCGGGCAGGAGGAAGCGACCGCCTCCAGCAAAATTTCGGTAAAGCGGCGGATCCGCAGTACGTGGTTGCCCGATTCTGTGCTGCGGTGCTCGATGATGGCGGACAGGGCGTCCAGCATGACCTGATTGGTATTGCGGATGGTCTGGCTCTGCTCCTCCACCAGCTTTTCCAGATGGCACTTGTGCAAAAACAGCTCAACGATGGTCTGGACGCGGCGCAGGACAACGGAGGGCGTATAGGGACGCGGTACCACCTCAACGGCACCAAGGGTAAAGGCCAGCTCCTCGTGCTCTCCGGTGTCGGTGGGTGTGATGAACAGGATCAGAGGGATTTCTTCCAGTTCGTTTTGACGGCAGCGGGCGACCAGCGTGGTTATATCTGAACCGGGAGAGAGGGGCAGGTCGGCCAAAACGGCAGCGATACAGCTGCTGTTCTGATCCAAAAGCATAAGGGCCTGTGCCACGTTCTCTGCCTCCAGCAGGTCGTAGCTGTCCTGGAATATCTCACGCAGGCCGGCGCGATCGCTGTTGGCGTCTCCAATCAGCAGCAGGGTGTCCTTTAGGCGGGAAATCATGGTCATTCCTCCCGTATCGGATAATATACAATTACATATTAACAAAGGGGGAGAGGGTGTGCAAGAGCGAGGACACAAAAAAGCGCGGGCATGAAAAAGAAAATCAAAAAATGAACGAAGGAAAACAAAATATAACCCAATCTGTAACCATGGGATGGTATATATAAGTCATAACAGGTAAGACACCGCAGAAAGGAGGGGTGCCATTGAAAGAAGAACGCGCCTGGGGAGAAGAGTACAGAACCACCACGATTTGTATCGACTCCTATGAAAACGAAGTGCCGGCGGGGCGCATTTACAATCCGTATCTGGAGAAAGGGTTGGCTTTCCACAGTACGACACAGCTTCTGCTGGAAATGGAGCAGGTGCTGGACCGGATGAACTTTCCGGCATCCTTCACCGCGGCCCGAATGTTTGCCGCCCCTCCCGAACACGATACGGGGCCGCCGCCGGAACAGCACAGGCCGGGAGAACTGGCCACCTTTGCCGTGAAAATCCTCTTCCGGCAGCACGCAAGCTGGCAGGGCTGTGTCACCTGGCTGGAGGGCCGGCAGGAGCAGAGCTTCCGCAGCGTACTGGAGCTGATCCTGCTGATGGACAGTGCGATTCACGCAAAAGAAAAAGCATCCTGAAAACAAGGAAAAGGAACTGTAAGAAATATTCGATAAGTGGCAAACCGCACCGAAAGGGCGGGACGCAAAGCAAGCGGGCTAAGGCCAACGGGCTATGCCGGCGCGGCCGCCGATATTTCGCTCACCGATTGAAAGGAGAACGAAATAATGGCAAAGAAGAATTTTGGTAAAAGAACCCTGGCGATCCTGATGAGTTTGATCATGCTGCTGAGCATGGTCAACATCAGCGTGCTGGCTGCGGGCGAGCCCCAGCTGGTAAAGAACTACGAGGACACCTACTACAAGCAGGACGGCTCCGCCGGCACTGCCAACGACTGGGAGATCCACCTGTCCAAGCAGGCGGCTGCTACCCGGACGGAGAATGTCTATGACATCACCCTGACCGTCCAGACCAAGGACACCAGCGTGGAGCTGGGCGGCGCGACCCACGGCGCGGTCACCCTGGTGCTGGACGTGTCCAACTCCATGAACAACCGCTATGCGGCCTGCACCGTGGACGGCTGCGGCGAGGACGAGGGAGACCCCACTCACCACGAGTACGACGAGGCCTATCTCCTCTTTGTTCCTCTGGGCGTTTGCAGCGAATGCTGGAGAGGAGAGAATGCTCACGCCAACGGACATGAGTATCAGGGCGACAGCGACACCCATCTGGAAAACCTGCAGGAAGCCGTGTCCGCTTTCCTGGACAGCTACGCAGCTGACGCCGCCGAGGGCGACAAGCGGCTGGTCAGCGTGGCCGTGTTCGGCACCGACGCCGTGACCATTCAGAACTGGGTGGACGTGACCAACGCCACCGTCCGGGCCAACGTGAAGGCTCTGGTCAACTCCTTGAAGACCGGTGACGGTGCTTATCGGGGCAATACCTATCTGACCAACGGCGGCACCAACATCGAGGCCGGTCTGGTCCTGGGCCGCAACCTGCTGAACGATGCCGATGCGCTGGCCGGCATCCCAGTTGATAACCAGTCCCTGATTCTGTTCAGTGACGGCGCCCCCACCGCCAGAGTCGGCAATGTGAACAGCACGGCCACCGATAAGATCACCTACGGCGGAAACGACACCGGCAGCCAGACCGATGCGGCGGACTACGACGACATCGACAACATTCTGGACGATATCTCCGCTGCCACCATCGCGGTGCAGTATAACTATGAAGACGAAAATAACGTGCTGAGCGATTTTGACCGCGTGATCAACAGCTCTGCCAATTCCCTGTCCGTGGACCTGACCGGCGAGGCGGGCAAGGTCATCACCACCGTGACCACCCCCACCGTTATCACCGACCCCATGGGCGACGGCGTGACCCTGGTGGGCATCAACGATTCTTATACCAACGAAACTTGGAATCTGGCCGACTACACCCCCACCGTGGCCGACGGCATCACCACCTACACCATTACCTATCAGGTGGAGATCGACCCCACCGCCATTGAGGCAGACCCCGACTATGAGGGTTACACCATCCTGACCCCCGCCAACGGCATCACCACTCTGGACTACACCGTGGGCGAGGACGAAACTCCCGTGGAGGCCGAATTCAACGTCCCCTCCATCCGCGGCATCCTGCCCCGGTTCGACCTGACCGTCAACTATGTGGATGAGCAGAATAATGCCATCGCGGAGCAGATCGTCCAGACCGGCATCCTGTACGGCAAGGACTATGCTACCGAGCAGAAGACCATCGAGGGGTACACCTTCGAGAATCTGGCCGATGACAGCGACGAGGCCAGCGGTACTGTGGATGCCGACAAGACCGTCACCTACGTCTACTCCAAGAACCCCATCCCCAAGTACAGCGTGAGCTATGAGTATATCAACACTCCCCAGGGCGCGCCCGAGCTGCCCGAGACCGTGGAGTATGAGGCCGGCACCCAGGTCACCGTGGCTGACGCCCCCGAGATGGACGGCTACACCTTCTCCGGCTGGGATAAGGAAGACTTTGAGATGCCCGCCGAGAACGTTGTCATCCTGGGTACCTGGACCGTTATCCCCAAGTACACCGTGAGCTATGAATATATCAACGCTCCCGAGAATGCTCCTGATCTGCCTGAGACCGTGGAGTACGAGGCCGGCACTCAGGTTACTGTGGCTGCTGATGCCTATCTGGAAGGCTATGTCTTCTCCGGCTGGGACAGGGAAAACTTCGAGATGCCCGCCGAGGACGTGATCATCACGGGTACCTGGACTATCATCCCGCCCAACAAGTACAACGTGGTCTACCAGTATGCCGAGGGCAGCCCCGACAACGCACCCGCTCTGCCTGAAACCGAGCAGTACGAGGCCGGCGCTCAGGTCACCGTGGCCGACGCCCCCGAGATGGACGGCTACACCTTCTCCGGCTGGGATAAGGAAGACTTTGAGATGCCCGCTGAGGACGTGATCATCACAGGCAGCTGGATCAAGCTCCCCGAGCCCAAGTACCCCGTGAGCTATAAGTACACCGACGAAATTCCCGAGGGTGCGCCCGCATTGCCTGCCACCGCTGAGTACGAGGCCGGCACTCAGGTCACCGTGGCCGACGAGCCCTATCTGGAAGGCTACACCTTCTCCGGCTGGAGCACGCAGGACTTTGAGATGCCCGCTGAGGCGGTTGTCATTACCGGCTCCTGGAGCAAGAACCCCGAGCCCAAGTACCCCGTGTCCTATGAGTATACTGGCGAAGTTCCCAAGGACGCCCCTGAGCTGCCCACCATCGTTTCCTACGTGGCCGGCGCAGAGGTTACCGTGGCCGACGAGCCTTGGGTGGAAGGGTACACCTTCTCTGGCTGGGACAAGGAAGACTTTACCATGCCCGCCGAGGCTGTGGTCATCACCGGAAGCTGGACCAAGAAGGCGCCTCCCCCTCCCCCTGTTGTGGAAGAGTGGGAAGGCCAGTTCGTCCTCAGCTTTGACAAGGCCGTGGCCGGCGACCCCTACACCCTGACCGCCAACGAATTCACCTTCGAGCTGACTGACACCGCCCGGTTCAACGACGGTTCCGGCCGCATCTATCTGGGCGAGAATGCCAACGGCATCAAGCACACCTACACTGCCAAGAACGACGGTTCCGGTAAGGTGGAATTCACGGTTCCCTTCATTAAGGATCTGGAGAACTGGGAAGACGAGCCTGACGCTACCATCCCCGGCAGCTTCGTCTATACCCTGACCGAAGTGGCCGGTACTGCTGAAGGCATGACCTACAACTCCACCGCCTACACCATTCTGGTGCAGCTGAGCTTTACACAGGTCGGCCTTGGCTGGGAGTACGCCGTGAACAAGGTGGATGTCCTCCATGACGGCGAGACCGAAGTGACTGCCGCATTTGCCGACGGCAGCAGCACGATCCATCTGGCTCTGGGCGAAGATGCTCTGTACACCAACACCTATGACGATGGAACCGGCTCTCTGACCATCACCAAAGTTTTTGCAGGTCGGTCTGTGACCGCCAATGGGCTGGCCTTCCGGGTCGTTGGCGCTGACGCTTTCGAGCAGGTCGTCCCCTACGCCGATTTTACCGACGGCAGCTACACCCTGAACGGACTGAATCCCGGTAAATACACCGTCACCGAGGAAAATGCCGCCGTGTCCGGCTACCGCCTGACCACCACCGGTGAGGGCGAGGTGGAGGTGACCGCCAATGAGACCACCGAGGTCCTCATTACCAACACCTATACCAAGCGCACACCCTACCGTCCTCCCGTTACCCCCACCCCCAATCCTGTGGATCCCAATCCCGATCCTGTGACCCCGGATCCCGATCCTGTGACTCCCGATCCTGATCCCGTTGTCCCCGATCCTGTGATTCCGGATCCTGATCCTGTTACCCCCGATCCCGTGGAGCCCCCTGTGGAACCTGACCTCCCCGACGAACCCATCGACATTCCCGACGACGACGTTCCCCTGATTGATGAGCCCGATCTGCCTGAGCCTCCTGTGGATATTCCCGACGAGGATGTGCCTCTGGCTGATGTACCCAAGACCGACGATAAGCTGGGTCTGTACGTGACTTTGGCTCTGCTGTCCGGTATTGGCCTGGCCTGGCTGGCAGTGGAAGACAAAAAGCATCGGACCGTCTGAGTCAAGGCATTTGACCGGACAAACGAATAAGCGCAAGAACACCCCCGAGTATACTCGGGGGTGTTCCATTACAAAGAAAATCAATTTTTGAATGCGAAGAAGAAAAATATAACCGGATTTGTAACCGAGCTATGCTATGCTGACGGTGTAAACTGAAGCGAAGTATGAAAGGAGGGGGTCTTGTGCGGAATGTGCGCAAAGTGCTGATGATCGTGCTGGCCGTGGTCTTTGTGGCCAGCGGCGTGCTGCTGCTGCGGCAGGGGGGCTACTACCGGCAGATACAGCAAAGCCGGGAGCAGGCCCGTGAGGCGGCAGGGCTTTCTCAGCCAGAGCAGACACAGCTGCCTGAGGTGCAGCTCCCTCTGGATCCGCTGCCGCCGGAGCCGGAGCAGCCGGAACAAAGACCGCTGGAGGAGCAGGCTGCCTTCCTTTGGGATGTGGATCTGGCGGGACTGCGGCAGACCAACCCTGATGTGCAGGGCTGGATCAGCATCCCGGGCACCCAGCTGGACTATCCCTTCCTGCAGGGGGAGGACAACCAGTATTATCTCAACCATACCTGGCAGGGAAAACGCAACGCCGCCGGGTCGGTGTTTCTGGAGTGTACGGCTCAGCCGGACTTCAGCGACTTCAATACCATCGTCTACGCCCACAACATGAAAAACGGCTCCATGTTCGGTTCGCTCAGGCAATACCGAACACAGAGCCATTGGCAAAAACATCCCTGTATTTATATCGTGAATGACAGCGGGATACACCGCTACGAGATTTTTGCCGCCTTTGAGGCGGAGGTGCGGGGGTATACCTATCGACTGGATGTAAATACTCCGGAAAAGAAGCAGGCCTTTTTGGATTACAGCGCTCAGCGCTCGGTGATTGAAACCGGAGTTGTCCCCACGGTGGAGGACAGCGTCATCACCCTGTCCACCTGCACCGGGAACGGATACGATCACCGCTGGGTGGTGCAGGGAGTACTGACCGGAACCTTTACGCAGTGGGAAGATTTGGCTCCAAAGGATGGATGCTGAATGTAATACTGGCCGGAGAGTGGGGGTGCTGCCGGCCAAAGGCGCGGATAATGCGCTGGCAGACGGCGCAACTGTTTTCGTAGTTGGCCTGAGGCAGCATGATAATGAACTGAGATACGCTGCACTTGGTCACGATGTCACCCTGGCGCAAACCGTGGACGACCACATCCTGCAAATTGTCCATGGCGGTGTCCAAACTGCGGCGGGGAAGCTCTTTTTTGCCTCGGCCGTGCAGGGAAAGCAGAGCAATGTGAACCACATCTCCGCTGCGGATGATGGCCCGGGCCTGCACCTGATAGAGCAGACGGAAAAAATCGTACTCGCACAGCAGGGCACCCTTGGCACCGGCCGGTTCTTTCAGCATATCGCGCAGGGTTCCCGCGGGAACGGTGATGCCTCCCACTTCACGGGCGGCATCACGGTAGAGCTGCCTGCTTTCGTCCGAAGGCATCACGCCGAAGTTGGAAAAGAGCAGCTCGCTCATCTCTTCGTAGGCGTGGAGTGCGCCGACACGATCTTCCAGCGCGATCAGACCGCGCATAAGGTGCTGATAGAGGTGCTCGCTGTAGGGTTCCACCAACAAGGCGCGTCGGCACAGGGCAACAGCCTGCGTCCAACGGTTTCGCTGCTCCAGCAGCTCCAGTGTGTTCTGGACTGCATTCAGGTACATTTGGTGGTAATAGGTGCTGATAGGCATGACCCACGGCTCGGAGGAGAGCTTGGGAAGAAAGTCGCCTGCGTACAGGGCCAGTGCCTGCTGATACAGATCCAGCCGGACATCCGCATCCGTCTGCTGTGCAGCCGCAGAGCAAAGACGGTCGAACTCCTCCGCATCTACTGCGATGGGCAGCTCGGTATTCCAGCTGTAGCAGCCGTTTTTGAACAGGATCAGGTCGTGGCCAACATGCTCGCCCAGCTGGTTCAGCATGGTGCGGGCCCGGTAAAACATCGCCTTGATGCGGCTGCCGGGATCGCCCTCGCTGTCACCGGAAGAAAGCAGCTGCAGCAGGTTATCTTGTGTTATACGGGTGGTGCGGGAGAAAATCAGATAGGCCAGCAGCAGCCAGACTTTACGCATACGGTTGCTGTGGTCGTCCACGCGGTTTCCGCTTCGCTCGATGGAGAAACCGCCAAGCATTTTGACGGTAAGAATATCCGACATGATGCGCGCCTCCTCTCCTGGCAGGTCAAAGCCATCCTATATAGTCATCATAACAGAAGAGATGCTACTCTTTCAAGAGCGAAAACAACAAAAGCTTTACCGGAATGACAAAAAATGCTACAATTAAGGCGGAAACAGGGAGGTATTCCCTGCCGGAGCTGTCTGCCTGAATAAATGAGGTGAGCAACTGTGGGTGAGAACAAGAATAATAAGCGAATTCTGGCCGCCCTTTTGAGCGCTGTGATGCTGGGGGGCGTTCTGGCCGGTTGTGCCGAAACCCCGCAGGGATATGTGGCGGCAGAGGTTGACCCGGTGGCTGCCATTGAACTGCGGGACGAGGCGGTGGCCCTGTCCGAGGCCCCTGCGGCCCTGCCGGTTACCACCACTGCGGTTGCCTCCGGGCTGCTGGTCAAGAGCAACGACAACGGGGCTATCGACTACTCCAACACAGCCGACGGCTACGTTATGGTGTGCTATACCCAGCCCACCCAGCTGCGGCTGAAGGCGCAGGTCAAGGGACCCACCACCACCTACACCTATAATCTTACCCCGCAGACATGGGCGGCGTTCCCGCTGTCCGACGGGAACGGGAGCTATAAAATTACTCTATATAAGAACGTGGAGGGGGGCAAGTACGCCGCCGTGCTGTCCCTGACCACACAGGCGGCGCTGAAGGACGAGTTTGCCCCCTTCCTGCACTCCAACCAGTATGTGGACTTTGATGGGGCCCCCAATACCGTGGCCAAGGCGGTGGAACTGACCGCGCAGCGGACCGATCCGCTGGAAAAGGTGGCCGCTGTATACGACTATGTAGTCAAGGGGCTGACCTATGACAAACTGCTGGCCGCTACGGTGAAGAGCGGCTATCTGCCCGACCTGGACCGGGTGCTGGAGAAAAAGAGCGGCATTTGTTTTGACTATGCCGCCCTGATGACCGGCATGCTGCGCAGCCAGGGCATCCCCTGCAAGCTGGTGGTGGGCTACGCCGGCACGGCGTATCACGCCTGGATCAGCGTCTGGTCGGAGGATACCGGCTGGGTGGACGGCGCGATCTACTTCGACGGTCAGGCCTGGCAGCGAATGGACCCCACCTTCGCCTCCTCCGGCAAGGGCAGTCAGGCCATTATGGACTATATCGGTGACGGTAAGAATTACACCGCCAAATACTTCTACTGATGATCTGCGCGGCATGGCGCAGGCATTGCCCGAAGCGGGCTTGCGGCAGCTGTGCGGCAAGTCCGCTTTTGCAAGCTTGGAGGAACTATGAAAGCTCTTAGACTGACAAATGAAGAACTGGGCACGTTGTGTACCTCTCTTGCCCACCTGTACCATGCAGGTATCGGCGGTGCGGATGCGTTGGCCCTGCTGGCCCAGGACGAGCAGGATAGGGACACCCGCACCCTGCTGCGCCGCATGGCGGAGCGGGCGGATGAGGGCGTTGGCCTGGGCCGTGTGTTCGCCGAGGAGGCCTGCTTCCCCGGCTATCTGTGCGGACTGCTGCGTGTGGGGGAGCAGGTGGGACGAACCGAGCAGACCCTGCAGAGTTTGGGTGAACACTATTACAGTCGGGCGCGCATGGACGAGCGGCTGCGGGCTGCTCTGCTGTATCCTGCCGTCCTGCTGGCGGTGATGCTGGCGGTAGTGGTGGTGCTCCTTGTATGGGTGCTGCCCGTATTCAACGATGTGTATGCTCAACTGGGCAGCAGGCTGACCGGTGTGGCCGGCGGCCTTCTGCAGCTTGGTCAGGCCCTGCGCGCTGCCATGCCCGTTTTATGCGCAGTGGCGGGAGTGCTGGTTGTGGGGTTGATTTTATTCAGCCTGTGGCCGGCCTTTGGACAAAAACTTGCCGCCCTGTGGCGTGCTTGGCGGGGAGACAGGGGCGTGAACGGCAGGATCGCCGTGGCCCGGTTCTTGCAGGCACTGGCCATGGGAATGGGCAGCGGCATGACCCAGCGGGAAGCACTGGAACTGGCCCTTGGCCTCGCGGACAGCGAGGGACTTGCCCGACGGGGCAGGCAGTGTCTTGAGCGAGTGGAACAGGGGGACAGTCTTGCCGAAGCCCTGCGGAAAAGTGAGTTTCTTGCCGCCGCTCAGAGCCGGGTGCTGGATGCAGGCATCCGCAGCGGACAGGGCGAGCGGGTTATGGAACAGATCGCCGTCCGGCAGCTGGAACGCAGCGAGGCAGAACTTGAAAACGCCGTTGCCCGGGTGGAGCCGGTGCTGGTGGTGATCACCTGCGTGATGGTGGGGATCATCCTGCTGTCGGTAATGCTGCCGCTGATGCACATCATGACGGGGATCGGGTGAGCCTATGAGAAACGCACGAAGAAACCGTTTCGCTGTGCTGCTCCCTGTTGCCGCTTTGGCTGTGCTGCTGTGGTTTTTCGCAGCGGTGAATGAACTGGACGCAGGTCAGCGCCAACAGGGTCGTCTGCAGCTGGAGCAAAGTCTGCGCCGGGCGGCGGTGGCCGGCTATGCCAGCCGGGGTGAATACCCCGCCACGCTGGACGAACTGGTGGCCCAGAGCGGGATCCAAATCGACCGGAAGCATTATACGGTGTTTTATGAGGCTTTTGCGAGCAATCTGATGCCAGATATTACAGTATTGGTAAGGGAAACATGAATGAAAAAAGACGACAAGCCATCCCAACGCTGGCGGCTTTTTTGTTGCTGGGCATCTTCGCCGTGAGCGTTCTGGGCGTTCTGCTTGCCGGGGCGGGGGTGTACAGCCGCCTGACCCGGCGGGATGATCGCGCCTATGACAGCCGGACGGGGCTGCAGTATGTGGCATCCAAGGTGCGTCAGTCACCTACACCCCACGCGGTGCAGGTGACTGACTTTGCCGGCGTGGACGCCCTGACTGTCACCGAGCAGGTGGACGGGGAGGAGTATGTGACACGAGTCTACTGCTATGACGGCTGGCTTATGGAACTGTTCTGTGCCGTCGGGGCGGACTTCGCGCCGGAGGACGGCGAGCGGCTGCTGAGGGCACAGAGCCTGGAACTGGAGCAGCGGGACGGCCTGCTGTATGTGCAGCTGGTGCAGGAGCAGCACTGCCATGAGCTGATCCTGTGTCTGGAGTCGAGAGAGGGGGTGCAGCCATGAGGAGCAAAGCACCCCTTGCTGTGATCGAGCAGGTCATCATGCTGCTGGTCTTCGCGCTGGCGGCGGCGGTCTGTCTGCGCGGCTTTGCCTGGGCGGACAGCACCTCCCGGCAAAATCAGAACCGCGACCTTGCCTTGGTGCAGGCCCAGAACGCGGCGGCTATTCTTCAGAACAATGGCGGAGACCTGACTGCGGCCGCTGAGATCATGGGCGGCCGGGTGGAAGGACAGTGCTGGGGCATCCACTACAATGAACAGTGGGAACAGACCGACGAGGAGGGAGCGTTTATCCTGTTTGTCAGGTTCCGGCCCACGCTGTCTTTGATGAGTACCGCCCGGATCACGGTTGCCGGCGATGGTGAACTGTTGGCAGAACTGATGGTAAGTTGGCAGGAGGTGACGGCGGATGCGGGATAAAAAAGGCCTAAGCATCCCTATGGTGGGGATAAGCTCCCTGCTGACCATTTTCGCCGTGCTGTGTCTGACGGTGTTTACCCTGCTGTCGGTGGCCACGGTACAGGCCAACGGACGGTTGGGGGAGAGCGCCAGACAGGCGGTGACCGACTACTACGAGGCCGACAGCGCGGCCCATGGGATTCTGGCAGAGATCCGAGCCGGAGAGATCCCTGACGGGGTGGAGGAGGACAACGGTGTGTACCGCTTCTCCTGCCCCATCTCACAGACACAGCAGCTGTGCGTGGAAGTGGCGGTGACGGGTACAGAGTATACCGTGCTGCGCTGGCAGGCGCAGAGTATTGATTTGTGGCAAAACGATGACAAAATGCCCGTCTGGGACGGGGAGAAGGAGGGATAAGCGGTGGCCGGATTGATGGACTATTTGACCCGGGCCGTGCAGGAGGGTGCGTCCGACCTGTTTATCGTCCCCGGTGGGGCGGTAAGCATCAAGCTGGACGGACAGCTGGTTTGCATTGGAGAGGAAAAGGTCATGCCCGCCCAGGGCGAGGCGCTGATTCGGGAGATCTACGCCATGGCCGGGCGGGAGATGGACGAGTTTGTGCGCACCGGGGACGATGATTTTTCCTTCTCTGTGGCAAAGCTTGCACGCTTTCGTGTGAATACTTACCGCCAGCGCGGCTCCTGGGCGGCGGTGATCCGTGTGGTGGCCTTTTCCATCCCGGACTGGAAGCAGTTGGGAATCCCGGAGGGGGTCATGTCGCTGGCAGATCTGACCAACGGCATGGTACTGGTCACCGGAACGGCCGGCTGCGGAAAATCCACCACGCTGGCCTGCCTCATTGACCGGATCAACCGTCAACGCGCCTGTCACATCATTACGCTGGAGGATCCGATCGAATTTCTTCACCGCAATCAGAAAAGCATTGTCAGCCAGCGGGAGATCGCGGTGGACACGCAGGACTACCTATCTGCCCTGCGGGCCTGTTTGAGACAGGCTCCCGATGTGATCCAGCTGGGGGAGATGCGCGATCTGGAAACCATCCGCACCGCCATGACAGCGGCGGAGACCGGCCACCTGCTGCTGGCGACCCTGCACACCAAAGGTGCAGTAAATACCATCGACCGGGTGATCGATGCCTTTCCCGCCGATCAGCAGGGGCAGATTCGTATCCAGCTCAGCGCGGTGCTGCATACCATCGTATCCCAACAGCTGCTGCCCGGTGTGAACGGAGAAAGAGTGTCCGCCTTTGAGATCATGCATATGACAAGCGCCATACGCAGCATGATCCGGGATTGCAAAAATTATCAAATCGCCGGGGCTATCGCCTCTGGATCGGAAGAGGGGATGCTCAGCATGGATCAGTCCATTCTGGACCTGTACCGCAGCGGCCAAATCACACGGCAGACAGCACTGGAATATGCGGATAACCCCGAACAAATGCTGCGGCGTTTGGGCTGACAGCGAAACTGACTACATACATGAACAGCCCGCATCCCTTCTGCGAATCAGGGATGTGGGCTGTTCTTTTTAGTATAGTGGATTTACCCTGCGGAGATCGATCACCTTTGAATTGATTTACGTTTGGTGTTGGACTTGACTTCTTTCTTCCGCGTAGAGCCGCAGGATTTCTTCCAGCGATTTATCCGAGTTATCATATGAATCGCCCCAAAACGCATCGCCGTTGAATTCCGCACCGCTGCCTCCGCTGCGGAATTGGAAATCCTGCGTGGAGAGCAGCAGCCGACTGTCTTTCAGCAAGGTGTGAACTTCCTCCAGGAAATCCGCAATCTGCTTGGGGTCAAAGGACTGGTGCGCGCCGCCAAAATTGACGTCAAATTCAATTTCACTGCGGTTGAGCAGTACTTCTTTGCCCTTTTCATCCAAAGAAAACAACTCGTAGCAATAAAACGCACAGCCGGTACTTATTGACGGGTTGTACCGAAGCAGATAGTCCAAACCATTATGCTTTATCGCGAAGATCGTGTTCCATCCCACATGAGAGGTGCCGGCGCGGTCGCACCATATTTCCTGACCGTCTTCTCGCAGCGAAAGGCTATACACGTCGGAGTCGGGATCGTGCGATATGAGGAACGTCTCCAAGGTTCCGTTGTGATTCATGTCGTATGTATTTGGTGCTTCAAAAGGAATGGGGGTTTCTTTGCGTGGGACAAGGCTGCCTGCCATGCGGAATAACTCCTGGCGTTCTTGTTCGCGAGTGGGGGCGTAGGTGTTCCAGGAGGGCGTGTTGGGCCAGCGAACCTCCACCACCCAGGGATAGGGATAGGAGGAGGCGTACAGGAAGGTGCTGAAGTCCACGCCTTCCATGCGGTAGTAACTGCCCTCGGCGGTGATGGTCCGCCCCTCTGCCTTGGCCGCTTGAAGCTGTTCTTCAAGCGTTACCGTGCTGGTGAAAACGTGCAGCCCGGCCCCTGTACCGTAGGCCGAACGCCAACTGTCGATGCCGTCGTACTCCCAGCCGCTGACGGGGATATAGATGCACCAGCCGTCCTTGCCGTCGTGGCGGCGGGCGAGGTTGGTGCCGAACCAGGCGGGCCACTCCACCACATAGGGCGGGTAGATGGCGGTAAGGTCAAATTTGTTTACGTACCAGTCGTGGAGGGCCTCCTCATAGCTGCGCTCGCCCTTGAAGTCGTAATTGTCGCCGCCCTGATGTTCGTAACCCAGAATGTCGTAACTGCCGTCGTTGTACCGCAGGGCGATGATATTGAAATAGCCGTCCAGATTGTACCACTCGTCCTCGGCGTACTGCCCGCCCGCCAGGACAATCTGGCTGGGGTCCGCATCCAGAGCGAGCAGATAGGAGAATTCCCACGCCTCCAGCACGCCGTCCGGGGCAAGGCCGGACAGGTCACCCACCTTTTTCAGGGAGTTGACCTTGGTACCGAGCACGTTGGCGGTGGCAGTGGGGGCGCCACCGGCGTGGATGGGCTCGCCGTCCAGTACGAAGTACTGGGCGGTTTTCTCCATGGACAGTGTTTCCTCCACGAAGTCCATGACGCTGGCGTACTGCCCGACTGCGGGCCGGGGGTTCAGGGCGCACAGAAGCAAAACCACTACGCACACCACCCCTGTCGCTGCGGTCACCCAGACCTTGGGTTTCTTCCAGTTCAGGGCGTTGATGATACGGGGGCGGACCTCGCCCTCACCAAAGGCAAGGGGACTGGGGGAGGGGAAACGACGGTTAGCGGCGAAGGACAACAGCGCGGTGCTATACACTTTGCGATCGCCGTCTTTCTGTGCCAGCACCTGCTCGTCACAGCTCATCTCCATGTCCCGACCCATGAGGTGGAATGCCAGCCAGCACAGGGGGTTGAACCAGTGAACGGCGAGAAGCAGGAAGGCAAGAGGCTTGACGATGTGGTCGCCCCGCTTCAGATGATAATGTTCGTGGGCCAAAACGTACCCCAGCGTTTGCTCGTCCAATCCAAAGGGGATATAGATGCGGGGACGGAAAAAGCCGAGGATAAAGGGGGACTGCACCCGGTCGGACTGCCATAGGTCATCACCTTGCAGGATGGCGGTGGAAAGGCGGCGGCGCAGGTGCAGGTAGGTGACTGCGCTGTAGATCAGCAGAACGATTACGCCGACCAGCCAAAGGACGGGAAGAATGTCCATGAGGGAAAGGGACGCGGAGGCTGACGGCAGTTCCGGGACAGGCGAGGTCGCATCGGGGGTGGGAAGGACCGGGAAGTCCGCGGGCGCCTGCGGCTGGATGGCGGTGCGGGGTATATATTCGATGGTGCCTTCAGAGGTCACCGGAGCCGCCACCGTACCCAGCAGGGAAACAGGTGCGGAAAGGGATACCGGGCAGATCAGCCGGAACGCGACCACCAGCCACAGCAGATACGACCACTTTTTGGGCGCTTTGCGCAGGAAAAAGCGGATAACAAGTACGGCCAGAATCACGATGGAGCCGGTCAGGCTCATGTTCAAAAGGGCGGGGAAAAGCCTGCTGGAGATAAAACTCATAGTCATCCCTCCTTGTGTTCGTCGATGAGCCGCTTCAGCTCCAGCGCCTCCTGCTCCGAGATGGTCTTGCCGCCCAAAAAGCTGGCAAGGAAGCCGGGGAGGGACCCTTCGAAGGTGTGTTCCACAAAATGCTCGCTGGCAAAGGCCTGTACCCTGTTTTTGGGAATGAGTGCGCGAACCGTGCTTTCCGCGTTTTCTGCAAAGCCCTTTTCACACATCTTTTTGAGTACGGTGTAGGTGGTGGATTTCTTCCAGCCCAGATTTCGGGCGCACAGCTCCACCAGCATTCGGGAGGATAACGGCTCGTTATCCCAGATAATACCCATAAAGCGATAATCGCTTTCACACAGCTTTAATTCATCCATTGTGAGGCCTCCTTTTGGTCTATAACTATCGACTGCATAGACAGTCTATAACAATAGACCAAGAATGTCAATAAAAATTTTTGGAATGATTCTTGAAAAAAGAGGTGGGAGGCGCGTTTTTCCTGCAGTTGCAAGGGAATTGAGGCATGGTGAAAGAGACGAGGCGCCCTTGCTTTTTGTCAGATTGTATAGTATAATAACTTGATACCATAGGGGCATTATTGCCTTTTTCACATAACAACCAACATTTTTGGGCGCTTGAAGCCCGACGGAGGGGTATACATGGCGAATACCGAACCGAAGAAAAAGATCTGGCTTGCCACGCCTACCATGCATGGCGACGAGCTGACCTATATGGCGGAGGCCTACCACACCAACTGGATGTCCACCGTAGGTGCCAACATCAACGAGGTGGAGCGCCTTGCCTGCGAAACCGTGGGCTGCAAGCATGCGGTGGGGCTTGCCTGCGGCACCGCCGCTCTGCACATGGCGATGAAGCTGGCGGGGGTCCGGCCCGGCGAGCGGGTGTTCTGCACCGATATGACCTTTGCTGCCACGGTTAATCCTGTGGTCTACGAGCAGGCGGTCCCTGTCTTTATCGACACGGAGCCGGACACCTGGAACATGGACCCTGTGGCGCTGGAACGCGCCTTTGAGAAGTATCCCGAGGTCCGGGTGGTGGTCATCGTCCACCTGTACGGAACTCCTGCCAAGCTGGACGAACTCCGGGCGGTGTGCGACCGTCACGGCGCGGTCATCATCGAGGATGCCGCAGAGTCTTTGGGCGCGACCTACAAGGGCAAGCAGACCGGTTCTTTCGGTACATATAACTGCATTTCCTTCAACGGAAACAAAATCATTACCGGGTCTTCCGGCGGCATGCTGCTGACCGATGACAAGGACGCGGCGGACAAGGTGCGCAAGTGGTCCACTCAGAGCCGGGACAATGCCCCCTGGTACCAGCACACGGAGGTGGGCTACAATTACCGCATGAGCAATGTTATCGCCGGCGTGGTGCGGGGCCAGTTTCCCTATCTGCAGGAGCATATCGATCGCAAGCGCGCGATCTTTGATCGGTACAAGGCGGCCTTTGCAGACCTGCCCGTGAAAATGAACCCCTACGAGGCGGACAGGGCGGTGCCAAACTTCTGGCTGTCCTGCATGATCATCGACAAGAACGCCATGTGCAGGCAGACCCGCGGCGATCTGCGGGCGAGCTTCGTGCCCGAGCCGGGCAAGTCCTGCCCCACCGAGATTTTGGAGGCTCTGGCGGCGCAGAACATTGAGGGCCGTCCCATCTGGAAGCCCATGCATATGCAGCCCATCTACACGGACAACGACTTTGTCCCTGCAGTGGACGGCGCCGACGTGGGCGCAGATATCTTCGCGCGCGGCCTGTGCCTGCCCAGCGATATCAAGATGACTGTGGAGGAGCAGGAGCGGGTCATCGAGATCGTGAGAAGCTGTTTCGAATGAAGAATAAAGAGATTTGAGGGGTACGTATGTACGCGAAATATTTTAAGCGCCCGGTGGATATTCTGTGCGCTTTGGCGGCGCTGATCGTGTTTGGCTGGCTGTATATCATAGTGGCGATTTTGGTTCGGGTCAATCTGGGCAGCCCGGTGCTGTTCCGCCAGCCCCGTCCCGGCAAGGATGAGAAGATCTTTAACCTCTATAAATTCCGCACTATGACTGATAAGCGGGATGAGAATGGCGAGCTGCTGCCGGACGAGGCGCGGCTGACCAAGTTTGGCAAGTTCCTGCGATCCACCAGCCTGGATGAGCTGCCTGAGGCGTTTAATATCCTGAAAGGGGATATGTCTGTGGTCGGGCCGAGACCGCTGCTGGTGGAATATCTTCCCTACTATACGAAGGAGGAACGCCGCCGCCACGATGTACGGCCGGGACTTACCGGCTGGGCGCAAGTTAACGGAAGGAATTCTGTGAGCTGGGATGAACGATTTGCTTTGGACGTTGAGTACGTAGATAAAGTTACCTTGCTGATCGACATCAAAATTCTGTTCTTAACAGTAAAAAAGGTGCTTTGCAGAGATGATATTGCAGAGGACACCCGGCAAGGAGAGGGGAACTTTGCTCAGATCCGCGCACAGCAGCTGCAGGCAGTGGAGTAAAGGACGGATTGTTATGAACATTCTGATTTTAAGCGCGGGTACCCGAAATAAAGTGGTTCAGTATTTCAAAAAAACGGTGGGAGCAACTGGCAAGGTGGTTGCCACAGATATGAGTAATTTGGCCCCCGCAATATATGAAGCGGACAAGTTTTATCTGGTCCCGCGCATGACGGCACCGGGCTACATTGATGTGATTTTTGATATTTGCAAAACAGAGCAGATCAATGCCGTGCTGACCTTGATCGACCCGGAACTTTCCCTGCTGGCGCGACACAAGGATGCGTTCAAGGCGCTGGGTGTTACCGTGGTGGGGTCTTCTTATGAACTGTGTGAACGAGCGCTGGACAAGATGCAGATGTATCGATGGCTGACAGAACGCGGTTACCCTTGTGCCAGAAGTTACGTGGATAAGGAAACTTTCTTTGCCGATGTAGCGGCGGGTAAAATTGCGTACCCCGTCTTTGTCAAACCGGTGTGCGGTAGTGCCAGTGTCGCTATTTCCAAGGTCTACGACCGGGAAACTGTGGAACTGTTGTTTGCCCACAGCGAAAACCTGATGATTCAGGAGTTTTTGGACGGGCAGGAGATTGGTGCAGATGTATATATCGATATGATCTCAGGCGAAGTGGTTTCCGTGTTCACAAAAAAGAAGATCGTTATGCGTGCCGGTGAGACCGACAAGGCAGTATCTTTTAAGGATCCGAAGCTGTTTGACCTGATTTGCCGCTTCGCGAAGGAAAGCGGCTGGTCGGGGCAAATCGACATCGATATTTTCGATATCGATGGCACGTACTACATCTCTGAAGTCAATCCTCGCTTTGGCGGAGGATATCCCCACGCCTATGAGTGCGGATGTGACCATATGGCACTAATTAAAAATAATATCCACGGACATGCTAACGCTCCCTCCGTCGGAAATTATGACGAGGGCGTGTATATGATGAAGCACAATGAAGTGATGATCAAAAGGATGTAATCACGATGAAGAGAATAGCAATCATCGATCATTTCAGCCAAGCGCCCGGGGAGCCGGGAAATAATCGGTTCACCTATCTTGCGCAGATGCTGTGCGACTGTGGGTATGCCGTGGAGATTATTACTACAGACTTCGCCCATAAAACTAAGCGGACCAGAGCGGTGGAACCAGAGCTGCTTGGGCAACTGCCCTATAAGTTCACGATGCTTCCGGAACCCGGCTATCCCAAAAACATATGTCTGAGACGCTTTTACAGCCACTACGTCTTCGGGAAAAATCTGCAAAAGTATCTTGATGGCATGGAGCGACCGGATCTGGTGTACGTTGCAGTTCCATCTTTGGACGTGGGGCGCGTGGCTGCAGCATACTGCAAGAAAAATGCGATTCCTCTTTTTGTCGATGTGCAGGATGTCTGGCCGGAGGCATTCAAACTGGTGTTCAACATTCCGGTTGTCAGCGACTTGATTTTTGCCCCTATGACTATCGCTGCAAATCGTTTTTACGCAGCAGCGGACAAAATTATAGCAGTCTCGGAAATATATAAGCAGCGAGGGCTGCGGAACAATCAAAAAGATGTCGATGGCTTGTGCGTTTATTTGGGTACTGATTTGCATACCTTCGACGAAAACGCCGGTAGGGTTTCTGTTGTGAAACAGGATGACGAGCTTTGGATTGCCTATGTGGGTACCCTCGGACACAGCTATAACATTGAGATTGTTTTGGATGCGTTGGATCGTTTGCCGGAAGAATTGATCACACGATTGACATTTAAAGTTTTGGGTGACGGCCCGCTGATGGAACGGTTTAGGCAGCGTGCTTCCAACAGCAGAGTTTTGGTGGAGTTTATGGGCCGGTTGGAATATCCCGAAATGACAGCATATCTGAGCCGGGCGGATATTGCAGTCAACCCCATCGCCAAAGGCGCCGCTCAGAGCATTATCAATAAACATGCGGATTATGCCGCTGCGGGCCTGCCGGTGGTCAGCACCCAGGAGTGTCCGGAATACCGCGCCCTTTTGGATGAGTTTAACTGCGGCATTAACTGCCCGCCCGAGGATATCCAAGCGGTGGCAGATGCACTGGAGAAGTTGCTGCGGGACTCTGTATTGCGCAAAAAGATGGGCGAGAACTCCCGTAGGATGGCGCAGGAGCGCTTTGACCGCAAGCACACCTATCAACAGATCGTTGCGGAAATTGAACGTTTTGTGAGGTGACAGCCTTTGAAAAAGCTGCTCATTATGGCATCCCTTTTTTGGCCACAAAAAAACAGCGGCGGACCACCGATCAGCATTATGAATTTGGTCCGGTCCTTGCAGGGGCGGTTTGATATTTATATCATCTCCAAAAACCACGAGATCGGTGACGACAAACCCCTGCCCGGTATCCGGGATGGATGGAATGAGTTTCCTTTTGGGAAGGCGTACTATGTCCCCTGCGGAGAGCACAGCTATTCAAAAATTACTGCGCTGATCAATGAGGTGTGCCCCAATGTCATTTATCAGAATAGTTTTTTTAGTTATGACGATTTGTACCCTGTGTTAAGGTACAAAAAGCGCAATCCTGCTGTGAAAGTTATCGTTGCCCCGCGAGGGGAATTCTATCCAGAACGGCTTCGGAAAGGCGGACTTAAGAAGGCTGTCTATGCAAAGGCGTTCCGCTTATCCGGGCTATTAAAGGATGTGTATTTTCAAGGAACAGGGCAACGCGAGTGCGACCAGTGCCACCGACTGCTGGGTGTTCCGAGGGACCATCTGTTGGACATCCAAAATCTTGCGGTGGTGAATCCTCCCGCACAGAAAACGGTACAGAAGAAAGCCGGACAGCTTAGGTTAGCTTACATTGCCCGTATTCATCCCACAAAGAACACGTTCAATGCCATTCGGTGGCTTTCTTCGGTACAGGGGCAGGTGGAATTTGACATCTATGGGCCCATCGAGGATGAGGACTACTGGCGGCAGTGCCGGCAGGCGATTGATTCCCTTCCCGAAAACATCCGGGTTGCTTACAGGGGAATGGTGGATCATGACGAGGTGGCAGAGACCATTGCAGGTTACCATGGATACTACATGCCCACCACGGGTGAGAACTTTGGACATTCCATTGTGGAGTCTTTGCTGGTGGGCCGTCCGGTCATCATCAGCGACCAAACTCCGTGGACGGATATTCGTGAAAACGGCGGCTTTGTCTATCCGCTGACCCAATCGGCGGAATTCTCGGCGGCGGTGGAACGACTGTGCGCTATGGGACAGGATGAGTTTGACGCATTGTGCGCCAAAGCTAGGGCGTATATTAGCGCAAAACTCAACATGGAAGAAACGATTGCGCAATACGTGGAAGCTTTTGGGTGTGAGTAAGTCGTGCAAAAGAGGAAACGATATGAATAAATGCAGGCGGTTAAGACGAGAGGACTGGATCCGAAAAATCAGGATTTTTGTTCGAGTTATCATTACAAAGATATTCATTAGATTTCCACGTCTGATTTCGGATGAGAGACACGCCAAGTTGCTCTTTTGGATTATATTTGGCTATGTGCCCGATCTGAAGTGTCCCAAGACGATGAATGAATACATTTGCGCAACAAAAATCAAAGATGAGAAACTGGATTTTTGGCGCTATACGGACAAATACGAGGTTCGCAAGTATGTAGCAGATACAGTGGGCGAGCAGTACTTAAATCGGGTGATTGGTGTCTATGACAGCTTTGATGCGATCGACTTTGATGTGCTGCCGACATCCTTTGCCCTGAAGGCTACCCATGGTTCTTCCTACAATGTTATTGTTCCGGATAAGCATAGACTTGATGTTGCTGCCGCCGGTCGGAAATTCAACAAGTGGCTGAACGAAAACTTCTACTACAAAGATCGGGAAAAGAATTATAAATTGATCAAGCCTCGTATTATGTGTGATGCCTTTTTGGCGCCAAAGGATGGGCAGTTGGAAGAATACAAGTTGTTTTGTTTTCGGGGGAAAGTAGGGTTTATTCAGCACAATAAGCAAATAGATGGAGCGCGATATGATAATATTTTCGACCCACAATGGGAGCTCCTGCCTGTAAAATACGGTTACGATGGTTTTCCAAATGATCGGGCGCCGGACAACGGCGATGAGCTGATTGCCATCGCAGAACAATTGGCGAAGCCGTTCCCGTTCGTGCGGGTCGATCTGTACAATGTGGATGGAAGGATCATATTTAGTGAACTGACCTTTCACTCCGGCGGCGGTCTGATCCCATTCCGCCCCAAAGAATATGATAGAGAATTTGGTAGGCTTTTGGGCCTGTGAAGGGCGTGCAATATGAAGATTTTGCTGTTGGGGTCTCTTGTTTCTCGAGAGGCCATGGAGCAACTGAATAACGCAAGCAAAGTGAAGGCCTCGGTAGCACCGGTGAATTACGAAACTATGCTGGCAAAAGGGCTGCAGGAAAACGGCGCGGAAGTGGAGGCGATCAGTGTCCCGGCTGTGGCGGCATGGCCAGGAAGTAAAGTCCCGTATTCTTGTTCCAAACAAGAGCGGTTGCCTTTTGGTGTTTCTGTTCGTTGGCTGCCCTTTATCAACGTACAGTTTCTAAAGCAATGGTCTATTGCGCGCAGCGCAAAAAAAGCATTGCGGAGGTGGCTGGATGCAAACCGAGGTGTACAGGATAAGGCGGTTCTGATGTATTCCATTTATCCACCCTACACCAAGGTCGCCATTAAGTTGTGCAAGAAATATGGCTGCAACCTGAGCGCTGTGATTGCTGACCTGCCGGAGTATATGTATTCCTGGAAAAAAAGCAGGGGCTTAAAAGGCGTTTATGCAAGCTACTTAAGTCGGCAGATGCTGCGACTTCAGGGAGCTTGCGACAGCTACGTGCTGTTTACAGAAAAGATGGCCGCCCGCATGGGAGTTGCTCACAAACCGTACATCGTGTCTGAAGGCTTTAGTGATTTGAGCATTTATGATGATGTGCCGCCCCAGAAGAAATGCGAAAAGAAAACACTTATATATGCGGGCAATCTTAGCCGGTTGTACGGTATCCGCAGCCTTGTAGATGGCTTTATGCGGGTGCAGGGGGATTGCGAACTGCATTTGTACGGCGCTGGCAGTGATGCGGAATATATTCAACAGTGTGCGCAAGTCGACAACCGAATCAAATATATGGGGCGAGTGTCCCGAGAACAGGTTTTGATTGCACTGAAGAAAGCCCATTTGATTGTGATTAACAAACCCACAGCAGACGACTACAGCAACTATTCCTTCTCCTCGAAAATCTTGGAAGGCATGGTGTCTGGCACACCGGTGCTGACTACCCGCGTGGGTGGTATGCCACAAGAATACTGTGATTATTTTTATTTTATCGAAGATGAAACTTCGAAGGGACTGGCTCACGCGATGGAGGAAACCCTGTGGCTACCGGAAGACGAATTGGTCCAAAAGGGCGAGAGCGCCCGGCAGTTTGCCGCGCAGGAGAAGAACTATCAGAGTATGACACGGAAAATTCTGGATTTTTTGGAGACATCAATCCCGGTGGACGGGGATAATGCAAGACGGCAAGGAAGCGAACAATGAAGACTTTAACTTTTGCAGAAAAACTGCACCTCTGTTTAGGTGTACATATTGTTTTGTGGCTGAATGCGGGAAACTACAGTTATGTTGGCCCGATAATACCTTCTGCGGTGAAGTTCGCCTTAGTAGGTATTTGGTTTGCGCTAAGTTTGTTTGGGAACAAAAGATTCTTTGCTCGCTATGTCGTAACAGCTGGGCCGGTTGCGTTTTTTTTGTTTCTCACGTTTTTGGGAAAAATGTTGGGGAATTCAAGTTATTTTGACCAGTACGGAATGAACTTTGTGTACGCCTTGATCCTTTTGGGCGTTTTTGCTTACTACTTCTATTCTGGGAGCAAACAAGAACTGCGTTTTTTGTTGGTTGTTTTTCTGCTGGACGTGTTAATTGTCGCCCTTGTAACCTATGTCAATTTGTTGCAGCGCCCGGATTTGGCACGAATACTTAGCACGAGTGCTGCCAACAAACAGGAGCTTTTGGGTTATGCTATACCTAGAGGACTTGGGGGCTATGGCATGTGCTATACGCTGCTGTTTTTGCAACCTATCATGGCGTATTGGCTCAACAAAAAGAAAGCAAGCGTGCTTGTTAAACTGATGCTTTTCGGTGCAGTGGTACTTTTGCTTTTTCGAGCACAAATCACGTTGGCCTTTGTGCTGTATCCTGTTTTGTGGATTTTGAGCCACGAATTAGGCAAAGGGAATTACGTTTGGACGGCCAGCAGGCTGCTTTTGTTTGCTGGTGTCGTTGTGCTGGTGTTTGCGTTGCCTTCGGTTTTGCCACGACTGATTGAAGCTGCAGATTATCATTTGGCTGAACGCTTGCAAGAGTTGTTAGACATGTTCCAAACACAGAATATATCTGGCGCCGATACGCTCTCCCGTGTGCGACTATATCAAATCTCGCTGGACAGCTTTTTTGCAAATCCGCTTTGGGGTTCATTTGGCGCAAAAACTTACGGTTCCCATTCTACGTTGTTGGACTGTTTAGGGGCTTTCGGAGTGTTGGGGCTTGTTGGTGTTTTTGGACTTTTTCTTCCGCTGCGGCAGGTACGCACGGAGACAAAAGCGGACAGAGGACTGGAGAAAATGCGCAAAATAACCATTGGGATCGTGTTTTTTTTGTCTGTGATCAATCCAGTTACGGGGTCGGAGATGTTGCTGACTATTACGGTGATCATTCCGCTATTCTGCAAATATTTTAGGATGGAGTTCGGAGAAAACAATGAAAGTGGTTCAGATTAATGTCACTTTGAATAGCGGTAGCACAGGGAGAATTGTATACCAGCTTCATGAGTATATGAAGGGAAAAGGGATCGAAAACAGCATCGCGTTTGGATATGGAGACAAGAAGGACGTGGCAGGATTCTCTCTGTACAGTGCGATGGGAGTACATATGCACAGTTTTCTATCCAGAGTCCTGTGCATGCAAGGCCTGTGTTCTGTGTGGCAAACAGTCCGACTGATTGGCTATCTAAAACGGGAAAAGCCTGACCTAATCCATCTACACAACTTACACGGGCATTATTTAAACTATCCTATTCTATTTCATTACCTAAGAAAGTGGGACAAGCCGGTTGTTTGGACGCTTCATGATTGCTGGGCTTTTACCGGCAAGTGCGCTCACTATTTTTCTGCTACATGCGACAAGTGGACGTCGGAATGTCATCACTGCCCAAATTTGGGAACGTATCCAGATAGCAGTTGGGACGGAAGCCGGCGCAACTACAGATTGAAAAAAAGGCTGTTTTCGTCTTTGGGTAAGTTGACGCTTGTCTGCAACTCGGATTGGCTCAAAGGACAGGTATCAAAGTCGTTTTTGCAAAACATGAAAACTTGTCGCATTTACAACGGAGTGGACACAGAAGTGTTTTGCCGTTCTGAAGTCCCTGCGACACAAACAAAAGAAAAATATGGAATTCCTGCAGACAAATTTATGATTTTGGGTGTGTCGGGAGTGTGGAAAGAAGCAAAAGGGCTTGGCACATTTTATCGGTTGGCGGAGCATTTGGATGAGGGATATGTCGTGGTGCTGGTGGGAGTTGCACCGCAGCAAAAAGAAAAGCTCCCGGCTAATATTATAGGGATTACGAAGACGGAGGACGCAAGGGCTTTGGCCGCTTTGTACTCTGCGGCCGATGTTTTATTTAACCCTTCCCGGGAAGAAACATTTGGAATGGTGGCAGCTGAAGCCATGGCATGCGGGACGCCTGTAATTGTGTCGAATACCACAGCTTGCCCTGAACCCGTAAAAGGGCATACGGGTGTTACAGTGAACACACAAGAGATACCGGAGGTCCTTCGCGCAATCGAACAAATCAAAAAGGAAGGCAAAGACGCATATTCGGAGAGTTGTGTGCAAAATATCAAAATGTCCTTTTCGCGCGAAATCATGTGTGCAGAATACTTGAAGTTATACCAAGAACTAACCAAGAGGGACAAAATATGAATGTGTTTGAATATCTGGGTTATTATTTAAGAGATGCGGCTATTGTCGGGTATCGAATGATTACTGGCAAGACGACTCGCCCCGATGGGAAATATTTTCAAAAACGCATCAGCGATGTAGCCGGAAATGATCTGGTTGCGCAGATGCTGGAAGCAAACACTCCCTTCGCAGTAGGACGCCTGGGCGCGGCAGAAACCTTCAACATAAATGAGTACCTTGCGGTAAAATTCCGGTTGAAAAAGAAAATGAATCCCAAATATCTAAGGAGATTGCATGTGAATTCGGGGTTTTTTCCGGCTACTGAGGAAAACTGCAAGCGCTTCTGTGATCTGTTTCTGAACGATATTGGCGAGATGGACATACTTCCCACCTACAGAAGTTTTATGGAAGAGTACATTTTGAAATGCTATGCGAAGGAAGGTGTGGTATTGACAGATCCGCACACCTATGAGCCGTATTATTTTGAGAATCCCTGGTCGGCGAAACTGGCAGGAAAAAAGGTATTGGTGATCAGTCCCTTTGCCCGCTCTATTGAGAAGCAGTATCGTGAAAAGCGGGCGGAAATTTTTGCGAAACCTGAGGTGCTTCCCGAGTTTGAACTTCATACGATCAAGGCGGTGCAGACCATTGCGGGCAATATGGATAATCGCTTTTCGGATTGGTTTGAAGCGTTGGACTACATGTATCAGGAGGCCATGAAGGTTGAGTTTGACGTGGCTTTGGTTGGCTGTGGGGTATATGCCCTGCCCTTGAGCGCACTGCTGAAAAGAGCGGGCAAACAGGTGATCATGATGTGCGGATCCACCCAGTACCTGTTTGGCATTAAGTCAGCCAGATCGGACACGGTTCCCGGATTGCGCGCGTTATATACCGACGCGTGGATTTATCCGGACGAATCGGAAACGCCAAAAAACGCTTCCTTGGTAGAGGGAGGCTGTTATTGGAAAACATAACCACAGGGTGAATGTGCTATGATTAGGACCAAGAAAATAGGGGCGGTACTGTCCTATTTTGCAACTATCCTCAATTCGTTGGTTTCTATTTTTCTGACCCCGTTCATACTAGGATGTTTGGGCGACAGCGAATATGGCATTTACAGAACAGTACAGGCACTGACGGGGCAGCTCGCCCTCATCTCAATCGGAATTGGCACGATAGCTTCTGTATTTGTTGCAAAATATAATGCAAGAACTGATGCTGAAGCAAAAATGGAGCGGGAGAATTTTTTGGCAACCGGTATATTTGTTGCTGCAGCCATTTCTGTGCTGGTTATGGTTGCGGGAATGATCCTATACCTATTTGTTGATGATTTGTATGCGGCAACGATGACTGCTGTACAGATTCGTTTGGTCCAGGACATGTATGTGCTTTTGGTAATCAATGTCTCGCTGTATCTTTTTCGGGATGTCTTTGTTGGCGTAATCCATGGTTGCGAACGGTTTATTTACTCCAATGGCCTAAAGGTGCTGCGGTTGCTCTTGAGGGTGGCGGTGATCCTTCTCTTGCTGAACATGGGGTTCCGGGCGCTTGCGCTGGTTTGGTGTGACCTGTTGCTGACTGTTTTTTTGCTGTTGTGCGATGTGGTATATTGCTTCGGCATTTTAAAGCTGAAAGCCAAGTTTCATGTATGGGACAGAACTCTTTTCGGCGCAATATTTTCTTTTTCCCTTGCAATGTTTTTGCAGACCATTGTCAATCAGGTCAATCAAAATCTGGATAGCGTGATTCTTGGCGCAACTATTGCGCCGGAACGGGTCGCAGTTTACTCTTTAGCGCTTACAATTTATGTGGCATTCAATGGCTTGACGACCTCCGTAGCCGGATTGTTTACGCCCCAGGCGGCCCGAATGATTCAACAGAATGCATCTGCGGATGAACTGATGGAATTTACGGTTAAAGTAGGACGTATGCAGAGCGCGGTGGTTGCGTTGGGTTTGGGCGGGTTCATTTGTGCCGGTCAACCGTTTGTCAGTGCGTGGGTTGGGGCGGATAAGCTGGACGTGTATTATCTATCATTGATTTTGCTGATTCCTTCCGGCATGGCAGTCCTGCTGAGTGGCGCAAACAGCATCCTAGACGGCATGCTGAAGCGAATTGGAAGGTCTTTGATTTTGATTATTGCAGCCACGGTTAACGTTCTGTCCAGTTTGTTTTTGATCCATTTCTTTGACTATTGGGGGGCCGCTATAGGCACCGCTCTTTCTGTCGTTGCGGGCCAAATTTTTGCTATGTGTCTGTATTATCGCCGTGTGTTTGGATTTAAGCCGCTTGTCTTTTTTAAAGAGACATTCCGCGGCATTTTGCCGTGTGCGCTGATGGCTTTGGTGGTGACAGCACCGCTGTCGCAGATTTCCTGCGGAGACGTTTGGCTCTTGCTGATAAAGGGAGCGGCGTATGTTGCGGCGTATGGTGCAGGGCTTTGGCTGTTTGGATTGAATACAAGCGAGAAAAAGCTGTTGCTTAGCCGAGGTGGCAAGTAAAATGATGGAGGAATAGGTATGAATATCGCGCCAATTGTCTTGTTTGTGTACAACAGGCCGAAACACACGGAAGAAGTATTGCGCTCTTTGGCGGCTTGTACCTATGCAAAGGAAGCGTCCCTGTATATATTTTCAGATGCGGCGAAACGGCCTGCCGCCGCCGAGGCGGTGGAGCAGGTGCGGGACATTATTCAGCACGAAAAATGGACAACTTGCTTCAAACAGGTCACGATTGTCAAGGCCGCGCAGAACAAGGGGCTGGCAAAATCCGTTATCTCCGGAGTCACGCAGGTGATCAACGAGCATGGTCATGTCATTGTGGTTGAGGATGACAACCGGGTTTCCGAAGACTTTATTGACTATATGAGTCGGGCGCTGGAGTTCTATCAGAACAACCCTAAAGTCGGCTTTATCGGTGCGTACAAAGTGCCTATTCCCATTCCGAAAGACTACAGGCACGATGTGTTCCTTATGGGGCGCGGATCCAGCTATTCTTGGGCCACCTGGAAGGATCGGTGGGATTTGGTGGATTGGGATGTGTCGGATTATGAAACCTTCCGTAAGGATAAGGCTGCCCGGGTGCATTTTAACGAGTATGGTGAGGATCGTGCGGCTATGTTGGATGCGCAAATGGCCGGCAGCATTGATTCCTGGGCTATTCGTTTTGGGTATGCCATGTTTAAAAACAACCGGTACGCAATTCTTCCCGTAAAGACTCGTGTGGAAAATATCGGGTTTGATGGCAGTGGCGTTCATAATGTGGCGACTGACACGCGGTTTCTAGTGAAGATTGATTCGGATCTACAGCCAGCGGTTTTTGAGGATGTGAATGTGGATCCGCGGATTAAAAAATCGTTCGTCCAGCTGTTTAGAGTGCCGCTGAAACTGAAGATTAAGCGGATGCTGAAAAAACGACTCAATTTTGCGCACAAAGGGCGGGGACGCGCATTATGAAAATCGGAATTATGACATTCCATTGGGCGGCGAATTACGGCGCAGTGTTGCAGTCCTATGCTCTTGCAAAGCATTTGGAGCAAGCTGGTCACGACGTTTGTGATATAGATTATCTGCCCCGGCGCAGCATTTGGACACTCCGCTTTTTTGATGTCTACCTTCGGCGATTTGCCAATCTTCAAATGGTGCCTAAATTCAGACGGTTTCGAAAGCGTTATTTGCGACTGTCGCCAAAAACTTACCACAACTACAAGAATTTGCTGAGCATCCAAAATACATATGATGCTGTGATTGCCGGCAGCGACCAAATATGGAACGAAAGCTTCCTTATGACCGCGGAGAAAGAACCCACATTGAGTTATTTTTTGGATTTTCTGCCTGATGATGTGTGTCGGTTGAGCTATGCGGCAAGTTTTGGCTCGAATGAGATCCCGGACGGCGTAAAGCGGCACGCGCTGGCAGCCCTTAAAAAATTTGATGCCATCAGCGTTCGGGAAGAGAATGCCGCCGAGTTTTTGGCTGACGAGGGGCTGTCGGCTGTGACCGTTTGTGACCCAACCCTGCTTTTGGGGCCGGAGGGGTACAAAACTCTTGTTCAAGGATGCTGCGACCAGAAAAAAGTGGCTTTGTTTAACTTTATGTTGCGAAAAGGGAGAAGTAGCTCGGATGACACCGAGAGCTTTTTGAAAAATGAGGTATTCGCAGAGAAAGCCAATCTTGGGAAAGAAATCTTATCGGTTGAGCAGTGGCTGTGGACACTTAAAAACAGTGATTTCGTCGTTACGGACTCGTTCCACTGTACCGTATTTGCAATTCTGTTTCACAAGCCGTTTCTAGCCGTCAATGACAAAGATTGTGCTATGAACGCAAGAATTAAAACTTTGACACAAAAATTGGGGTTAGAGCACCGTGTTGTCGATTGTTTTGATCGGAAGAAGATTTGTGAGATTTTGGAAGATGACAAGTTTGATTGGACTGCAGTGGATCGCAGACGAGAACAGTGGGCAGCGGAATCTGCGGCATTTTTACGCGAAGCGTTGGCCCAGTGCAATCGGGAGGAGTTATGAAGACGATCATGGAGCTGGAGTCAGCACGCTGTACTGGTTGTGCAGCTTGTGCCCAGCGTTGCCCCAGAACCTGTATCGAGATGCGGCGGGATGCCGAAGGGTTTTTGTATCCTGTCATTTGCCGGGATAGTTGTGTGCAGTGTGGTCTGTGTTATTCCGTCTGTCCGGTCATCAACCCACACAACAGTACCCACGCGCCTACCGCCTATGCAGCAAAATGCACGGACGAAGAGATTCGCGCCAACAGCTCCTCGGGCGGGGCGTTTACGCTCTTGGCGGAATACGTTCTCGACGCAGGCGGAGTGGTGTTTGGCGCGGGGTTTGATGAAACACTCAATGTGATACACACGGCAGTGGAAACCAAGACGAGCCTAGGCCGGCTCCGCGGCTCAAAATACGTACAAAGCGATATCGGAACTGCGTACGAACAGGCAAAACAATATTTGGACAGTGGGCGAATGGTGTATTTCTCTGGCACGCCATGCCAGATTGAGGGTCTGCTAAACTTTTTGGGGCGTCCCTACGAAAGATTGATTACACAGGACCTTGTATGCCACGGCGTCCCATCTCCCATGGTGTGGCGACGGTACTTGCAAGCAATGCAGAAGAAGTATCGTGCCAGCGCAAAAAGAATAAATTTCCGCTACAAAGTTCCGAGTTGGCGTAGATATGGTCTGCAGATGGAGTTTTCCGATGGTGGACAACGAGTAAACCCTCGTGCTGACGATTTCTATATGCGCAGTTTTTTGGCGGATTTGTGCCTGCGTCCGTCCTGCTATTCATGTGCTTTTAAGAAAATGAATCGGGCCTGTGACTTTACTTTGGCCGATTTTTGGGGCATTCAAAATTATTTGCCGGAGTTGGACGATGACAAGGGGACCTCTCTTGTGGTTTGCCACACGCCAAAGGCGTTGGCGCTATTTGAAAGAATACAGCATCGACTGATTTGTGCGCCCGCATCTCTCTCGGATGCAGTTAAACACAACACGGCTATGATTCAATCCGCACAAAGACCTGCAATGCGTGAAGCATTTATGCTGCAGATACAAAAGAAACCTTTTTTTGATGTGGCGCGAAAATTCTGCAAACGGATATCTCTGCCGGAGCGTGCAGCACGAAAAATTTGGCGGACAATTAAGCGGCTACAGACCGTTGCCTTTAAGAGATTTGGAAATAAGGACAGTAAATGATAGTGGAGGGAAAAGAAGTGAAGAAAACCTGTATCGTCGTGGCCGGAACGGGCTATGTGGGTCTGTCGATCGCCACGCTGCTTTCCCAAAGCAACAAGGTGATTGCGGTAGATATTCAGCCGGAGCGGGTACAAAGCATCAACAGCAGGCATTCGCACCTTCGGGATGCTATGATCGAGGAGTATTTCAGCCAGCGGAATCTGGACCTGTACGCCACACTGGATGCCCTCGAGGCGTATAAACAGGCGGATTTTGTGGTGGTAGCAACACCGACCAACTACGATCCGGAAAAGAACACCTTTGACACTTCGGCGGTGGAGACGGTCCTTCGTGATGTGATTGCAGTGAATCCCAAGGCGTTTGTTGTGATCAAATCTACTGTGCCGGTAGGGTATACGCAACGAATTTCCCGGGAGTTGAACTGTGACCGCATCATCTTCAGCCCGGAGTTTTTGCGCGAGGGGTCTGCGCTGTATGACAACCTTTACCCCAGCCGCATCATTGCGGGCTGTGACGTGGAAAATGAGCTGCAAAGGCAGGCGGCAGAGCGCTTTGCGGGCTTGCTGAAGGATGCTGCCCTGAAGGAGGATGTCCCGGTTCTGATTATGGGTCATACGGAAGCGGAGGCAGTGAAGCTGTTTGCAAATACATATTTGGCTCTGCGCGTGAGCTTTTTTAACGAGCTGGACACCTATGCGGAACTGAAGAACTTGTCCACCGCAGATATCATTCACGGTATAGGCCTGGACCCCCGAATCGGTATGACATACAATAACCCGTCGTTTGGATACGGCGGCTACTGTCTGCCCAAGGATACCAAGCAGCTGCTGGCCAACTACGAAGATGTGCCAGAAAACCTGATTGCCGCCATCGTAGAGAGCAACCGTACCCGCAAGGACTTTGTGGCCGGACGCATTTTGGCGTTGGCAGCCCAAAACAGCAAGGACGATAAAATCGTTGTTGGCGTGTATCGCCTTACGATGAAGGCTAACAGCGATAACTTCCGCCAAAGCAGTGTGCAAGGTGTGATCAGGCGGCTGCGAGCACAGGGCGTGACCGTGATCATTTATGAACCAACTTTGGAAGATGGCTCGATGTTCCTTGGAAATCTGGTCGTGAACGACTTGCAGACATTCAAGGAGCAGGCAGCTGCCATTATTGCAAACCGCAATAACGCGGAGCTGGAGGACTGCAAAGAAAAGGTCTACACGCGGGATCTATACGGAAGAGATTAAGGGGATAGAGGTATGTCACTTTTTAAGAATAAAACCCTGATGATCACCGGCGGTACCGGTAGCTTTGGCAACGTGGTACTTAACCGCTTTTTGCAAACGGACATCGGTGAGATCCGCATCTTCTCCCGGGATGAGAAGAAGCAGGACGACATGCGCCATGAGTTTCAGGCCAGGATGCCTGAGGTGGCGGAGAAAATCAGCTTCTACATAGGCGATGTGCGCGATTTGGCCTCCGTGAAGAACGCTATGCACGGGGTGGACTACATTTTCCACGCCGCCGCCCTGAAGCAGGTGCCTTCCTGCGAGTTCTTCCCCATCGAGGCGGTGAAGACCAACGTCATTGGCACTGAGAACGTGTTGACTGCCGCCATTGATGCCGGCGTGAGCAACATCGTGTGCCTGTCCACCGACAAGGCGGCCTATCCCGTCAATGCCATGGGCACCTCCAAGGCTATGATGGAGAAGGTCATTGTGGCCAAGAGCCGCACCGTGGCGCCGGAGAAGACCAAGATCTGCTGCACACGCTACGGTAACGTTATGTGCAGCCGGGGCAGCGTCATCCCCCTGTGGATCGACCAGATCCGTGCGGGCAAGCCCATCACCATCACCGAACCCTCCATGACCCGGTTCATCATGAGCCTGGACGAGGCGGTGGATCTGGTGCTGTTCGCCTTTGAGAATGGCACATCCGGCGACATTTTGGTGCAGAAGGCCCCTGCTTGTACCATCGAGACCCTGGCCAAGGCTGTCACCGGTCTGTTCGCCCCCGACCACGAGATCCGTGTCATCGGCATCCGCCACGGTGAGAAGATGTACGAGACTCTGCTGACCAACGAGGAGTGCGCCAATGCCATCGACATGGGCCAGTTCTACCGCGTACCCTGCGACAAGCGCGGTCTGAACTACGACAAGTACTTCAAGGAGGGGGATAAGACCCGCAACACCCTGACTGAGTTCAATTCCAACAACACCGATCTGCTCAATGTGGAGCAGGTACAGGAAAAGCTGCTCTCCCTGCAGTACATCCGTGACGAGCTGGCCGCATGGAAGAAATGATGATGGACGTACAGCAGCGGGGTCTGCTGACCCTTGTGCGCAGTGGCCTGACGGGTGAAGCGCTGCCTTTGCCGGAGGGGTTTGATTCGGAGCGGGCCTATCCGGAGCTTGTCCGCCATCAGGTGCTGGCTCTGGGCTATCTGGGCGCGGTGAACTGCGGACTGTCCAGAAAAGATCCTGTGGTGGGCAAGCTGTTTCAGGCGTACTGCAAAAGCCTGGACCACAGCGAGAAGCAGCAGAAGCTGGTGGAGGCCATCTGCGCCGCCTTCGACCGGGCGGGAGTGGATTATATGCCGCTGAAAGGCTGCAATATGAAGGGCCTGTACCCCGCACCGGAGCTGCGTGCCATGGGCGACGCGGATATTCTCATTCGGGTAGAGCAGTATGACCGCATCAAGTCCGTGCTGCCGGAGCTGGGGTTTGTGGAAAAGCTGGAGAGTGACCACGAGTTGGTATGGCGACACAGCGACCTGATGCTGGAGTTGCATAAGCGGCTCATCCCCTCCTATAACAAGGACTACTACCGTTATTTCGGTGACGGATGGCAGCTGGCGACGATAAACAGCGGCACCCGTTGGGCCATGAAGCGGGAAGATGAACTGGTCTATCTGTTCACCCACTTCGCCAAGCATTACCGGGACGGCGGTATTGGCCTGCGCCATTTGGCCGACCTGTGGGTGTTTCTGCGGGCGTACCCGGAGGTGGACACCAACCATGTCCGCAGTGAACTGGAAACGCTGCAGCTGGTGGAATTTTACGACAACGTGATGAAAACGGTGAAGGTGTGGTTTGGCGAGGGTGAATGGGACGAGGTGTCCTGTTTCATCATGAACCGAATCTGCGGCAGCGGCGCTTACGGGACCAGAGAAGACCATGATGTGTCCGCCGTCGTCAGGGAGGCGGGTACCACCGGGACCATCGCCGGGACGCGCCGCACCCGGGCACTGAGAATGGTCTTCCTTCCCTATGCCGAAATGAAGAAGAAGCACCCGAGTCTGGATAAGCTGCCTGTGCTGCTGCCTGTATTCTGGGTGGCGCGGATATTCAAGGTGCTGCTGTTCCGGCGCGATCAACTGAAAAGAACCACACATCAGTTCCGTACCGCCAGCACCCGGGCAGCCAGCCAATACCGGCAGGAACTGGACTACGTAGGACTTAAGTTTGATTTTGAGGAGTGATCCTGTGAACATCCTCGTAACAGGAGCAAAAGGTTTCGTGGGCCGCAATCTGGTGGAGAGTCTGAAAACCATCCGGGACGGCAAGAACCGCACCACCGGCCTTGTTGTGGACGAAATTTACGAATACGACATCGACACAGACCCGGCCCTGCTGCCGGGGTACTGCCAAAAGGCGGACTTCGTATTCAATCTGGCGGGGGTAAACCGACCTCAGAACCCGGAGGAGTTCATGCAGGGCAACTTCGGCTTTGCATCCACCCTGCTGGACACCCTGAAGGCCTGCGGAAATACCTGCCCGGTGATGATCTCATCTTCCATTCAGGCCACCTGCATCGGCCGCTATGACAGCGACTACGGCAGAAGCAAAAAAGCGGGGGAAGAGCTGGTCTTTACCTACGGCGAGGAAACCGGGGCGAAGGTGCTGGTGTACCGATTCCCCAATCTGTTCGGTAAGTGGTGCCGGCCCAACTACAACTCCGCCGTGGCCACCTTCTGCCACAACACCGCCAACGACCTGCCCATCACGGTCAGCGATCCGGCGGTGCAGCTGGAGCTTTTGTACATCGACGATCTGGTGGACGAGATGCTCTGCGCCCTTGCGGGCGGGGAACACCGCTGTGAATTTGACGGCATCGACACCGTGCTGACCGACTCCGGCCGCTACTGCGCCGCACCCGTCACCCACAAGGTGACCCTGGGCGAGATCGTGGAGCTGCTTGAAATGTTCAAGGCCCAGTCTGCCACCCTGCTGATGCCCGAAATCCCCGCCGGCAGCTTTGCCAAGAAGCTCTACTCCACCTATCTGAGCTACCTGCCAAGGGAAAAAGCGGCCTTTCCCCTGAAGATGAATGTGGATGACCGGGGCAGCTTTACGGAACTGCTGAAAACCGCAAACTGCGGTCAGTTCTCCGTGAATATCAGCAAACCCGGCATCACCAAGGGGCAGCACTGGCACCACACCAAATGGGAGTTCTTTGTGGTGGTGTCCGGCCACGCCCTGATCCAGCAGCGGAAGATCGGCAGCGACGAGGTGCTGAACTTTGAGGTGTCCGGCAAGAAGATACAGGCGGTCCACATGCTGCCCGGCTACACCCACAACATTATCAATCTGTCCGATACCGAGGACTTGGTGACGGTCATGTGGGCCAACGAGCAGTTCGACCCCGACCGTCCGGATACATTCTTTGAGAAAGTGGAGGATTAACTATGGCTTCCTTCAAAAACAACGGCAAGCTGAAGCTGCTGATTATTGTAGGCACCCGGCCGGAGATCATCCGGCTGGCGGCGGTCATCACCAAGTGCCGCAAGTATTTTGACACCATTCTGGCCCACACGGGGCAGAACTATGACTACAACCTCAACGGCGTATTCTTCCGTGATTTGCAGCTGGAAGACCCCGACGTATATCTGGATGCCGTGGGCAAGGATCTGGGCGAAACTATGGGCAACATCATCGCCAAGAGCTACGAACTGATGGCGGACATCAAACCTGACGCCGTTTTGGTGCTGGGCGATACCAATTCCTGCCTGTCCGTCATCGGCGCCAAACGCCTGCACATCCCCATCTTCCACATGGAGGCGGGCAACCGCTGCAAGGACGAGTGCCTGCCTGAGGAGACCAACCGCCGCATTGTGGACATCATCTCGGACGTGAATATGTGCTATTCCGAGCATGCCCGCCGCTATCTGGCCGACTGCGGGCTGCCGAAGGAGCGCACCTACGTCACCGGCTCTCCCATGGCGGAGGTGCTGCACAACAACCTCGCCCAGATCGAGGCCAGCGACATTCACGCCCGGCTGGGCCTTGAAAAGGGCAAGTACATCCTGCTCTCCGCCCACCGGGAGGAGAACATCGACACCGAGAAGAACTTTACCAGCCTGTTTACCGCCATCAACAAGATGGCCGAAGTTTACGACATGCCCATTCTGTATTCCTGCCATCCCCGCAGCCGCAACCGCCTGCAGGCCAGCGGCTTCGAGTTGGACAAGCGGGTCATTCAGCATGAGCCTTTGGGTTTCCATGACTATAACTGCCTGCAGATGAACGCCTTTGCGGTGGTGTCGGACAGCGGCACGCTGCCCGAGGAGTCCAGCTTCTTCACCTCTATCGGCAAGAGCTTTCCTGCAGTGTGCATCCGCACTTCCACCGAGCGGCCCGAGGCCCTGGATAAGGGCTGCTTCGTGCTGGCGGGTATCGACGGCGACAGCCTGCTGCAGGCGGTGGCTACCGCCGTGGAGATGAACAACAACGGCGACCATGGTATCCCCGTGCCTGACTATGTGGAGGAGAACGTGTCCACCAAGGTGGTCAAGCTCATTCAGTCCTACACCGGCGTGGTCAACAAGATGGTGTGGAGAAAGTTCTGATGACACCGGAAAAACTCCTGTTTGCCCTGCTTAGGATCGCGGTCTGCGGGGGCGAACCGGGCCAGGAGATACGGGAAGCCTGTACGCCGGAAGCCTTGGAACAGGTCTATACCCTTGCCCGACGGCACGATCTGGCACATTTGGCGGGACACGCTTTGAGCGCGTTGACCCTGCCGGAGAGCGAAGCACTTAAGGCACTTCGTCAGGCGGCGGCAGTGGCCGTTTTCCGGCACATGAGATTTGATCATGAGCTGAAACAGATCTGCGATACGCTGAACCGGGCCGGGATCGATTTCATCCCCCTGAAAGGCGCGGTGATTCGGGACCTGTACCCTGCACCGTGGATGCGTACCAGCGGGGATATCGACGTTCTGGTCCGCAGGGAGGATCTGGAACGGGCGGCCGCCGCGCTCGCGCAGGAGCTTTCCTACACCGCGGACGAGGAAATGAATTATCATGACCTGCTGCTGGTTGCCCCAGACGGCGTCCACGTGGAGCTTCATTTTTCCCTTCGGGAGAACATGGAGAATATCGACAGACTGCTGGATCGGGTGTGGGACCATGCCGTTCCCGCCGAGGGCAGCCGATATGCACTGGCGGACGAATTTCTGGCCTTTCACCTGATCGCTCACATGTCCTACCACTTTGCAAACGGTGGCTGCGGCATTCGCCCGATTCTGGATGTATTCCTGCTCATGAGGCACAGGCGTGTGGATGAGGCGGTGCTGCGGGACTATTTATCGCAATGCTCCATCGAGACGTTCTACGACCATGTACAGGAACTGATCGGTGTTTGGTTCGGGGACCGGACGGCGACCCCGATCACGGATATGATGACGCGGTTCATTCTGGACGGAGGCACCTACGGCAGCGCAATGCAGCGTCAGGCGGTAGCTCAGGAGCGGGAGGGCGGAAAAGTCCGATATCTGCTCAGTCGGGTGTTTATGCCGTACGAGCGGATGAAGCGAAAGTACCCGGTGCTTCAGACCTGTCCGATCCTGTTTCCGCTTATGCAGGTGCGGCGCTGGGTCGAGCTGTTTTTCGGCGGCAGATTTAAGCGCGCGGTAAGCGAAGTGCGCAGAAGCAAACAAATCGACAGGAACGAAGCGGAAGATATCAGCTGCCTTCTGCGGCAGCTGGGCCTGTAAATATCAAAACGGAAAGCACCCACATTCCGATACCGGAGTGTGGGTGCTTTTTTGCAGGCGGATAAAAAGCGCAACCCGTTGGAGCGCAAGGGTTGCAGTGTGCATGCAGGGAACAAAAAGCCGCGACTGTCCACGACGGGAGGACATGTGTTTGTTCCACTGTGACAAATGACGACAAACGACTGTCAAGACAGATGAAAGATGTGGGGTTTGTCAATGGACTTTGCCCCTTTACTGTGTTAGAATGCGGAGCTATAAGCCTTGCGGCCCAATAAGTTGAGGGTTCTGCAGGCTGCTGAAGCGGCATGAAAAGGGCCGTAAAAAACGATGAAGAGCCGTCCTTTTCAGCCGGGGACGGAGGAGGAGAGCGGGGCACGCCCCGAATCGTCAAGGGCCACCTTCCGCAGCATGGGGGGTGGCCCACCTCTGAGGAAGGAGAGCGCCTATGGAGCAGATACATTTTTCCGTTGACCGCTGTGTAATATGCGGCAGCATCGTGGAAGAGGGGCGCTGGGTCTGTGTCGGGTGTGAAAAGCAGAAGGTAAATCCGCCCAAGGGCGGCGAGGTTCGGACGGCGCAGGAGGAAGCACCGAAAAAGTTCCGGCGGTTTTTCCGGAAGAGGCCGAAAAAATAACGTGGTAAGGTGCTGCACACCTTACCACGTTTTGTATTTTCCGGGTAGTTTTTTGACAAAGAAGCGGGCACACAGGCCGGTGAACAGGCCGGTACCCATGCCGCACAGCAGCAGCCACGGCAGGTAGACCACCAAAGCGGGGGTGCGGGTGATGGCGATGGCTACGGCAAGCTGCCCTATGTTGTGGCAGATGCCGCCCAGTATGCCGGCAACCCAAAGCTGACGGAGGGGCAGAAGCCTGCGCAGCAGACAGGTGACCGCAAAGCACAAAAGACCGCCGGCCAGACTGTAAAACAGAGTAGTGGCCCGACCGGAGAATACACTGCCCAGCAGAATGCGGCTCAGCAGAACCAGCAGCGTGTCCCCGGGGCCGATGGTGAACATGGTGTACAGGGTGACAACGTTGGCAAGCCCCGGCTTTGCCCCGGGGACAGGGAAAATGGGAGGCAGCTGTCCCTCCAGCAGGTGTATGCACAGGGCGACAGCGGTCAGCAGAGCCAGCCGGGTCAGCCGCCGGACGGAAGTATCAGTGCGCAGCGGCATCGAAATCCACCTGCCTTCCTTTGGGTTGGATGACCAGTCCGTGGGGAAGACACACGATGGGATAACCCTCCGTGCGGGACCAGCCCTGTTTGACGCACAGCTTGTCGGGACAGTCGGCCTGCTCCACCCGGATGCGGCCGCCGGACACCGCCACGGTGTTGCTGCCGCCGTCGGGGGCGGGGACGGTAAAGCGGGTGTCCTCGTCAAGGGGGACCGTGCAGAGCAGGACACCGTTTTGATACAGCTCGGCGGAGTTGGCCACCCCCTGCGGCAGGGGGAACAGGACGATGGCCGTCACGCAGGCGGCGGCCACAGCGGCAAAGAGCATGACCCAGTACTTCGTCTTCATCGCAGAACCGTCACCTCCCGTTCGGTGTAGCCGTCCATGAGGGTAAAACTGTCCTCTAACCCGGCGGTAATGGTGATGCGCCCATCTTCGCAGACAAATACCGCCTCGAAATCCCGGTGTTCCCGCCAATGGTCGGCGGCCCTGTCCGTACCCATGACGAACAGAGCGGTGGACAGGGCATCACACAGTGCGCCGGAGGGAGCGACCACGGTCACCGAGGTCAGGCCCGTCCGGGCCGGATGACCGGTGGCGGGGTCGATGATGTGCCAGTAAGTTTTCCCGTTTTCGGTAAAGGCGCGCTGATAGCCGCCGGAGGTGACCACGGCACAGTCCCGGACGGACAGGCGGGCCAGCATACCCTCGCTGTCCGGGTCCTGAATGCCCACCACCCAGTCCGAACCGTCGGGTTTGGTGCCGACAGTCTGAATATTGCCCCCAAGGCGCAGAATGGCGGAGGAGACGCCCGCCTGTTTCAAATCGTCGGCCAGACGGTCGCCGGCCCAGCCTTTGGCCACACTGCCCAGATCCAGCATAGCGCCGGGGGAGAGGGTCAGGGTGTTTCCGGACAGGTCGACCTGTTCCGCCCCCACAAGGGGCAGGAGGGACTCCAGTTCCATCTGCGCGGGAACACGGTACTCATCGGCGGTAAAGCCCCACGCCCGGACCAGCGGGTAGACCGTGGGGTCCATTGCGCCGTCCGTGCGCCGGGACATGGAAAGGGCGAAATCCACAAGGGCGGCGGTGTCTTCGCTGACGGACACGGGTCTGCCGTCCGCATTGTTGACGGCAGAGATCTCGCTGTCCGCTTCGGTGACGGACAACTGCTTCTCCAACGCCAACAGGCTCTGTTGGGCGGCGTTCAGGGCGGTGGAAGCCCCGGCGCCGTAGGCGGTCAGGTGTATAAAGGTGTCCATGGCAGTAAACTGCACGTCGACACTGCGGGAGGCGGAGATGCCGCAGGAACACAGAAAAACGAGACCTGCCGCCAGTGCGGTCAGCCGACGCAGAAAACGGGACATGGGAACACCTCCTTGTAAATTCTGCCCCTATCATACCACAGCAGAGAACGCTTGTCATGGCTCTGACGGGTTATCGTTGATTTTTTGTGTGATTTCGTGTATACTGTATCATGCAGGAATGTGCGGAAAGGAGTGGGGCGCATGAGCTTCACCTTTGAACAGTACCGCCGGAGTGCGGACTATATTTTGGACAGGCTGGGCGGCTTTGCCCCCAAGATCGCCATGATCCTGGGTTCCGGTTTGGGTGAGCTGGGCGATACGGTGGAAAACCCCATCGTCATCCCCTACGGCGATATCCCTCATTTCCGGGCCTCTACCGCCCCCGGACATAAGGGCCAGTTTGTTTTCGGCACGCTGGAGGGCAAATCCGTTGCCGTTATGCAGGGCCGGATGCACCACTATGAGGGGTATTCCTATGAGGAAGTTTCCTACGCCGTGCGCGTTCTGCGCCTGCTGGGGTGCGAGACCCTCATCGTCACCAACGCCGCCGGATGTGTGCGCACCGACTGGCAGGCGGGTGAGCTGATGCTCATCACCGACCACATCAAAATGTTTTCCGAGTCCCCTCTGCGGGGGGAAAACATCCCTGAATTTGGCGTGCGGTTCCCCGACGCGTCCAAGCTCTACACCCCCGCTCTGCGGGAGGTTGCAAAAGAGGTGGCCCGGGAACAGGGCATCACCCTGCGCGAGGGCGTGTACTTCTACTGCTACGGCCCTCAGTACGAGACTCCGGCGGAGATCCGCGCGGCCCGTATACTGGGCGGCGACGCCGTGGGTATGTCCACCGCGCCGGAGGTCATCGTGGCCGCCCACTGCGGCATGCAGGTGCTGGGCTTTACCCTGCTTTCCAACATGGCGGCGGGCATTCTGGACCAGCCCCTGAGCGAGCAGGAGGTGCTGGATGCGGGCCGTGCGGCCCGGGCGCAGTTCTCCGGACTGGTGCGGGGCTGTCTGGCCCGGATGTAAGGAGAGAAAGCTATGAACATTCTGTTTGAACGCGCCAGCCTCCTGACCATGGACGGTAGCCGCAAGGTGCTGGATAACGCCTTTGTGACTGTGGAGGGTGCGCACATCGCTTACGTGGGACAGACCCGGCCCGCAGGCGACTTTGACCGCGTGATCGACTGTACCGGCAAGGTGCTGTTGCCCGGTTTTGTCAACGCCCACACCCACATTCCCATGGCTCTTTTGCGGGGCGTGGGCGGAGGGTTGGACCTGCATCACTGGCTCAACGACTGTATTTTCCCCACGGAAGCCAAGCTGGACGACCGGGCGGTCGGGGCCGGCGCGGCCCTTGGCCTTGCGGAGATGATCGCCGCCGGCGTGACCTGCATTGCCGATATGTACATGCACACCGATGCCATTGCCAAGGAGATCGCCAAGGCAGGTATCAGTGCCAACCTGTCCTGCGGCGGGGTGTATTTCGGCGCGGCGGAGGACTTTTCCCCCGACAAGTGCGGCGACTGCCGCAATCAGCAGGTGCTGACCGAGAACTGGCACGGCTTTGACAACGGCCGCATTAGGGTGGATGCCTCTATCCACGGCGAATACACCTCCAACGCACCCCTGTGGCGGTGGATGGGGCAATACGCCGCCGACCACGGCCTGCGCATGCACGCCCACGTGTCCGAGACTGCGGCAGAGCATCAGGCAAGCCTTGATCGAAACGGAAAGACTCCCTTGCAGGTGCTGGACGAGTGCGGCGCGTGGGTCAACGGCGGTATCGCCGCCCACTGCGTGTACACCACGCAGGAGGATTGGGCGCTGATGGCAAAGCGGGACGTGTCCTGTGTCCACAATCCCTGGTCAAATTTGAAGCTGGGTTCCGGCATTGCCCCCACCCGCGCCATGAAACAGGCCGGCGTGCGTGTGGCGCTGGGCAGTGACGGCATGGCCTCCCACAACGCGGCAGACCCCTTCTCCGATATGAAGCTGGCGGCGGCTCTGCCCTGCGGTACTCTGTGCGATGCCACCGCCATGGGTGCGTGGGATGTGCTGGAGATGGCTACCGTCAACGGCGCGGCGGCCTTGGGCCGTACTGACACCGGTGTGATCGCCCCGGGTAAGGCGGCCGACCTTATTTTGGTGGAGCTGTCCCACCTGAACATGACACCCTGCCACGACGTGGCGGAGAATCTGGTCTATTCTGCCCGGCCCGAGAACGTGACCATGAATATGGCTCGGGGACAGGTCATATATGAAAATGGGGTGTATCACACCTTGGATCTGGCGCGCATTCGTGCCGAGGTGACTGACTACGCCCTGCCCCTGTTGTTCGGCTGAGGGGCAATTCTTTCGGGAGGCATTGAATATGTCTGAACGCAAAACCAAAAACACCATGTTTGGCGGTGTGGCCATTCTGGCCGCGGGCATCGCCATTGTCAAAGTCATCGGCGCCCTGTTCAAGATTCCCCTGTTCAACATTCTGGGGGAGGAGGGGTCCACTGACTTCTACAACGCCTACAGTATCTACGCTGTGCTGCTGACCATTGCCACAGCGGGTCTGCCGGTGGCGCTGTCCAAAACCGTGTCCGAGGCCAACACCCTGGGCAACCAGAACCAGAAGCAGCGGGTGTTCCGGGTGGCGCTGAGCGCGTTTTTAACTGTGGGCATCGTCTTTTTCCTCATCATGTGGTTTGGGGCGGACTGGCTGGCTGCGGCTATGAACAATACCCACGCCGCTCCGGGTATCAAGGCACTGGCTCCGGCCGTGGTGTGTGTGGGCTGCCTGTCTGCCTTCCGCGGCTACGCCCAGGGTCACATGAACATGACCCCCACCTCCGTGTCTCAGATCATCGAGGCGTTGTGCAAATTGGTGCTGGGCCTTGCGCTGGCGGCGGTCATTATGAGTCCGCTGTTTCCCGTAGCTGTGGAGGAGGAACGCAACTCCCTTGCCGCGGCGGGCGCCATCGTGGGCGTGACGGCAGGTACCATCCTGGCCCTTGCCTATATGGTCACAAACTTCCTGCACACCCGCACCCGGACGGCGGCTGTCAGCCATGATGTACCCCTGCCCGCCGGACGGATTTTGAAAAATCTGCTGCGTATCGCCATCCCCATCACACTTTCCACTTCGCTGGTGCCGCTGATCAACGTGCTGGACAACGCTCTGGTGCAGGGTCGTCTGCAGGATGCCCTTGGCATGACTGAGCAGGCCAGCCGCGCTCTCTACGGCAACTACACCGTGGCCATCAGCCTTTATAACCTGCCCAGCTCCTTTATGACAGCCCTGACTGCGGCTATTATTCCTGCCGTTTCCGCCGCGCTGATCCGGGGCGACCGGAAGGGATCTGCCCAGATCACCGGCTCGGTGCTGCGCATCACCGCCCTGCTGTCCATCCCCATGGGCGTAGGTCTGCTGGCCCTGTCCGGCCCCATCATGCGGCTGCTGTACCCCAACTACGACGTGACCCTGACCGGCCCCATGCTGGCGGTGCTGGGTCCGGCCTCCGTGTGCGTGTGTCTGGTTCTGGTGTGCAATGCGGTACTGCAGGCCAACGGCTACGTCAGCCTGCCCATCATCACCACCCTGCTGGGCGGCGCGGCCAAGCTGACGGCAAACTACCTGCTGGTATCCATTCCCGAGGTGCACGTGTTTGGTGCGCCCATCGGCACCCTGCTGTGCTACGCGGTGGTGCTTGTGCTGGATCTCGTTGCCCTGAAGCACATCGTACCCGAAGTGGGCAGCTACCTGCGGGTCTTTGCCAAACCCGCTTTTGCCGGTGCGGTCATGGGCGGCGGCGCGTGGGCGGCCTACGGCCTTGTGGAGCGGCTGCTGATCGCTGCGGGCATGACCGGACAGGGGAGCGCACAGGTGCTTTCCCGCGCGGGCAATGCGGTGGCGGTCGTTTGCGCCATTGGTGTGGCGGTTATTTTGTATTTTGCACTGGTGCTGCTGACCCGGGCAATTTCCAAGGAAGACCTGCTTCTGATGCCAAAAGGGGAAAAAATTGCAAAAATTTTGCGTTTTTAATAAGATTTTTACAAAAAACCCTTGCAGAGGAGAGGAAACTGTGGTAAATTTTCTACATAAGGATTTTTATAATGTCCAAGATTTGATCGAAATCGTCGATTTGCTGCGGGGACCGGGCGGCTGCCCCTGGGATCAGGAGCAGACCCACGCGAGTATCCGCCGCAATCTGATCGAAGAGGCCTACGAGGCGGCCGACGCCATCGACACGGGCGACCTGGCCAACCTGAAGGAAGAACTGGGCGACGTGCTGCTGCAGGTCGTGTTTCACGCCAGCATCGAGCGGGAGCGCTCCGGCCTGACTTTGGACGAGGTGGCCGACGGCGTGTGCAAAAAGCTTGTCTTCCGCCACCCCCACGTGTTTGGCTGTGTGCAGGTGAAAGACACAGACCAGGTGCTGACCAACTGGGAGGCACTCAAGCAGGAGGAGAAGGGTCAGCAGACCCAGACCGACGTACTGCGTGCCGTGGCCCGCGCCCTGCCGGCCCTGTGGCGTGCAGAAAAGGTACAGAAAAAGGCGGAGAAAGCCGGCTTCACCAGTCTGGACGAGGCGGCCCGCCGCGAAGTGCTGACCAGGCTGGCCGGGGACACCGCCGGTGCCGCTGACCGCGAGGCGGCAGTGGGCGAGGTGCTGTTTGCCGCAGTCGATCTGGCCCGCGCCATGGGCGTGGATCCGGAGCAGGCCCTGACCGGGGCGACGGATCGGTTCATCGACCGTTTCGCCCGATCCGAACGAGCTTAACAGCGCGGCTGCTTTGATGCGCTGATAAGTTATATAAATCCATAATCGGCAGGCGCTGCCGAACAATACGAAGGAGGAGTATTCCCATGAACAAAGCTGAACTCATCAATGCTGTGGCTGAGAAGGCCGCCCTGTCCAAGAAGGACACCGAGACCGCTGTCAACGCCGTTATCGACGTGATCGCCGCCGCCCTGGCTGAGGGTGACAAGGTGCAGCTGGTCGGCTTCGGCGCTTTCGAGGTCAAGGCCCGCGCTGAGCGCATCGGCCGCAACCCCAAGACCAAGGAGAGCATCAAGATCCCCGCTTCCAAGGTTCCCGTCTTCAAGCCCGGCAAGGCTCTGAAGGACATCGTTGCCAAGTAATTGACAAACAAAAACCAACGGCAGGGAGAAAATCCCTGCCGTTGGTTTTTGTTCAGGAGGAGTTTTATGCGACTGGATAAGTGGCTGAAGGTGTCCCGGCTCATCAAGCGGCGCACCGTAGCCAACGAAGCCTGCGACAATGCCCGGGTTTCCGTCAATGGCCGGACGGTGAAGGCCGGCTACGACGTGAAGGTGGGCGACGTGCTGGAACTGCGCTTTGGCGAGCGCACCGTCAAAGTGGAAGTGCTGACCGTGGCCGACAACGTGGGCAAGGCGGATGCCGCCGCCATGTACCGGGAAGTGCTGTAACCCCTTGCATTTGCCCCGGGGCTTTGTTATACTTGCTTTGGCCCGCCAACGGCGGGCCATTTTGCGCAAAAGGATGAATGCATATGTATTTTGATACCCATGCCCATTACGGCTCCGAGCTGTATGACACCGACCGGGAGGAACTGATCGCCTCCATGCCCGCAAGAGGGGTGGAGCTGATCATCAACCCCGGCTGTACTCTGGAGTCCTCTCAGGGGGCGGTGGCCCTGGCAGAGCGTTATGACCATGTCTACGCCGCCGTAGGTGTCCACCCCTCCGACTGCCACACCTGGTCGGATGAGGTGGAGCAGGGGATTTTGGCACTGACCGGCCACCCCAAAGTGCGCGCCATCGGCGAGATCGGCCTGGACTACTACTGGAAGGACAACGCCCCTGCCGAGCTGCAGAAGGAGGTCTTTATCAGACAGATGGAGATCGCCCGGAAGACCGGCCTGCCCGTCATCGTCCACAACCGGGACGCCCACAAGGATACCATGGACATCGTGCGCCGGTATAAGGACGTGCGGGGTGTGTGCCACTGCTATGCCGGCGGAATTGAGGATGCCAAGATCCTGGTCAAAATGGGCTGGATGCTGTCCTTCACCGGGGTCATCACCTTCAAAAACGCCCGCAGGGCGCTGGAGATCATCAAGTGGCTGCCTATGGAGCATATCATGATCGAGACGGACAGCCCCTACCTGACCCCGGAACCCTTCCGGGGCAAGCGCAACGACTCCGGCTATGTCCATCTGGTCAGCGAGAAAATTGCCGAACTCAAGGGCATCTCGCCGGAAGAGGCCGCCCGCATCACCACGGAAAACGCCCGCCGTTTCTTTAACATCCCCGGCTGAGGAGGGAAAATCATGACCATCACCTATGAATATGAGGGCGCGCTGTACGTCAACCTGACCAACAAGTGCAACTGCAACTGTGAGTTCTGCCTGCGCCACGGCAAGGCCGAGGGGTCTATTTATACCGAGGACTCCCTGTGGCTCAAGCGGGAACCTACCCGGCAGGAGGCGCTGGACAGCTTTTTGGGCCGGGATGTGTGTTCCTATCGGGAGATCGTCTTCTGCGGCTACGGCGAACCCACCTACCGGCTGGATGACCTGCTGTGGCTGGTGGATGAGCTGAAGGCTCGCTTTGGGGATAAACTCCCCCCGGTGCGCATCAACACCAACGGCCACGCAAACCTCATCAACGGCCGCAACGTCTGTCCCGAGCTGAAAGGCCGGATCAATGTACTGTCCATCTCCCTCAACGCCACCAATGCCGCCGACTATGTGGCCCTGTGCCACCCCGTTCAGGGCGAGGCGGCCTATCAGGCCATGCTGGACTTTGCCCGTGATGCCGCGCCCTTTGTGGACAAGGTAGTGCTGACCATCGTGGACAAGGACAAGACACCGGAAGAAATCGACCTGTGCTACCAAATTGCCGCCGAGCTGGGCGTGGAGCTGCGGGTGCGCAGCTTTATCGATTCGTGAGGGCGGCCATGGAAGCGATTTACTATACCCTGCGTGCTGTCAATGGCGACTACGCCGAGCTGGTCACCGACGGGGGAGAGGTGCTGTCCATCACCATGTTCCTGCTGCCTGAGGGGGCGGACGTGGGCAGCCGCCTGAAGCTGGAAAACTTCATGTGGGAGCTGCTGGATTAAGACAAAACAAAAGCGGATGCGACACAGTCGCATCCGCTTTCTGCTTGTTTGATTTAGTAGGCCACGCCCCAGTAGATCATGTGCTTGGCGGGCTTGCCGCAGCACACGCAGGTATCGGCAACCTTTTCCTGCACCAGAGGCATGCAGCGGGAGGACACACCGGCCCGCTCCTTCATCTGCAGCTCGCAGTCCAGCTCGCCGCACCACATGGTCTTGGCAAAGCCGCCCTGATTGTCGATGAAGTCCTTGACCTCGTCCACGGTCAGGCAGACCCGGGTGTTGTTCTCCAGATTGGCCTTGGCGCGGGCATACAGACCGTCGTGTACCTCGTCCAGGAGCTTGCACACAGTGGCCTCCAGCTCGGCCAGAGGGACAAAGACCTTCTCACCGCTGTCGCGGCGGCAGATGCAGCACTGACCCTGCTCCATATCCTTGGGACCGATCTCCACGCGCAGAGGCACGCCCTTCATCTCGTACTCGGCGGCCTTCCAGCCCATGGACTGGTCGGAGTCGTCGATGCCGGCGCGGACACCGGCGGCCATCAGGCGGTCATAGAGGCCACGGGCGGCGTCCAGCACGCCCTCCTTATGCTGGGCCACGGGGATGACCATGGCCTGAATGGGGGCGATGCGGGGGGGCAGCACCAGACCGTTGTTGTCGCCGTGGGTCATGATGATGCCGCCGATCATGCGGGTGGACACGCCCCAGCTGGTCTGATGGGGGTGATGCAGGGTGTTGTCCTTGCCGGTGTAGGTGATGTCGAAGGCCTTGGCAAAGCCGTCGCCGAAGTAGTGGGAGGTGCCGGACTGCAGCGCCTTCTTGTCGTGCATCATGCACTCCACGGTGTAGGTCTCCTCGGCGCCGTTGAACTTCTCCTTGTCGGTCTTGCGGCCCTTCACCACAGGCATGGCCAGCACGTTCTCAAGGAAGTCAGCGTAGATGTTGAGCATCTGCTCAGTCTCCTGACGGGCCTCCTCTTCGGTGGCGTGCATGGTGTGGCCCTCCTGCCACAGGAACTCGCGGTGGCGCAGGAAGGGGCGGGAAGTCTTTTCCCAGCGCAGCACGCTGCACCACTGGTTGTACAGCTTGGGCAGGTCCCGGTGGGAGTGGATGACGTTCTTGAAATGCTCGCAGAACAGAGTTTCGGAAGTGGGGCGGATGCAGTAGCGCTCTTCCAGCTTCTCGCTGCCGCCGTAGGTGACCCAGGCGCACTCGGGGGCAAAGCCCTCCACGTGGTCCTTCTCCTTCTGCAGCAGGGACTCGGGGATCAGCATGGGCATGGACACGTTCTGATGTCCGGTCTTCTTGAACATGTCGTCCAGAGTGCGCTGGATGTTCTCCCAAATGGCGTAGCCATAGGGACGGTAGATGAACATGCCCTTAATGGAGGAGTAGTCGATCAGCTCCGCCTTCTTGCACACGTCGGTGTACCACTGGGTGAAGTCTACCTCCATATCGGTGATCTGTTCCACCTGCTTCTTGTTGTCCTTAGCCATATTGATTCAGTCCTTTATATAAAAGTATATTTGCAGTAATCCTTATTGTATAAATAGTAGAGCCAAAAGTCAAGGTTTCTGACCGTATTCTGCAAAAATATCGCCCTTGCAATCTGATTTTATCCGTGATACAATATAATTAACGATATTAGATACAGGAAGAAGGCGCATTATGGACGCACAAGAAAGAAGGCGCGGCGTAGCCAGATGTCTGGAGCAGGCCCGCGGGCCGGTCAGCGCAACCGCACTGGCAAAGGAGTTTGGTGTCAGCCGGCAGATCATCGTGGGTGATGTGGCACTGCTGCGTGCCGGCGGCATGGAAATCTCCGCTACACCCAGAGGGTACGTGCTGCCCGCCCCCACCACTGGAAAGAAGCACACCATTGCCTGCCGTCATACCGCCGCACAGATAGAGCAGGAGCTCAACGCCATCGTGGATCAGGGCTGCACCGTGCTGGATGTGATCGTGGAGCATCCCGTCTACGGCCAGATCACCGGTCCGCTGCAGATTTCCAGCCGATACGATGTGACGCAGTTCGTCGATCTCGTCACCCGGCAGGAGGCGGCTCCCCTTGCCGCCCTGACCGACGGTATTCATCTGCACACCGTTCTCTGCCCCGACGATGGGGCCTTCACACGGGTGAAAGAGTCGCTGAAGCAGCTTGATATACTGCTGGAGGAGTAATATGGAGTAATATACAAAAACGACCTGCCTTAGCAGGTCGTTTTTGCATAGGCGTTTTCGACAAAAAGCAACACTTTATATTGACAGGGTATGTTGAAAAACGATATAATGACATTGTCATTTTTTGACAATTTTCTAAGGGGGGAAACCTATGAAGTATTGCAGCAACTGTGGAGCAGAGATCAACGAGGGCGCCGTGGTGTGCGTGAAGTGCGGCGCTGCCGTCCAGACCGCAGCTGCGCCTGTGGCTCCGCGCAAGACAAACAAGGGACTTGCCAAATTTATTTTCCTGTCCATTATCACGCTGGGAATTTACAGTCTGGTCGTGATGTCGTCCCTGGGCAACGACATCAACGTCGTGGCCAGCCGTTATGACGGCAAGCGGACCATGCACTATTGCCTGCTGGCGTTCATTGTTTCGCCCATCACCCTCGGCATTGCCGGTATCGTCTGGTTCCACAAGATCTCCAACCGTATCGGCAGAGAGCTCAACCGCAGAGGGATCGCATATAACCTGTCTGCGGCGGACTACTGGCTGTGGTACGTGATCGGCAGCATCATCATCGTCGGCCCGTTTATCTACCTCCACAAGCTGTTCAAGGCCGCCAACCTCATGTGCGCCGACTATAACCAGAAGGGATAATTCCTTTGGCGGTGACACGCGGTAAAAAGCGCAGGCTCATAGGGCTGGTGCTGATCGCGGCATACTTTGCCGCGGCATACAGTTTGCTGAGCTATTTTGGCATCACCTGTGTGTTTTTGGAGCTGTTCGGAATTCCGTGTCCCGGCTGTGGGATGACCCGGGCGCTCCGGGCTCTTGTCAGGCTGGACTTCCTGCAGGCGATACGGCACAACGTGATGATTTTCTTCATGCCGTACATTGCGGCATACGTGCTGTTTGATTTCAGACATAAGGCACACATCGTACTATTGAAAATAATTGCTGGCATAGCAATTATAAATTGGCTTATCAAGCTACTATTCATTTAGGAGGAAAAAGTATGTATTGCAAGAATTGTGGTAACGAACTCAACGAGAACGCGGTGGCCTGCATGAGCTGTGGCTTCGCCAAGGGCGACGGCAGCAAGTTCTGCGCCAACTGCGGCAAGGAGATCAATCCCGGCGCCGCCATCTGCACCAACTGCGGCGCTGCGGTTACCGCCGCTAAGGTTGCCGTGGGCGGCGAGCAGAAGTCCAAGCTGGTGGCCGTGCTGCTGGCCTTCTTCCTGGGTTCCATCGGCATTCACGACTTCTATCTGGGCTATACCAAGTACGGCATCATTAAGATCGTGCTGACCGTCTGCACCGGCGTGGGCGGCGGTATCTGGGCTCTGATCGACTTCATCCGTCTGCTGGTCGGCTCTCTGGACAAGGACGCCAACGGCGTGGAGCTGAAGAAGGAATTCTGATTCCGCCTCTGATTTTGTACGCACAAAGCCTCCGCACCCGTCAAGGGTGCGGAGGCTTTTCTCGTCGATTCTGCTTGACAAATCGGGGAAGGGTGATACAATACCCATGAGATGTCAAGACACCTGTATAAACTATAGAAGAAAGGTGAGAACATGAAAGCATTTCTCAAACGCAAGAACATTGAAATTTCTCTCAGGCGCTACGGTATTGACGCGCTGGGGGCCATGGCACAGGGCCTGTTCTGCTCGCTGCTGATCGGCACGATCCTCAACACGCTGGGCAGTCAGTTCCACATCGGCTTCCTCACGGCGACCATCATCGAGATCAACAAGGTGGGGTACACCATCGGCGGCCTTGCCTCGTTTATGAGCGGCGCGGCCATGGCGGTGGCCATCGGCCACGCACTGAAAGCGCCGCCTCTGGTGCTGTATTCTCTGGCTACGGTTGGTCTTGCCTGCAACAGCCTGGGCGCGGCGGGCGGCCCGCTGGCCGTTCTGTTTGTGGCCATTATCGCCGCCGAGTGCGGCAAGGTGGTGTCCAAAGAGACCAAGGTGGATATTTTGGTCACCCCCATTGTCACCACGCTGGTCGGCATTGGTGCGGCGTGGGTCATCGCGCCCCCCATCGGAAAGGTGGCCAGCGCCTTTGGCGACGTCATTATGCGGGCCACGGAGCTGCAGCCCTTCCTGATGGGTATTGCGGTATCCGTGCTGGTGGGTATTGCGTTGACCCTGCCCATCTCCTCGGCGGCTATCTGCTCGGTGCTGGGACTTGTGGGCCTTGCCGGCGGTGCTGCCGTGGCGGGCTGCTGCGCCCACATGGTGGGTTTTGCGGTCATGTCTTTTAAGGAAAATCGCTGGGGCGGACTGGTCAGTCAGGGTCTTGGCACCTCCATGCTGCAGATGCCCAACCTGGTGCGCCACCCCCTGTGCTGGCTGCCCCCCATTCTGACCTCTGCCATTACGGGTCCTATCGCCACCTGCGTGTTCAAGCTGCAGATGAACGGCGCGCCCATCAACTCCGGTATGGGTACCTGCGGTCTGTGCGGCCCTATCGGTGTGTGGACTGGTTGGGTGGCTCCCGCTGAAAAGGCTCTGTCCCAGGGTGCGGTGGCTATCACTCCCGCCGCCATGGACTGGATCGGACTGGCCCTTGTGTGCATCGTGCTGCCCGCCGTGCTGTGCGGTATCTTCGGTTGGATCATGCGCAGGATCGGCTGGATCCACGACGGCGATCTGGCTCTGGCGCAGTAAGGAACATAAAAAACACCCGACAGCGGCTACTGTCGGGTGTTTTTTATATGAGGGATCACAGCACCTGGCTGAACTCCACGATCTCGGCGTTGGGACCTTCAATGTTGAAGAAACGCACACCCTTGGCCCAGAAGGGCAGAGACTGGATCTCATCCTCCAGAGGGGTGTGGCCGGCAGCCTTGACGGCGGCCCAGGCGGCCTCGATGTCGTCCACGTCCAGAGCGATGTGGGCGATGGCGCCGGCGTGACCCACGGCGCAGGGCTCGCCGGTGGACTGGTAGCTCTCGATGCAGACATTCTGCAGCTTCAGAAAGGCCACCTTGTCAGAGGGGATCTCGGTGGAGAAGGCGACTTCAAAACCGAGGGACTTGTAAAATTCGATGGTTTTTTCCAGATCGTTGGTGGGCAGGCCGATGTGCTGGAAACCGGTCACGTGAGCGGCAACAGCGTTCATGGGGCAGCACTCCTTTTTGTAAGATTTCCCCTATATTATACCTGCCCCGACACCGGTTTGCAAGGGGCGTTTTACTTTTGCACATTACTGTAATAGCCCTTGACATATGGACGAGATACGATTAAAATATTAAGCGGACAATTATGAAAAACGCGAAGGGCTTGTTTTTCACTTGTCGCAGGGCAGTTCCCTGCGGCTTTATTTTCATTGTCTGAATACAGGAGGTGTTAACCCACGATGAATGCATTTTTGCCCTACATTATCGGCATCGTCATTGGCGGTGTCGTGTTCGGTGCCATTGGTATCTTCATTGGCTGGACCCGCCGCAAGTCCGCGGCCGAGCGTGAGATCGGCTCTGCCGAGGATGAGGCCAAGCGAATCGTCAACGATGCCTACAAAAGCGCCGAAAGCAAAAAGCGCGAAGCCCTGCTGGAAGCAAAGGAAGAAATTCACAAGGCCCGCAACGAGTACGAGCGGGAGGAAAAGGAGCGCCGCTCCGACCTGCAGAAGCAGGAGCGCCGCCTGCAGCAGAAAGAGGAAACTCTGGACCGCAAGACCGACAACATTGAGAAGAAGGAAGAACAGCTGACCGAAAAGATGGCCAAGCTGGATGCCGTTCAGGCCGAGACCGAGCAGATCAAGCGCAGCCAGCTGGAAATGCTGGAGCGTATCTCCGGCTACACCGCCGAGGAAGCCAAGAGCTACCTCATCACTCAGCTGGAAGCTGAAGTGACCCACGAGTCCGCCATGAAGGTCAAGGAGATCGAGTCCCGCTTCAAGGAGGAGGCCGACACCCGCGCCCGTGAGATCATCTCTCTGGCCATCCAGCGCTGCGCCGCCGACCACGTGGCCGAAGCGACCGTCTCCGTCGTCCCCCTGCCCAACGACGAGATGAAGGGCCGCATCATTGGCCGCGAGGGCCGCAATATCCGCACCCTTGAAACCATGACCGGCGTTGACCTCATCATCGACGACACGCCGGAAGCCATCACCGTATCCTGCTTCGACCCCGTCCGCCGGGAGATCGCCCGACTGGCACTGGAGAAGCTGATTCTGGATGGCCGCATCCACCCTGCCCGCATCGAGGAGATGGTGGAGAAGGCCAAGCGCGAAGTGGATGCCACCATCAAGGCCGAGGGCGAGCGCGCCATCTTCGAGACCAACGTCCACGGCCTGCACCCCGAACTGGTCAAGCTGCTGGGCCGCATGCGCTACCGCACCAGCTACGGGCAGAACGTGCTGAACCACTCTATCGAAGTTTCCCACGTGGCCGGCCTGCTGGCTGCCGAGATCGGCGCCGACGTGGCTCAGGCCAAGCGTGCGGGTCTGCTGCACGATCTGGGCAAGTCCATCGACCATGAGGTGGAGGGTTCCCACGTCCAGATCGGTGTGGAGCTGGCCCGCAAGTACCGCGAGAACGAGCAGGTCATCCACGCCATTCAGGCCCACCACAACGATGTGGAGGCCAAGACCATCGTGGCCTGTCTGGTCCAGGCGGCTGATGCCATTTCCGCCGCCCGCCCCGGCGCCCGGCGCGAGAATTTGGAGAACTACATCAAGCGGCTGGAACAGCTGGAGGAGATCACTTCCTCTTTCCACGGCGTGGAGAAGTCCTACGCCATCCAGGCCGGCCGCGAGGTGCGTATCATGATCAAGCCGGAGCTTGTCAACGAGGATCAGATGGTCCTGCTGGCCCGGGACATCGCCAAAAAGATCGAGGAAGAGATGGAATACCCCGGTCAGATCAAGGTCAACCTCATCCGGGAGACCAAGGCCGTGGAGTACGCCAAGTAAATCCGTACATCAAACCGCCCTGCAGAGTATTCTGCGGGGCGGTTTTTTGCCCTTTGGATTGTATTTTTTTGCAGGATAACGTATAATGGTAGAAACAAGATTGCAAAGGGGGATTTTCCCGTGCTGTTGAATCTGCTGGCCGTGGGCGACGTGGTGGGCCAGTCCGGTCTTGACTTCCTGTGCCGTAAGCTGCGCAGCCTGAAAAAGGAATACGACGTGCATTTTACCGTGGTCAACGGCGAGAACGCCGCCGGCGTGGGCGTGCTGCCCCGACAGGTGGAGGACATCTACGCCGCCGGAGCAGACGTGGTCACCCTTGGTAACCACACCTGGAACAAAATGCAGATCGCCGACCGGCTGGACACCGACCCCTACCTGCTGCGCCCGGCCAACTACCCGGGCAAGCTGCCCGGGCGGGGCGTTGGTGTGTACGATGGTCCCCGGGGACTGCGCATCGCCGTTATGAACCTGATGGGGCGGCTGCACCTGAACAGCAATCTGGACAGTCCCTTCGCCGCGGCGGACCGGATGCTGGCCGGCTGTGATGCGGACATTGTGGTGTGCGACTTCCACGCCGAGATCACCAGCGAAAAAGGCGCCATGGCGTGGTATCTGGACGGAAAGGTGCAGGCCCTGTGGGGTACTCACACCCATGTCCCCACTGCCGATACGCAGGTTTTGCCCAAGGGACTGGGTTTTGTTACCGATCTGGGCATGACCGGCCCGGCCCGGTCCGTGCTGGGCGTGCGGCCGGAGGACTCCATCAACCTGTTTTTGGGCGGAATTCCCCGCCGGTTTGAGCAGGCCCCCGGTCCCTGCCGGCTGGATGCATGCCTGTTCACCATCGATACCGATACGAAACAATGCGTGACTGTGCGCCGTGTGGACGTGCAGGAGACTTGAGAAAGGGGGCGTGTCCCCGTGCTGAAGATATTACATGCTGCCGACCTGCATCTGGACAGTCCCTTTGCGGGCCTGTCCCCGGAGCGGGCGGCCCAGCGTCGGGCGGAGCAGCGCGAACTGGTGCGCGGCCTTGTGGATCTGGCGGCCCGGGAGCAGGTGGATCTGGTCCTGCTGGCAGGCGATCTGTTCGACAGCGGCCGGATCTACCGGGATACTGCCCGGGAACTGGCGGAGGACCTGAGCCGCATCGAGGCACCGGTGTTTATCGCCCCGGGCAACCACGATCCCTTTGACGGGGCATCCCCCTATGCGCTGCCCATCTGGCCGTCCAACGTGCATATTTTTTCCTCTGCGACGGTCCAAAAGATGGAGCTGCCGGAACTCAACTGTGTGGTTTACGGCGCGGCGTTCCTGTCCGAGCGGCAGGACCAGTCGCCCCTGACCGGCTTCCGCGCCCCGGAGGATGGGCGCATTCATTTGATGGTTCTCCACGCCAATACCGAGGGGGCGGGGTACGCACCCATTACCGCAGCGCAGATCGCCGACAGCGGATTGGACTATCTGGCTCTGGGTCACATCCATCGCACGGGCGGTTTGCAGCGCAGCGCAAACACCTGCTGGGCCTATCCCGGCTGCCCCGAGGGCCGCGGCTTCGACGAGGCGGGCGATAAGGGCGCTCTGATCGTCCGGGTGGACAAGGGCGACGCGCAGGCGGACTTCGTGTCCCTGTGCCGGCGGCGCTATGAGATTTTGAACGTAGACCTGACCGCAGTCACCGATCCCGTGGCTGCGGTGCTGGCGGCATTGCCCGCCGATGCCGCCCGGAATATTTTCCGGGTGCGGCTGACCGGCCGCTATGAGATGGATACCGCCGCCCTGACCGCCGTGGAACGAGCGGTGGAAGAGCGGGTCTGGGCGGCGCAGGTGCAGGACCGCACCCGTCCGCCGGAGGACCTGTGGGCCCGGGCGGGGGAGGACAACCTGACCGGCCTGTTCCTGCAGGCTATGGCCAAGGCGTGTGAGCAAAACCCCGAAGACGGGCAGCTGCAGCTGGCAGTGCGCTTCGGACTTGCCGCGCTGGAAAACGGGGAGGATGTGGCGCCATGAAGATAAAACGCATGACCGCCACCTTCGGCAAGCTGGAGCGGGCGGAACTGATCCTGTCTGACGGACTGAATATCATCCACGCACCCAACGAGGCGGGCAAATCCACATGGTGCGGCTTTCTGCGTGCCATGTTCTACGGCATTGAAACCAGCCAGCGGGACAAGAAAGGCTTTTTGGCGGAGAAAAACCGCTATGCTCCCTGGTCCGGCGCACCTATGGAGGGGGAACTGGAACTGGAGTGGCAGGGCAGGGACATTATCCTGCGCCGATTTGCCAAGGGCAGCACGCCCTTCGGCGGCTTTTCCGCCGTTTATACCGACACCCAGCAGGAGGTGCCGGGCCTGACCGGAGACAACTGCGGACAGATCCTGTTGGGCGTGGGCCGTGGCGTGTGGGAGCGGTCTGCCTTTGTGGGACAGGCCCCGACTCTGGCCATCGACGGCACGCCGGAGCTGGAAAAACGCATTGCAGCCCTGTTCTCCTCCGGACAGGAGGATGTATCATACACCGACACCCGGGAGACACTGGGTAAATGGCTGCGCCGCCGCAAGCACAATAAAAGCGGCCTGATCCCACAAATGGAGGAGGAGCTGGCCGGACTGGATGCCACCCTCATGAAGCTGTCGGATGCCCACGGCCGCTACGCTAGAGCGCAGGGCGAGATCGTGGGGCTGGAGCAGGAACAAAAGCGGCTGGAGGGGGAGCGGCACGTCCATGAGCGGCTTGCTCAGCGGGAACTGAATGGCCGGTTTGCGCAGGCGGTGCGGCGGCAGCAGCAGCTTGACGATCAACTGGGTCAACTGGCTGCCGCTCCGGGCGACGAAGCTTTGCTGGAAATGCGCTACTGTCTGGGCCGCATGGAGGTTCTTGAGGAGGAACTGCGCAGACTGGATGCGCTGTACGCGCAGACCGTGCAGGAGCGGGAGCAGGCCGGGGAAACGGGCCAAGACCACCCGCTGCTTGCCTTGACACGCGGTCAGCTGGACGATTTGTGCCAGCTGGTGCAGCAGATGCAGAGCAGGGGACGGACCCTCTCCCGGCTGCGCTTTGTGTGCCTTGCCGCGGCTCTGTGTGTGGGTGTTGGGGTGAGTATGCTGGCCCTGCCTTTTTTGCATGTGACCCTTGCCCGCATCGTAGGTGCCGGTGTGGCGGTACTGACCGCGCTGGCGACGTTTATCCCCATGAGTGTGGCGGCCGGAGGCTGCCGCCGCCGGGCGCGGGAGGTTCTGGACAAATATGGGGTGGACTCCACCGCCGCATTGACCGCGCTGTGGCAGCAAAAGCGGGAACAGCGCGACCGGTTGGAGCAGGCCGAAAGCCGGTTGAAGCAGCGCGGGCAGGAGCGGGAAGATGTCTGCGCGCGGTGGGAAGCGGAACAGCAGGAACTGGCCTGCCTGCTGGCGGAATGCGTTCCCGATGCGATCGGTGCGATGCCGTGGTCGGCGGCGATCGACAAGGTGGCGGAAATGAAGCGGGATGCAGACCGCCTGCGTGAAGAGCTGACCCAGGTGTGCCAGCTTTGCGAAGATCTGGCGGCCCAGGGTGCGCAGGAAGTCGATACCCTTGAACTGCTCCACGAACCGGCCAACACCCCGGAGCAGACCCGGTACAAATTGAATGAGGTGGAGGGGCAGCTGACCGCTGCACGCTCCGCTTTGTCCCTTGCCCAGGGCGAGATGCTGTCCGTGGGCGACCGGACACAGCTGGAAGCCCGGCGGGAGAAACTGTGTGCCGAGCTGACCCGCCGCCGCACGGAGTATGCCGCCATCGAGCAAGCCATCGCGGCACTGGACGGGGCGAACAACGCCCTGCAGCAGCGATTCGCCCCTCAACTCAATCAGCTGGCGGGCGAGCTGCTGGGCAAGCTGACCGGCGGACGGTACGAGGGGGTGGCCCTGAATCGGGAATTCGAGGCCAGCGCCCGCGGTACCGACGGCCTGCTGCCCCGATCCACTCTGGCCCTGTCCCGGGGTACGGCGGACCAGATCTATCTGGCGGTACGCCTTGCGGTGTGCAAGCTGTGCCTGCCGCAGGAGGATGCCGGCCCCGTGGTGCTGGACGATGCGCTGCTGACCTTTGACGATGAACGCATGGCGCTGGCGCTGAAGGTGCTTGCCGGGCTGGACCGGCAGGTGCTGCTGTTCTCCTGCCAGCAGCGGGAGGCCAAACTGGGCCTTGGCAACATCCTCAGCTTGCAATCCTGATAAAAGGCGCATATAATACTACTGTTATCCTGTTTGCGGAGGGAGATCCTATGGAAGAAAACCGACAGGCCGTTCAACCGAAAGAGACCGCGGCCCACAACATATACTACTGGCTGCAGACCCTTGTGGTGGCGGTGGTAAGCATCGTGCTGCTGTTCGGCTTTGTCTGCCGCATCACCCGGGTGGAGGGCGGCTCCATGCTGGACACCCTCCACGACGGCGACCTGCTGCTGCTGTGGGATCTGGGATATACCCCAAAGGCCGGGGACGTGGTGGTGCTGAACAAGACCGACGACGAGACTGCCGCGCTGCTGGGCGGCGAGGCCATCGTCAAGCGGGTCATCGCCACCGGCGGACAGACCGTTGAGATCAACTACGCCACCGACGAGGTCTGCGTGAACGGCGAGCTTTTGGACGAACCCTATATCCGGGAGCGGAACATGAACGGCTCCGGTATCCGGACCTACGAAGTGCCGGAGGGCCATGTGTTTGTTATGGGCGACAACCGCAACGCCTCCACCGACGGACGTGCCATCGGCACGGTTGACGAAGGGTACGTTATGGGCAAAGCGGTATGTATTCTCTTCCCCTTTTCCGATATGGGACTTCTGTAATGTGAAACCGCACCTTGCATATTGCAAGGTGCGGTTTTTCTTATAAAAGCTGCACATTCTCCCGGATGAAATAGCCCTGAACGTGGTGGCACACGTCGCAGTGGGCGGGGGCGAGGGTAGCCTCCACCACGTGACCGCACTTCAGGCACACCCAGCGCGTCTTGTCCGGGGAGAAGAACAGCTCGCCCTTTTCCAGCAGGTCGGCAAAGCGGCCGAACCGCTCGGCGTGGGTATGCTCGATGTCGGCGATGGTTTCAAAGTGCTTGCCGATGACGTCAAATCCCTCCTGTCGGGCCACCCGGGCAAAGGCGGGGTAGTCGTGTTCCCACTCCTGCAGCTCGTTGTGCTGAGCCGCCCGCAGCAGGGACAGGCTGTCGTTGGGCAGGTCCACGGGGTAGGTGCCGTCCACCGTCAGGGTGCGGCCGGACAGCTGGGTCAGATGGCGGTAAAAGACTTTGGCGTGGGCCAGCTCCTGTTCGGCGGTGAACAGGAACAGCCGCTCCAGTACGTGGAACCCCTGACTTTTTGCGGTGGCGGCGGCCATGGTGTAGCGGTTGCGGGCCTGACTTTCCCCGGCAAAGGCCCGCATCAGGTTCAGGCAGGTCTGACTTCTGGCAAGTTCTGTAGACATAAACGCCCTCCTTGTAAGTTTGGTAGCTATACTATAACCGTCTGCGGCGCGGTTTAATCGGGAAAAGGACTGAAAAGTCCATAAAGTGGGGGCAAAAGTACATTGACTTCCCTCAGGGCCAAGACTACAATGAAAAAAACTGGAAAAGGAGGAGCGTGGGATGAAACAGGTCAGTATCATGCTGAAGCCTGCATCTTCTCTGTGCAACCTGCGCTGTAAATACTGTTTTTACGCCGATGTGGCGCAAAACCGCGCCACGTCGTCCTTCGGCATGATGAAGCCGGAGACCATGGGGGCGATTTTGGCCAATGTGGCCGCGGAGCTGCAGCCGGGTGACAAGGTCCACTTCGTCTTTCAGGGCGGCGAGCCTACGCTGGCGGGGCTGGATTTCTATCGCACCTTTGTGTCCATTGCCGGACAGTGGCAGGATGTGCAGGTGACCTATGCCCTGCAGACCAACGCAACGCTGCTGGACGAGGACTGGTGCGCCTTTCTGAAGGAACACAACTTCCTTGTGGGCGTGTCCCTGGATTTGCTTCGGGACTGCCATGACGATGCGCGCCAGGACCGGCAGGGCCACGGGACATGGAAGCAGGTGACCCGCGCCATTGAGCTGCTGGATAAGCACGCTGTAGAGTACAACGTGCTGTGTACCCTGACCAACGCAGTGGCCCGCCATCCCAAGAAGGTATGGCAGCAGCTGCAGAAGCTGGATGTGCGCTTTGTGCAGTTCACTCCCTGTCTGGGTGAGCTGGAGGGGGAGACAAGCCCCTTTGCGCTGACCCCCAAGCGGTTTGCGGATTTCTATACCACCCTGTTTGATCTGTGGCGGGAGGAGATGAGCCGGGGCAAGTGGCGCAGCGTGAAGTTCTTTGACGACGTGATCAACCTGCTGGTGCTGGGCAGGCCTACCGGCTGCGGCATGGACGGCGTGTGCCGCCCCCAGCTGGTGGTGGAGGCGGACGGCAGCGCTTATCCCTGCGATTTCTACTGCACCGACCAATACCGATTGGGCAGCCTGACCGAGCAGACCGTCTCTCAACTGCTGGCATCTGCCGGGGTGCAGGAATTTGTCGATCGGCCTCAGGGCAGGGCAACGTTCTGTGAGGCCTGTCCCTACGACACCTTCTGCGCCGGCAACTGTCCCCGGATGCGGCGGGAGATGTGCTATGCAGACACGACCTACTGTGGGTATCGCGACTTTTTGGACCGCTGCGGCGAGGGACTTGCCGAGCTGGCCCGCAAATACAGCCAGCGGCTGAAAGCGGCCGCCCAACAAAACGAAGGAGGAACCAAACATGAGTAACAACACCAAACGCAACGTGCTGATGATCCTGTGCGACGAGCTGCGGCCAGACTTTCTCAGCGCCTACGGCGGGGACTTCATTCCCACGCCCAACATCGACGCTCTGGCGGCCAACGGTGTGGTTTTTGACAACTCCATCACCGCCTCCACGGTGTGCGCCCCGGCCCGTGCCGCCATTGCCACGGGCGAGTTCGTCTCCGGTCACGGCTACTGGACCAACGAGGTGGCGGGCAAGGACCTGCCTCTGTTTACCGACCGGCTCCACGAGCAGGGCTATATGACCGCCGGCATGGGCAGCATCGAGCTGCATCCCGACAACGACATGAAGATGAAGTATGTCCGTCGGTTTAGCGAGGAAAAGGACAACGAGTACATCCTGTGGATGCGGGAAAAGCACCCCGAAGTGACCAACGGCTGGGGCTGGTGTCGGGAGGGGAAGCAGTTCAAGTACACCGAGGAGGAGTATTTTGACCGTTGGACCACCGACCGTGCCGAGGAGTTTTTGGACAGCTACGTCGCCACCGGCAAGGCGCCCAACGGCGCCGCCCCGGACAAGGAGGGCGCACCCTTCTTCCTGTACTGCGGCTTCTGGTCCCCTCACTCGCCCCACCTGCCCCCCAAGGAAGTGTCCGGCACCGTAGACCCGGACAAGATCCCCCCCATTATCCACAAACCCCTGAGTGAGAACACCCCCTCTGTGGAGGCGGTGCGCTGCGCCTTCCTCAACCCCCCGGAGGTGCTGAAGGATCTGGAGTGTCTGGATGCCGAGCGTATGCGGGAGCGGCAGGCCTATGCCGAGGTCATCGTGGAGGTGGACCGTCTGGTGGGTCGATTGGTGGACGCCCTGAAGCGCAACGGCGTGTACGAGAATACCACCATCATCTTCTCCTCCGACCACGGCAGCTGCGACAACGACTACAACCTGCTGACCAAGGGTCCCTGGCCCTACACCAGCCAGCTGTTTGTTCCCCTGATTGTGGCCAACCACCCTCGGCTGCCTGCCGGCACCCACTGTGATGCCCTGTGCGGCAATCTGGACATCGGTGCAACCGTGCTGGATGCGGCGGGGGATGACCGCCGCTTCGGTGTGTCCCGCTCCCTCATCGGTCTGGCCGAGGGTTCTGTCCCCCAGCGCGAGGTGAACATGAGCGAGTTCTGCGACAGCTGCAAGACTCTGGTGGATAAGCAGTACACCTTCACCTACTACCCCTTCACCGGCAAGTGCTGCCTCTATGACCGCATTGCCGACCCCCTGATGATGAACGATCTGGGCGGCAAGCCGGAATACGCTGCGGTGGAGCGCAAGTTCCTGATGGATGTGGTGGACTTTATGGTGCTGGCCAAGGGTATCCGTATTGAGGCCCACGATCTGACCAACGACATTCAGGCGGGCATCATCAAGAAAGATCCCAAGTTCCTGGATAACTTCGACATTGCCTATCCCATCGGCTCCATGGCTCAGATCGAGCGGCTGAAGCAGGCGGGACTGGAATGGGACTTCAACGAATTCTGCAAGACCAGACCCATCATGGCTCACTACGGCCTGTATTTCGAACAGAAGTAAAAATCAGGGCGCACCTGCGGGTGCGCCTTGATTTTTGGAAACACATCGGTTATAATAAGCTGACAAGACACCTTTGCGGCACAGCCGTTTACAAGGAGGCAGAATTCAAATGAAAGCAAGAACGAACTTTACCATGCTGTGTGACTTCTACCAGCTGACCATGTCCAACGGATACTTCCGTGCCGACATGGCCGACCAGATCTGCTATTTCGACATGTTCTTCCGCAGCGTGCCGGACAAGGGCGGCTTCGCCATTGCCGCCGGCCTTGCTCAGGTGGTGGACTATATTCAAAACCTGTGCTTTGACGAGGAGGATATCGAGTACCTGCGCTCCAAGGGCTGTTTTGACGAGGCTTTTCTGGACTACCTGCGCAGCTTCCGATTCACCGGCGACATCTGGGCCGTGCCGGAGGGAACTCCCGTATTCCCCGGTGAGCCGATTTTGACTGTTCGCGCTCCCGCCATTCAGGCTCAGTTTGTGGAGACATTCATCCTGCTGACCATGAACCATCAGTGCCTCATTGCCACCAAGTCCAACCGCATCGTCCGCGCGGCGGAGGGACGGCCGGTGGCGGAGTTCGGCTCCCGCCGGGCGCAGGGTGCCGACGGCGCGCTGCTGGGCGCCCGGGCCAGCTACATTGCAGGCTGTGCCGCCACCGCCTGCACCATGGCGGACCAGCGCTACGGCTCTCCCGCCACGGGAACCATGGCCCATTCCTGGGTGCAGATGTTCCCCGACGAGTACACTGCCTTCAAGACTTATTGCGAGCTGTACCCCAACAATGCAACCCTGCTGGTGGACACCTATAATGTACTCAAGTCCGGCGTGCCCAACGCCATCCGGGCGTTCAAAGAGGTGCTGCTGCCTCAGGGTATCACCAAGTGCGGCATCCGTCTGGACAGCGGTGACCTGACCTATCTGTCCCAAAAAGCCCGGCAGATGCTGGATGAGGCGGGGCTGACCGAATGCAAGATCGTGGCATCCAACGCACTGGACGAGTACATCATCCGTGATCTGGTCCGTCAGGGCGCCCGCATCGACACCTTCGGCGTGGGCGAGCGGCTCATTACCTCCCGGTCCGAACCGGTGTTCGGCGGCGTGTACAAGCTGGCGGCGGTGGAGGATAAGGACGGCAACATCATTCCCAAGATCAAGATCAGCGAAAACCCCGCCAAGATCACCACCCCCCATTTCAAAAATGTGTACCGCATCTTCTCCAAGGCCACCGGCAAGGCGGAGGCCGACCTCATCTGTCTGCACGACGAGTTTATTGATGAGAGCCGGCCGCTGGAGCTGTTTGACCCCGATGCTACCTGGAAGCGTAAGACCTTTACCGATTTCGAGGCCCGCCCCCTGCTGGTGCAGGTGTTCCGGGACGGTGAGCTGGTTTATAACGTTCCCGATCTGCAGGCCAGCCGCGCCCACTGTCAGCGGCAGGTGGATGCCCTGTGGGACGAAGTCAAGCGCTTTGAGAACCCCCACAATTACTACGTGGACCTGTCTCAGAAGCTGTGGGACATCAAGCACGCCCTGCTGAACGACCCCAGCGGGAAGAAGAAATAAGGAATAAAAAACACACCCTGCCGCATGGCAGGGTGTGTTTTTTATTAACCGAAGGTGACAGGGTCGTCCACGTCGACGATGTTGATGTAGCTGCTGCCCACGCCCAGCGTCAGAGGCTGACCGTCCGCGGTGGAATAGGTCAGGGGGGCAGTGGGGGATGCCTTGGACCAGGTGATGGGGACGTACTTGCCGCCGCAGGCGAACCAGCCGCTGCCGCTGCCCACAAGGTCCACGTCCAGACGGCCCTCTTTATCCTTGGGGATAACGTGGATGTCGGTCATGACCACCAGCACGTTGGTCACAGCGACCTGCTGGCTGGTGTTGCCGTCCACGTAGGGGGCGTTGTGCTGGCTGACCAGATAGGCGTTTTGTTCGGCATCATAGGTGAACACGCCGGTCTTGTTGTGGGAGAACTTTACCTTGACGGTGTTGGCGGTCTGACCGGCGGCGGGGGTGCCGTCGTCAGCAAACGTCAGGGGGAGGGAGTACCCCTCATTATGTACCTGCCGTTTGGAGGCCAGCTTGCCGCCCAGCAGGTCGGAGATCCGCGTGTCGCTTGTGAACAGGCTGTGTTCAAAGCCGGCGGTCTTTCTGCGCTGGGCATCCCGCCAGAACATGGTGCCGCCGTAAGGACCGTTGACACCGTCGATGTTGAACACGCCGCAGTCCTTGATGGCTTGATAGGCGCCGTCGCTGCCGCCGGCATGAATGTAGATGGCGTCAAGTCCCGCCGCCAGCTCCACATAGTAGGGGCGGGAGGAACGGACGGAACCCAGGTTGCCTACGCCGTCCGGCGATTGGAACACCGCCATCATGCGGGTGATGCCGCCCTCGGCACATACCTCGTAGATCATATCGGCATCGGCAACGCCGTGCTGAGGCAGAGCCTTTTTCAGGTTGTTGAGCATGATGGCCACGGGGCGGTTTTGGGAGATGTCCTCCTCGGTGGCCTCGCCGGTCAGGGGGTTGGTGTACAGCACCACCGGCTCGTCCGGGGGCAGGGAGATGTCGCCGGGGCCAATGACGGATACAGCGGACTGGTCCGGGCCGGAAGAGTCCGCGGGTGTACCGCAGGCACACAGCAGACCCAACAGCAGGGCAAGGGCGCAGGGAAGAACATGACGCTTCAACATGGACAAAACCCCCATCTTCAGTATAAATTACGGCACATCGCGCCGGGAAACACCGCCCACCGGAGTGGCGGTCAGGGCGGCAAGCAGACGGTCGGCCATCAGCCGGTGACCCCGGGCGTCGGGGTGAAGCCCGTCGTGGAATCGTTCGCTGACGGCGCTGCCGTCGGGCCGGGTAAAGTCCCGGGCGAAGTCGATGACAGGCAGGTGGAATGCGGCGCAGAACTGCCGCAGCCATGCGCAGTAGCCCTGCATAAGCTCGGCCGCCTTTTTGAAGTCCACCACCTGGGCCCACTGGCGGGGCGCATTCTGCCAGTCTACCGGAAGGCTGATGCCCACGTAGGGGGTAAGGCCCTCACCCATGAGCCGCTGGCACATGGCGGCCATATTGGCCCGGGCAGAGGCATCGGTGCCGCCGAAGAACACATCGTTGCTGCCGCCCATCAAAAGCACCCGGCTGTCCAGCCGCCCGGCGGGGTCGGCGCAGATGGGGTCCAGCACCTCCGGCCCCAGGCGGGAGAGCATGCCTGCCGTGGTGTCGCCGTTGATGCCGCGGTTGATAAGCGTCCAGCCGCTTTCCTGCTGGACGAGGGTGGTCCAGCGCATATTCCGGGACACGCCGAAGCCAAAAGTCAGACTGTCCCCAAGACAATAGAGTTTCATAAGCACTCCTACAACAAAAAGGTGGTATAACGACTTTGCAGTCATTATACCACCTTTGCAGGCCGGGGACAAGGGGTCAGCGGTTGAGAATCCATACCCCCGCGGTCAGGTAGGCCGCAAAGGTGACCCAGAGCAGATAGGGCAGCTGCAGCCATCCCGCAAGCCGGTCCACCCGATGGAAGGTGAGCAGCATCCGCAAAATCAGCACCCACAGCAAAATCAGCCACGCCAGGGCAAAGCCGAAGGCCTGCAGATTAAAGAAGATGATGCTCCAGAAAAAGTTGACCGCCAGCTGCACCCAGTACAGCCGAAGGCCCCGGGTGCGGTCAGGACCTGCCGGGGACAGGTAGACCCGGACGGCGCCAATGGCCATCAGAGCGAACAGAATGCCCCACACCACGGGAAACACCCAGGAGGGAGGGGAGAAGGGCGGCTGCACCACGGTCTGCTCGTACACCTTGACGCCCTCCCGGGTCAGCCAGCCGGACAGGGCGCCTACCGCCTCCGCCACGGCGATCCAAAGTGCGTAAATTTTCCAGTTTTTCAAAACTTATCACCCCCACAAAGGGTATGCGCCCCGGGGCCGGTTTATGCAAAAACGCCGCCGAACAGTCCGTCCGGCGGCGCGGGGTCACGAGAATATTTTTTTGTATTTGCTGGGGGAAACGCCATACTTGGCCTTGAACCGCCGGGCGAAGTAGAACTGGTCGGAAAACCCCAGCCGCTCGCTGAGCGCAAGCATGGACAGATTTTCTTTCAGCAGGATGCGGCTGGCCTCGGACAGCAGGCTGTCGTAGAGATACTGCTGGACGGATACGGACAGCTCCTTTTGAAAGTGCTTGGTCAGGGTGCTTTTGGACACGAAACAGTGGTCGGCCACCTCGGTGGTCTTCAGCTTGGCGGTAAGGTTGCTGTTGATATATTCCACCGCCGCCAGAATGACCGGGGACAGCGTGCGGGGGTGCAGGGTGACTGTATGCTCACTCAGACCGGACAGCAGCACCCGGCTGACGAAGTTTTTGATGGACAGGGCGCTGAGTACGTCGCCCTTGCCCTGCAGACAGTCGAATACCAGATCCGGGATCCCCTCGAAGCTCAGCTTCAAAGGGTGGGTACACTGGCTCAACAGGTCCAGCTGCTCCACCCCGCTGAGGGTCAGGTGGAAGTAGACGTGATCCAGCCGCCTGTCGCACCGGTAGCGGAAAGAACAGCCCGAGGGCAGCAGATACCAGTTTCCGGCGGACAGGGGCAGAACGCCCTCGTTGGTTTCGATGACCGCACTGCCGCCCACCACGTAGTAGAGGTAAGAGAACGGCGCGCCGCATACCTCGCCCCGCCAGTTGGTGTCCACCTCCGCCCGGCGGTAGGTCAATATGGTCAAATGCAGGTGATTTGCCAGCTCGCACAGGGATTGATTATCCGCAGACATACGCAAACCTCCATATTTCGTATCCATTTATCAATTGTTATGTTGGAAGGATATGATAAAATAATGATGCATAAGTGCATAGTACCATGGCGTTTTATAAAATGCAAGGAGGAATAATCATGATTCTGCGCGACAAGTTCTGGCTGTGGGGCCATCCGGAAGGATACTACAACAACATGTACGGCAATGAGGGTATCTCCCGCATGACCCCCATGGAGTGCTGTCTCTACCTGGGTGTGCGCAACGTGTTCATGGTGCCTGACGGCGAGCATAAGCACAAAGGTGTCAACCGCAGACAGTACAACAAGTCCTTCACCACCCTGAATAAAGTGGGCTGGGAGTTTGGCAACCCCAGTATCGCCGCTGCCGGCGATACCAGCGCCATTGACGGATTTTTGGAGGATGCCAAGGATTTCCCCAACATCGGCTGCGCCGTGTTTGACGACTTCAAGTCCGGCGACCGCTACAAGAATGTCCCCATGGAAAACCTGCTGAAGATGCGCGAGAAGTTCCACGAGAACGCCGTGCGGCCCATGGACACCTGGATGGTGCTGTACACCTTCCAGTTTGGCAAGAACCAGGCGGAGGACGAGGAGTTCCAGCCCTATATGGACGCATTTGACGGCATCATCATGTGGACCTGGTGCGAGAAGGACGTGCCTCTCATCCCCGAGAAGTTTGAGATCTTCAAAAGGATGACTCCCAACACCCGCCGCATGGTGGGCGTGTATCTGTGGAACTTCGGCGAACAGAAGCAGGCCACCGGCGAGGCGGTGGAGTGGCAGCTGAACTGGGCCAAGGAGAAGCTGCTTGCCGGTGAGATCGACGGCGTGGTGCTGCACACCAACACCATGGCAGATCTGGATTACGAGGCTTACGACGTGGCTCTCCGTTGGATGCAGGCCAACGGCGACCTGCCTCTGTAAGGAGGTGGCAGCATGAACGTGACTACTGTTACCGGTCCGATCACCCCCGAACAGTTGGGCGTGGTCACCACCCATGAACACGTGCTGCTGGACCTGACCGCTTTTTATCAGGCGCTGCCCGTGGACGGCATCGACGACCCCGCCACCCAGAAGGTGGAGATGTGGAACCTGGGCATTCTCAGCCGCGACTGCTACGCCCTGAAGGACAACCTCCTGCTGGACAGCGAGACGCTGGCGGTCAAGGAGCTGAATTACTTCAAAAAAGCCGGCGGCAACACGGTGGTGGATGCCTCTCTGCCCGGCATTGGCCGTGACCCTGCGGCTCTCAAGCGCATTTCGGAGGAGACCGGCCTGAACATCATCATGGGTACCGGCTTCTACGTGGGCGAGACCCATCCCGAGGCCCTGTCCTCCATGACCGAGCGGCAGATCGCCGACCTGATGGTGGACGAGCTGAATGTGGGCATCGACGGCGTGCGGGCCGGATACATCGGTGAGATCGGCATCAGCGAGATCTTTGACGACAAGGAGCGGCGTATCCTGCGTGCAGCCGCTATGGCAAGCATCGACACCGGTGCAGCCATCAACGTCCATATCAACCCCTGGACCACCAACGGTCTGGAGGCGGCGGACATCCTGCTCAAGGCCGGCGTTGCCCCGGAAAAGATCTGCATCAGCCACATCGACGTGGAGAACCGCGAGGACTACATCTTCGCACTGCTCGAGAAGGGTGTGTACGTGGAGTTTGACAACTTCGGCAAGGAGTACTACATCCGCCGCGAGGTGCGCAACTCCGGCTACGGCCTGTTTGTCCACGATACCGAGCGCGTGACCCTGATGAAGAAGATGCTGGATGCCGGTTACGGCAAGCAGATCCTGCTGTCCTGTGACGTGTGCCTGAAAAATCTGCTGCACACCTACGGCGGTTGGGGTTATGACCACCTGCTGACCAACATCGTCCCCATGATGGAGGACGAGGGAATTACCGACGAACAGATTCACATGCTGCTGGTGGAAAATCCCGCCCGGTGGCTGTGCGGAAAGGAGTAAAACATGATGAATTTGCCCTGCATCCCCCTGGAGGAGTTCCAGGAGAGAGTTGTCAAGACCCAGGCTGCCATGGCTGAAGCCGGCTATGACCTGCTGCTGGCCTACGGCAACGAGGCCGAACCCCAGTATGTGCGCTACTTCTCCAACTACTGGCCCTCTTTTGAGACTGCCGGCGTGCTGATCCCCCGCGAGGGCAAGGCTATGCTGCTCATCGGTCCCGAGAGCTACACCTACGCCGCCGACCGCTCCAAGATTTCTGACATCCGCCTGCTGAAGGCTTTCCGCGAGTCCTCCGAGCCGGAGTATCCCGGCAAGAAGCTGGATACCTTCGCCGCCCTGTTTGCCGAGGTCATGGGTGACAAGCCCATTCGCCGTTTCGGCGTGGCCGGTCTGCCCCTGATGACCATCGGCGTGTACGAGGCTCTGAGCGAGGCTCTGGACGTGAAGATCGAGAAGGCTGACGACATCGTCAACAAGCTGCGTATGCGCAAGACCGAGAACGAGCTGGCCTGCATGCGTGCCGCCGCCAAGATCACCCACGAGACCTTCGACTACGTGCTGGCCAACATCAAGGTCGGTATGACCGAGCAGCAGGTGGTGGGTCTGGCTCTGGGCAAGATGCACGAGTTGGGTGCCGAGCGCGAGTCCTACCCCCTGTGGGTGCTGACCGGTAAGGGTTCCAACCAGGCCATCAGCCGCCCCCGCAACAAGAAGATCGAAAAGGGCGACATGACCTTCCTGCAGATCGGCGCCCGGGTGGACGGCTACGCCTCCAGCATCGGCCGCCCCGTGGTCTTCGGCAAGGCTACCCCCGAGCAGCGCGAACTCATCGAGGTGGGCTACAAGGCTCAGGAGGACGCCATCGCCTCCCTGCAGGTGGGCGCCCGCGCCTGCGATGTGGCTCAGGCCCACATCGACAACGTGACCGCCATGGGTTACGGCGACTGGCTGCTGTACGGCCCCTTCCACGGCAACGGCACTATGGAGGGTGAGGCCCCCTGGATCGAGACCAGCGCGGACTTCGAGCTGGAGGAGAACATGACCTTCTGCGCGGACATCTTCCTGGGCAGCGCCAAGACCGAAACCGGTCTGCGCATCGAGGACGTGGTGTGCGTGAAGAAGGGCGGCGCCGAAAACCTGACCAATTATCCCCGCAAGCTGTTCGAAATCGACTGCTAAGCAAATGAAAAACGCCTGCACCCCGACGGGTGCAGGCGTTTTTGCTTATATGAGATCAGTCGTGAGCGGGTTCGTCGATGACGTCGCTCTCCACCACGCCCAGCAGCTTTTCCGCCAGACGGGCGAAGGGGCGCTTCATAAACCACACGCAAACGGCGCCGGCGGTACCGAAATACAGCAGCACCCAGATGATGCCAAGGGCGGCGAAGTAGTCGGGCAGGCCAAAGAAGCACAGCACAGGCAGCCACGCCAGAATAGTGATGAGCAGGCTGCGGATGGGGAAGGACAGCACCATGACCATGCCGTTTTTGATCAGCTGGAGGAAGGTGCACTCAAACCGGGAGTAGAACAGCAGCGCCATGGTCAGCAGGATCAGCAGCAGGCAGCCGGCCACGATGGCCATAATGAACGCAGAAAGGGCCAGATCGTTGGCGAACACGACCCAGGCGGTCCACGCACAGACCAGAGTCAGACTGCCCAGCAGCAGCCAAAGACCGGTAGCTTTCAGGAAATTGGCCTTAAATGCGGTGAAAAAGGCCCGGAAGCAGGCTTTGCCGCGGGTCTGGGCCCGGCAGGCAGCGAACAGAGCGGTAAAGGCCACGCCGATGGTGATCACGGGGATGCAGCAGACCACGAACAGGGCGGTGAGCATAATGGTGCTTCCCAGCGTATCCAGCATCTGCATCAGTTTGGAGTCGTAAGAAAAAATGCCTCCCATAAACATATCCTCGCTTCAATCGAATTTTCTACATTATACAGCCTGTGTACAGGTTTTGCAACGGAAAACGACCAATTCACAGATTGTTTACTTGCCATTTCCCGGCGGGAGGGATATACTCATAAAAAACAGACAAGGAGTGTTCCCCGTGGAAAAGGATAAGCAGCGGGCAAAAGAATTGTTTGCCTCCATGAGTACAAAAGAGAAGCTGCGCCACATCGTCACCTACTACTGGCCCCACATTTTGGGAGCTGTGGCGGCGGTGGCTTTGGTGGTGGGCATCGGCGTTACGGTACACAACAGCGCGGTGAGGAGTCAGTGGCTCCACGTGGGCGTGGTAGCGCCCTATACCCGGATGCTGCAGCCGCAGCTGGAGACCATGGGCGAGCAGATCGGTGAGCCGCTGAACTATCTGGACCTGATGAGTGTGGAGGGCGAGTATGGCGCCGATGCCATGACACAGCTGTCCTGTTATCTGGCGGCCGACCAGCTGGATATTGCCGTGTGCGATGCCGCCACCCGGGACTACCTCGCAGTACAGGACGGGGAAGAAAACATCGACGTGTACCCCCTTGCAAGCACTGCGCTGGTGGACAGTTTTCAGGGACTTGAATTGCCTGAGGTATACCTTGTGGTCCGTCAGGGCGTGACCCGGTCGGAGCGGGCGGAGGCCTTTGCTCGGTTGCTTGTCACAGATACGAACCCCTGAAATTGTGCAATAGGTCAAAAATACATCCCGACACCCCTGTTTTGCTTGACAAAGGGTGTCGGGATGTACTAAAATTTCTGTGGTTAGTCTGTGGTGGTATGTCCACACGGACACCTCATATCATGGTGCTTCGGTCCTACTCCATTACCATAGGGCCGCGGCGCTGAATTGAAGGAGGAAAATCCGCTTGACCGGCGGTGCGGCAGTGTGGAGACCTGTCGTAATGTGTGCGGGGCCGCTCCCCGTTCACGAGGGGATTTTGCGGAGGCAGAATTCCTGCGGTCAGAAATTATGGCAAGTGTTACCCTGAACAAAGTGAAGAAGATCTACGAAGGTGGCTTCGAGGCTGTCCATGCGTTCGACCTGGACATCGCCGACAAGGAGTTTATCGTTCTGGTCGGTCCCTCCGGCTGCGGTAAGTCCACCACCCTGCGTATGATCGCCGGTCTGGAAGAGATCTCTGCGGGCGAGCTGCACATCGGCGACCGTCTGGTCAACGACGTGGAGCCCAAGGACCGTGATATCGCCATGGTGTTCCAGAGCTACGCTCTGTACCCCCACATGACCGTGTATGACAATATGGCCTTCGCCCTGAAGCTGCGCAAGCTGCCCAAGGATGAGATCGACGCCAAGGTCCGCGAGGCTGCCCGCATCCTGGACATCACCGAGCTGCTGGACCGCAAGCCCAAGGCTCTGTCCGGCGGTCAGCGCCAGCGTGTGGCTATCGGCCGCGCCATCGTGCGTGAGCCTCAGGTCTTCCTGATGGATGAGCCTCTGTCCAACCTGGACGCCAAGCTGCGTAACTCCATGCGCGCTGAGATCATCAAGCTGCGTCAGCGCATCGACACTACCTTTATCTACGTTACCCACGACCAGACCGAGGCTATGACCCTGGGTGACCGCATCGTCATCATGAAGGACGGCTGGATCATGCAGATCGGCACTCCTCAGGAGGTCTTCAGCCATCCCGAGAACCTGTTCGTCGCTACCTTCATCGGCGCCCCCCAGATGAACCTGTTCAACGCCAAGCTGGTCAAGAACGGCAGCGCCTATACTGTCGAGGTCGGCGGCGCCGTTGTGGAGCTGACTGCCGAGCAGAACGAGAAGCTGGCCGCCAACGGCGTGGACACCATGGATATCGTTATGGGTATCCGTCCCAGCCACATCCAGCTCAAGGACGAGGGTGCTGACGTGATCCACGGCACCGTGGACGTGTCCGAGATGATGGGCTCCGAGGTCCACCTGCACGTCACCGCTGTCGACAAGGACGTCATCATCTGCGCCCAGACCGCTGATCTGCCCAAGGAACTGCGCGGCGGCTTCGCCTTTGGTTCCGACGTGGGCTTCAGCTTCCGTCCTGACCTGATCCACCTGTTCAACCCCGAGACCGAGCAGAACCTGATCTGATTGTAAAGCAAAACGCCCGCGAGCATTGCTCGCGGGCGTTTTTTTGTTTCTCAGCCGATCAGCAGCACGGACACGTCGTTGACGTTGGTGCCGGTAGGGCCGGTGAAAATCAGGCCATCCACGGCCTTCAGCGCGTGGTAGGCATCGTTGTCGGCCAGCACGTCATGGATGCGCAGACCCTGTGCGGCCAAAGCGGCACAGGTGGTGCCGTCCACCATGCCGCCTGCGGCATCGGTAGGGCCGTCGGTGCCGTCCGAGCCGAGGGAGAATACCAGTACGTTGTCCAAACCATCCAGCAGCTCTGCCGCGGAAAGGGCCAGCTCCTGATTGCGGCCGCCGAGACCTTTTCCGGTCAGACGGACCACGGTCTCGCCCCCGGCAATAAAGGCCAGCTTCCGGCCCTTGCCTGCGTGGGTGCGGGCGACAGCGCCGAGGAAGCGCCCGGCATGCCGGGCCTCGCAGTCCAATCGGTCGGTGAGGATAACAGGCTCATAGCCCAGGACGCGGCAGGTTTCCGCAGCGCTGGCGCACAGCTGGCCCACGCTGCCGGTGATGCGGGTGGTGACGTTGTCCAGCTGCTTGGGGGTCTCCTGTTCCAACAGGGAGAGGGCGGCGGGGGAGAGCTTCAGGGCATACTTTTCCACGATGGCTCTGGCCTGCTCACAGGTGGAGCTGTCCGGGCAGGCGGGGCCGGAGGCGATCATGTCCAGCGGGTCACCCAGAATATCGGACAGGACGATGGAGAATACGTGGGCGGGGGCGCACAGTCGGGCAAAACGGCCGCCCTTGACGGCGGATACCCGCTTGCGCAGGGTGTTCATCTCCACAATGTCCGCACCGCTTCCCAGCAGCTGACCGGTCAGGTCGGTCAGCTCCTCCGGGGAGATCAGCGGTTTTTCAAACAGGGCGGAGCCGCCGCCGGACAGCAGGAACAGCACCGTGTCCTGCGCCGTCAGGCCGCTGATCAGGTCAATGGCGGCCTGAGTCCCCCGAAAGGAGTTCTCGTCGGGGACGGGGTGACCGGCCTCGAAGATCTGGAAGTTGGCGATGGGACCTTTGGAGTGGTTGTATTTGGTGACCACCACGCCGGCGTCGATACGCCCGCCCAGCAGGTCCGCAGCACAGGCGGCCATCTGCCAGGCGGCCTTGCCGGCAGCCACCAGCACCACCCGCCCGGGGGCAAAGGTATGATCGGAAAGAGCGCGCCGGACCGCCGCGTCGGGCAGGGCGGAGCGGATGGCGGCATCAATGATGGTTTGAGCATGATTGCGCATGGACATAGAAGCGACCTCCTTGAAGGGCTGCAAGGAATATGTTTTAAGAAAAGAAATGCGCCCAACCAAGGGTTGGGCGCTTTTTGGAGCGAGTGACGAGGCTCGAACTCGCTACCTCCACCTTGGCAAGGTGGCGCTCTACCAGATGAGCTACACTCGCAACAGCAAAGTGAATTATACCACAAATCCCTTTGCTGTCAAGAGTTTTTTGAAAAATTTTTAAGAAAGATAAAAAGGCCCGTGCGCAGCTGCGCACGGGCCTTCCGATCAGTTGAACTTATAGATTTTCCGGGCCACCCGGTACATGGCAAGGGACAGTTTGCGGCCGGCCTTGCCGGGGAGATAGGTGAACGCGGGCAGAGAGAAGTAACGCATTTTGCGGTACAGACCCACATCCCGCTCCCTGATGTAATCCCACAGCTTTTTGCGTTTCTCCATGGCCTCCTCCGAGCCGTCCATATCAAGGAAGATGGAGGACACGGTGACCATGATGGCCAGATAGTTGAACATATAGGCACCCAGAGGCTTGCTTTTGGCAGACACCTCGTTCAGATCGTGGCTGTCCAGCATGTGGTAGTTGACCCGCAGCTGCTGGTCGATGCGGCGGAGCATGACCTGCTCGTTGACCGACTGGTCCTCCCGACCGATGAAGTAGCGGTACAGGTCTACGTCCAGATAGTACATATTCTTTACGTAGGGCAGTGGCTCGTAGACAAAGATGCTGTCCACGTAGAAGGTGTGCTTGGGCAGCTCCAGACCGCAGTCCCGCAGCAGCTGGGTGCGGTAGATAACGTTGTGCATCATGATGAACTGGTCGGGGCGGAACTTGGCAACCGCGTCCCAGCCGAACACCCGGCCCACGGGCAGCAGCTTGCGGAAGTGGTTGACCCGCTGGGTATTGTCCGCCACGTGTTCGTAGACGTAGTTGCACAGGAGCAGGTCGACCAGCTTCTCGTCCCGGACGAACTGGCGCAGCTTTTCCAGTGCGGTGCGCAGGGCGGGCACGTCCACCCAGTCGTCGGAGTCCACAACCTTGTAGTACACGCCACGGGCGTTGCGCAGGCCCTGATTGACGCCCTCGCCGTGGCCGCCGTTTTCCTGATGGATGGCCCGGACGATGTCGGGGTATTGGGCGGCGTAGCGGTCGCAGATCTCGGCGGTGTTGTCCTGGGTGGAGCCGTCATCCACCAGAATGATCTCAATGTCGTCGCCGCCCTGCAGCAGGGTGTCCACGCAGTGTTCCATGTAAGCGGCGGAATTGTAACAGGGAACGGCGAAGGTAATGATCTTGTCCATAAAAAAACTCCTTTGTCTGTGCGTCCGGCACAGCCGGGTGGAAAGGGATGCCCATATTATACCACACATTTCAGCGCAAGGGAACAAAAAATGATGTTTTCGCGTGGGCGGCCGGGAGAATGTTTTCTGCCGGGCGGCATAAAGTATAGAGAACAAATGAGGGGGGAGCTTGTGTGAAACGCGTGGTGTGTACGGCGCTGTTGCTGCTGATGCTGCAGTTTTTGCTGCCGGTTTTGTTGTTGGGCGGACATACGCCTGTAAAGGGAGAGCTGCCTGCGGTGCAGGGCGGAACCGACGCCGAGCAGACGGTGGCGTTGCAGCTGGAGGACGGCAGGGTGGAAAAACTGCACCTTGCGGACTACCTGCGGGGAGTCGTTTCGGCAGAGATGCCAGCCTCCTTTGAGCTGGAGGCACTGAAGGCCCAGGCAGTTGCTGCCCGCACCTATTGGGCTGCCGCCGGCAGGGACAAGCACACTCCGGCGGACATCTGCGTGGACTCCGGATGCTGTCAGGCTTACTGCTCTCCCGCGGAAGCGGCGGAGAAGTGGGGGGACAAGGCGGAGGAATACGCCGGGAAAATCAGCCGGGCGGTGGCGGAAACAGACGGATTGGTGGCCCTCTACGAGGGCAAACCCATTCAGGCGGTTTACTTTTCCTCCGCCCCGGGCAGCACGGTGGATGCCGTGGCGGTGTGGGGCAGCGCGGTGCCTTATCTGGTCAGCGTTGCAAGTCCTGAGGGGGAGGAAGTCCCCAACTGGCGCGGCGAGGTGACCGTGACCACGGAACAGTTCAAAGAACTGGTGACGGCCCAGTATCCCGATGCCGACTTCAGCGGCCCGGTGAACCGCTGGCTGAGCGATTTCGAGTGGCAGCCGTCGGGGACGGTGAGCCGGGTAACGGTGGGCGGCGTGGAGCTGACCGGGGGGCAGGTGCGGAAATTGCTGGGCCTGCGCTCGGCCTGCTTCTCGGTGTCGGCCCAGGGGGACGAGCTGACCTTCCGGACCACCGGATATGGACACGGGGTCGGTATGAGCCAGTACGGGGCCAACGCGCTGGCAAAACAGGGAAAGAGCTTTCGGGAGATTTTAAGCTGGTACTATACGGGAGTACAGGTGGAACGGCTGGAATAAGTTTTGCGTTGTGGCAGGAGGAAAAGTGTGATAGAATAAGGCAAATAAACTGAGGAGGTGGGCAAATGAGCGTGGTTGCGGTGGCCATGAGCGGCGGCGTGGACAGCTCCGCCGCGGCGGTGCTGCTGGGTCGGCAGGGGTATGACCTGCTGGGCGTGACCCTGCGCCTGCATGAGCATGCGGGCAGCGAGGCAGCCGACGCCGCCCGTGTGGCGGCGCAGCTCGGCTTTGCCCACCATACCTTTGACCTGTCAGGGGAGTTCTGCCGTCGGGTAAAGGACACTTTTGCCGCGGCTTACTGGCAGGGCCGCACGCCCAATCCCTGCATCAGCTGCAATCGGTACATCAAGTTCGGCGCCTTGCTGGAGCGGGCGCTGGAGCTGGGCGCGGACAAGCTGGCCACCGGCCACTACGCCCGCATTGAATGGGACGGAGGAGCGGGGCGGCACTTGCTGAAAACGGCGCTGCACCCGGAAAAGGACCAAAGCTATGTACTCTACTGCCTGACCCAGCATCAGCTGGCACATACGCTGTTCCCTCTGGGCGGACTTTCCAAGGAGGAGATCCGCGCCCTTGCCGCCCAAAGCGGTTTGGCCACCGCCCACAAGGGGGATAGCCAGGATATCTGCTTCATCCCCGACGGAGACTACGCGGGCTTTATCTGCCGTCACACGGGCAAAACGCCCGTCCCCGGCGACTTCGTTGCCCCGGATGGCCGGGTACTGGGGCGGCATGAGGGCGTGATTTGCTACACCCTGGGCCAGCGGCGCGGCATCGGTGTGTCCAGCGCCAACGGGCGGCTGTACGTAACCGATATTTGTCCGACAGAAAACAAAGTGACCCTGTCCGGACCGGAGGACTTGATGGCCACTACGCTGGAGGCCACGGACCTGAATTTTATCCCGTTTGATAAACTGGACAAGCCCATCCGGGTGCAGGCAAAGACCCGTTACCGCCAGCCGGCTCAGCCCGCCGTGGCCGAGCAGATCGGCCCGGACCGCCTGCGGGTGACCTTTGATGCGCCCCAGCGTGCCATGACCCCGGGACAGGCCGTAGTGCTGTATGACGGCGACGTGGTGCTGGGCGGCGGGACCATTGACCGGGTGGAGGTCAGATCATGAGCGGGAAACGATTTGACGGCGTGCTGCTGGTCAGCGACTATGACGACACCCTGTGCGGCAGCAGCGGATACATTCCGCCCGACAACATTGCCGCGCTGAACTATTTTACCCAAAACGGCGGGCGGTTCACTGTCGCCACCGGACGGGCGCACACCACCTTTGCGCCTTATGCCCATCAGCTGCCCATCAACGCGCCGGTGGTGCTGTCCAACGGCTCGGCTCTGTACGACTTTGAGACGGACACCATGCTGGTACAGACTCTGCTGGATGACCGTGCGCCTGAGGATCTGACCGCCCTGTGCGCGGCCATTGGGGGACTCGGGTTCGAGGCATATCACGGCGAGGACATTTATGCTCACGCCCCCAACTGGGTCACGCAAATGCACATGAAAAAGGTGGGCAGCAGCTATACCGTGCTGCCCGTTGAGCAGATCCCGACTCCGTGGACCAAGGCGATCATCCAAAGTGAGCATGAGACCCTGCTGCAAGCTAGAGACTGGCTTGCAGAACATTGTCCCGACCGATACGAGGCCATCTTTTCCAACCACTACTATCTCGAACTGACGGACCGGGGAAGCAACAAGGGCGGCATGACGGCGAAGCTGGCACGACGCCTTGGAATTGACCCGGAACACATCTGGTGCGTGGGAGATAACCAGAACGACATCCCCATGCTGGCTCTGTCCCAAATCCCATTTGCTCCGGCGGATTGTGCCGACGAGGTGAAGCAGTGGGGGGCGAAGCTGCTGTGTCCCTGCGGCGAGGGGACTGTAGCCCAAGTGGTGGACGAGCTGTGCCGCCGCTATCCCGAATAAATAAAAACGCGCCTCGACCAAGCGGGTCGGGGCGCGTTTTTGTGCATAGAATGGGCGGGAGGGATGCCTATGACGGACAGACAGGCGGTGGAACACCTGCGCTCGGTACGTATTTTCTGCGATCCCATGCAGGTGCAGGCCATCGACCGGGCCATTGCCCTGCTTCAGGAAAAACTGCACGAGGAAAGAAAAACGCACCCTGTCGGCTGACAGGGTGCGTTTTCATGTGTAAGGGAGATTACTTCTTCTGGTCCCGCTTCATGATCAGCAGGAAGCCCAGCATCAGCACCAGACCCACAGGCAGGGCGATGATGACGGGGGCGCCGACCATGCCCAGCACACCGGCCACCAGATAGGCGATACCGGCGATGACAGCACAGGAGAAGGCGTAGGGCAGCTGAGTGGACACGTGGTTGACGTGGTCGCACTGAGCGCCGGCGGAAGCCATGATGGTAGTGTCGGAGATGGGGGAGCAGTGGTCACCGCACACGGCACCGGCCATGCAGGCGGAGATGCACACGATCATCAGGGGATTCTCGGCGGGCAGAGCGCTCTGCACGATGGGGATCAGGATGCCGAAGGTGCCCCAGCTGGTGCCGGTGGCGAAGGCCAGCACGCAGCCCACCGCGAACACGATGACGGGCAGCAGGAACTGGATGCCGGTGGCGCTCTCCACCAGAGCGGCGACGAACTCCTTGGCGCCCAGGGAGTCGGTCATGGCCTTCAGGGACCAGGCGAAGGTCAGGATCAGGATGGCGGGGACCATGGCCTTGAAGCCCTCGGGGATGGAACTCATCATCTCCTTGAACTTCATGGAGCGGCGGATCATGTAGTAGATCATGGTGATGACCAGAGCCACAGCGGAGCCCAGCATCAGACCCACGGAAGCGTCGGAGTTGGCAAAGGAGTTGATGAAGGACTCGCCGGAGAAGAAGCCGCCGGTGTAGATCATGCCGATAACGCAGCTGATGATCAGCACGATAACGGGGAAGACCAGATCCAGCACGATGCCCTTGCCCTCGGGGGCGTCATCATCGGCGTTGGCGTAGGGGTTGGAGCCGGAGAACAGGTCACCGTTCTCGATGGCGTTGCGCTCGTGCTTGGCCATGGGGCCGAAGTCCACCTTCATAACCACCAGACCCACCATCATCACGATGGTCAGCAGAGCGTAGAAGTTATAGGGGATGGCGCGCAGGAACAGGTTGAAGCCCTGACCGTCCTCGGCAAAGCCGGCCACGGCGGCGGCCCAGGAGGAGATGGGGGCGATGATGCACACAGGAGCGGCGGTGGCATCAATAATATAGGACAGTTTGGCGCGGGACAGCTTGTGCTTGTCGGCCACGGGGCGCATGACGCTGCCCACGGTCAGGCAGTTGAAGTAGTCGTCGATGAAGATCAGGCAGCCCAGCAGGATGCTGGCCAGCTGCGCACCCACGCGGGACTTGATATGGGTCTGGGCCCAGCGGCCGAAAGCGGCGGAGCCGCCGGCCTTGTTCATCAGGGACACCATGGCGCCCAGGATGACCAGGAAGACCAGGATGCCGACGTTCCAGCTGTCGGACAGGGAGGCCACGATGCCGTCATTGAACACATGGTTCAAAGTACCCTCAAAGCTGAAGTTGGAGTACATCAGACCGCCGGCCAGGATACCGATGAACAGGGAGGAGTAGACCTCCTTGGTGATCAGGGCCAGCACAATGGCGATGACGGGGGGCAGCAGGGACCAGGGGGTGTTGATAAACTTGCTGACAACTTCAGCTTCCTCGCCGGTGGCGAAGATGGTGGTGGCCAGGGCCATGACCATCATCATAATGACGGCGACACGGCTCAGCCAACGGTTTTTGCTTCTCATTTGTTTTTCCCTCCTAATAATTTAGCGCGCGACCGCGCATTAGGCACATAAAAACGGGCGTTTCCGCAGAAACGCCCATACAAGTCCCGGTCAGGGTGATAGCGCTCCACGGAATGTGACAGTTCGGGGGATATTCTCCCACAAACCAGGGTGCAGCGCTCAGGCAAGCGGTACATCCTTCGGCGGGGACTCCTCTCCCGGGGGACGGCTGCCTGCCCTTGTCCCGCGGTACGCATAGTCGCCGCACCTCTATCGACAATATTCGATTGCGGGTATTCTACCATGGATAGGCGGTGCTGTCAAGTATCAGCCGGTGACGGCAAAGGTGAAAGTGCCGGTGGCCACGGTTTTGCCGTTGTCACCGGTCAGCTCCACCTGCATCACATTCAGGACACGTCCCAGCTTTTTGGGCCGGGTGGAGCAGAACACGCGGCTGCCGGTGGCGGGGCGCAGAAACTCCAGCGTACCGCTGGCGGTGACACAGGGTTTGCCGCAGGCGGCGGCAACGGCGCTGCCCGCCACAGTGTCGGCAAGGGTATAGAGACAGCCGCCGTGGACGGTGCCGTGGGGGTTGTAGCTGCGTTCGGTCACGTCCAGCACGCCTTCGGCGGTGCCGTCGGGTCGGGCGGACAGGATGGTGATGCCGCCGGCGGTATGGAACAGTCCGGGCTGGTTCACCCGGCTGAGCAGTTCGGATTCGGAAAGCATGAGAAAACTCCTTTCAAGCGGTTTCGGTGGAAAGTGTACCACGATTTGGGGCAAAAAACAAGGCCGGAGCATAGAATGAAGCAGAAAACCATAAGGAGGAACGGCTATGACGGATGACGTGTTGACCCCGGCGCTGCCGACCGAGGGGCTGAGTGCGGAGGATGCGGCGGTTTTTGAGCGGGTATGGCACCGGGTGATGGCGGGGCGGGAGCAGGAGCAGACGGCGCTGGTGCCTGCCGGACAGCCGCCCGCGCCGCCTGCACCCGTTGGGCAGACGGATGGACTTTTGGAGCAGCTTCGCGCGCACACGACCGGCTGGCGGGCGACACAAAGCCTTGCCCGGAAAGCCGGCGGCAGCATGGCACGGGTGCTGAGCGGCATGGCCGCCGACGAGCGCAGGCAGCTTGCCCGGCTGGCGGCGGCGTGGTACATCACGACCGGACAGCGCTGGCGTCCGGAAGCGGGAAGCGCCGGGGCGGTCCCCGACCTGATGGAGGGCCTGCGGCAAAAATACCTGCACCTGCAATCTGCTGCCCGGATGCTGGAACAGGCGGCGCAGGTGGGGGAGGAGACCTTCAATGATCTGTACGCGGACCTTGCGGCACACAGCCGGGAACACGCGGGGGTCGTACTGCGTTTGCTGGAGCAGATGCAATTATAAAAGAGGGGAGGCTTCCATCCGGAAGCCTCCCCCTACCTTATAAATATTATGCAATCAATCTCTGTGGGTCAGCACACGCACGCGGATCATGCCGGGAATGGCGCGCAGCTGGTTGGCTACATCGTCGGCGATGCGGGTGTTCACGTCCACCACGGTGTAGGCCACGTCCTTGCGGGACTTGTTGGTCATGTTCTCCACGTTGATGCCGTCGTCGGACAGGGTGGTCATGATGTTGGTCAGCATGGCAGGCACGTTCTCGTGGATCATGCACAGGCGGGCCACGCCGCTCCACTCCTGCACCAGATTGGGCATATTCACGCTGTTGCGGATGTTGCCGTTGACCAGATAATCCTCCAGCTCGCGGACCGCCATGACGGCGCAGTTATCCTCACTCTCGGGGGTGGAGGCACCCAGATGAGGCAGA
>JAFQBN010000018.1 GCA_017416685.1 Oscillospiraceae bacterium
GGTGCGCACGATGCAAAATCGCTATACCGGAGATATTGGAGATTTTGGGAAACTGGGTTTGCTTCGGCAGCTCAGCCAAACTGGATTATCCATTGGGGTTAATTGGTACTTGACCCCTGACGAAACGCATAATGGTGACGGGCGGCACATCGGCTATTTGAAAAAGGCTGATTTTCGTGCTTGCGATGAGCAGTTGTGGTCTGCATTGGGACAAATTGTAGGTTCAGGCAAGCGGGAAGTCAGTGCGTTGGAACGGGCCGATATTCTGCGGGCGGCCTTCTATTCGAGAATACTTGATTTTGCCGGAGCAGATAAAACAGAGCGGCAGGAGGTTCGCTGGGAATGGCATAACCGGGCTATGTATCAACTGCAAAACTGTGACATCATCTTTGTTGATCCTGATAATGGACTGATCGTACCATCTGCCAACGGTACGGGGAAGAGCAACAAGTTCGTGCTACCGTTTGAACTGGCCGAGTATTATCGTGCTGGAGCCAGCGTGATTTATTATCAGCATAAGGCGCGACGGCCAGATGAATTCTACACAGCACAGAATAAGCAATTGATCGACTCTGGGGCATTCCCGAACGTGGAAGGCCTTGGACTGAAATTTAAGACTACATCCCAACGCTACTATTTCTTCCTGATGCAACCGCGGCACACGGCCATCATTACAAGCTGCGTGAAGCGGATGATGGAAACACCATGGAAAAACCACTTTATCTTACTGTGAAGATAGGAGTGACTAATATGGTTTTAGATCAGATCAAAGATATGTCCTTCGAAGAAATCCGGGACCAATACACAGAACATTTGAAGGCGCAGAATCTATCTCCGCTTACGATTCAAACATCTCGGTCGGATGCTTTTTATCTGTTGCGCCACGATGATTCTTTGGATTTTTGGGCACTGCTTCAATCTGAGAATTTCGAGGCGGAAGCACTCGACCATTTGCAGGCGGTTTTAAGTGCAAAGTCGAAGGGCAATACGACTTCGAACATAAACAGTTACATGGCGCACTTGCGCCGGTTTAAACGGTTTCTATATTCGGATGGAGAACTACCTGAAATTCCCCGGAGCCGCACACATCAAAGAGGGAAGGGCAGAAAGGTAAAAACTGCACTTGCCGGGATTCCCACCCCCAGCGTTCAGGAAGTAATTCATTATCAAGCGACGTGGGAAGAGTTAGATTCCTACAGGGAACAAGAACGCGCGTTGAATCGTTTGTTCTTTGATTTGGCGCCGGGGAATCAGGATATTACGGATATTCTCCTCAAGGTAACGACTCTGAATCAGTTTTACAGTACGAACATCTTCTCTGTTTATCCTGTTGCCGAGCATATTAAGGCTTTGGATATTGATATGCGCTTGAAGGCAGGCGACGAGTCGCTGGTTGATGATATAAGGATGATGGAGTTTGATGGGAAGAAAAAGAACCTTTATTCATTCGCCAGCAAATACTGCAGCCATCATAACCCTGATGCATACCCGATTTATGACAGCTATGTAGATGAGGTGCTTCGGTATTTCCGTGACACCGACTGTTTTGCCAGTTTCCGCACGGAAGAGTTAAAGGATTACAGACGATTCAAGGATATTCTGATAGCATTCCGGGCTTACTACGGTTTAGAGAAGTTCTCCTTGAAGGAAATTGATAAATACTTATGGCAGTTCGGGAAAGAGTATTTTCCTAAAAAGTACTATGGTAGGAAGCGAAAAGAGGCAAAGTGAAATACTTCTTGGGCGGTACCACTCAGAAAGGACTTGCATAACCTCCTGCTCAGAGTTACAATACGACCACATAAAACGAGAAACGCTTCCCGCCCTGGGCCGGTGAAAAATCACCAGTTTGGAGCGGGAAGAGTTTTTTGACCACAGAAATGACCACAGACAACTCCGGGACACCTGTGAAACACAGGTTTATAGATGACTAAAGAGTACCAGGAATCGACTAAAAAGCACCGAAAAGCACTATAAATTACCAGAAAAAACCGTTTCGCTTTGTTTGGGAGCTAGATGCTGGGAGTTCGAGTCTCCCCACTCGGACCACGTCGTCGCGGACTTCGTATCGTTCGCGACGACCAAAAAGCCGCAGACGAGTACTCGTCTGCGGCTTTTGCTTTGTGTATGTTTATTTCCCGGCCGGACCGGCGGTATCGGCGCCGTCGCCGGTGAGGCCAAGCTCCTTTGCGGCATCCTGGCGCATTTTGTACTTCAAAATTTTGCCGGCGGCGTTCATGGGGAAACCGTCCACAAATTTGATGTACTTGGGGACCTTGTGGCGGGCCATGCTGGCCTTGATATAGTCCAGCATCTCATTCTCGGTGAGAGAACCGGCCTCCTTCAGGATAATGCAGGCCATGATCTCTTCGCCGTACTTCTTGTCCGGCACGCCGATGACCTGCACGTCCCGGACGGCGGGATGGGTGTAGATAAACTCCTCGATCTCCTTGGGGTAGATGTTCTCGCCGCCGCGGATGATCATGTCTTTCAGACGGCCGGTGATCCGGTAGGTGCCGTCCTCGTTCCGGCAGGCAAGGTCGCCGGAGTGGAGCCAACCCTCGGCATCCACAGTATCCCGGGTGGCCTGAGGCATCTTGTAGTAACCCTTCATGGTGTTGTAGCCCTTGGAACAGAACTCACCGTTGACTCCGTCGGCAACCTCCAATCCGGTTTCCGGATCCACGATTTTACAGCGTACGTGGGGGAAGGCGTAGCCGACGGTGTCGGTACGCAGATAGAGATCGTCGGTCCAGGCGCTCATGGTGGAGCCGGGGGAGGACTCGGTCTGGCCGTATACGCTGACGATGCCGGTCATGTTCATCTCGTCCGGCTGGGCGGCCCGGCGCATCAGCTCCGGGGGACAGCCGGCACCGGCCATAATGCCCGTACGCATGTGGGAAAAATCGGTCTTGCGGTAATCGGGGTGATTGAACATGGCGATGAACATGGTGGGTACGCCGTTGAAGCAGGTGATGCGCTCCTGATTGATGCAGGCCAAAGACTGTTTTGCGGAAAAATAGGGCAGGGGGCAGATGGTAGCGCCGTGGGTCATGGAGGCCGTCATGGACAGCACCATGCCGAAGCAGTGGAACATGGGCACCTGAATCATCATGCGGTCGGCGGTGGAAAGGCCCATGCGGTCGCCGATACACTTGCCGTTGTTGACCACGTTGTAGTGGGTGAGCATAACGCCTTGGGGAAGCCGGTGGTGCCGGAGGTGTACTGCATATTGCACACGTCGTCGGGGCGGACGGCGGCGGCCATCTGTGCCACGGTCTCGGAGCTGACCAGATTGGCACGGGCCATGGCCTCGTCAAAGGTCAGACTGCCCGGCTGACGGAACCCCACCGTGATGACATTGCGCAGGAAGGGCAGACGCTTGCAGTGTAAAGGTTGACCGGCCTTGGCTCGGGCGATCTCGGGACATAGCTCGTTGATAATGCTCTTGTAGTCGGAGTCCAGACAGGAGTCGATCATGACCAGCGTATGGGTGTCCGACTGGCGCAGGAGGTACTCGGCCTCGTGAATTTTGTAAGCGGTGTTCACGGTGACCAGCACCGCGCCGATCTTGGCGCAGGCCCAGAAGGAAATGTACCACTCGGGAACGTTGGTAGCCCAGACGGCAACCTTACTGCCCGGCTTTACGCCCAGAGAGACCAGCGCCCGGGCAAAGGTGTCTACATCCTCCCGGAACTGGGCGTAGGTGCGGGTATAGTCCAGTGTGGTGTACTTGATGGCGTACTGGTCGGGGAACTCCTCGGCCATGCGGTCCAGCACCTGAGAGAAGGTCAGGTCGATCAGTTCGTCCTTTTTCCACACGTACTGACCCGTGCCGTCGTGGTTGAAGTAGAGGGACTTCTTCTTGCCCCGGGGGTTGTCAAAGCGGTTCATGTAGTTGACGAAGTAGGGAAAAATGACTTCGGGGTCCTGCAGGTCGTCCAGATACTCCGGTTTCCACTCCAGAGAGATGAACCCGTCGTAGTTGACGGAGGAAAGGGCCAACATAAAGTCACTGATGGGGGCGGTGCCTTCGCCGATGATGGTGTACTCGCCGCTGTCGTCGGAATCCCGCAGGTGGACGTGGCGGACGTAGTCGCCCAGATTTTTGATGGTGGTGTCACCGCTCTCACCAAAGTCGCGGTAGGGGTGATGCACGTCCCACAGCACGGCCAGCTCGTCACAGGCAAACTCGTCCAGCAGGCGGCGCAGACGGGCGGTGTCGGCGTAGATGCCGCTGGATTTGATGAGAATGGTCACCTCAAAGTCGCGGGCATCATCCAGCAGGGCGGAGAGGTTCTGTTTTACCAGCTCCTCGTTGTCCGTCAGCGCCACGGCAGAGACATACTTCACCCGGGCGTTGCGGGCGGCCTCCATCAGGGTGCGCAGTTCGGTCACGGCGTCCTCGCCGGCGGACAGATCGCAGGAGGTGTCAAAGCAGGGGATGGTGAGCTTTTTTTCTTTCAGCTGGCGCACAGTGGCCGCCGCCTGATATTTGTGGAACGGGCCGGAGCGGTCCACAAGGGGGTCGCACTTGGGCAGATTGTAGACCTCGATACCGCTGAAATCCATATCGGTGGCAAGGGAAACTACTTCATCCCACGTGAAGCTTGACCAGCCGCGGGTGGAGAAGGAAAGTTTCATACAGATTCCTCCTCATAGACGATTTTGTTCAGTGCGCTGAGGTAGGCGTTGATGCCGGCGCACACGATGTCGGTGGAGATACCCCGGCCGGAGTACAGCTTGCCGCCGGAGCGCAGGCGCACGATGGTCTGACCCATGGCCTCACGGCCCTCGGTCACGGCCTGAAGCTGGAAGTCATCCAGCTCATAGTGACGGCCGGTGATCTGCTCGATGGCAAGAAAAGCCGCGTCGATGGGGCCGTCGCCAAGGCAGACGCCCTCCATAATCTGATCGTCCTTAACAAGGCGCATGTGGGCGGAGGAGGCGATGGTGTTGCCGGAGTTGATGACATAGGTGTCCAGCCGGTAGGTGGCAGGCACCTGCATGGCGGCGGAGGCCACGATGGCATCCAGCTCCCGGATCCCCACCTGCTCCTTCTTGGCGGCGATGGCACGGAACGCCTCAACTACCTTAGCGCTGTCCTCTTCCGACAGGTCATAGCCCAGCTTGGCAACAGCCTTTAAAACGGATTCGGCATCGTCGTGGGCGGAGAGGTAGATGTCCTCATCCTCCCGCACGCCGCTGTCGAAGGGGGAAGTCTTTTTCTTTTCGGTTTGGCACATCCAGGTGATCTGGCCGATGATTCGGCTGAGCTGGGCGGTGCGGACGGAGGAGGCGGCCTGCAGGCTGTCGCCCCGGGCAGTCAGGATCTCGGCAAGGCTTGCAACGGAAGCGGTGTTCTGGGGGTAGGCGGCGGCCTTTACCTCGCCCGCACCCACGGCCACCGCGGCGATGGCGCAGGCGTCGGCCAAAGACAGGGCGTTGCTGCAGCCCACGCCCAGGGTCACGTCTGCCAAAGCGGGGATGGCCGTGTACAGGTCGGAAATGAATGCGGAAAATTCCTCGGGCAGCATGGTGCCGGCGGAGTCGCAGAGGGTGACGGTGGCAGCACCGGCCTCGATAGCAGCGGTCAGGACCTGGGTCAGGAAGCCGGCATCGGCACGGGTGGCGTCGTCGGCCATGAACTCCACGTCGGCGCACAGGCTGCGGCACAGGCTGACGGCATTGCTGATGTCTTCCAGCATAGCATCTGCCTTTTTGTGGTACAGATACTCCATCTGCACGGAACTGACGGGAGCGCAGACCTGCAGACGGGGGTGCTTTGCGGTTTTCAGCGCGTTCCACACGGCGGTAATGTTCCCCTCGTCCAGCTGGACAGGGACGGCCACGATGCTCTGCTGCACCGCCTGCGCTGCGGATTTGACCCGCAGGGCATCGGTACGGCTGTCGGAGACACCTTCCAGTTCAATGACGGAAACGCCGAGGCTGTCCAGAAGTTTGGCCAGCTCGATTTTCTCGCGGAAGGAGAGGGTGAACCCCTTGCCCGCCTGCTTCATGGTCACATCGCTGATTTTGATCTGTCGCATATCAATCAACTCCTGCCTAAAATAAAAAGAAATCCCTGAGGTCCAAAGACCTCAGGGACGAATTTACATTCGCGGTACCACCCTGATTATCTCCCAAAGGGGGAAATCACTCATCGGACTTCCAACAAAGTCCTAGCCCGTAACGGGGGCGCCCGGGTTTCATTACTAGCCGTCCAAAACGGGTTCACAAAACCGACTCGGGAAGCAGACCGCATTGTCCGTCGCGCCGGTTCGCACCAACCACCGGCTCTCTGAAGCGAGTTTGACAAGGCGGATTTTCCGTCAAAGTCTTTCGCAGTATGTGAGTAATATAAAGGAAAGTGAAGAGTTTGTCAACCCCCTAAAGAAATTTTTTCTTTAACGCAGTAAATTGCAAAAAAGTGGTTGACAAAGCAAACCGGTTGTGGTAGAGTGTGGTCAATCGAAAAAGCAAAGACTGTGACGAAGACGGTTCGGTCCTTCGGATTTTCAGAGAGTCGGCGGTTGGTGCAAGCCGATAATTCGAAACCAAATGAACCCATCACTTCCGAGTCGGTGAGCCGAGCGTGCGCCAGGCCCTCCCGTCAGCCCGCGTTAAGGGATAGGACTTGTTGGAGTCTGAAGTGACGGCTTTTGCCGTAATTTGAGTGGTACCGCGGGTAATGTTTAACTCGTCTCAAGAAGAAATTCTTGAGACGTTTTTTTGTTTTCAGAAAGGAATGAGTATTATGAGCAACATGAACACCACGACCCAGACGCAGCTGATGGATGTGGCCATGCGAATTCGCGAGATGCGGGAGATCTTTGGCTACAGCGTGGAGGACATGGCCCAAAAGACCGAGCTGACTGTAGATACGTACAGCCTGTACGAGTCCGGAACTGTGGACCTCCCCTTCACCTTTATGCATAAGTGTGCTAAGATCTTCGGCGTGGAAATTACCGTGTTGCTGGAAGGACAGAGCGCCAAGCTGTCCGGCTATACCGTCACACGCCGGGGCAGGGGCTTGACCACCGCCAGCGAGGACGGCATCACCATTCAGGATATGGCCCCCATGTTCCGCAAGAAGCTGGCCACCCCCTACTGGGTCACCTATCAGTATTCTGCCGAGCTGCAGGATAAACCCATCCACACCGTGACCCATGCCGGTCAGGAGTTTGATCTGGTCATCAAGGGTTCCATGCGCATCCGTGTGGGCGACCACGAGGAGATCCTGCACGAGGGCGACAGTATTTTCTACAAGTCCTCCACTCCTCACGGCATGATCGCCATCGACGGACAGGACTGCGTGTTCCTTGCCATGATCATGGTGTCCGAGACTACCGACCAGAAGCTGTACATCGGCAGCAGCCGCAAGACTGCCAACGACCACTTGCTGTGTCACAAGTTCATACACGCGCTGGAGGATGAAAAGGGCGCCCTGCAGAATATCACATTTGAAAATGCCGACAAGTACAATTTTGCCTTTGACACGGTGGATGCCATTGCCCGGCAGGAACCCGACAAGCTGGCCATGGTCCACGTGGCCAACGATATGACCGAGCGCCGCTTTACGTTCAAGGATATCAAGGATGCATCTTCTCAGAGCGCCAACTACTTCAAATCTCTGGGCATCAAGCGGGGCGACCGGGTCATGCTGGTGCTCAAGCGGCACTATCAGTTCTGGTTTGCCATTCTGGGCCTGCACAAGCTGGGAGCTATCGCCATCCCCGCCACCAATCAGCTGCAGGAGAAGGACTTTGCCTACCGATTTGATGCCGCCGGTGTCAACGCGGTGGTGTGTACTGCCGACGGCGATGCTGCCCACCAGATGGAACTGGCGGAGCGGTCTCTGGGACTGAACCTGACCAAGATCCTGGTCGGCGGATCCCGAGAGGGCTGGCACAACTATGACGAGGAGTACTGCCTGTTCAGCCGCCGCTATCTGCGCACGGAGGACGCCCCCTGCGGCTCCGACCCCATGCTGATGCTGTTCACCTCCGGTACTACCGGATACCCCAAGATGGCTCTGCACAGCTACAAGTACGCTTTGGGCCACTATGTCACCGCCAAGTACTGGCATCTGGCCGAGCGGGACGGTCTGCACTTCACCATCTCCGAGACCGGCTGGGGCAAGGCCCTGTGGGGCAAGCTCTACGGCCAGTGGCTGTGCGAGGGTGCGGTATTCACCTACGACTTTGACCGCTTCGATGCCGAGAAGATCCTGCCCATGTTCAAGCAGTACGGCATCACCACCTTCTGTGCGCCGCCCACCATGTACCGCATGCTCATCAAGCAGGACCTGAGCCGCTTCGACCTTTCCTCCATCCACCACGCCACCACTGCAGGCGAGGCGTTGAACCCCGAGGTGTTCTATCAGTTCGAGAAAGCCACCGGTCTGCGCATCGCGGAAGGCTTTGGCCAGACGGAGATGACGCTGGGCATTGCCAACCTTGTTGGAACCCAGCTCAAACCCGGCGCTATGGGCAAGCCGGTTCCCGGCTACGGCATCGATCTGGTGGATGCTGACGGCAACCCTGTGGCCGACGGTGTCAACGGCGAGATCGTCATCCGTACCGATCCCACCCCCACCTGCGGCGTGTTCTCCGGCTACTACCGCAATCAGGAGGCCACCGACCATGTGTGGCATGACGGCATGTACCACACCGGCGACCTTGCCTGGCGTGATGAGGACGGCTACTACTGGTACGTGGGCCGTGCCGACGATGTCATCAAGTCCTCCGGCTACCGCATTGGTCCCTTCGAGATCGAAAGCACCATCATGGAGCTGCCCTATGTTCTGGAGTGCGGCGTGTCCGCCGAACCCGACGAGGTCCGCGGTCAGGTGGTCAAGGCCAGTATCGTGCTGGTCAAGGGTACCGAGGGTACCGATGCGCTGAAGAAAGAGATCCAGGAGTACGTCAAGTCCCGCACCGCACCTTATAAATACCCCCGCATCGTGGTATTCCGGGACGAGCTGCCCAAGACCATCAGCGGCAAGATCATCCGCAACAAACTGTAAGGGGAAAGAGCAATGGAACACAAGCGCCTGACCCTGTTTGCCGGCCACTATGGCAGCGGAAAGACCAACATCGCCGTCAACTATGCCCTGCGCCTGGCGGAGGAGGGAAAACCGGTCTGCGTTGGCGACCTGGACATTGTCAACCCCTACTTCCGTACCAAGGACAGCGCCGCAGTGCTGGAGGCGGCGGGGGTGGAGCTGATCTCGCCCCAGTTTGCAAACTCCAACGTGGACCTGCCCGCCCTGCCTGCCGAGACCTATCGGCTGGTGCAGGACCACAGTACCTACGGTGTCATGGACATCGGCGGTGATGATCGGGGCGCCTATGCTCTGGGCCGTTACGTGCCGTATATTAAGGAAGAAAACGATTACCGCATGGCTTTTGTGGTCAACTTCCTGCGGCCCCTGACCACTACGGCCCAGGAGGCACTGGAGGTCATGCGGGAAATTGAGGCCGCCTGCGGCCTGCCCTTTACCTGCATCGTCAACAACACCAATCTGGGTAACGAGACGACCCGGGATATTTTGGACAGCTCCAAAGCGCAGCTGGACGAGCTGTGCAGGCTCTCCGGTCTTCCCCTGTGGCTGACCACGGCAGAAGAGAAGCTGGCTGCACAGATGGGGCAGTCCGTGTTTGGCTTGAAACTACAGGAAAAATACTTTGATATAAAGTGAGAAACAGGAGGAACGCACAATGGCAAAGCTTACATTCAAAACCGATTTGTGCAAGGGCTGCGGCCTGTGTGTCAGCACCTGCCCCAAGGGCTGTCTGGCTATCGACACTGCAAGCATCAACAAAAAAGGATACTCTCCCGCCGTGATGGTGAACGAGGACAAGTGCATCGGCTGTGCCTTCTGCGCCACCATGTGTCCCGACTGTATCATCACCGTGGAGAAATAAGGAGGATCTATCATGGCAGAACGAGTCCTTATGAAGGGTAACGAAGCCATTGCCGAGGCCGCCATTCGCGCCGGCTGCCGGCACTACTTCGGTTATCCCATCACCCCCCAGACGGAGATCGCCGCCTATATGGCCAAGAAGATGCCCAAGATCGGCGGCGTATTCCTGCAGGCGGAGAGCGAGATCGCGTCCATCAACATGGTCTACGGCGCCTCTGCTGCCGGTATGCGCGTGATGACTTCCTCTTCCAGCCCCGGCATTTCCCTGAAGGCCGAGGGGCTGAGCTATCTGGCCGGCTCTGACATTCCTGCCTTCGTGGTCAACGTCCAGCGCGGCGGCCCCGGTCTGGGCGGTATCCAGCCCAGCCAGGCGGACTACTTCCAGGCCACCAAGGGCGGCGGTCACGGCGACTACCGTATGATCGTGCTGGCCCCCGCCAGTGTGCAGGAGATGGCCAGCCTGACCATCAAGGGATTTGATCTGGCGGACAAGTACAACATGACCGCCATGATCCTGGCTGACGGCACCATCGGTCAGATGATGGAACCCATCACCTTTGAGGAAGAGGAGATCCGCCAGTACGACAAACCCTGGGCCCTGACCGGTCATGAGGGCAAGCGTCCCCATAACGTGGTCAACTCCCTCTACCTTAAGCCTGAGGAGCTGGAGCGCAAGAACTTTGAACGCTACGAGCGCTATAAGCTGGTGGAAGAGAACGAGGCCATGTGGGAAGAGTACATGATGGAGGATGCCGAGTACTGCGTGGTGGCTTTCGGCATTGCCGCCCGTGTTGCCAAGAACGCCGTGGTCTCTGCCCGCGAGAAGGGCATCAAGGTTGGCCTCATCCGTCCCATTACCCTGTGGCCCTTCCCCAAGAAGGTGCTGGAGCAGGCCGCCCAGCGCGTCAAGGGCTTCGTGTGCGTGGAGCTGAGCATGGGTCAGATGATCGAGGACGTGCGCCTTGCTACCAACTGCAAGCGGCCTGTGGGCCTTGTCTGCCGCAGCGGCGGCATGGTCCCCAGTCCCGATGAAGTGCTGGCCGGTATCGAGAATGCTGTGAAAGGAGTGTACTGAGATGGCTGTTGTGTTTGAAAAACCCAAGTCCCTTGCGGACCTGCCCCTGCACTACTGTCCCGGCTGTCCCCACGGCATTATCCACCGTCTGGTGGCCGAGGCGCTGGACGAGCTGGGCATCGAGGGCAAGGCCATCGGTATCGCTCCCGTTGGCTGCGCCGTTATGGCCTACGATTACTTCACCTGCGATATGATCGAGTCTGCCCATGGACGCGCCCCCGCCGTTGCTACCGGTATCAAGCGCTGCCGCCCGGACAATATTGTTTTTACTTACCAGGGTGACGGTGACCTGGCCTCCATCGGTATGGCGGAGACCGTCCATGCCGCTGCCCGCAACGAGAATATCACCATCATCTTCGTCAACAACGCCATTTACGGTATGACCGGCGGTCAGATGGCACCCACCACGTTGCCCGGTCAGGTGACCCAGACCTCCCCCTACGGCCGCGATGTCAACCACTGCGGCTGGCCCATCCGCGTCAGCGAGATGCTGGCCACTCTGGAGGGGCCCGAGTACATCACCCGCGTGGCGGTGAACAATGTCAAAAATGTCATGAACGCCAAAAAGGCCATCAAAAAGGCATTCCAGAATCAGGTGGAGGGTAAGGGCTTCAGCCTGGTGGAAGTGGTCTCCGCCTGTCCCACCAACTGGGGTATGACCCCGGAGCAGGCTCTGAAGTGGGTGGACAGCGATATGCTGCCGTACTATCCCATGGGCGTGTACAAGGACCGCAGCGCCGCGAAGGAGGAGAAGTAACATGAAAACCACTCAAATCCTCATCGCCGGCTTCGGCGGACAGGGCATCCTGTTTGCCGGCAAGTTCCTGGCCTACAAAGGCTTGAAGGAGGAACTGCAGGTTTCCTGGCTGCCCTCCTACGGCCCCGAGATGCGCGGCGGTACCGCAAACTGCAACGTCATTCTGTCCGACACCCCTGTGGGTTCGCCCATCATCACCACCCCCGACGTGCTGATGGTCATGAATCTGCCCTCCCTGCAGAAGTACGTGGATACCGTGGCCCCCGGCGGCCAGATCTATGTGGACAGCACCCTCATTCAGGAGAAGGTCACCCGCACCGACGTGGAGGTGTTCTACGTTCCCGCCACCCAGCTGGCCCGTCAGGCCGGAGCCGGTTCTCTGGCCAACATGGTTCTTGTGGGCAGCCTTCTGGAGAATCACCCCGAGCTGTCCTTTGACGGGGTGGACAACGTGGTCAGCAGCATGGTGCCGCCCAAGAAAGCGGCCATGATCGAGCTGAACATGAAGGTGCTGACTCTGGGCAGGGAATACGGCAAGTAAGCGGGCCGGTCATTCCAAAAAAATACAAAAAATTCACATTTGCATATTGAAAAATAAAAAACCACCTGCTAAACTGTTTTCGTTCCAAATGTTTATTCGAATCCAAGGAGGTTCTTAATAATGAATGCAATGACTGAAATGAGCAACTATCGCCATGAAAAGGTGCTGTTCGTCAACAACGAAAAGGCCGGTCTGAAGGCCATCATCGCTGTGCACAACACCAATCTGGGCCCCGCCATCGGCGGCTGCCGCCTGTTCCCCTATGCCAGCTACGACGACGCACTGTTCGACGTTCTGCGCCTGTCCCGGGGCATGAGCCACAAGAACGCCGTGGCCGGTCTGCCTCACGGCGGCGGCAAGGGCGTCATCATCGCCGACCCCTCCCAGAAGACCGAGGCCATGTTCGAGGCCTTTGCCGAGGCGGTCAACAACCTGGGCGGCGACTATATCACCGCTGAGGATGTGAACACCACCTGCGACGATGCCATGGTCATGCTGCGCAAGACCAAGTATCTGTGCGGACTGCCCATGAACAGCGGCGATCCCTCTCCCTTCACCGCCCGCGGCGTGTGGCAGGGTATCCGCGCCACGGCCAAGGTGGCTCTGGGCAGCGACGACCTGTCCGGCCTGACCATCGCTGTGCAGGGCCTGGGCAAGGTCGGCTACGACCTGTGCCGTCTGCTGCACGAAAGCGGCGCTAAGCTGATCGTCGCCAACCGCAGCAACAAGGCCATTGCCGACAAGGCCGCTGCCGAGTTCGGTGCCAAGGTGGTCGCCACTGAGGAGATCATGGCTCAGGAGTGCGACATCTTCTCTCCCAACGCTATGGGCGCTATCCTAAATCCCAACACCATCCCCAGCCTGAAGTGCAAGGCGGTTGCCGGCGGCGCCAACAATCAGATTCTGGACGACGCCTCCGGTCTGGCCCTGAAGGCCCGCGGCATCTTCTACGCCCCCGACTTCGTCATCAACGGCGGCGGCGTGATCAACGCGGCGGCTGAGGTGGACGGCCCCTACAACAAGGATGAGGTGCTGGTGAAGGTGGACAACATCTACAACACCATCGAGCATATCCTGACCGAGTCCAAGAAGACCGGCGAACCCGAGGGTGTCATCGCCACCCGCTACGCCGAGTCCCTGATCTACGGCTGATCCGCCGCGCATCCTGAGACGAAGGAGTATTTCCCATGTCTTACACATTTCCTGTGACGCGCACCTCCCAGCCCAAGGTGAAGCCCGACCAGAGCA
>JAFQBN010000019.1 GCA_017416685.1 Oscillospiraceae bacterium
CGTAGCACTTGGCCAGCACGTCCTTGCGCATGGCTTTCACGGTCTCCCGGGCGATGACCTTGCCGCCGATAGCGGCCTGAACGGGGACTTCGAACAGCTGACGGGGGATGTTTTCCTTCAGCTTTTCGCAGATGCGGCGGGCGCGGCCGTAGGCCTTCTCCCGGTGGGCGATAAAGCTCAGGGCATCCACCTGATCGCCGTTGAGTAGCATATCCACCTTCACCAGATCGCTGGGGCGGTAGCTGTCCATCTCGTAGTCCAGAGAGGCGTAGCCCTTGGTGCGGGCCTTCAGAGCGTCGAAGAAATCGTAGATGATCTCGCCGATGGGCATATAATAGTGCAGCTCCACCAGATTGGTGTCCAGATACTGCATATCCCGGAACTCACCCCGGCGGTCCTGACACATGGGCATGATGTTGCCCACATAGTCCGGGGGCGAGATGATGGATACCTTGGCGTAAGGCTCCCGAGCCTCCACAATGACGCCGGGATCGGGATAGTTGTGGGGGTTGTCCACCCGGACCACGCTGCCGTCGGTCTTGGTGGCCTCGTAAATAACGGAGGGCAGGGTGGTGACCAGATCAAGATCAAATTCACGCTCCAGCCGCTCCTGAATGATCTCCATATGCAGCATGCCCAAAAAGCCGCAGCGGAAGCCAAAGCCTAGAGCCACGGAGGACTCCGGCTCGAAGGACAGGGAGGCATCGTTCAGCTGCAGCTTTTCCAGCGCGTCCCGCAGGTCGGGGTACTTGGAGCCGTCCTCGGTGTAGATGCCGCAATACACCATGGCCTGAGCCGGGCGGTAGCCGGGCAGGGCCTGAGCCGTGGGGGTGTCGATCTGGGTGATGGTGTCGCCCACCCGGGTATCCTTCACGTTCTTGATGGAGGCGGTAAACCAGCCAACCTCGCCGGCGGTCAGCTCCGGACAGGATTCCATGCCGATGGGCCGCAGGTAGCCGCAGTCCAGTACGTTATACTCTGCGCCGGAGGCCATCATCTTGACCCCCATACCCTTTTTCAGAGTGCCTTCCACCACGCGGAAGTAGACGATAACGCCCAGATAGGGGTCGTACTGGCTGTCGAAGATCAGGGCCTTCAGGGGGGCCTTGGGGTCGCCCTTGGGGGCGGGGACGTTGTGGACAATGTCCTCCAGCACGGCGGGGATGTTGATGCCCATCTTGGCGGAGATTTCCGGCGCATCCATGGCGGGCAGGGCCAGCACGTTCTCCACCTCCTCCTTCACCCGCTTGGGGTCGGCGGCGGGCAGGTCGATCTTGTTGATGACAGGGAGGATTTCAAGGTCATGCTCCATGGCAAGGAAGGTGTTGGCAAGGGTCTGAGCCTCGATACCCTGACTGGCATCCACGATGAGTACCGCGCCTTCGCAGGCGGCCAGAGAGCGGGACACCTCGTAGTTGAAGTCCACGTGGCCCGGGGTGTCGATGAGGTTCAGATGGTAGGTCCGGCCGTCCTCGGCCGTGTATTCCATACGTACTGCCCGGGCCTTGATGGTGATGCCGCGCTCTTTCTCAAGGTCCATGTTGTCCAGCAGCTGGGACTCCATCTGCCGCTGCTCCACCGCGCCGCACAGCTCAATGAGCCGGTCGGACAGGGTGGATTTTCCATGGTCAATGTGCGCGATGATGGAAAAATTACGAATGTTGCTTTGGTCTGTCATATTACGATACCTCCGCTTCGGCGGGTTATTTGTCGGTGCGGCCGTCGGTCAGGTGGTTGACCCGGGCGCCGGTGTGGTGAACGATCTGCAGCAGGGACTGGTGCAGCACCGGGTAGTCCCGGGCCAGATCGTCGTTGTTCATGGGGGGGAACTCGCCTTTGCTGCGGGCATGGGCCTCCAGCGCCTCTGCAAATTCCACCCGGCTGCAGCTCATATCCGCGTCGGTCAGCCCTGTGGAAAAGCGGGTGGCAGACACGGAGAAGAAGTCCGCATTGTTGGTGCCGGGGGCCTGATGGAGCAGGCGGAACAGGTTATAAACGGCGGCGGACAGATAGGCGCAGGCGGCCCGGATGACCCGGCGGCTGCCCACCTTGCCCAGCAGGTCAAACAGCAGGCCGACGGAGTTGACCAGCAGCTTCTTGTTCAGCATGGCAAGGACGCTGCCCCGCATGGAGGTATCCTTCTCGCTGCTGATGTCGTACAGATCGTCCGGCTCGATGATGGTGGTGCCGTCCCGGCTGAGGGTGCGGCCCAGCAGAAAATCGGCGGATACATTGTAATAGTCGCAGGCGCGGACCACGAAGGCAAGACCCGGCTCGCGGATACCCTTTTCGTAGTGGCTCAGCAGGGCCTGAGAAATGCCCAGCGCCTGAGCGGCGGCCCGCTGGCTCAGTCCCTTTTCCTGCCGCAGCAGGGACAGGGTGCGGCAAAATTCAGCATTCATCTATGTCACCTCAGGAAGAGATATGTGGAGAATACGGTTAGTATAGTATAAAGGAAAACAATACTGTTTGTAAAGTGTTTTTCACGAATTAAGTATGGGCCTGTGGCCCTCAGGAGAGAAACAGCTCCATATCCTCAATAGTCAGACCCGGCTGCAGGGCCAGATTGATGCCGAAGCCCACGACTTTGGATAGCTCCCCCACCCGGGCGTCGATGTCCCGGGGGGTGACCATCATGGTCTGGCTGTCGTCGGTGGGGCGGCTGCCGGTCAGGTCCATGGCCAGGGTTGCTCCGTCCACCACGGTGGGGACACCCACGGCAATGACCGGCACGCCGAGGCTCTTCTTATTCAGGGCGGCGCGGTGGTTGCCCACCCCGGAGCCGGGGACGATGCCCGTGTCGGACAGCTGCACTGTGCGGCAGACCCGGTGGATGCTCCGGGCGGCCAGCGCGTCCACAGCGATGACACAGGCCGGGCGGATGGCACGGCACACGGAAGAAATCAGGTCGCCGCTCTCCACACCTGTAGTGCCAAGAACACCTGCGGAAAGGCCGGCTACCGGGCGGAAGGAGCCGAAATGCTCCGGCGATTGGGTCACCAGATGGCGGGTGACGAGGGTGTTTTGATGGACCAGCGGGCCGATGGCGTCGGGGGTGATAGCCCGGTTGCCCAGACAGGCCACCAGCACCGGGGCTTTGGGCGCAAGGTGGGCTACGAAGGGGGCCAGCTGGTCTGCCACCGCCCACACCGCCCGGCGGAAGGCATCCTCCTCCCGCCGGGCAAGGCCGTCCAGAGTCAGGGTAACGTAGCTGCCCTCCGGCTTGCCCAAGGCCTGCGCACCCTGCTCATTTAGAATGCGTACCTTGTCTACTTCATAGCCTTGACAGCGGTTTGTTTCGGCCTCCACGCCCGGCAGCACATCGGCCGCCCGGGCGCCCTCCTGCCACAGTTCTTTTGCCTCCAAAGCGAGATCTGTGCGCTGTTCGAACATGATCGACATCCTCTCCGACCCAAGATATGGTGGCGCATAGCGCCCTGTGACCCTAGTCTTTGCGGCGGTGGAGAAACTATGCCGGCAACACAAAAAAACTGAAAAAAACTGTTGATTTTTTTGACTTTCGGTGGTAGAATACATATCTGCACAGGCGTACTGTGCGCAAAATCTTAAATCATTCGGAGGAGGTGTTTGGTTTGCCGAATATCAAGTCTGCCAAGAAGCGTGTGCTGGTCAACGAGACTAAGGCCGCTCAGAACAAGGCTGCTAAGTCCGCGCTGAAGACCGACATCAAGAAGTTTGACGCCGCGGTGGCGGAAGGCAACCGCAGCGAGGCCGATGTCGCTTACAAGGTGGCTGTCAAGGCGGTGGATCAGGCTGCGGCCAAGGGTCTGCTGCACAAGAACAACGCTGCCAACAAGAAGAGTGCCATGACCCTGAAGCTGAACAAGCTGGGCTAAGCAATCCGAGAAATCACCCGTCTGCACCCCGCAGGCGGGTTTTTCTTATCAAACGACAAAATTCGGCAGAAAGGAGCGGATCACGTGAGCTGGCTTAAAGGCGCCCGGGACTTTGTTCTGCGGGTGTGGCGGCTGTTCTCCCGGTATAATATTCCCCGGGCGGCTGCAGCCATGACCTATTTTTTCCTGTTGTCCCTGTTTCCTCTGCTGCTCTGCGTCAACGCCATCGTAGGCCGGTTCGATGTGGATATGGCCCAGCTGCTGTCCATGCTTCACCGGGTGCTGCCCCATCAGGCGGTGGAACTGGTGGGAGATTACTTCCACTACCTGTCCGCTGTGCCGCCGGTGGGACTGTGGATCGGGATCCCCACGGTGCTGATCGCATCCTCTGCGGGTCTGCGGGTCCTGCTGGACACCATGAGCGAGCTGTACGGCCATCCCCGCAGCACCGGTGTACGGCGGCTGGCGGTCAGCCTGCTGTTCAGCCTGCTGTTTTTACTGACCCTGTGCCTTGCCGTTATCGTGGTGCTGACCGGTGAGCGGCCCCTGCAGTTTGTGGCCGGGCTGCTGGCCCGGCTTCTGGGGCAGAATTCCCATATACTGCTGCAGGTGGCGGCGGTGTCCCGCCTGTGGGCGTGGCTGCGCTATCTGCTGCTGTTCTGTTTTGTGGCGGTGCTGGTGCTGACGGTCTACCGGCTCGGTCTGCCCCGGCGGCAGGCCAAGGCATGGTCGGTGACGGTCAGCGCCCTGCTCAGCGCCACCACTATGGTGCTGGTATCCGGCCTGTTCTCCCGGTTTATCGACATGTCCGCCAACTACTCCCTGCTGTACGGGTCGCTGGCATCCATCATCGTGCTGCTGCTGTGGCTGTACCTGTGCGGTACTATCCTGCTGCTGGGCGCGGTGGTCAACCGGGCGTGGACGGGGAAAATACTGTAATACACAAAAAACAGCCTGCTGCATACGCAGCAGGCTGTTTTTATGTCTTATTCGTCGAAATCTGCCAGCACGGCGGCGCCCAGCGCGCCGGGACCCACGTGACAGCCGATGCTCAGGGGCAGAGGGTCACTCATAAAGGGATAGCCGGGGAAGGTCTCCTGCACCGTCTTTGCCCAGGCAAGGCCGGCTTCCCGGTCGCCGGAGTAGGCGGCGGCGATGATGACCTTTTTGCCGGCGAACTCGCCGTTCAGGTCCTCTCGGATGGCATCCAGCATGGTCTGGCAGGCCTGTTTGGTTCCCCGGACCTTGCGGTGCATGTCCAGCTTGCCGTCCAGAATTTTCATCACGGGCTTAATGTTCAGCACCGTACCCACCGCAGCTACGGCAGGGGTGATGCGGCCGCCCTTTTTCAGATAGTTCAAATCCTCCACGCTGATATAGATGTGGGACTGGCCGCCCTTTTCCTCCAGCCGCTGGGCAACTTCTGCCGCAGACAGGCCGGTTTTACACAGGCGGGCCGCCTCCAGCACGGACTGCTTCAGGGGGACGGAAATGCGGTGGTTATCCACCACGATGACCCGGCCATCGTAATCCTCGGCCAGAGCGCGGGCGGTGGCGCAGGAGCTGCTCAATCCGCTGGTCATGGGGATGTAGAGCAGGCTGTCATATTCCTCCAAAGCCTTGTCCCACATGGACAGCAGGTCTGCGGGGGCGGGCTGGGAGGAGAAGATGTCCGCCCCGCCGGTCTGCAGGGAGTAAAACTCCTCATGGGTCAGGTCCACGTATTCAAAACAGGGGCGGCCGTCCACAGTAAAGGGCATGGCCAGCAGGAAAATGCCCGCCTGACGGGCCTCTTCCGGGGAGATGCCGCTGTTGGTGTCGGTCATCACCGCGATACGCTCCATGTTATGTTCCTCCTAATAATAGTTCTACCATTGTAGTCCATTTTTGTCCGGCTGTCAACCGCGCAGGGCGGCGCAATTTCGGTTGACGGAGTCGAAAAAGGGCGGTATAATGGGCAGCAGCCGTCAGCAAGACGGCGGACAGAGAGGGAAAACGTATGAAAAAAATCATAAATCCCCGGATGATGCTGATCGTGTCCATGGTCATATTCGGTACCATCGGTTTGTTCAAGCGCAACGTGGCGGTCTCCTCCGGTGAGCTGGCCTTGTATCGGGCCGTCATGGGTGCGGCGCTGCTGGCCCTGTTTCTGCTGGTGACCAGACAGCCGATCCCGTTTGCACAGCTGAAAAAGGAAATTCCGCTGCTGCTTCTGTCCGGTGCGGCTATGGGTGTGAACTGGATATTGCTGTTTGAGGCCTTTGAATATACCTCCATTTCCGCCGCCACCCTGAGCTATTATTTTGCCCCGGTGCTGGTCACCCTGATTTGCCCGTTCCTGTTCCGGGAACGGCTGGGGGCAAAGCAGATCATTTGCTTTGTTATGTCCACGGTAGGCATCGTGCTGATCACCGGCTCGGTGAGTGTTGCCGGCGGACGGGACCTTATCGGCATCCTGTTCGGGCTGGGCGCGGCGGTATTTTACGCCACGGTCATCCTGCTGAACAAATACATTAAAAATGTGCAGGGACTGCACCGTACCTTTTTGCAGTTTCTTGCGGCCATTATCGTGCTGGTACCCTACGTGGCTCTGACCGGCGGAGTGACCCTGGGCGGCCTGGACGGTGCCGGCTGGATCAATCTGCTCGTTGTGGGCCTTGTCCACACGGGGTTTGCCTACTGCCTGTATTTCTCCTCTTTGAAAGAGCTGCCCGGACAGGAGGCGGCCATCCTCAGCTATGTGGACCCCCTGGTGGCGGTGCTGCTGTCTGTGGCGGTGCTGCATGAACCCATGTCCCTGTGGCAGTGGGTGGGCGGCGCGCTGATCCTGGGCTTTACCATCTGGAATGAATTTCCGGCCAGAGGCAACAAATGAGAAAAAAGCTTCACCAAATGTTATTTGGTGAAGCTTTTTTATGGCAAATAGTTCAGCGGGTTGACGGAGGAACCCCGGATGCGGACCTCGAAGTGGCAGTGGTTGCCGGTAGACCGGCCTGTGCTGCCCATCTTGGCGATGACCTGACCCTGATAGACCCGCTGTCCCACGGAGACCAGATTGCTGGAATTGTGGCCGTAATAGGTCTGGGTACCGTTGTCGTGGGTGATGATGACCAGATAGCCGTAGGCGCCCTTGTAACCGGCAAAGGTGACCTTGCCGCCGTCGGCGGCCTTGATGGAAGAGCCGTAGCTGCCCGCGATGTCGATACCGGAGTGGTAGCTGCGGGAGCCGAAGATCTTGCGGTAGCCGAAGTAAGAGGTGATCTTGCCTCTGGTGGGCCAGATATAGTAGCCGTTGGAGGCGGTCTTGGGCTTGGGCTTGGTACCCACAGCCTTGATGGTGGTGGTAGGCTCGGACAGGGTGGTGTACTCCACCACAGTGCGTTCCTTTTCCACGCCGTTGACCCGGGTGATGTCGGCGGTGACTTCCGCCTGCCCCTCTACGCCCTTGACCAGGATCTTGGACGAGCCGACGTAGATGCTGGCATCGTCCTGAGTGACCACAGGACACTCGATAGGCTCAAGATAGGTGGCGCGCTCGGTGGTGCGCACGGACAGGCGGGGGATCAGCTCCCGCACGTTGATGACCTGACCGATGGAGAGCTTGTTGATGTTGACGTCGGGGTTCAGGGCCTTCAGCTCGCTGACCGACATATCGTTGCGGTAGGCGATGCCGCCGAAGGTGTCGCCCTTGACGATGGTATAGGTGGTCTCGCCGGAGGTGCTTTCCGTCAGCAGACGGCGCATCTCCTCCGGGTCTGCTACCTGGGCAGAGGCGAACACGGGGTTGAGTTCGATCTCCTCCACAAACTCGGCGGTGACGGTATTTTCGTTGATGTAGGCATTGCGGATGTCCTGCAGAATGGCGTTAAAGGCGGACTTGCTGTCGATCACGCCGACAAACTGACCGCCCACCACCACGGAGTACTGGCGCAGACCCTCGTCCTCGCCGCTGTCCAGATGAGAGGAGAAGTAGTCCTCGAACACACCCTTGTCATCCAGATCGGTGCGGCGGGAAACGCCCAGCCGGTAGGAGATCGCATTATCAATGGTATAGTCGTAACCCAGCAGACTGCGGCTGGACTGCTCCACTGAGGAGATGGCGGCGGCCACCGTGTCCCGGTCGGCCACCGTACCCACGTTTTCGCCGTCCACGTACACCGCGTAGCTGACGGAGTAGAGGGTGGTGCAGATAAGCACCAGACCTGCGACGCAGGATGCGGACAGGAAGGAGACCGGGGCGGCGTACCGGCGGCCGGCTACGGCCTCGTGACAGATCAGGAAGATGCGGCGGCCCTTCAGCCGCAGCCACTCGCTTTTTTCCGTCAGCCATTCGCCCTTTGCGCGGAAGAACCGGGCCATCTGCTGACGGTCGGGGCAGCGTGTAGCCAAGCGGCGCACGGGGGGGAGAATGATTTGCTTCAGCTTTTCCCACGCCTTCACAGGGCGCAGGCGCTTGGGTTGCTCCATGGGCGTGGGTCACCTCCGGAATAAAAGTAACAAAAAAAGAAAAAAGTTACAAAACAATTACAAAAGCATCATACACGATTTTTGCGTCCCTGTCAACCCTTTCTCCCGGCCCATATATTTTGGGGTCGTATCGGATGTTTCAGCAAGATATTGTGGAAAACTATGTGCAGAATGTCGATATCTTGTGTAAAGAGGGGACAGTTGTGGAAAATGTGGAAAGAACGGCGCTGCGGGGAGGGAAAATGGGTGGGGTATGCTCTTGAAATTTTGGCCCGGAGGTGTTACCATGAGAGGGAAAATAGGGCAAAAGGGGCGTTTGCCCCGGCCTGCCTGTAAAAATCGGAGGAATGCAATATGTTTACCAAACTGATCGAGACCCTGAAGCAGAATCCCCGCAAGATCGTCTTTACCGAGGGCACCGATGCCCGTATTCTGGAGGCGGCTGCCCGCCTGCTGAAGGAGGGCTTCCTGTCCGTGCTGCTGGTTGGCAATGTGGACGAGGTGAAGGCCGCTGCCGCCAAGGGCGGTTTTGACATCGCCGGTGCCGAGATCCTGGATCCCGCCACTTACGAGGGGATGGACGCCATGGTGGAGACCATGGTGGCTCTGCGCAAGGGCAAGATGACCGCCGAGGAGTGCCGCGAGCTGCTGGCCAAGGGCAACTACTTCGGCACCATGCTGGTGAAGATGGGTGTGGCCGACTGTTTGCTGGGCGGCGCTACCTACTCCACCGCCGACACCGTGCGTCCCGCGCTGCAGCTGGTCAAGACCAAGCCCGGCGCCAACCTGGTGTCCTCCTGCTTCATTATGTGCCGCGAGGGCGGCGACCCCGCCCTGCAGAAGATCTGCATGGCCGACTGTGCCATCAACCTGTCCTATGAGGACAGTGTGGATAAGGAAGGCAACGTCACCGTGTCCGGCGCCCAGAAGCTGGCTGAGGTGGCTGTGGAGTCCGCCCGCACCGCCGCCATCTTCGGCATTGACCCCAAGGTCGCTATGCTGAGCTTCTCCACCAAGGGCAGCGGCAAGGGCGGCACTGTGGCCCTGTCTGCCGAGGCCACCAAGATCGCCCAGCAGCTGGCTCCCGATCTGGCCATCGACGGCGAGATGCAGTTCGACGCCGCCGTGTCCCCCACCGTGGGTCAGCTGAAGTTCCCCGGCTCCAAGGTCGCCGGCTACGCCAACACCTTCGTATTCCCCCTGATCGAGGCGGGCAACATCGGCTACAAGATCGCCCAGCGTCTGGGCGGCTACGATGCCTACGGCCCCATCCTGCAGGGTCTGAACGCCCCCATCAACGACCTGTCCCGCGGCTGCAACGCCGAGGAGGTCTACTCCATGGCTATCATCACCGCCGCTCTGGCCTAAATTGAACACACAAAAGGGCCGCATCCAATCGGATGCGGCCCTTTCATTTTGGCGCAAAAGAGAGAAAATGGAGCCAAAGCAAAAGTTGAAAGAAACCCGTCTGCGTGATATGCTGTTGACAGAGCAAAATGCTGCAAAATTGAGGAAAAGAGGCAGATTGTCATGATTTCCTGTACTGAGTTTATCCCCCTTTACAGCGAGTTTTTCCGGTTTCTGGAGGAGCGGGAGGGCCGCGATGCGGTCATGCGCTACTGGCACTATATCTCCGGCCGCAACGTGGGCAACCGGACCAATCCCAACAGCCTGATCTCCCATTTGGAGCAGCACAGGGACAACCCCATGCTGGGTGCATGGGAGTACTGGCGCCGCACTCTGGCTGAGGAGGCCAGCGACACCATCCGCCTTTACAACAGCAAGGAGAACTATACCATCAGTCACATGCGCCACTGCCCCTCCCGGGGCCGACTGAACGCCCTGGAGCATATCGAGCCTTATTATGACTACTGCGAACACTGCAGTGTGGTGTACGCCCCCGTTCTGGAGCAGTACGGCCTGACCTCCGAGCGGGACCACTCCAAGGTCGCCAATGCCGAGTGCAGGTCCCTGATGTATGTGAAGGGCCACCGGCCCGACATCGACCTTGCCTCCATCACCGACGACGATATGCGCCGCATGGCTCAGGAGGAAGGCGTGGAGCTGATCGACCTGCAGGCCGAGGACAACAAGTACCTGCACCGGGGCTTCCACCTCAGCAGCGACACCGCCCTGCGCTTCTGCGGCGAGAACTACGGTGACGAGGTGGTGCGCCAGTTTGTGGCCGATTTCACCAAGCGCTACTATGCCCCCCAGATTGAGGATTGCAAGGCACGGGGGTTGGTTGCCATTCGCGAGTGGCTGGAGGCGGTCTATGCCGCCGAGGAAGCCAGCGAGGTTCTGCACACCGACCTTTCTGACAACGAGCTGACCGTCCGCATTGACCACTGCCCCGCCATCGCCTATATGCGCAGCGTCAACCGTGAACCCTCCCCCTGGTACATCGAGCAGACCCGCACCCTGTACGCCGCCTTTGCCGAAGGGGCCGGGCTGGACTTCAAGCTGGACTATTTCGAGGACGACGGCAAGACGCAGTTCCATTTCATCAAAAAATAAGAAAAAGCTGTCCTGCATGCGCAGGACAGCTTTTTTGTTCAGAGAAATCGCGCCAGGTTGGATTGATAGTCTTCCCCCGTGCGCACCCGGCCAACGGCGGATACGCTGGCCCGGCTGAAATCCAGCACTTCGCCCGCCAAGTCCCGAAGCTGATGGGCGGTGACGGCATCGTAGGCGGCCAAAATCTCGTCCGGGGAGGACACCTTGCCCCGCAGCAGCATGGAGTTGCCCGCGTGGCTCATGCGGGCCTGGGTGGACTCCAGACCCATGAGTACGTTGGCCTTGGCCTGCTCCCTTGCCCGGTCCAGCTCGTCGGCGGTGGGGCCGTGTTCGGCCATCTCCGCCGCCACCCGGCACATGGTGGACAGGGCCTTGTCCTCGGTCTGAGGGGACAGGGCGGTGTACAGGCCCAACAGGCCCGTGTCCTCGTGGTCGGAGATGTAAGAGTAGACGGTATAGCAAAGGCCCTGCTGCTCCCGCACCTGCTGGAACAGGCGGGAGGATACGCCGCCGCCCAAAATGGAGGACAACAGGGTCATCTGGTAGCGGCGGTCGTCCAAAAAGGACGGGGCGGGGAAGCCTATAATGATGTGGTTTTGCTCAATGGCCTTGCGGCGGACCGTGACTGCCGGGCAGTACTGAGCGGCCCTGACCCGGGGTTCTTTGCCGGGAGTGAGGGTGGAAAACAGGTTTTTGAGCTGCTCCACATCGCTCTGGGTGAAGCTGCCGGCCAGAGAAATGACGATTTTGTGGGGCAGATAGTGGCTGCGGCGGTAGTCCCGGAGCCACGCACCCGTCATGGCAGACAGGGTGCGCCGGGTACCCAGAATGGGCCGGGCCAGGCTGTGGCCCTTGTAGACCGCGGCGTTCAAAAGCTCGTTGACCAGGTCCTCCGGCGTGTCCCGGTACATGCCGATCTCCTCCAGGATCACGCCCCGCTCGGTATCCACTTCTTCATCCAGAAACGCGCCGCACAGCAGCATATCCCCCAGAAGCTCGATGGCCCGGGGCAGGTGCAGGTCGAGACAGCGGGTGTAGAAGCAGGTGGACTCCTTGGTGGTGTAGGCGTTCATCTGCCCGCCGATGGAGTCGATGTCCATGGCCAGCCGGTCGGTGGAGCGGTTCAGAGTGCTTTTGAAGGCCATATGTTCCAAAAAGTGGGCCGCGCCGCTCTGCCCGGCGGACTCGTGCCGGGAGCCGGTACCCACGAAAACGCCCACCGCCGCCGTGCGTACCGCCGGGACAGGCTGGGTCAGAATGCGCACGCCGTTGGGCAATGTTATCATTTCGTACATGAAGAAACCTCTCTTTTTACAGGTTTCCCTCAGTTTACCACAACTTTCGACCCCGCTCAATGGAAATTTCCCCAAGGCGGAAAAATTTGCTTTTCTTGCGGTCGAGGGTGTGGTAGAATGGCGTTGTGGATAAGAATAAAAGAAGAAAAGAACAAAAAGAGAGGTTGCTTTATGGAAAAGCTGCTAGCGAAAAAAGGATTTATCTGCGATATGGACGGTGTCATCTACCACGGCAGCCAGCTGCTGCCCGGGGTGCAGGAGTTCGTCAACTGGCTCTATCGCGAAAACAAAGAATTTCTGTTCCTGACCAACAACAGCGGCAAGACTCCCCGGGAACTGAAAGAGAAGCTGGCCCGCATGGGTCTGGACGTGGACGAGAGCCACTTCTACACGGCCGGTCTTGCCACTGCCAGTTTTATTGCCAATCAGACCCCCGGCGCCCGTGTGTTCGCCATCGGCGACCCCGGTCTGACCCACGCCCTGTACCAAAAAGGGCTGAGTCTGGACGATGTGTCCCCGGACTACGTGGTCATCGGTGAAACTGCGAATTATAATTACGACGCCATCTGCAAGGCGGTTCAGCTGGTGCGCAAGGGCGCCCGGCTCATCGGCACCAACTTCGACATGACCGGCCCGGCGGAGAACAACACCATCATCCCCGCCTGCCGCGCCCTGATGGCCCCGGTGGAGCTGGCCTCGGGCAAAACGGCCTACTACGTGGGCAAACCCAACCCCCTGATGATGCGCACCGGCCTTGACCTGCTGGGTGTCCACTCTCAGGAGGCGGCCATGATCGGCGACCGCATGGATACCGACATTCAGGGCGGCATCGAGTGCGGCCTTGATACGGTGCTGGTGCTGTCCGGCGTGTCCGACCGGCAGACCGCGGCCTCCTTCCCCTACCGTCCCCGCCTGATTCTGAACGGCGTGGGCGACATCCCTGCCGCGGCAGGTTGATAAAAGAATGAAAACCGCCCTCCCAGATGGGAGGGCGGTTTTGCGTTATGCGTCAACTTCCACGGCACAGAACAGGCCGCTGTCCAAATCAAAGGCGGCGGCGTAGTAGTCGAATGCCTCTCCGGGAGCGGGAAACTCGTCAATTTCAAGATTCCAAAGTACCCCGTGGCGTTTTACCGGTTCAAACAGCACGTCGATGTTATCGGCGGGAGCCAGCAATTCACGAGCCGTATCGGCATAAAATCCCGGAGCAATGCCGTGATCGGCCATCTGCATGGAAAAAGAATATATATATTCAGGTGAAATCTGTGCCACCACGACATAGATTCCTTTCGAGCGAAAAAAGCCCTTGTGGGTGTCCGTCTGCTGCAAAATCTCTGTGTTCGGGGGGAAATCGCCGAACGATGGCGGGGCGTTCGTACACCAAACGGCGTAGATACAAACACAACACAGAAGAATTGCTGGCAAAAAGCAGAGAAAACCGAAGGCGCAAATGCCAGCTTTTTTTGAAAATAATTTCATTTGGATTATCCCTTCAAATCAAAGGTTTTGCTGAACTGGATATGGATACCATACGTGTTGATCACACCGTTGGCCTGCGAAAGCAGGCCGGCATCGTTTGCTAAAGGTCCGGGGTTAATATTGAGCATAATGTAGTGTCCCTCATCTCCGTAGACCACCCTGAAGTTGTCGAAATCGTACGTGTCCTCTAAAACAAAGGTTACGTATACCTTCGAAGGGCCGCGGACGCAGGGGTATTTGATTTTGACTTCCTCGATTCCGTAGTACAGGTCGGTGTCACCGGAAGCTTGATAATTATTCCTCCATGCAAGTGATATCAACGATATTTTGTTAGGAGTCGTATTCCACACAGCAGAGCAAGCCGGAGTCCAAGTCGAACACCGCGGTGAAATAGTCCGACCAAAGCTCGTCGATAAAAGCGATGGTCTCTCCTCGATATAGTACCAGGGCGTTGGTTGACTCTAAAATAGGCTCGATATTGCTTATGCCTTTTAGACGCTCGCGGGTGCTGTTGGTCAATCCCCCCCAATAATAATCAAATCCCCTGCTTCGCAGGCATCTGGCAAATTCATCTGTGTGTTCGGGAGGAACTTGAGCGACCATAATAGCAACGCCTTTTGTGCGGAAAAAACCTGTGTGGCTATCCGTTTGCTGCAGAATCTGTGTGTCGGGAGGGAGTGAAATCCCGATTGAGGAGGGCGCGTTAGCATTCCAGCAAATGTAAAGAATAGCGCTGGCAAATATGAGGAGAAACGTTGCTGCACCAAGAGCGCCGATGCCAAGGAATTTTAGAAATGCTTTCATCTGAATTACCCTTCCAAATCAATGGTTTTGCTAAACCGGATGTGGATGTCATACGTATTGATTACGCCGTTGGCTTGGGAAAGCAGGCCGGCATCATTTGCTAAAGGGCCGGGATCAATATTGAGTATGATGTAGTGCCCCTCATCTCCGTAGACCACTCTAAAGTTGTCGAAATCGTACGTGTCTTCTAAAACAAAGGCTACGTATACCTTCGAAGGGCTGTGGACACAGGCGTATTTGATTTCGGCCTTTCCGATTCCGTAATACAAGTCGGTTTCGTTGGTTTCTTGAAAATTAACGGTAAATGTACCCGTGTTATCATACGAACTGGAGTTTTTTCGAATAAGCTCTTTTACCGCGGAGAACCCCCGTGAAAAAGCCTCGCTCTCCATAACTTTTTGAGTGACCCAGTGGGTCTGGGTAAAGTAGAGCTTGCTGGGGGACGATTCCAGTGAGTGCTCTAGCAGTAGAGCAGCAACATCATATCCTTTGGGTCGCAAATAATATTCAGCACCCAACTTCCAAATAGCACGCACAATGTCGGCGGCAAAGCGCTCTTGCAGTTGGTGTGTTGCCCAGTTTAGAATCGGTCGTCCCTTGGGGATTCCCTCCAAGATATGCAAAAGGTCAAAAAAGCGACTAAGTTTGCGCATCTTATCGGGGTCGGTTAAAAATTCAGCGATTCGATTGGTTATCTTACTGATGCCGTGTTCTGTTTCTTCGCCAAGGACTCCATCTTCCTCCAGATGGAGCGTTGGGTCCAAATCGTTTGCGCTGCGCTGCAGATCACGGATTTTGGCCGGATCGCCGCCCACATACCACGCCAGCTTATCGATCTTGCCGGTCAGGCCCATGGTGGAAGCGCCGCAGTGGTCCAGGTCATCTACCACGTCCCGCAGAATATCGGCAGTGCCGTCGGTGATATAATCCCCCTCCCGCTGGGCATCGTCCAGATCGTGTTCCAGCTGGCGGGCAATGGAATTCAGGTCCTCCCGCAGCAGGGCGGCGTAATCGGCAGTGCCGAACATGCCGGACAGGGTGCGGCCAAAGATCTGCTCCTCAAAATGCTCCCGATAGGCGTGGCTGCCTACCTCATAGCCGCAGCGGCCCTCGTGCCGGGGAGGGTCGGTCTGCTGCTGGTACTCCTCGGCCACGGAGGTCAAAAAGCTGCTGCTATGGTCCAGATCGGCGATGGTCTGCAGAAGCAGGCGCGTTTTCTCGTCCCGTCCGGCGGCGGAGTTCACGCCCCAATGCCCTGCTTCCAGCAGCAGAGCCACCCTGTCACGGGTGGAAAAGGGGGACAGTTTGATGGCCTCTATCGCCTTTTCCACGGCCCGCGGGTCCGGGATGTCGCGGCTCCATGGGGACATAAAACTCAGGGACAGGCCCTGTATGCAATCGTCGGCCCGGTGGGCAGATACACCACCCATCTTACAAACATCATACAGCGACTGCACCTGTTTTGCAAGGGCGTTTCGGTCCTCCGACGGCAGGAAACGTATTTTCCCCGCCAGTTCATTCAGGTCGTTGTAAATGGCATCGATAGCATTGCTTGCCCGGTGTCCAAGGCGGGTCAGGGCCATTCGATAGTCAGGTCTTCGGGTGGTTACATCGGAAAACAGGGTGTCGTGATTGAGTTTTTCCCAGTAGTCGCTGCTGCCGAGAATGGTGCCGGACCAGCTGGAAGCTTCTTTGCTCATATAGGTTCCTCCCTTAAAAAGATTTTCATTTATGGGAGGAAAGGAGGTAATTGTGTACGATCAAGTACACATAGCGTGAAAAAAGGCTGCGGAACTTTCGTTCCGCAGCCTTTTTGTGTGGTTTGAGTGAGACTTACAGCTCCACCTGAGCGACGCTTTCCTCTTCGATGTTGTGCTTTTTGGCATAGCCGGTCAGCATCAGGGTCAGGGCGCCGTCGCCGGTGACGTTGCAGGCGGTGCCGAAGCTGTCCTGCAGGGCGAAGATGGTCAGCATCAGGCCGGTGCCGGTGGCATCAAAGCCCAGCACGGAGACGATCAGACCCAAAGAGGCCATGACCGTACCACCGGGGACACCGGGGGCGCCGATGGCGAACACGCCCAGCAGCAGGCAGAACAGGATCATGGAGCCGATGGAGGGCAGGGTGCCGTACAGGATCTTGGACACCACCATGACGAAGAACACCTCGGTCAGAACGGAGCCGCACAGGTGGATGTTGGCAAACAGGGGGATGCCGAAGTCCACCATGTCACGGCGCAGGGTCTTGGACTTGTGGGCGCAGGTCAGGGCCACGGACAGAGTGGCGGCAGAGCTCATGGTACCCACGGCGGTGATATAGGCCGGGCCGTAGTGGCGGACGACCTCGATGGGATTGGTCTTGGTGTAGATGCCGGCGGCACCGTACAGCACGCCCAGCCAAATGTAGTGGCCGACCATGACGATCAGAATGACGATGACGAACACGGGCAGCTGCTTGGTGATGGTGCCGTCATAGGCAAGGCAGGCGAAGGTGGTGCCGATGAAGAAAGGCAGCACGGGGATGACCACCTTGGACACGATCTGCAGCACGATGCGCTGAATTTCGTCCAGCAGGCGGATCATGGTGGAAGCTTTGGTCCACACGGCGGCCAGACCCAGCAGCACGGACAGCACCAGAGCGCTCATCACGGGCATGATCTGGGGGATGTTCAGCTCAAACGCTACACCGGGCAGCTCCTTCAGGGCGTCCACCTGGCTGGCGATGGGCAGGCTGGGAATGATGCCGTAACCGGCGCCCATGGACATGAAGGCGGCCAGAATGGAGGACACGTAAGCCAAAATCAGGGCCACAGTCAGCATCCGGCTGGCACTGGCGCCCAGCTTGGTGATGGACGGGGCAATAAAGCCGATGACGATCAGGGGCACGCAGAAGGTGATCAGCTGACCCATGATGTACTTGGCGGTGACTACCACGGTCATAACAGGACCCATGACAGCGGGCAGCTGCGCCTCGAAGCTGCTGGCCAGCAGACCGACGACCATACCGATGAGCAGGCCGATGAGCAGCTTTGCGGGGAGACTCTTAAAGAATTTCATATTTACCCTCCTTAACAGGCGGTGCCGGCCTTTGGCAAAGCACCGATTACTGACATTATACTAAACAACCGCAGGAATTACAACAATTTTATAGGAATAAAAGGGAGGGTGCCGCATTGCGGCACCCTCCCGGGTCGGATCGTTCAGATGCGGGCCACGCCGGTGCGGCGGGCGGCCTCGGCTACGGCTTTTGCCACCGCGGGACCCACACGGGGGTCGAAGGCCTTGGGGATGATATAGTCGGCGCTCAGCTCCTCGTCGGTGATGAGTTCGGCCAGAGCGGTGGCGGCAGCCATCTTCATCTCCTCGTTGATGTCGCTGGCGCGCACGTCAAAGGTGCCGCGGAACACGCCGGGGAAGGCCAGCACGTTGTTGACCTGATTGGGGAAGTCGCTGCGGCCGGTGGCAATGACGGCGGCGCCGCCTGCCTTGGCCTCGTCGGGGAAGATCTCGGGGGTGGGGTTGGCGCAGGCAAAGACGATGGCGTCCTTGTTCATCGTCTTGACCATCTCGGTGGTGACGGTGCCGGGGGCGGACACACCGATAAACACGTCGGCGCCCACCAGCATATCGGCCAGAGAGCCGGACTTCTTCTCCAGGTTGGTCACCTGAGCCATCTCTTCCTTGATCCAGTTCAGACCGTCCCGACCGGCGTAAATAGCGCCCTTGCGGTCGCACATGATAACGTTCCTGATGCCGGCGGACATGATGAGCTTGACGATGGAGATGGCGGCGGCGCCGGCGCCGGAGGTGACCACCTTGACCTCTTCTTTTTTCTTGCCAACCACCTTCAGGGCGTTGAGCAGACCCGCAAGGGTGATGATGGCGGTGCCGTGCTGGTCGTCGTGAAAGATGGGAATGTCGCACTTTTCTTTCAGCTTGCGCTCGATCTCGAAGCAACGGGGGGCGGCGATGTCCTCCAGATTGATGCCGCCGAAGGAGCCGGAGATGTTGTACACGGTCTGCACGATCTCGTCTACGTCCTTGCTCTTGACGCACAGGGGGAAGGCATCCACGTCGCCAAAGGCCTTGAACAGAACGCATTTGCCCTCCATAACAGGCATGCCGGCCTCGGGGCCGATGTCGCCCAGACCCAGAACGGCCGTGCCGTCGGTGATGACCGCGCACAGGTTGTGGCGGCGGGTCAGGTCATAGCTGCGCTCGACGTTCTCCTGAATGGCGAGGCACGGCTCGGCCACGCCGGGGGTATAGGCCAGGGACAGATCCTCCTTGGTGGCTACGGGGACGGTGGCCACCACCTCAATCTTGCCCTTCCACTGGCTGTGCAGGCGCAGAGACTCTTTTGCGTAATCCATAATTAAGTTCCTCCCGTGGGACGATGATTTTGAGTGGCACCCCGGAGAGGATTCTAACCTCCGACCTTCCGCTTAGGAGGCGGACGCTCTATACAGCTGAGCTACCGGGGCATATAAAATTGTACGCCAAAATTTGTGAAAATTTTCACAAATCTGCGCGGAACATAACATATTTTACCCCCGCAACCTCTGTCTGTCAACCGCCGCAAACAAGAAAAATGCCCGACAGAATGGGAAATTCTGTCGGGCGGAGGGAGTCAGAACTGATTTTTCTTCAACAGGCGGATATCGTCGCCAAAGAAGTGCAGCACGTGGTACTCGCCGGCAAGGCGGGAGGCGATCTGGGGAGAGTAGCGGCGGGACACCTCGTCCATGGACAGGTTGGAGGAGATCACCGTGTGCAGGCCGGCGGCCAGACGGGTGTTGACCAGGGTGTACAGGGCGCTCTGGACGAACTGGGTGGTCAGCTCGCACCCCAAATCGTCCAAAATCAGCAGGTCGCAGTTAAGGTAACGGCGGGTCTCGTCCTTTGCCTCGGTGTCACGGGCAAATTTCTGCTCCTCAAACCGGGAGAAAACGTTGCCCGCGGTGTCGTAGACCACAGAATGGCCCGCCTCGGACACCGTCCGGGCGATGCAGGCGGACAGGAAGGTCTTGCCCAGCCCGGGCGCACCGGACAGAAACAGGTTGCGGAAGTAGAATTTGCCGAATTTGCCGGCGTAATTTTGGCACACGTCCAGCACGAACTCCATGTTTTCCCGGGGACTGATACCGGTGGAGGGGTGGGGCTGGGTGCTGTAATAGTCCATGCGGAAGCGGTCAAAGGATTGCTCGCCCAGATTCAGCAGGCTGGACAGGTCACGGATCTGTTCCTGGGTACACAGGGAGCGCAGACAGTCGCACATGGTGGCGCCGTGCCATCCTGTGTCGCCGCACACCGGGCAGGCGGGGGCGTCGTCCAGCTCGTCCGGGCCGAGACCCAGCTGGCCCAGAATATCCCGCCGCTCCAGCTGCAGGTCGAGATTTTTCTCCCGCAGCTGGGCGAGTGCCGGACCGGGGTCCTGACCCTGCCGCAGGGCGGCGGTCATCACGCCGGTCATGGTGGCGCGCAGCTCTTTATCAATTTCCGCAAGGCGGGGGTTGCTGGAATATACCTGCTGGCGGCGCTGCTCGATCTGCTGGGCCCGCTGACGGCGGGACTGCTCCAGCCGCTCGGCGGCGCGGCGCAGTACGTTGGGATCAAATGACATGGGGTCAACCTCCCTGTTCCTGTTTCATCTGCTGCATCAGCCGGCGCATGCGCTCCATATCCTCCCGGGCCTGACGGTCGGGGGACTGGTCAATGGGTCTGCCGGCCTGCGGGCTGCTTTTGGCGGGCCGGTTCTCGTTTTGGATCTGGGCCACGGTGTGCAGACCCTTTTCATGCCAGCGGCGCAGGATGCCGTTCATGTACCGCCAGTCCATGCTCTTGCTGGCGGTGCCCATGACGGTTTTTTCGTAAGCAAGGCGCAAGGCCTCGTTATCAAAGCCCATCTCAGTCCATGCGGCCAGATATTTTTGCTCCCGCTCCACAAGGGGGCGGTTGGGCAGGTCCAGCAGCCGGGCCAGCTCACCCTCCCGGGTGCGGGCAGACAGCAATTTTTTCAGGTGAGCTTCCGCGGCCTCGGCGGTGTCCACGCCGTCCCGGGCCCAGCGGAACGCCTCCCGCCGGATCTGGGACAGGAAGGGCTTGCGGCCGGGGCCGTATTTGCGCTCCACCTCCCGCATGCACCAGCCCACGATGAGCAGGATGACCTCCGGGGGCAGGGCAAGGTGGTCGTACAGGGTGAACAGCGTTTTAAGGTCGGGGGTGGACAATTTTTTGCCCAGACGGCGCTCCACCTCGTCTGCCAAAGCGGAGAAGGACTGCTCCCCGGCCAAAGCGGCGGTGATGTCGGCCAGGGAATATTCCGGGGGCAGCGCCTCCGGCTCCTGCGCGGGAGCGGGGGCGGAAGCGGTCACGGGGCTGCTGATAAGCTTTGCGCCCAGCAGCCTGTCCCCGGCGGCGCGGATGCGGGCCTCGTTCCAGCCGGGTACGGCGGTGCTGCCCCGGCGCAGAATGTGCAGGTACAGCAGGGCGGCATCCCCGTCTCCAAGGGATAACAATCGGTCGGCGGCCTTGCCGCTGAGGGACAAAATGCTGTCGGGCAGCAGGTCAAACTGACTCACGAGGCCGCCTCCTTTCCGTTTGTGTGATGAATGTAACACCCATTTTACTCTAAATTTCGCCCCGCGTAAACACAAAATCTGCCCTGAGGATAAAAATATCTTAAAAAATTGTAAAAAAGCAGAATATGATGTTTTTCTACGGCGGAAAGTGTGATATAATACAGAGGAAAATAAAACCGGGCAACAGGGCCCGGACAAACAGATACGGAGGGGTCAAACATGAACAACAAAGTGACCGTTACCATTGCCGGCCAGCAGTTCACTCTGGTGGGTGCCGAGGAAGAGGCCTACGTCCTGCGCGTTGCCGCCCATGTGGACGAGCAGGTGCGCAAGGTGGCTGCCGACAGCCGCATGTCCGTGGTGGACAGCGCCGTGCTGGCCGCGGTGAACATCACCGACCAGCTGTTCCGGGAGCAGGAGTCCGGCGAGAACCTGCGCCGCCAGATCCAGCAGGCCCTGGAAGAGGCCGCCAAGCTGAAGCTGGAGCTGTCCGAGGCCAAGCGCGAGATCTTCAAGCTGCAGAACAAGCGCTGAGCCGTCGCGAACAGCGCGGATGGACCGGAGCGAGGGCGAGAAACCGAAGAATTGCGGAGCAATTCTGTTTCGAACCCGAGATGGAGGGAAGCCGCGCGTCGAGAGCAGGCGAAGCGTGACGACGAAGCGAGCTGAGCCGTCGCGAACTGAAATGAAGGAACACGACCCAAAGCCGGGGGGATATCTCCCGGCTTTGGTCGCTGTGAAGACAAGGAGGAACGCCCATGCTGGAGCTGCTTGCCCCCGCCGGGTCGCAGCAGGCGCTGGTAGCCGCCGTGCAGAGCGGGGCCGATGCCGTATATCTGGGATTTGGTGACTTCAATGCCCGCCGCAATGCAAAGAACTTCTCGGCTGAGGAGGTTGCGGCGGCGGTTTCTTATTGCCATTTACGGGGGACAAAGGTCTTTCTGACCCTGAACACCCTGCTGACCGACCGGGAACTGCCCGGGGCAGCCGAGGTGGCCGCCCAGGCCAGCGACATGGGCATTGATGCCGTGCTGGTGCAGGATCTGGGTGTGCTGCGCATGCTGCGCCAGACTGTACCCGACCTGCCCGTCCACGCCTCTACTCAGATGACCGTCCACAGTCTGGACGGCGTGAAGCTGTGCGCCGACCTTGGTATGAGCCGGGTGGTGCTCAGCCGGGAACTGGACAGAAAGCAGATCGAGCATATCTGCCTGCATTCCCCCATCGAAATTGAGGTGTTCGCCCACGGCGCCCTGTGTATGTGCTACTCCGGACAGTGCTTTTTCTCCTCTGTCATCGGCGGGCGCAGCGGAAACCGCGGCCTGTGCGCCCAGCCCTGCCGCCTGAAGTACGGCTGGAACGGGCGGGCGGACGACAACCCTCTGTCCCTGAAGGATATGTCCCTTGCAGGTCATTTGGATGAGCTGCGCAAGATGGGCGTGACCTGCGTGAAGCTGGAGGGCCGCATGAAGCGGCCGGAGTATGTGGCCATTGTCACCGGGGTCTACTCCCGGGCCATAAAGGAGGGCCGCGAACCCACGGCAGAGGAGCTGGAAATGCTGCGGCAGGCCTTCTCCCGGGACGGTTTTACCGACGGCTACTTCCTGAATAAGAAGGGTCCCGATATGTTCGGCGTGCGGCAGGACGAGGAGGAACCCAAAGAGCTGTTTGCGCAGGTGCGTGCCGGGTATGAGTCCGGCGAGAACCGCAAGGATCCGGTGCGCATGTTCGCCATGGTGCGAAAGGGCGAGCCGGTGCAGGTGGGCGTGCAGGACGCTCAGGAGCGGGTGGCCACTGTCACCGGCCCCGTACCCGAGGCGGCCATCAACGTACCCCTGACGGCGGATAAGGTGGAGAGCCAGCTGCAGCGTACCGGCGGCACGCCCTATGCCTGTGAAAAGGTGACTGCCCTTGTGGAGCCGGGCCTGGCCCTGCCCCTGTCCGTGCTGAACGGCCTGCGCCGTGACGTGCTGGACAAGCTCAGTGAGCAGCGGGTGGTGCTGCCCCGGCGGCGAAAGACCGAATTCAAGCCCGGTGTGCGCTACGAAAACCGCCGCACGCCTCCGGCCATCAACGTGTCCGTGCGCACCGCCGACCAGATCAGCGCCGATATGCTGGCCATGAAGCCGGAAATTCTGTACATTCCCGCCGACGAGGGGGCGGCCCACCCGGACAAGGTGACGGCGGCCATACAGGCGGGCATCACCGTATGCGCCGTGCTGCCCCGTGTGTTCTGGGACCGAGAGCGGGAGGCGGTGAAACGCGACCTGCAGAATATGCAGGAATTGGGCGTAAAAGAAGCGCTGGTCGCCACCCCCGGCGCCATCCGTCTGGCGTGGGAGATGGGGTTTGCCCTGCGGGCAGACTACGGCCTTGGAGTGTTCAACAGCCAGACCCAAAAGGAACTCAAGCGGCTGGGCTTTATCTCCGCCACCGCTTCGTTTGAGCTGAATTTTGCCCAGATCCGCGACCTGTCCAAGTCGGTCGACACCGAAATCCTGGCCTATGGACGCCTGCCGCTGATGCTCACAGAAAACTGTATCGTCCACAATCACAGCGGCCAGCACACCTGCGGCAACGTCAATCTGCTGACCGACCGCAAGGGCGAGCGGTTCCCGGTGGTCAAGGCCTACGGCTGCCGCAACGAGATCCTGAACTCCAAAAAGCTCTTTTTGGCCGACAAAAAGGCCGATTGGGCCAAGTTGGGCCTGTGGGCGGCGCGGCTGCACTTTACCACCGAAAACGCCATGGAGTGTGTGCAGGTCATGGAGCGCTACATGGGTCAAGGCCGCTTCGAACCAAATGAAATTACCCGCGGACTTTATTACCGGGCAGTGGAATAAGCGCAAATCGACCCCATTTGCAATCCGTTTGTGAAACAATGACAGGAGCTGTTTGAGATGCAACTGAAAGTCAAAGCCGTGTCCCCCCGCATCGGGGCGGACATCCCCGCACCTTTCTATGCCAGCGCCGGTGCAGCCGCCATGGACCTGCACGCCTGCGTGGACGAGGCGGTGGTCATTCCCGCCGGTGGGCGGCGGGTCATTCCCACCGGAATTGCCATCGCCCTGCCCTCGGCCGACTACGTGGCCCTGATTTTCGCCCGCAGCGGTCTGGGCATCAAGCACGGCATCGCTCCGGCCAATTGCGTGGGTGTGATCGACAGCGACTACCGCGGCGAGATCATGGTGGGCCTGCACAATGCAGGGGATACCGATTACACCGTTCAGCCTGCCGACCGCATCGCCCAGATGATGATCACCCCCGTGGTGCAGGCGCAGGTGGAACTGGTGGACGAACTGGACGACACCGACCGGGGCAACCGCGGGTTTGGTTCCACCGGCAAGTAAACAAAACGCAAGGAGCAAGCCATGAAGATCGTATTGGCCTCCCAGTCCCCCCGCCGCCGGGAACTGCTGGCGCGGATGGGCGTGGAGGAGTTTGAAATCTGTCCGTCCGCCGACGAAGAGCTGGCCCCCGGGGGCCTGACCCCCGACGGACTGGTGGAATATCTGTCTGCCGAAAAGGCCCGCCAGGTGGCGGGTCGTTTTGGCCCGGAGGACATTATCATTGCCGCCGATACGGTGGTGGCGGTGGATGACCGGGTGCTGGGCAAACCGCACTCCCGCCGGGAAGCGGTGGAGATGCTGACCATGCTGTCCGGCCGCAGCCACGCGGTCTACACGGGCGTGACCGTGTGCCGGGGCGGTGCGGCTTACACCGAGCATGAATGCACCCGGGTGACGTTCCGGCCCCTGACCGGGGCGGAGATCTCGGCCTACGTGGATACCGGAGAGCCTATGGACAAAGCGGGAAGCTACGGCATTCAGGGCCTTGGCTGCCTGCTGGTGGAGGGCATCGAGGGAGACTATTACAACGTGATGGGCCTGCCGGTGTGCCGACTGGGACAGATGCTGCGCCGGGTGGGACTTGACCTGTTGGATCGGAAGTGATAGTTTGAAAAAATTCTTTCGGGAAAACGGCGTGCTGCTGCTGATCGCGGCGGTGCTACTGAGCGTGCTGATCACCCTGTGCGGCAACCTGTTCGGGACGAAGATCGACCCGCTGGGCAATATACTCAATACCCTTGCTACCCCTGTGCGCGGCGGGATCAATGCCGTGGCCGGCTGGGTGGAGGGGGTCTATGACTATATTTTCCGCTACGAGCAGATGGACGACGAGCTGACCCAGCTGCGCCGCCGTGTGGCACAGATGGAGGATGAGCTGCGGCAGGCCAGGTACGAAAGTCAGGAGAACAAGCGCCTGCGCCAGCTGCTGGAGCTGCGGGAAAAGCGCCGGGATTTTGTTTTTGAATCGGCCCGGATCAGCGCCCGGGGAAGCCGGGGCTGGGACGACACGCTGACCCTGTCCAAAGGCAGCAACTGCGGCATCGCGGCGGGCGACTGCGTCATCTCAGAGACCGGCGTGCTGGTGGGCGTGGTCAGTCAGGTGGGCCTGAACTGGGCCACTGTGGACACAGTGCTTAGCCCCAATACGGAACTGGGCGGACAGACGGTCCGCACCGGCCTTGCGGGTATCCTGTCCGGAGAGCTGGACCTGCTGCAGGAGGGCCTGCTGAAGCTGGGCTATCTGCCCCTTGACCATGGTCTGATCAAGGGGGATCAGGTGATCACCTCCGGCCGCAGCGGGGCGTACCCGGCGGACCTTGTGGTGGGTACGGTCACCGAAACCGGTACGGACGAGGCGGGGCTGAGCGGTTACGCGCTGATCAGGCCGGCGGTTCGGCTGGATAAGCTGTCTCAGGTATTTGTTATCAAAGAATTCGACATTGTGGAGTGAGTTGTAAGTGGCCAGACAGGATTGGATACACAAATGGCTGTGCTACGCCGGGGCGCTGCTGCCGGTGTGGTGGCTGGATGCATATATCCTGACCCGGTTTCCTGTGTTCGGCATTACCCCGCTGCTGCTGCCCGTGGCGGTGACGGCGGTGGCGGTGCTGGAGGGCGTGTCCGGCGGTGCGGGCTTTGGTCTGGCCACCGGACTGCTGTGGGCCACGGCCTACGCAGGCGGTGCGGGCGGCCGGGTGCTGCTGCTGACTCTGGTGGGGATGTTCGTGGGGGCGTTGGCCCGCTACGCACTGGCCCGATCTCTGACCGGGTGCATGATTTGTTCTGCCGGTGCACTGACAGCGCTGCTGACGGTGCGCGGCGTGGCCGATCTGTTTTTCATGCGGGCAAGCCTGTGGCAGCTGCTGCGGGTAGCGGTTCCCCAGCTGATCTGGTCGCTGGTGTGGACACCCCTGGTGTACGGTGTGTTCTATCGGGTCTATCAGCGGGTGGGCGGCGACAAGCTGGTCTGACCCAACGCAAATAACGCAGAAAGGTGGTGTGGATATGGACGGACGGCAGTTTCATGTGCGCAGCTGGGCCCTGAGCGGCCTGCTGATACTGCTTTTGCTGGCGCTGGGCGTTGGTCTGTACCGCACCCAGATCGTGGATGGGGCCTATTACGCCGAGCTGTCCCGCCACTCAATTGCCAATTTGGAGACCATCGAGGCCGGCCGCGGCATCATCACCGATACCAACGGTCAGCCCCTGGTCACCAACCGAGTCAGCTATCAGGTAACATTGGATACCTCCCGGATGGGGGACAAGGGGCAGCGGGCCCATATTCTGCGGCAGCTGCTGGACATCTGCACCGACTGCGGCGTGGAATGGACCGACACTCTGCCCATTACAAAAGAAGCGCCCTTCCAATTCACCGAAAAAGAACCGTTCAACTACCGGACCGAGGATGAAACGGGCCGCACCACGTGGAAGCAGACCCGCCTGTTCCGGCTGGCCAAGGCCATGAAGTGGATCCGCACCAGCGACGGGCCGATGGAGCTGCCCACTGCGGAACAGCTGCTGGACATCATCTGCCGGGATCAGGAGATCCCGGTGGGAGACAGGGAGCAGGCCCGACAGGTCGCGGGTGTGCTGTACGAACTGTATCTGCGGTCCAAGGACGTTTACCGCACCCCCTACATTTTTGCCCGGGACGTGGACATCGACTTCATTTCACGGGTGAAGGAACGGGGGCTTGCCGGGGTGAACATCACGCCCACGTCCGTGCGCCAGTACGACACCCCCTACGCCGCCCATCTGCTGGGTCGAGTGGGCCTGATGGATGCGGAAGAGTGGGCGGAATATAGAGAAAAAGACATTGACGGCGACGGAAACGCCGACTATGAAATGGATGACAGCGTGGGCAAAGAGGGCGTGGAGAAGGTATTTGAGGACTGGCTCCGGGGCCGCACGGGTCTGCGCAGTGTGGAGCTGAATACCAACGGCAAGGTGGTCAGTCAGGAGTGGATCAAGGAGCCGGTGGCCGGCGGCACGGTGGAGCTGACCCTGGACATCGGCCTGCAGCAGGCGGTGGAAGAGTCGCTGGCCCGCCGTATCCCCAACCTGTCCGGCAACGCCCAGGGCGCGGCGGCGGTGGTCATCGACGTGAAAAACGGCGGTTTGAAAGCCAGCGCATCGTACCCGACCTTTGACCTGTCCCGGTATTCCGCCGATTACAACGAAAATGCGGCAAATCCGCTCAAACCCCTGTACAACCGCGCTCTGCTGGGTACGTACGCTCCCGGCTCCACGTTCAAAATGGTCACCGGCATTGCCGGTCTGGAGGAGGGGATCATCACCCCCAGCACCCAGATCCTGGACACCGGTGTGTACCGCTACTATACGAATGACGGCCCCCGCTGCTGGATCTACAACCAGAGCGGCGGCACCCACGGCCAGCAGACCGTGGCCGATGCCATCAAAAACTCCTGCAACATCTTTTTCTACGACGTAGGTCGGCGGCTGGGCATTGAGCGGCTTCAGACCTATGCCGCCATGTTCGGCCTTGGGCAAAAGACCGGGCTGGAGCTGGGTGAGCGGGCAGGCGTCATGGCCGGCCCGGAGTACACCGAGTCTATGGGCGGCACGTGGTATCCCGGCAATACCCTGTCCGTGTCCATCGGACAGGAGAGCAGTCAGTTCACCCCCATTCAGCTTGCCAACTATGTGGCCACGCTGGTCAACGGCGGGACACGATACCGAACCCACCTGATGAACAGAGTGATCGGGGCGGACGGCTCGGTACTGCATGAATACGAGCCGGAGGTGCTGGACACACTGGAGCTGAAACAGGCCAATCTGAATGCGGTCAAGGCGGGCATGCTGGCCCTGACTCAGGAGGGTTCTCTGGCCCGATATTTTACCGACATCCCCGTGAAGGTAGGAGCCAAGACCGGCTCGGCTCAGGTCAGCGCCAGTTCCCGGGAGTCCAACGCTGTGCTGGTTTGCTTTGCGCCCTTTGACGACCCGGAGATCGCCCTTGCCATCGTGGCAGAGCGGGGCGGCGGCGGCTCGGAGCTGGGCGCGGTGGCCGCCGACATCTTCCGGTGGTACTTCCGCGAGGAGATCGCGGCCCAAAACCCTGTGCCGGAAAATCCCGTTGAAACCGAAATACCATGAACGCACTTGCGCTCTATAAATAAGGAGAGATCACTATGGCAGAAAATTGTACCCATGATTGTTCCACCTGCAGTGCCAACTGCGGGGAACGCACCGAACCTCAGGACCTGCGGGCGCCCGCCAACGCCGGCTCCCGGGTGAAGAAGGTCATCGCCGTTGTCAGCGGCAAGGGCGGCGTCGGCAAGAGTACCGTTACCGCGGGCCTTGCGGTGGCTATGGCCCGCCGGGGCAAAAAGGTGGGCGTGCTGGATGCCGATATCACCGGCCCGTCCATCCCCAAGGCCTTTGGCATCCATGGCCCGCTGGTGGGCGATGACGGCGGCATGATCCCCGCCGAGACCCGCACCGGCATCAAGGTGGTGTCCGTCAACCTGCTGACCGAAAATGAGACCGACCCCGTTATCTGGCGCGGCCCGGTTATCGCCGGTCTGGTCACCCAGTTCTGGTCCGACACCGTGTGGGGCGACGTGGACTATATGTTCGTTGACATGCCTCCCGGTACCGGCGACGTGCCTCTGACCGTGTTCCAGTCCCTGCCCGTGGACGGCATCGTGGTGGTCACCTCTCCCCAGGAGCTGGTGGGCATGATCGTGGCCAAGGCGGTCAACATGGCCAAGCTGATGAACATTCCCATTCTGGGTCTGGTGGAGAACTACAGCTGGTTTGAATGCCCCGACTGCGGCAAGCGCCACGCCATCTATGGCGAGAGCCGTCTGGACGATGTTGCGCTGGAGCTGGGTCTGCCCGTGCTGGCCCGCCTGCCCATCGACCCCACCCTTGCCAAGGCCTGCGACAGCGGCCGGGTGGAGGAAGTGGTCCACAACTATCTGGAAGAAGTGGCCGAGCGGCTGGACGAGAAGTAACAAAAAAGCGCACTGCTTATGCAGTGCGCTTTTTGCTTGCCGGGGAAAAGAAAGGAAAAGCAAACAATGAACACAAATCAAATCAGCCAAACAACACCTGTGCCGTGAAGACCAGGGTCATCACGATGACACCAAAGCTGGCGCAATGCTCCAGCAGGCCGCCCAGACCGGCGGTGCGGGGGGCGGCGGTCTGTACCGGCGCATCGTCGCAGTCCGCGGCGAAGTCCATGGTCTGCTCCTGCCGGACCCGGGCCAGACGGCGGCGGTACTCGGTCAGGTCGACCACGTTGTCGGTATGGCGGATGAAATTACGGGTGGTGTAATACATAGTCTGCATAAGGAGTACCTCCTGTTCGTTGTTATCTGCAGTATATCGCGGCGCAAGTCCCAAAAACCGGACTTTTACGTGCGGATTTGGACTGCCATCGAGAAACAGAACGATTGTTCGAGTTAAATTTACAACATATGTTCGATTTTGTCAAGGGGTTTTTCGAACATTTTTTCGAATTTTTGTCTTTCTGCCCAAAATGGTTGCGAAAAACGGAGAAAATAGCGCAAAATGGCTCTTGACGGGAGCGGTTGAGTATAGTAGAATAGCCGCAAAGCTTAGCAGAGAACAGTACCCGTGCGGCAGGCTTCAGAGAGAGGGCGGTTGGTGAAAGCCCTTCGAAGCCGCGTGGCGAAGGCGCTCTGTCGCCGCGGACAGGAAATGGTCCGCCGGCCCCGCCGTTACCGGGAACGAAGTGCGCATCAGCCAGATGCGAATTCAGGTGGAACCACGGACAGATTTGTTCGCCCTGAGCCGAAAATTTGCGGCTTTGGGCGCTTTTTTATGCCCTGAGCCAATGAGGCTTCCCCCCTGAGGGGGGAGGCAAAAAGGAAAGGAGTTTTGTATCATGAAAAACACTGAAAAGACCATGGAAAAAATCGTTGCCCTGTGTAAGGGCCGCGGCTTCGTCTTCGCCGGCAGTGAGATCTACGGCGGCCTGGCCAACACCTGGGACTACGGCCCTCTGGGCGTTGAGCTGAAGAACAACGTCAAAAAGGCCTGGTGGAAGAAGTTTGTTCAGGAGAATCCCTATAATGTGGGCCTGGACGCCGCCATCCTGATGAATCCTCAGGTGTGGGTCGCCTCCGGTCACGTGGGCGGTTTCTCTGACCCTCTGATGGACTGTAAGGAGTGCAAGGAGCGTTTCCGCGCCGACAAGGTTATTGAGGACTGGTGCAAGGAGAACGATTTCACCCTGCCCAAGCCTGTGGATGCCTTCTCCCAGGACGAAATGAAGGCCTTCGTGGAGGAGCATAACATCCCCTGCCCCACCTGCGGCCAGCACAACTGGACCGACATCCGTCAGTTCAACCTGATGTTCAAGACCTTCCAGGGTGTTACCGAGGACGCCCGCAACACCGTGTATCTGCGTCCCGAGACCGCTCAGGGTATCTTCGTCAACTTCCAGAACGTTCAGCGCACCACCCGCCGCAAGCTGCCCTTCGGTGTGTGCCAGGTTGGTAAGTCCTTCCGCAACGAGATCACCCCCGGCAACTTCACCTTCCGCACCCGTGAGTTTGAGCAGATGGAGCTGGAGTTCTTCTGCAAGCCCGGCACCGAGCTGGAGTGGTTCGCCTACTGGAAGAATTTCTGCAAGCAGTGGCTGCTGGATCTGGGCATGAAGGAGGAGAACCTGCGCCTGCGTGACCACGATCCCGAGGAGCTGAGCCACTACTCCAACGCCACCACCGACTTTGAGTTCGTCTTCCCCTTTGGCTGGGGCGAGCTGTGGGGCGTTGCCTCCCGCACCAACTTCGACCTGAACGCCCACCAGACCACCTCCGGCAAGGATCAGACCTACTTCGATCAGGAGGCCAACGAGCATTACATCCCCTACGTTGTCGAACCCTCTCTGGGTGCTGACCGCGTGACCCTGGCCTTCCTGTGCGAGGCCTATGACGAGGAAGTTGTGGATGCCGAGAAGAACGATGTGCGCGTGGTTCTGCGCCTGCACCCCGCTCTGGCTCCCTTCAAGGTTGCCGTTCTGCCCCTGTCCAAGAAGCTGGGCGACAAGGGCCGCGAGATCCAGGCCGAGCTGTCCAAGTACTTCATGGTGGACTATGACGATGCCGGCTCCATCGGCAAGCGTTACCGCCGTCAGGACGAGATCGGTACTCCCTACTGCGTTACCGTGGACTTCGAGACCGTGGGCGACGAAAATACTCCTGCCGACAACTGCGTTACCGTCCGTGACCGTGATACCATGGAGCAGGTTCGTATGCCCATCAGCGAGCTGAAAGCTTGGCTGGAGGAGAAGATGGCGTTCTGATGCCGCACCTTCCCACCTGCTCCATGCCGCCTTGGCGGCGAACAAAATTCGACCGGAGGGAGAATTTCCGCAAGGGCGAATTCATTTCGCCCGAGGATTTCAATAATTTCGGGGTCCCACAAAAAGCATGCTTTTTGTGGGAATGCAGGTGCGTATGCCCATCAGCGAGCTGAAAGCTTGGCTGGAGGAGAAGATGGCGTTCTAAGCCATCGGCGCAATATTTATAATGTAGAAAGCGGAGGATGCATGGCATCCTCCGCTTTTTGTTTTGGGGGGAGTTCCGCCCTCGGGCGGGTGTCTTTTGTAACGCCACAAAAGACACGAAAAAGGCGCTAAGAAACCCATGGTTTCTTAGAATTTCCTTTGGGTGGTATCCGTGGGGTCACACCCACACGTCCGGCGGACACCTCTGACCCGTTCAGCGCCGATTAGGCTGCCGCACCTTGTGCCTTCTATAAGTCTATCTGTCTATCGACCTCCCGCCGGCTTGCACAGCAGGAACGAAACACCCACCGCAGCAGGCGCCTTTGTGTGGTAGGAGTGAAACCCGATTGTTGCTTGGCAGGGCGGCAGCCTAAAGAAGCAACGTGGTGTCGTCATCGGTGCGCCGGACGCAAGGAACATCTGCCGCTTACGAGCCGTTCCCTTTGGGGTCCGGGGTGCAGCGTGTATGAGATGCAGGCGCGAAGCGGCCAATCTCATCCCACGCCAACCCCGGTGGCGCTTTGCCTACTTTGCCGCCGGGGGCAAAGTAGGTCGCCCCGCAGGGCGAAATCCCTTGCGTACAAAATCGGCTTATGCTACAATGCGTATATAAATAAGGAAACGAGGTGATGGCCATGAAGCTGGCCGGACTGCAAAAACTGACACTGCTGGACTACCCCGGCCGGGTGGCCTGCACCGTATTCACCGCCGGATGCAACCTGCGCTGTCCCTTCTGCCACAACAGCGAGCTGGTATTGCCCGAGCGCAACCCCTATCTGCTGGACGTGGAGGAATTCTTCTCCTTCCTGAATAAGCGGCAGGGCGTTCTGGAGGGTGTGTGCGTCACCGGCGGCGAGCCGCTGCTGCAAAAGGATATTGAACAGTTCCTGCGCCGCATTAAGGAGATGGGTTTTGCGGTCAAGCTGGATACCAACGGCTGCTTCCCCGACCGATTGAAGGCGCTGGTGGGGTCGGGTCTGGTAGACTTTGTGGCAATGGACATCAAGAACTGCCCGGATCGCTACGCCGTTACCGCGGGGATTCCGGCGTTGGACATCACCGCCGTGCAGGAGAGTGTAGCCTTCCTGCTGTCCGGCGCGGTGGACTACGAGTTCCGCACCACCGTGGCCGCCCAGCTCCACGACGAGGACTGCTTCCGGGCCATTGGTCCGTGGCTGAAGGGGGCCAAAACATACGCCATTCAGAATTTCCGGGACTCCGGCGATGTGTTATCCGGTGGTTTGACCCCATGTACACCACAACAGATTGTGTCCTTTGCGGAAATTGTAAAACCTTTCGTACAACAGGTTGTAACCCGCGGCGACGTTGAACCGTAAGGCTTTGCGCGGATTTTGTCGAAGAACCGCCCCAAACTGGGGCGGTTCTTTTTGCTCGTTTTTCCACAATATCTTGTGTTTGTGTGAAAAAATTTTTTCAACATCTTGGTTTTTACCCTTGACAGGCAGACACAAGATATGGTATAGTGTGCAAGCAAACCCTCAATATGCCCCCAAGATAGGCTGAAAAGGGGGATATTGTTGTATCGTAGGAACGGAGAGACAGAAAGGAGATTTTACTATGTACATGGTAACCAAGCGCGACGGCGCCAAGGCTGCCTTTGACGTCAGCAAGATCAGCGCCGCCATCACCAAGGCCTTTGAGGCCCAGCAGAAGCAGTATCACCCCACCATCATCGACATGCTGGCCCTGCGTGTCACCGCCGAGTTCGAGCCTAAGATCCGCGATGGTCTGATCGCAGTGGAAGACATTCAGGACTGCGTGGAGAAGGTCCTGTCCGAGGCCGGCTACGCCGACGTGGCCAAGGCCTACATCCTGTACCGTAAGCAGCGCGAGAAGGTCCGCAACCTGAACTCCACCCTGCTGGACTACCGTGATCTGGTGGACAACTACCTGCAGATCAACGACTGGCGCGTGAAGGAGAACTCCACCGTCACCTACTCCGTGGGCGGTCTGATCCTGTCCAACTCCGGCGCTATCACCGCCAACTACTGGCTGAGCGAAATCTACGACGAGGAGATCGCTGAGGCCCATCGCCGGGCCGATATCCACATCCACGACCTTTCCATGCTGACCGGTTACTGCGCCGGCTGGTCTCTGCGCCAGCTGATTCAGGAGGGTCTGGGCGGCATCCCCGGCAAGATCACCTCTTCCCCCGCCGGTCACCTGTCCACCCTGTGCAATCAGATGGTCAACTTCCTGGGCATCATGCAGAACGAGTGGGCCGGCGCTCAGGCGTTCAGCTCCTTCGACACATATCTTGCTCCCTTCGTCAGAGTGGACAACCTGACCCAGAAGGAAGTCAAGCAGTGCATCCAGTCCTTCGTCTACGGTGTCAACACCCCCAGCCGCTGGGGTACTCAGGCGCCCTTCTCCAACATCACCCTGGACTGGGTGGTGCCTGCCGACCTGAAGGACCAGCCCGCCATCGTCGGCGGCAAGGAGATGGACTTCACCTACGGCGACTGCAAGCGCGAAATGGACATGGTCAACAAGGCCTTCATCGAGATCATGATCGAGGGCGATGCCAACGGCCGCGGCTTCCAGTATCCTATCCCCACCTACTCCATTACCAGCAACTTCGACTGGTCCGAGACCGAGAACAATAAGCTGCTGTTCGAGATGACCGCCAAGTACGGCACTCCCTACTTCTCCAACTATATCAACTCCGATATGGAGCCTTCCGACGTGCGCTCCATGTGCTGCCGTCTGCGTCTGGACCTGCGTGAGCTGCGCAAGAAGTCGGGCGGCTTCTTCGGCTCCGGTGAGTCCACCGGCTCTGTGGGCGTGGTCACCATCAACCTGCCCCGTATCGCCTTCCTGGCCAGTGACGAGGGCGACTTCTACAAGCGTCTGGACAAGCTGATGGACATCTCCGCCCGCAGCCTGAAGACCAAGCGCACCGTCATCACGAAGCTCTTGGACAACGGTCTGTACCCCTACACCAAGCGTTACCTCGGCACCTTTGCCAACCACTTCTCCACCATCGGCCTGATCGGCATGAACGAGGTGGGTCTGAACGCCAAGTGGCTGCGGGCCGACCTGACCAACGAGAAGGTCCAGCAGTTTGCCAAGGACGTGCTGAATCATATGCGCGAGCGTTTGAGCGACTATCAGGAGCAGTACGGCGACCTGTACAACCTGGAGGCCACTCCCGCCGAGTCCACCACCTACCGCTTTGCCAAGCATGACAAGGAGCACTATCCCGACATCATCACCGCCAACGAGAACGGCACCCCCTACTACACCAATTCCTCCCACCTGCCCGTGGACTTCACCGAGGACATTTTCACCGCCCTGGAGATCCAGGACGAGCTCCAGACCCGCTACACCTCCGGTACCGTCTTCCACGCCTTCCTGGGCGAGAAGCTGCCCGACTGGAAGGCGGCGGCTTCCCTGGTGCGCAAGATCGCAGAGAATCACAAGCTGCCCTACTACACCATGAG
>JAFQBN010000020.1 GCA_017416685.1 Oscillospiraceae bacterium
CATGCCGGAATCAAACTCGTCCTCGTACTTCTCGCGAATATCCTGATATTCCTTCTCGGTCAGGATCTGGTTCTTGGCCAGAGGGGAGAAACCGGGGTCGGTGACGATATAGGCGGCGAAGTACAGCACCTTTTCCAGAATGCGGGGGCTGATATCCAGCAGCAGACCCATACGGGAAGGGATGCCCTTGAAGTACCAGATGTGGGACACGGGGGCGGCCAGCTGAATGTGGCCCATACGCTCGCGGCGGACCTTGGCGCGGGTGACTTCCACGCCGCAGCGGTCACACACCTTGCCCTTGTAACGAATCTTCTTGTACTTGCCGCAGTGGCACTCCCAGTCCTTGGTCGGGCCAAAGATCTTCTCGCAGTACAGACCGTCGCGCTCGGGCTTCAGTGTGCGGTAGTTGATGGTCTCGGGCTTGGTGACCTCGCCGTAGGACCACTCCAGAATCTTCTCAGGGGAGGCGATGCCGATCTGAATGGCAGAAAACTCGTTGTAACTCATAATCTATTCTCCTCCCTTTCTCACATATCGTCGTCCAGCAGCTCGACGCCCATGAAGTCATCGTCTTCATCGGCTTCGTCATCGGACAGGCTCAGGTCATCGTCGTCGTTCTCACCCTTCAGACCGAAACCGGCTTCCACAAAGTCAGCATCGGAGTCGGTGAAGAAGAAATCGTCGTCATCGCGGCGGCCGGGGATATAGGTATCCTCTTCCTCGTCCTTGATTTCGATCTCAGCGCCGTCCTCGTCCAGCACCTTGATGTCCAGGCACAGGGCCTGCAGCTCCTTGATCAGAACCTTGAAGGACTCGGGCACACCGGGACGGGGTACGTTATGACCCTTGACAATGGCCTCGTAAGTTTTAACACGACCGGTCACGTCGTCGGACTTGACGGTCAGAATCTCCTGCAGGGTATAGGCAGCACCGTAAGCTTCCAGTGCCCAAACCTCCATCTCGCCGAAGCGCTGGCCGCCGAACTGGGCCTTGCCGCCCAGAGGCTGCTGAGTGACCATGGAGTAGGGACCGGTGGAACGGGCGTGGATCTTATCGTCCACCAGATGGTGCAGCTTCAGGAAGTAGACGTAGCCCACGGTGACAGGGTTATCGAACCGCTCACCGGTGCGGCCGTCGTACAGCCAGTTCTTGCCGTCCACCAGGCGCAGCTGACCGGCACGCTGCCAGTCACGCACCTGCTCGGCGTTGGCCATCTCCTCGGCGGTCAGCTCGCGCATGCCGGCCTCGGAGTCGTCGGCCAGATACAGCTGCTTGCCGATCAGAGGCTCGTCACGGCCCACCTCGCGGGCCAGGCCGGCCATCTTCAGGCACTTCTGAATGTCGCCCTCGTTGGCGCCGGAGAAGATGGGGGTAGCCACCTTCCAGCCAAGGGTCTTGGCGGCGTAGCCCAGATGGACCTCCAGCACCTGACCGATGTTCATACGGGAAGGCACGCCCAGGGGGTTCAGCACGATGTCCAGAGGCGTACCGTCGGGCAGGAAGGGCATATCCTCCTGAGGCATAATGCGGGACACAACGCCCTTGTTGCCGTGGCGGCCGGCCATCTTGTCGCCCACGCTGATCTTGCGCTTTTGAGCGATGTAGACGCGGACCACCTGATTGACGCCGGGGGACAGCTCGTCGCCGTTCTCGCGGGTGTAGACCTTAACATCAACAATGATACCGGCCTCGCCGTGGGGTACCTTCAGGGAGGTGTCGCGGACCTCGCGGGCCTTCTCGCCGAAGATGGCGCGCAGCAGGCGCTCCTCAGCGGTCAGGTCGGTCTCGCCCTTGGGGGTGACCTTACCCACCAGAATGTCGCCGGCACGGACCTCGGCACCGATGCGGATGATACCGCGCTCGTCCAGATCCTTCAGGGCATCCTCGCCCACGTTGGGGATGTCGCGGGTGATCTCCTCGGGACCCAGCTTGGTGTCGCGGGATTCGGTCTCGTATTCCTCGATATGGATGGAGGTAAACACGTCCTCCTTGACCATACGCTCGTTAAGCAGGATAGCATCCTCGTAGTTATAACCTTCCCAGGTCATAAAGCCCATGAGGATGTTGCGGCCCAGGGCGATCTCGCCGTGGTCGCTGGACTGGCCGTCAGCCAGCACGTCCTGATAGTCAACCCGGTCGCCCACGTTGACGATGGGACGCTGGTTGATGCAGGTGGTGTGGTTGGAACGCAGGTACTTGGTCAGGCGGTACTCCTTGACCTCGCCATTGTCGTACTTGACGGTGATATAACGGGCGGACACCTTGGTGACCACACCGGGACCCTCGGCCAAAACGGAGACCTCGGAATCGATGCAGTTCTTATGCTCCTGACCGGTGGCGACGATGGGGGCCTCGGGGCGCAGCAGAGGCACGGCCTGGCGCTGCATGTTGGCGCCCATCAGGGCACGGTTGGCGTCATCGTTCTGCAGGAAGGGGATCATGGCGGTAGCCACGGAGACCATCATCTTGGGGGACACGTCCACGTAGTCCACGCGCTTGGGTTCCACAGACACGATCTCGTTGCGGTGACGGCAGGTCACACGCTGGTTGGTAAAGCAGCCGTTCTCATCCACAGGCTCGGTAGCCTGGGCAATGATGAACTCGTCCTCCACATCGGCGGTCATGTACAGGATCTCATCGGTGACACGGCCGGTCTCCTTATCCACCTTGCGGTAGGGAGTCTCGATAAAGCCGAAGCGGTTGACACGGGCGTAGGAAGCCAAATAGGAGATCAGACCGATGTTGGGACCTTCGGGAGTCTCGATGGGACACAGACGGCCGTAGTGGCTGTAGTGAACGTCTCGGACGTCGAAGCTGGCGCGGTCGCGGCTCAGACCGCCGGGGCCCAGAGCGGACAGACGGCGCTTGTGAGTCAGCTCGGCCAGGGGGTTGGTCTGATCCATAAACTGGGACAGGGGGCTGGAGCCGAAGAACTCCTTGATGGCGGCAGTGACGGGGCGGATGTTGATCAGGGTCTGGGGGGTGACCACATCCAGATCCTGAATGGTCATACGCTCGCGGATCACGCGCTCCATGCGGCTGAAGCCGATGCGGAACTGGTTCTGGATCAGCTCGCCCACGCAGCGCAGACGGCGGTTGCCCAGATGGTCGATGTCATCCACGCTGCCCACACCGTGAGCCAGGGCGTTGAGGTAGTTGATGGAGGCCATCATATCCTCAACGGTGATGTGCTTGGGGATCAGGTTGTCCAGATTCTCGCGGACAGCCTCCTTCAGCTCCTCGCCGCTGTACTGGTCCAGCAGGGCGCACAGCACGGGGAAGGAAACCATCTCGTCCACGCCGGCCTCGGCGGGATCGAAGTCCACGAAGTTCTTCATGTCCACCATGCCGTTGGCGAAGACCTTGACGTTCTTCTCGTCAACCAGCACCACGGCCTCGTTCACGCCGCAGGCGGCCAGCTGGGCAGCCTCGTCACGGGTGAGGGTGTGGCCGGCCTCGAACAGGATCTCGCCGGTGCGGGGATCGGCCACGGGGGCGGCCAGAGTCTGACCGGGCAGGCGGCCGGCCAGGGACATCTTCTTATTGAACTTATAACGGCCCACCGCGGACAGGTCATAGCGGCGGGGGTCAAAGAAGAGGTTGTTCAGCAGGGTGACGGAGGAGTCCACCGTGGGGGGCTCGCCGGGACGCTGCTTGCGGTAGATCTCCAGCAGGGCCTCTTCATAGGTCTTGCAGGCGTCCTTCTCCAGGGTGGCGACGATGCGCTCGTCCTCACCGAACATCTCCAGAATCTCGGCGTCGGTCTTGGGACCCACGGCACGGATCAGGCAGGTGATGGGCAGCTTGCGGTTCTTGTCGATGCGGACATAGAACACGTCATTCAGGTCGGTCTCATACTCCAGCCAGGCGCCGCGGTAGGGGATGACGGTGGTGGCGTAGGACACGTTATCGGCCTTGTCCACGGTACGGCTGTAGTACATACCGGGGGAACGGACGATCTGGGAGACGATCACGCGCTCGGCACCGTTGATGACGAAGGTGCCGGACTGGGTCATCACGGGGAAATCACCCATGAAGATCTCCTGCTCCTTGATCTCCTCGGTCTCCTTATTGCGCAGACGCACCCGGACCTTGATGGGGGCGGCGTACGTGGCGTCACGGGCCTTGCACTCCTCCACGTCGTACTTGGGGGCCTCATCCATAGAGAAATCGATGAAGGACAGCTCCAGATTCTCGGCGTAGTCGGTGATGCAGTCTACGTCCCGGAACACCTCACGCAGGCCCTTCTCCAGGAACCACTGGTAGGAATCCTTCTGGATCTCCAACAGATTGGGCATCTCCAGAATTTCCTCGTAGCGGTTAAAGCTCTTGCGCAGGGTCTTGCCGTAGTACACGTCTTTGACCATTCTACAATCAACTCGCTTTCTTCAGTCTGAACGGGTATCATTACTTCTTCGTGTTGCGCACGCTCGGCGCAGTTGTCACCTTTTCAAGGTCCCCTCTTGTCAGCCACGCGGCCACCTGTTATACTGCATTTACAACATGATGGGGGCATGGGTGCCTCCGATGGGGATATAAAAGCATTTTAATTTACCACACATTATATATATTTGTCAACTGTTATTTTGCATTTGACCTGATTTTTTGTGGCGGACGGGATTTTTCCCGCTCCGTTTTCTTTTTTGTCTGGCAGATTATGGATTTGACAGTACACGCAAATCATGTTAAAATTGCTCCATAAAATTATGATGAGGAGGATATGCACATGGCATCCGAAAAGCTCCCCTTGACTTACAAGGGCCGCCCTCTGCGCCGCAAGGATAACCTGATCTATTACGGCACTATGGCCGAAAAATACATCATCATGCTTCAGGTCCTGTCCACCATCAAGGTGGACGATCTGGACGTGGCTACCAAGGTGGCCGTCCAGCTTCAGCTGACCGACCCCGACCTGAAAAGCCGGGACCGCGTGGTGAAAAAGACCGAGAAGGAAAGCCTGTACGCCGCCATGGATGTGGCCTGCGTATGGCTGGACCGCGCACTGAGCAGTAAGTAAGCCTATGAAGAGAATGAACGAGCGACGTTTCCTGCGTGCTGCCGCCCGTCCCCTTGTTTCCCTCCTGGTTGCGGGCGTTATGACCACATCCAGTCTGGCCGCCCCCGCGGTGGTGACCGCTCAGGATGGTCTGCGCCTGCGCGCAGCCAGCAGCACCTCTTCCTCTGTACTGACCCTGCTGCCCTCGGGCAGCGCGCTGGAAGTGCTGGAGGCTGTGGACGACAGCTGGTACCGTGTCCGTGCCGGCCAGCGGGAGGGTTACGTTTCCAGTCAGTACGTCCGTCTGACCGGCGGTGAGACCGCCCCTTCGGGCGAAACCACTCCCCCTGCGCAGGAGGCTCCTGCCCCTGTGGAGGATAGCAAAACCTATGGTTTTGTCAGTGCTTCTTCCCTGAACGTGCGCAAAGGACCCGGGACCGATCAGGCCAAGGTGACTTCCCTGTCCGCCGGTGCGCAGGTGGAGATTTTGGAAGTGCTTGACGGCTGGTATCGCATTGAGAAGGGCTACGTCAGTGCCGACTACGTCACCCTGCTGGATCCGGGCATGACCGCCAAACAGGCCGAGATCGTGGCCTACGCCCATCAGTTCCTGGGCTGCCGCTACGTTCTGGGCGGCAACGGTCCTTCCGTGTTTGACTGCTCCGGCCTGACCCAGTACGTCTATAAGCACTTCGGCTACACCATCCGACGCACCGCCACCCAGCAGCTGGACAACGGCACGGTAGTCAGCAAGGAAAATCTGCTGCCCGGCGATCTGGTCTTTTTCAACAGTTCCGGCAGTAATCCCGCCCGCGCCACCCACGTGGGCATTTACATCGGCGGCGGAGAATTCCTCCACGCCTCTTCCTCCAAAGTCGGCGTGATCATCAGCAGCCTGAACACCCCCTATTACACCAGAGTGTATACCACCGCCCGCCGTATTCTGTAACAAGTACAAGCCGCCGCCCCGCAATTTATGCGGGGCGGCGTTCTTTTTTCGGTATCTGCCCTTGTCCAATATTATGTCGACTAAATACGATATTTTAATTTCTGTTTCTCGGTGTTTCACAGTTTCCTTTTTATGGCATCACTTGGATGTTATCCTCTATTCCCAGATATTTCAGTGCTGTGGAAAACTCTGTGGAAATTGTGTAAAACTCTTTGTAGTTTCTTTTCCCATATCGTTTTATGTCATCTTGTTTTTCCGTTATTTTCTCGTCTTTTCGCCTGTTTTGTGCGCACTTTCTCCCCTTTTTCGGGTTTTCAAAACTCCCCGTTCCGATTTCCGCCTGCAGCTGTTCTTCGATTATACAATCTGTATAATTATTTTTTCTCTTCCTTGATTGACGCGGAGGTTTTTTTATGGTATCATGCCCCTGTCGCGGTTGCGGCAATGATCAAAAACGCTGGTGTGGCGCAGGGGTAGCGCAACTGATTCGTAATCAGTAGGTCGAGGGTTCAAATCCCTCCACCAGCTCCAGACCGTCGGGAACAGTTTGTTCCCGACGGTCTTTTTCTGGCACAAAATTCCTCTGCACCTGTTGCCTTTGGGTCAAATCAATGCTATGATATGGACAAGCGCAACACCACTTAAAATGGAATAAGGAGAATGTATCATGGATTATAAGAAACTGCAAAACGGCAGCGACATCCGCGGTGTCGCTCTGGAGGGCATCGAGGGCCAGCACGTCAACCTGACCGAGCAGGCCTGCCATGACATCGGCCGCGGCTTCGCCCTGTGGCTGCGTCAGCGGCTGGGCAAGGACGCCCTGCGTGTCTCCGTGGGTCGTGACTCCCGCCTGTCCGGTCCTACCCTGTGCGATTGGCTGTGCAGCGCCATGAGCGAGCAGGGCATTCAGGTTACCGACATCGGTATGGCCTCCACCCCCGCCATGTTTATGAGTACTGTGGCCGGTGCTAATCCCTATGACGCTTCCGTCATGATCACCGCCAGCCACCTGCCCTTCAACCGCAACGGCTTCAAGTTCTTCACCAAGGACGGCGGTTTGGAGAAGCAGGACATCGCCGCCATTTTGGACTTTGCCGCCGGTACCGAGACTACCGGCCTGCCCGCCACTCAGGTCGCCAAGGGCGAGTTCATGGACGACTACGCCGCCATTCTGGTGGACAAGGTCCGCACCGCCACCGGCGAGCAGCTGCCTTTGGACGGCTTCCGCATCGTGGTGGACGCCGGCAACGGCGCAGGCGGGTTCTATGTGGAGAAGGTTCTGCAGCCTCTGGGCGCCAACACCGAGGGCAGCCAGTTCCTGGACCCCGACGGTTCCTTCCCCAACCACATCCCCAACCCCGAGGACGGCGCCGCTATGGAGGCCATCACCTCCGCTGTAAAGGCCAATAAGGCTGATCTCGGCATCATCTTCGACACCGACGTGGACCGCGCCGGCGCCGTGCTGGCCGACGGCAGCGAACTCAACCGCAACCGCATCATCGCCATGCTGGCCGTCATCCTGCTGCGGGAGCATCCCGGCACCACCATCGTCACCGACTCCATCACCTCCACCGGCCTTGCCGAGTTTATTGCCAAGCGTGGCGGTGTCCACCACCGTTTCAAGCGCGGCTACCGCAACGTCATCAACGAGTCCATCCGTCTGAACGCCGCCGGTCAGGACAGCCAGCTGGCCATCGAGACCTCCGGTCACGGCGCTCTGAAGGAGAACTACTTCCTGGACGACGGCGCGTATCTGGTCACCAAGCTGCTCATCGAACTGGCTCGCGGCAAGAAGGAAGGCTACACTCTGGCCTCTCTCATCGAAGATCTGGCCGAGCCTGCCGAGAGCAAGGAGCTGCGCCTGAACATCATCCCCGAGGACTTCAAGGCCTGCGGCCAGAAGGTGCTGGACGATCTGCAGGCTTACGCCGCCAACCAGCCCGGCTGGACCATCGCTCCCAACAACTACGAGGGCGTGCGCGTCAATCTGGATGCCGACCACGGCAACGGATGGTTCCTGCTGCGCCTCAGCCTGCACGACCCCCTGCTGCCTCTGAACATCGAGTCCGACGTGACCGGCGGCGTGCTGACCATCGCAAAGGAACTGTCCCGCTTCCTGCTGGGCCGCGAGGGTCTGGACACCCAGAAGCTGGCCGATTTCGTGGGCTGATCCTCTCCCCTTTCATCTGCTCAAAATGCCCCAAAGCGCAACGCTTTGGGGCATTTTTTATGTGCAAAAATTTTTGCGTATTTTTTCGAAAAAGGTGTTGACAAAGCGTGTGTGCGGTGGTAATATATCACTTGTTCCGAGCGGAACTCCACTACCAAATGCGCGAGTGGTGGAATTGGTAGACTCGCTGGCTTCAGGTGCCAGTGCTCGCAAGGGCGTGTGGGTTCGACTCCCACCTCGCGCACCAAAAAACGAGATCACCCTTTTGGGTGACCTCGTTTTTTTGATTTGCGGGAGGAGAACCCACGGTTCGATATACGGGGTCTTAGCGCAAGCGCTTTAGAGCCCGTTAATGCCGCCACAGGCGGCCTCCCACCTCGCGCACCACGACCTCACCCATCCGGGTGAGGTCGTTTTTTTGATTTGTGGGAGGAAAACCCACGATTCGATATAAAAAACACCCCGCAGCCTGTGGCTGCGGGGTGTTCATGTTTTCATTCAGCTATCAGCCGCCGAGGTATGCCTCGCGGACCTTGTCGCTGGCCATCAGCTCAGCACCGGTGCCGCTGAGGGAGATCTTACCGGTCTCCAGCACGTAGGCGCGGTCGGCCACGGACAGGGCCGCCTGAGCGTTCTGCTCCACCAGCAGGATGGTGGTACCGGCAGCATGCAGTTCCCGGATGATGTCGAAAATCTGCTCCACCAGAATGGGAGCCAGACCCATGGACGGCTCGTCCAGCATCAGCAGCTTGGGGCGGCTCATCAGGGCGCGGCCCATGGCCAGCATCTGCTGCTCACCGCCGGACAGGGTGCCGGCGATCTGCTTGCGGCGCTCCTCCAGGCGGGGGAAGCGCTTGTACACGTCGGCAATACCGGGCACGACGGTGGAATTAGGCTGGGTGTAGGCGCCCATTTCCAGATTTTCCTCCACCGTCATCTGCAGGAAAATGCGGCGGCCTTCGGGACACTGGGCCAAACCGTGCTCCACGATCTTGTGGGGCGCAATTCCCTTCATGTCCTTACCGTCAAAGGTAATGGTGCCGGTACGGGGGCGCAGTAGGCCGGACACGGTGTTCAGCACGGTGGACTTACCGGCGCCGTTGGCACCGATCAGGGTAACAACTTCGCCCTCGTTCACTTCGAAGGACACGCCCTTGACGGCATGGATGCTGCCGTAATAGACGTGGATGTTATCAACTGTCAGCAGAGCCATCGTTTAGTCCTCCTTCTTTTTGCCGAGGTAAGCCTCGATCACGGCGGGGTTGCCCTGAATATCCTCGGGCGTACCCTTGGCAATGATCTTACCGAAGTTCAGCACGCAGATACCTTCACACACGCCCATGACCAGATTCATGTCGTGCTCGATGAGCATGATGGCGATTTGGAAAGTATCCCGGATCTTGCGGATATTCTCCATCAGCTCGGCGGTCTCCGAGGGGTTCATACCGGCAGCAGGCTCGTCCAGCAGCAGCAGCTTGGGATTGGTGGCCAAAGCACGGACGATCTCCAGACGGCGCTGTGCGCCATAGGGCAGGGAGCCGGCCTGAGCATCCGCCATATCCTGCATATCGAAGATGGACAGCAGTTCCAGCGCCTTGGCCCGGGCCTTCTTCTCCTGGATCCAGTGCTGGGGCAGACGCAGCACACTGGAAACCATTCCGTTATGCATTTCGTTGTGCAGACCCACCAGCACGTTATCCAGCACGCTCATCTTCTCGAACAGGCGGATATTCTGGAAGGTACGGGCGATGCCGGCCCGGTTGACGTGGGCGGTGTCCATATCGTGGGTGTCGTGGCCGTCCAGCAGGATGGTGCCGCGGGTAGGCTGATACACCTTGGTCAGCAGGTTGAACACGGTGGTCTTACCGGCACCGTTAGGACCGATCAGGCCGGCGATCTCGGTGCGGCCGATGGCCATGTTGAAGTCAGCCACGGCGCTCAGACCGCCGAAGTCAATGCCCAGATGGCGGCACTCCAGAATGGGGGTCTGATTCACATCGCGGTCAGGAATGATGTTGGTGCTGGGAACAGGCACCAGCTTGGGCTTGGGGTAGTTCTGATTTGCCTTGCTCATGCCTCAGCACCTCCTTCCTTGGCCTTCTTGCCGCTTTTAATACGGTCCAGCACGGACTCGAAGAAATTCTTGATGGTGGGGTTGTTGGTGATCAGCATCACCAGGATCAGCACGATGGCGTAGACCAGCATACGGTAGTCGGCAAACTCACGCAGCATCTCGGGCAGCACGGTCAGGGCTGCGGCGGCGATGATGGAACCCCACATACGGCCCAGACCACCCAGAACCACGAACACCAGGATCAGGATAGAGGTGTTGAAATCAAACTTGCTGGGTACGATGGTGTTCTGTCCCTGAGCAAACAGGGCGCCGGCGGCACCGGCCAGGGCAGCGGAGGTAACGAAGGCCATCATCTTGTACTTGGTCACGTTGATGCCCACGCTTTCGGCGGCGATGCGGTTATCGCGCAGAGCCATGATGGCGCGGCCGGAGCGGCTGCCCACCAGGTTGAAAATAACCACCAGAGCGATCATCACCAGCACGAAGCCGGCCACAAAGGTAGAGGTCTTCTGGATACCGGGGATGCCCATGGGGCCGTTGAGGATCATGCGGCCGCCGGCCTCCAGCTTCAGGGTATTCTGAACGAAGCTGGCGTGCAGACCGTCCACATCCATGCCGATATACATGTTGTTGATCAGGGACTTGATGATCTCACCGAAGGCCAGGGTCACGATGGCCAGATAGTCACCATTCAGACGCAGAACGGGGATGCCGATCAGCACACCGGCGATGGCGGCAAAAATGGCGGCAATGATCATGGAAACGGCCAGACGCAGACCGGCATCTGGGATAGATGCGGCCAGCGCCACATTGGATACCGCACCGGCAAAGGAGCCCACGCTCATAAAACCGGCGTGGCCCAGACTCAGCTCACCCAGAATACCCACTGTCAGGTTCAGGGACAGAGCCATGACAACATAGGCGCAGATGGGAACCAGCTGGCCCTTCAGCGTGGAGGACAGCATGCCCTGATTTCCCATGACCTGCAGCACCACAAAGGCGATAATGACCAGCGCATAGGTCAGGAAATTGATACCGGTGGCTTTGCTCATTCTCAATTTTTTCATGGTTCCACCTTACACTTTCTCGCGGATCTTCTTGCCCAGCAGACCGGTGGGTTTCACCAGCAGGACAACGATCAGCACGGCAAACACGATGGCATCGGACAACTGGGTTGAGATGTAGGCCTTGGCCATGATCTCGATCACGCCCAGCAGCACACCGCCCAGCAGAGCGCCGGGGATGGAGCCGATGCCGCCGAACACGGCGGCGGTAAACGCCTTGATACCGGGCATGGAACCGGTGGTAGGCACCAGGTTGGGGTAAGCGGAACACAGCAGCACACCTGCCACCGCCGCCAGAGCAGAGCCAATGGCAAAGGTGATGGAGATGGTGGTGTTGACGTTGATGCCCATGAGCTGGGCCGCCGCCTTATCCTCGGAGCAGGCACGCATGGCCTTACCCATCTTGGTGTTGCCGGTGAACCAGGTCAGAGCCAGCATGATGACCACGCAGGCAATGATCGTCACAACGGTGGTCACGGAGATGGTGATGCCGCCGAAGGAGAAGGGAGTCTTGCCGAAGATAGCGGGGAACATCTTCTGGTTGGTACCCCACATCAGCTGGGCGCTGTTCTGCAGGAAATAGCTCATGCCGATGGCGGTGATCAGTACCGCCAGAGAGGGTGCCTGCCGCAGGGGCTTGTAGGCAAGACGCTCAATCACCATACCCAAAATGGTACATACCAGCATCGCCAGCAGTACGCCCAGGATGGGATGCAGTCCGTAGGAGGCAACCGCGAAGAAGCAGATATACGCGCCCACCATGATGACGTCGCCGTGGGCGAAGTTCAGCATCTTGGCGATACCGTAAACCATGGTATAACCAAGGGCGATGATTGCGTACACACTGCCCAGGCTGATGCCGTTGATCACGTGGTTCAGGAAGGCCAGCATAAAGATACACCTCATTTTCTCTCGTTACGATGGGATTTCCGGACCCATCTGAAGCATGCCGCAGTCCGTCGGCAGGCTTCAGACAAGCCCGTTTTCGACATTCTTAAAATAGAAGGAAGAGGGCTGCCGTTTCCGGCAGCCCTCTTTGGAAAACTCCTTCAAAGGGCAGTAATAATTTTCAATTAGTCCATGCTGACGTACTTGCCGTCCTGGATCATCATGCCCTTGGGGGCCTTGGAGACCTCACCGGTGGCGCTCCAGGTCATGCTGGCGCCGGTCAGGCCGTCAACGGCGAAGTCGGCGGAGGTGAACTGGGCAACCAGAACGTCGCACAGCTGGCTGGCAGTCATGTCGGGAGTAGCACCGGCCTTCTCCAGAGCGGCAGCGATGGCATACACGGTGTCGTAAGCATCGGCGGCGAACTGGTTGGGAGTCTCGCCGTAAGCGGCCTCATACTTGGCAACGAAGTTCTGGGTGGCCTCGTCCTCAGCGTCAGCAGCGAAGGGGGTCAGCAGCATGACGCCCTCAGCCAGAGCGGTGTCGAAGCCCTCAACGGCCAGGATGCCGTCCATGCCGTCCACGCCGAAGAACTTGGGGGCGTAGCCGATGGCGTCGGCCTGAGTCAGGATCAGGGAGGCGGCATCGTAGTACATGGGCAGGAAGATCAGGTCAGCACCGGCGTCCTTGGCGGCAGCGATCTGCACGGAGAAGTCGGTCTGGCTGTCAGTGGTGAAGGTGGTGGTGGAAACGATGTTCAGGTTCAGCTCAGCAGCCTTGGCGGCGAAGCTGTTGTAGATGCCGGTGGAGTACACGTCGTCGTTCTTGTAGATGACGGCGATCTTCTCGCCCAGGTTCTTATCAACAATGTACTGAGCGGAAGCCAGACCCTGGTTGGGGTCGGTGAAGCAGATCTGGAAGACGTTGCTCTTGCGGGGAATGCTGACGGTGCCGGTCAGGGGGTCAGCCACACCGCCCAGAACGTCGGTGGAAGAGCCGGAGGGGGTCAGGAAGAAGATGTTGTCGGCATTGGCCTCGGCAGAGGTGGCAACACCGGGGGCGGAGGTAACGCTGCCCATGAAGATCTGCATCTCCCAGTCCTTCAGGATGTTGTAAGCGTTAACAGCCTTCTCGGCGTCGTGAGCGTCGTCTTCGTAACGCAGCTCGAACTGGATGCCGCCCTTGGCGTTGATCTCGTCAACGGCAATCTTGGCAGCGTTGGCAACGGCAGTGCCGTAGATGGCAGCGCCGCCGGTCAGGGGGCCGGTACCGCCGATTCTGAAGGCGGTGGCAGCGCCGTCACCGCTGGTGGAGGAGGAGGCGGGCTCACCGCAGCCGGCGAGACAGCCCAGGGCCAGCACGAGGGCCAGCATGATGCTCAGGAACTTTTTCATTTTGCAGGACTCCTTTTCAAAATAAATTGACTTTTTTATTATACAAAAAACCGACCCAGCTGAAAGTTGAGTCGGTTTAACGTATCAAAACGATGCTCTTCTTTCGGGTACAGTTATTTTGTTTTCGATACAACCCACAGTCGTACAGCCAGCAATGCAAGGGGCACTACGGCCACTACATGAATAATGGGCAAAACAAAAGTGGATACCGCAACAGCAGCACCCACAGACAGCATGACGTATTCAGCCTCAGAAGCGTAAGGCATCTGGGCGCAGGAGCAACCGGCGTTCGCAGTGGCGAACGCAGACGTAGTATTCATAAACATGTTGTTCATGTTCTTCATGACTACCGGTCCTTTCTGCTCCTTGCTGAAGTTGTATGCATTCTACCACTTCGCTGTGCTAAAGTCAATCGTCGATACGCACATATTTACACGCTTTAATTGAATAAAATGTAAAAAATGCACAATAACCTTGTCTCGTCACAAAATTGGGGGTGACGGTCTGCTCCGTCACCCCCGATACGATTATAATTATGATCAGTCCTTCTTCATCAGCAGGTACATGACCGCCTTCTGGGCATGTAGGCGGTTCTCCGCCTCATCAAAGATCTCCACAGCGTGGTCCTCGAACACCTTGGCGGTGATCTCCTCGCCACGGTGGGCAGGCAGGCAGTGCTGGACCATGCAGCCGGGGTTGGTGACCGCCATCAGCGCGTCATCCACACAGTACACACCGGCAAAGGCCTTCTCGCGCTCGGCCTTCTCCCCTTCCTGCCCCATGGAAGCCCACACGTCAGTAAACACCACGTCGGCCCCCACGGCTGCCTGCTTAGGATCGCGGCACAGTTCGAACTTGAACTCGGGTTCGCTCTTGGCAAACTCCAGCACGGTGGGATCCGGGTCGTAACCCTCAGGACAGGCCACGCTGACGGCCATGCCGCACTTCAGGCCGCCCACAATGAGGGAGTTGGCCATATTGTTGCCATCGCCGATGTAGCACATCTTCAATCCGGCCAGCTTGGCCTTATGCTCCCGAACGGTCATCAGGTCAGCCAGCACCTGGCAGGGGTGGCAGAAATCGGTCAGACCGTTGATCACGGGGATGTCGGCGTACTCGGCCAGCTTCTCCACGCCCTCCTGAGAAAAGGTGCGGATCATGATGCCGTCGCAGTAGCGGGACAGGACCCGGGCGGTATCCTCAATGGGTTCACCACGGCCGATCTGGCTCTCCTTGCCGGACAGGAACAGGGCATGACCGCCCAGCTGGAACATGCCGGTCTCAAAGGAGACGCGGGTGCGGGTGGAGTTCTTCTCAAAAATCATGGCAAGGGTCTGGCCCTTCAGGTACTCGTGGGGGATACCGTGCTTCTGGTCGTACTTCAGCTGGTCGGCAACGTCCAGGATCTCGTGGATCTCCTCGCCGGTCAGATCCAGCAGCTTTAGTAAATCTTTCTTCATTATTATATAACTCCTTATTCCGCAAGGGTTGCCTTCATAATGGCCACGCCCTTGTCCATTTCTTCTTTGGTAATGGTCAGAGGGGGCAGCAGGCGCAGACCGGGACCGGCAGTCAGGCACAGCAGGCCGTTCTCGATCAGTTTGGCCGCCAGCTCTTTATTCGTCTTGTCGCCCTTGACCTCGATGCCGATCATCAGGCCCATGCCGCGGGTAGCGCCCAGACAGGGCAGGTTCAGCGCCTCGATCTGCTGCCGCAGGTAGGCACCCTTTTCTGCCACAGCGTCCAGTGTCACGTCGTTCAGCCGTTCCAGCACGTGGCAGGCCGCGGCGGCAGCCACGGGGTTGCCGCCAAAGGTGGTAGCGTGAGTGCCGGCGGTAAAGACCCCGGCGCACTTCTCATTGGCCATGATGCCGCCCATGGGCAGACCGCCCGCAATGCCCTTGGCAAAGGACACCACGTCAGGCTGCACATCGTACTGCTGGAAGGCAAACAGGCTGCCTGTACGGCCCACGCCGGTCTGCACCTCGTCCACCAGCAGCAGCCAGTCCCGCTCGGCACACAGGTCAGCGACCTTCTTCACATACGCCTTGTCCAGGGGCAGCACGCCGCCTTCGCCCTGAACCAGCTCCATCATCACCGCGCACACATCGTGTCCGGCGACGCTCTCCAGGCTGTCCATATCGTTGGCGTCGGCGTAGCGGAACCCCTCGGTAAAGGGGAAGAAATAGTTGTGGAACACATCCTGACCGGTGGCGGCCAGGGTGGTGATGGTGCGGCCGTGGAAGGACTTGTTCAGGGTGATGACCGTCCCTCTCCCCTTGCCGTACTTATCGAAGGAATACTTTCGGGCCAGCTTGATCATACCCTCGTTGCTCTCGGCACCGGAGTTGGCAAAGAACACTTTATTCATGCCGGTGCGCCGGCACAACTCCCGGGCCAGGCCGATGTAGGGTGCGGAATAAAAGAGATTGGAGATGTGGCCCAGCTTCAGCGACTGCTCGTAAATCGCCTTGGCCCACCCCTCGTCACCGTAGCCCAGGCAGTTCACACCGATGCCGGAGGTAAAGTCGATGTACTCCTTGCCCTCCACGTCCCAAAGGGTAGCTCCCTTGCCGTGGTCAATGGCCACATCAAAGCGGCCGTAGGACTGCATCACATACTCGTGATCTGTGGCTTTCAGCAGTTCAAATTCCATGGTTACCCTCCGTTCCGTGGAGCATAGTGCCGATACCGGCATCGGACAGCAGCTCAATGAGGATGGAATGAGGCACCCGGCCGTCGATAATGACAGCGCTCTTCACGCCGGAGCGAACAGACTCCACACAGCACTCCATCTTGGGGATCATGCCGCCGGAGATGATGCCGTCGGCCACAAGCTCGGGGACCTGAGAGATATGTACGTCGGGAATAAGAGTACTCTCATCCTTGGGGTCCCGCAAAAGACCGCGCACATCGGTCAGCAGGATCAGGGTCTCCGCACCCAGCGCAGTGGCCAGCTTGGCGGCAGCAGTGTCGGCATTGATGTTGTAGGCGCACTCGGCATCCACACCCTGCGCCACGGTAGACACCACAGGGATGTAGCCGTGAGCCAGAGCGGTCTCCACCACGCCGGCATTGACCCGGGTGATCTCGCCCACCTGACCGTACTTTTCATCCAGCGCTTTCGCCTCGAACAGCGCACCGTCCATGCCGCACAGGCCCAAAGCCTTGCCGCCCATACGGTTCATGGTGGCAACAAGGTCTTTGTTCACCTTACCGCACAGCACCTGCTGCACCACGTCCATGGTAGCCTCGTCGGTGTAGCGCAGGCCATCCACAAACTTGGAGGGGATCTCCAGCCGCTTGAGCATGCCGCTGATCTCCGGGCCGCCGCCGTGGACCATGGCCACACGGATACCGACCAGAGACAGCAGGATGATGTCGGAGATGACCGCGTGGCGCAGTTCCTCGGACACCATGGCGTTGCCGCCGTATTTGACCACCACGGTCTTGCCGGCGTACTTTTGAATGTAGGGCAGAGCCTCCGCCAGCACGGTGGCTCTGTCGATTTCGTTGAAGGACATAGTAAATCACCTTTTCCGTATTCACAAGGTTTTTCACAGATAAAAGATAAGAGATATGAGATAAGAGATTGCATCTGCTATCTCTTATCTCTCATCTTATATCTCATATCTCAGGTACGGTAATCTCCGTTGATTTTCACATAGTCGTAAGTCAAATCACAGCCCCAGCACTCGGCGCTGCCGTCGCCCTCGTCGACATTGATGTCGATGACGATCTCGCTCTGGGTCAGGATCTTTTTGGCCTGCTCTTCGTCAAAGGCCACCGCTGCGCCCTTCTCGCACACCAGAATGTCACCCACGGCGGAACCGAAGCGAATGTCCACATACTCGGGACGGAAGGGCGCCTTGGAGTAACCCATGGCACAGATCACGCGGCCCCAGTTGGCATCGGCGCCGAACATGGCAGCCTTGACCAGAGAGGAACCCACCACCGCCTTGGCAAGGCGCTCGGCCGTCTCCTCATTGCGGGCGCCGGACACGGTGCAGGTGATCAGGCGGCTGGCACCCTCGCCGTCGGCGGCGATCTTGCGGGCCAGTTCCGTACACAGCTCCATCAGCAGGCTGCGGAAGGTCTCGTAATCTTCGTTTTTCCACTCCACCAGTTCGTTGCCCGCCATGCCGTTGGCCAGCACCACGCAGGTGTCGTTGGTGGAGGTGTCGCCGTCCACGGTGACACGGTTGAAGGTCTTGGTCACCACGTCCCGCAGGGCATCCTCCAGCATCCCGTGGGTGATGGCGCAGTCGGTGGTGATAAAGCACAGCATGGTACCCATGTTGGGGTGGATCATGCCGGAACCCTTGGCAATACCGCCCACAGTAACCATCTTGCCGCCGATCTTGGCCTGCAGGGCCACCTCTTTCTTGGCCGTATCGGTGGTCATGATGGCCCGGGCAGCGGCGTCGGAGGCCTCCTTCCCTGCTGCCAGCTTTTCGGCAGCCTTGGGCAGACCCGCTTCGATGGCGGCGATGTTGATGGTCTGGCCGATGACGCCGGTAGAGCAGACCACAAAGTCGCTCTGCTCCCGACCGGTGACGGCAGCCGCCGCCTTTGCCATGGCCACGGCGTTCTCATGGCTCATGGGGCAGCAGGCATTGGCATTGCCGCTGTTGGCAACCACGCCCCAGGCCACGCCGTCCTCCAGATGCTCCATAGTCACATAGACGGGAGCGGCCTTCACCCGGTTGAGGGTGTAGGTGCCGGCGGCGGTACACTCCTTCTCGGACAGGATCAGTGCCAGATCGTTCTTGTCCAGACTGCTGCCGGCCTTGACACCACAGTGTACACCTGCGGCCTTAAACCCCTTGGCGGCGCAGACGCCGCCGGAAATCTGTTCAAACATAATTACACCTCATCAAACATTCAGGCCGGTGGTCTCGTCAAAGCCCAGCATGATGTTCATATTCTGCACCGCCGCGCCGGAAGCGCCCTTGCCCAGGTTGTCAAAGCGGGCAGTGATAATGGTCTGTTCTGCATGGCCGGATACGATCAGCTCCAGCCAGTCTTTGCCCGCCATGGTGTTGGCGTGCAGACGGGGACTCTCCCCGCCGAAGGGAGCCACCCTGACAAAGGTGCTGCCCGCGTAATACTTTTCCAGCATTCCGTGGATGTCCTGCGCCGAGGGCGCGCCCTTCAAAAGGTGGTTGTGCAGCATGACGGTGGTGGCCATTCCCTTGTAGTAGTCGCCCAAAACAGGGACAAACACGGGCGCCCGGTCAAGCCCCGCCAGCTTCTGCATCTCGGGCAGGTGCTTGTGGCTAAGGCCGATGGCGTAGGGCGCCGGGGCTTCCAGTTCCACACTGCGGTCCTCCCGTTCAAACTCGGCGATCATCTTTTTGCCGCCGCCGGAATAGCCGGTGATGGAATAGCAGGTCACGGGATAGTCGGCGGGCAGAACGCCCAACGCCGTTAACGGCGCGGCACTTGCCAGAAAACCGGTGGCGTGACAACCGGGGTTGGCCACACGTTTGGCGGCGGCGATCTTATCCCGCTGCCCGGCCAGCAGCTCCGCAAATCCGTAGGTCCAGTCGGAGTTGGTTCGGTGAGCGGTAGAGGCATCGATGACCCGGGTATTGGGGTTTTCGATCAGAGAAACCGCCTCAATGGCCGCTCCGTCGGGCAGGCACAAAAATACCAGATCCGCCGCGTTGAGGAACTTGCGCCGCTCCTCGGTATCCTTGCGCTTGTCCTCGTCGATCAGCAGCAGTTCGATATCCTCGCGGCCACCCAGCCGTTCGTAGATCTGCAGGCCGGTGGTACCCTCCTTGCCGTCTATGTAAACCTTTGGTTTGTTGCTCATAGTATCTGTTCCGCCTTTCAGCCGCGCTGGGCCAGAAATGCCTCGATATTCTCGATCTGTACGGCCACGGACTTGGCAGAGGGACCGCCGTAGACCTGTCTGCCGTTGACGCAGGTCTTCAGGGCCAGCGCCTCATAAATATCCTCGTCAAACAGACCGGAGATGGCCCGGAAGTCGCGCAGGGTCAGGGTGTCCAGCGTCTCGCCGTTTTTGATGCAGGTGTTGACCAGACGGCCCACGATCATGTACGCTTCCCGGAAGGGCATGCCCTTTTTGACCAGATAGTCGGCGCAGTCGGTGGCGTTGATGAAACCGCCGGCGGCGGCCTTGGCCATGTTCCTGGGGCGGACGGTCAGGGTGTCCACCATAGCGGCAAAGACGGGCACGCACATCTGCACAGTATCAATGGCGTCAAAGACCGGCTCCTTATCCTCCTGCATATCCTTGTTGTAGGCCAGGGGCAGACCCTTCATCACCGTCAGCAGGGTGATGAGAGAGCCGTACACACGGCCGGTCTTGCCGCGGACCAGCTCGGCTACATCGGGGTTTTTCTTCTGGGGCATGATGGACGAGCCGGTGGAGTAGGCATCGTCCAGATCCACAAATTTGAACTCCCAGCTGCACCACAGGATGATCTCCTCGGAGAAGCGGGACAGGTGCATCATGAGGATGGACAGGTCGCTGAGCAGCTCCAGCGCGAAGTCGCGGTCACTGACGCCGTCCATGGAGTTGTCCATGGGCTTATCAAAGCCGAGGGCCTGAGCGGTCTGGAACCGATCCACGGGATAGGTGGTGGTGGCCAGGGCGCCGGAACCCAAAGGACACTCGTTCATGCGTTCCAGGCAGTCTTCCAAACGGGTGATGTCACGGCGGAGCATATTGGCATAGGCCATCATATAGTGAGCGAAGGTGGTGGGCTGGGCGCGCTGCAGGTGGGTGTAGCCGGGCATGACCGTATCCATGTTGGCCTTGGCCTTGTTGACCAGCACCCGCTCCAGCTCCAGCAGCTGGCCGATGATGACAGGGATCTGCTCCCGCACGTACATGCGGAAGTCCACCGCCACCTGATCGTTGCGGCTGCGGGCGGTGTGCAGGCGCTTGCCGGTATCGCCGATGCGCTGGGTCAGCATCACCTCGATATTCATGTGGATATCCTCGTTATCCATGGAGAACTCCACCTGACCGGCCTCGATATCCGCAAGAATGGTCTTCAGACCCTCAATGATTTTGTCGGCCTCACCCTGCTCGATGATGCCCTGCTTGCCCAGCATGGCGGCGTGGGCCATAGAGCCGGTGATGTCCTGCTTGTACAGCCGGGCGTCAAAGCCGATGGAGGAGTTGAAGTCGTTGACCAGCGTGTCGGTCTCCTTCTGAAAACGTCCTGCCCAAAGTTTCATAACATAACACTGCCTTTCGCTGAAAAATGCGGAACGCAGGGGCGGTGAAAACCGCCCCTGCCGCCTCGCAGAGTTGCCGCCGCAGCGGCAAAGATTTCAAATCATTTTTTGCACGGACATGCGCCGGGCGAAAAATACATCTCGGCCATCAAACGTGCGAGCGAAGTGATAGCGCCCGCAGGCGCATGCAAGCGAGCAACCGCCGCTCTGCGGCGGCACTTAGCGAGTCGTAGTGCGCTGCAGATGGCCGCAGCCTGAGCGTTGAAAAGGCTTGCCTTTTCAACGAGTTTTAGAGCTTGCCCTGATCGCGCAGACCCAGCACGGTGTCGGACAGACCCCACAGGTTGATAAAGCCGGTGGCGTCGGCCTGGTTGTAGTCGCTCTCGCCGAAGGTCACGATGTCCTCGGAGTACAGGGTCATGGGAGAGGTAACGGCGGAGGTGATCATGTTGCCCTTGTAGAGCTTCAGCTTCACCTGACCGGTGACGTACTTCTGGGTATCAAAGGCGAAGGCCTGCAGAGCCTCACGCAGGGGGGTGAACCACTTGCCGTTGTAGACCAGATCGGCAAAGTCCACAGCCAGCTTGCGCTTGGCGTGCATGGTGTCCTTGTCCAGGGTGATCTGCTCCAGCACCTCGTGCGCGCGGTACAGGATGGTGCCGCCGGGCGTCTCATACACACCGCGGTCCTTCATACCGGTCATGCGGTTCTCCACGATGTCCAGAAGGCCGATACCGTTGGCGCCGCCGATCTTGTTCAGCTCGGCAATGATCTGGCTGGCCTTCATCTTCTTGCCGTCCAGAGCCACAGGCCAGCCCTTTTCAAAGTCCAGGGTGACCACGGTAGGCTCCTCGGGAGCCTGGAAGGGAGAAATGCCCATCTCCAGGAAGCCGGGCTTGTCGTACTGAGGCTCGTTGGCGGGATCCTCCAGATCCAGACCCTCATGGCTCAGATGCCACAGGTTCTTATCCTTGGAGTAGTTGGTCTCGCGGCTGATCTTCAGGGGGACGTTGTGAGCCTCGGCATAGTCGATCTCCTCGTCACGGCTCTTGATATCCCACTCGCGCCAGGGGGCGATGATCTTCATGTCAGGGGCAAAGCGCTTGATGGCCAGTTCGAAGCGGATCTGGTCGTTGCCCTTGCCGGTACAGCCGTGAGCGATGGCATCGGCACCCTCTTTCTTGGCGATGTCCACCAGACCCTTTGCAATGATGGGACGGGCAAAAGCAGTACCCAGCAGGTAACCCTCGTAGGTGGCGCCCATCATCATGGAGGGGATGATCACGTCGTCAACCATCTCGTCCACCAGGTCCAGCACGTACAGCTTGGAAGCGCCGGTCTTGATGGCCTTCTCCTCCAGACCGTCCAGCTCGTCATTCTGACCCACGTTGCCGGCCACGGCAATGATCTCAGGGTTGTTGTAGTTTTCCTTCAGCCAGGGAATGATGATGGAAGTGTCCAGACCGCCGGAATAAGCCAGCACTACTTTTTTGATTTCAGCCATTGTTTTTTCCTCCGTATTCTGCGGGTGGGCCGCTTTGTTTCGGTCCCCCTTTTGTAGTCTGACGAGAGTTTACCACAGCGAAGCGCAAAAGGCAAGTGTTTATTTGCATAATTATCCGTGTTTTTGCTTTTATTTTCATGTTCTTTTCACTATAAATGCATAATATTCGTGAATATCCACAGTTTTATGCATACTTTATGCAAATATGCGGGAGCAACTGCATTTTTATATAGGAACACCCCGTCCACACTCAGGTGCGGACGGGGTGTTTTTCTGCAATGTGCTTAGCCGGCGATGGCGGCGTTAAAGTTGTTCACGATCTGCTCGGTCATGCCGTTGACCACGAGCATGGCGACGTAGTTGCCGCCGGAAACGACGGTGGCTTCCTTCTCCCATGCCTCGATGACGGCGGGATAGTTGAAGTGGTCATTGACCATGGTGTCAATGCGGGCCTCAAAGATAGCCTTCACAGCATCCACATCGGCGGCATTCTCGCACTCCACCATCACGATCTCACAGGGAACGGCGGTGATCATGGGCATGTAGGCCACAGTCTGCTTCAGGGCCACAGCGGTCAGACCGGGATAGAAAGCCTCCAGCATCTCGGCATCCATGGGGCCCATAGCGGGGGCGTTCTCAGGATCGGTGAAGATGGTCTGGTAAAACTCCTCCAGGTTCACATCGGCAGCGCCGCCGGCAGGCTTGCTGCCGCAGGCGGTCAGGGTGGCCAGCAGGGTGATCAGGGCCAGGGACATAGCAATCAGCTTTTTCATGGTAATCAAATCTCCTTTATGTTTGTGGTTTGGTTGGTTTTTTTCGTTTCTGCCTGTTAAGACGCGGGCTGCGTGAAAAAGTTCCGCATAATTTGAAAAAACTTTTCCAGGCACTTTACTCGGCATGGCATACAATGCCCAGCTGCCCCCTGATTTCGTCCATCAGCTTCAGCACCGTCATGGAGCAGGTCAGCGGCATGATGCTGCTTTGGGCCTTACCGGCCAGAATACAGCGGCAGGCCTCCTCGATCTCCTCTTCGAATCCGTTGCCCTTGAAGGGCGCGGTGTGGGTCACGGTCTCGCCGTCCACTACCACGTCAAATTCCGACGCTCCGTAGAAGGCGGGTACACAGATATGTCCCCTGCTGCCGTAAATATAGCCAAGCTGAGGTTTATCCAGCGCCAACGCAGAGGACACCCGGGCCATAGCTCCGCTTTTGAACTGCAGCAGCGCGTTCATGTTCAGGTCGGCGTTGTTTTCCATCCGGGCCATGGCCTGCACCCGCTGCACATCCTCGCCCAAAAACATCAGGGCGAAATTCAGTCCGTAGATGCCTACGTCCAGCACCGAGCCGCCGTCGCCGTCCCCGGCAAAGGCGTGGTGGCTGTGGTCAGGGTTGTTGTAGCAGAAGTCGGCGCTGACCTCCAGCACATCACCGATCTTACCATCCGCGATGACCTTTTTGATTTCAGACATCACAGGCAGGAAGCGTGTCCACATCGCTTCCATAACGAAGAGGTTTTTCTCCGCCGCAACGGCCTGCAGCCGCTCCAGCTCCCCCGCGCTGACAGCGATGGGTTTTTCACACAGCACATGTTTGCCTGCACGCAGGAACTTCTCGGTATAAGGGACGTGGTACTTGTGGGGCAGGGCGATGTAGACCGCATCCACCCCATCAAAGGCCATCAGCTCCTCATAGCTGCCAAAACTATACTCTATGCCGTATGTATCCGCAAAGGCACGGGCGGTTTCCGCCCGGCGGGAGGCCACGGCAACCGGCTTTGCCCCCTGCGCATTGGTCACTGCCCGGGCAAACTTGTTGGCAATGTCACCGGTACCAACAATGCCCCATCTTACACAATTGTTCATATTCATCAGTTCAGGAAATCCTTCAATTTCTTGGAACGGCTGGGGTGGCGCAGTTTACGCAGGGCCTTGGCCTCGATCTGACGGATGCGCTCACGGGTGACGTTGAACTCCTTGCCCACTTCCTCCAGGGTGCGGGTGCGGCCGTCCTCCAGACCAAATCGCAGCTTCAGCACCTTCTCCTCCCGGGGGGTCAGGGTACCCAGCACATCCACCAGCTGCTCCTTGAGCAGGGTGAAGCTGGCCGCCTCGGCAGGCTCGGAAGCATCCTCATCGGGGATAAAGTCGCCCAGATGGCTGTCCTCCTCCTCACCGATGGGGGTCTCCAGAGAGACCGGTTCCTGTGCGATCTTCAAAATCTCACGCACCTTATCCACGGGCATGCCCATCTCCTTGGCTGTCTCCTCGGGGCTGGGATCGTGGCCCAGTTCCTGCAGCAGCTGGCGCTGGACACGGATCACCTTGTTAATGGTCTCCACCATGTGGACGGGGATGCGGATGGTGCGGGCCTGGTCGGCGATGGCACGGGTGATCGCCTGACGGATCCACCACGTAGCGTAGGTGGAGAACTTGAAGCCCTTGACGTAGTCAAACTTCTCCACCGCCTTGATCAGACCCAGGTTACCCTCCTGGATCAGATCCAAAAACTGCATACCACGGCCTACGTAACGCTTGGCAATGGACACCACCAGACGCAGGTTGGCCTCAGCAAGGCGTTTTTTGGCCTTTTCGCCCTTCTCGATCATCTGCTTCAGGGACACCAGCACCTCTTCCGGGATCTCATCCCCCGCCTCGGTCATCTCGGCCAGCTGACGGGCAGCCTCGTCGCCGGCGCCCATATCCTGAGCCAGCTCGATCTCTTCCTCGGCGGTCAACAGGTTGACCTTGCCGATCTCCTTGAGGTACATACGCACGGGATCGTCGCTGCCGAAGGCATCCATCATGGCGGCGGGATCCACCATCTCCTCTTCGCTCAGCTCTTCGATCTCTTCCGCAGGGGGCATCTCCACCTCGTTCAGGTCGGGCATATAGTCCTCGCCCACGGTGTCGATACCCAGATTTTCCATGGTATCGTAGATGCGGTCCATCTGCTCGCTCTCGAGATTCATCTCCTCCAGCACTTCCATCAGCTCGCCGGAGGACAGGTTGCCCTTCTTCTTGCCGCGCTCCAGCAGCTCACTCAGCCGCTCGGCGCCGGGCATTCCCTCCACGATCTTCAGCATTTCCGCCTTGCTCTGCTCGGCGGCGGCGTTCTTGTCCGCCTGCTGCACATCCTGCTCGGTCACTTTCTTTTTCTCGCTCATTGTTATTCTCCTCCGTAAGCCTTGGCTTTTTTATGTTTTTCCTGTGCCGCCCGCAGCAGGTCCTCGTCCGACCCGCTCTGGCGTTTGATCCGCTCCATACGGATAATGTTGATGTAATCTGTCAGGGACTGCTGACTGTGTCCCAGATTTTCCGGCTTGTCCGTCACCCGGGCCAGATGGCTCATTTCCTCCGGTGTCAGGGTGTTGGCAAGACCGCCCAGCTGCACGCTGCGCCCGTCGGCGTGGCGGTCACGCAGCAGGTCGAATACCTTGCCCAACAGCGGGGCCGAGAAATCCGCACCTGTCAGGCCGTCCACCCGGTCCAAAAGGTCCGGCTCCAGCATCACAAGCCGCAGCACGCCCTCCTCCGCCATGGCCGAGCGGATATTTTCATACCGCAGGGCCCGGGTCTCCGGCTGAGCATTGGCCGCGGGAGCCAGATCGTGCCGCTCCTGCTGTTTTTTCTGCTTGGCAAGACGCCGCCGCAGCTCCTTCCTCACTTCCTGCGACAAAGCCTCCGCCGAAATGCCGGCGGCCTGTGCCGCCCGACCACCGTAGACTTCCCGCTCCACCGCGTTGGGCAGAGAGGCCAAAAGGCCGGTGACCTCGCGGATAAAATCCACCCGCTGGGCATCGTCGGTCAGGTCAAACCGGGACTGGATCTGCTGCAGCCGATACTCAATGTGATTTTGGCTCTCATCCAGCAGTTTTGCGAAAGCATCTCTGCCGTAGGCCTTGATAAACTCATCCGGGTCCTTGGCCCCGCGCATGCGCAGCACCTTGACTTTCAGTCCCGCCTTTTCCAACAACGGGATGGCCCGCTGGGCAGCCGCCACACCGGCCCCGTCCCCGTCGTAGGCGATGACCGCCTCTTTGGTGTAGCGGGCCAGCAGCTGGGCGTGGTCGGCGGTCAGTGCCGTACCCAAACTGGCCACCGCGCAGTCAAATCCCGCCTGATGCAGGGCGATGGTATCCATGTAGCCCTCGGTCAGGATGATGCGTCCCGCCTTGGTCTTTTTCGAGATGTTCAGGGCAAACAGATTGCGGCTTTTGTTGTACACCAATCCCTCCGGGGAGTTGAGGTACTTTGGTTTGGAGTCGTCCATCACCCGGCCGCCAAAGCCGATGACCGACCCGCGCACGTCGATGATGGGAAACATCACCCGGTTGCGGAACCGGTCGTAAATGCGGCCCTTGTCGTTGCTGACGGCAAGTCCCGCCTCCAGCACCGTTTTCTTGTCATAACCCTTTTCAGCCAGATGGTTGAGAAGTCCATCCCAACTGTCGGGGGCAAAGCCGAGGCCGAAGTTGGTCAGGGTGGCCTGTGACAGGCCGCGGGAGCGCAGATACTCCAGTCCCGCCGCACCTACAGGGGCATACAGCTGGCTGTGGAAGTAGCGGGCCGCCTGCTTATTGATCTCCAGCAGCAGTTCCCGCTTCTCCTTGCGGCCGGAATCGTAGTCACTCTCCGGCACGGTCATGCCCGCCCGCTGGGCCAAATGGCGAACCGCATCCACAAAAGACATGTTCTCCAGTTCCATCACAAAGTTGATGGCGCCGCCGCCCTTATGGCAGCCGAAGCAATAGCAGATCTGCTTGTCCGGCGACACCGAGAAGGACGGTGTTTTTTCACTGTGGAAGGGACACAGACCCCAGTAGTTGTTGCCCTTTTTGTTCAGCCGGACGTAGTTCCCAACCAGATCCACCATGTCGGTGCGGCTGACCAATTCGTCAATAAATTGTTCCGGAATCGCCACGGGGGTCCCTCCTTTCAATTTCTGTAAAGGCTTTTTATTTTACAGTCCATCCCATGGGGATGAACAATTCCTCAAATTTCTGCACCGCAAAGGGGTCGGTCATGCCGGCGATGTAGTCACACACGGCACGCTCCACGCCCTCTTCCATGCGGATATTCTGGAAGTCGGATGGCAGCTCGTCCGGATTTTCGCAGTAGTAGCCAAACAGCATGCGCAGCATCTCCTGCGCCTTGCCCTCCTCCCCCTTGGCAAGGGGATTGGTGTAGACACTGGCAAACATAAAATCTTTCAGGGCCAGCATCGCCTGTCCCACTTCGTCGGTCTGGCGGATATAATCCTGACCGCGGCTGGCTTCGATGGCGTCGGCCACCAGGCGGTTGATACGCTCGCCGTGGGTGAAGCCCAGCACGTTGGAGATTTCCAGCGGGATGTCCATGGGGTAGATGATACCGCCCCGCAGAGCATCCTCGATATCGTGGTTGATGTACGCAATATGGTCAGCAAGGCGAACTACCTGCCCCTCCAGAGTGGCAGCGGGCTGTCCCTTGGTGTGGCAGAGGATGCCGTTGCGCACCTCCCACGTCAGGTTCAGTCCCTCGCCGCCCTTTTCCAGCCGCTCCACCACACGCACAGACTGCTGATAGTGGGCAAAGCCGCCGGGCATCACCGCCGCCAGCAGCCGCTCGCCGGCGTGGCCGAAGGGGGTGTGTCCCAAATCGTGACCCAGAGCGATGGCCTCGGTCAGGTCCTCGTTCAAACCCAGTGCCCGGGCAATGGTGCGGGCAATGCGCCCCACCTCCAGCGTGTGGGTCATACGAGTGCGGTAATGGTCGCCCTCCGGCTGCAGGAACACCTGAGTCTTATGCTTCAGACGTCGAAACGCCTTGCAGTACACGATACGGTCCACATCCCGCTGGAAGCAGGTGCGCACGTCGCACTCCGCCTCCTCCCGCTGGCGGCCTCTGGAGTTGACCGCAGCGCAGCCGTAAGGCGACAGCTGCTCCAGCTCCCGCTGTTCGATTTGTTCTCTCAGCGTCATACAGGATCCTCCTGTTTTATCTTTGTATCTGCTTTATACGCATTCGCTTTGAAATATCCTGCAAAGCTGACAAGTTTTTTGCTGTTTTTATGATTTTGTTTTTATCCGGACAAAAAGGCCCCGCCGCAGGCGGGACCTTTCAAGGTCAGATATTATATCTCTTTTTGTATCTGGCAATCAGGGCCAGCGATACAATGGCGGACAATCCCTCTGCCACCACCACGGCGTACCAGATACCCTCGATGTTCCAAATCATCGGCATGACCAAAACCGTCACGGCCTGGAACAGGAACATACGCAAAAAGGAGATCAACGCGGAGACCGCGCCGTTGTTCAGCGCGGTAAACAGGGCCGAACCAAAAATACCGAACCCGCACATCAGGAAGGAAAATGCATTGATGCGGAAGGCGTGTGCCGTCATCCGGCACAGGGCGGCATCTTCACCCACGAATACCCATGCCACGGGCGTTGCCAGCACGTAGGACAGCACCGTCAGCGCCACACCCGCCATGGCAACAAATTTCATGCTCTTTCCAAACACATTTCTCAGTTCTTCGCTGTTTTCCGCACCATAGTGATAGCCGATAATGGGAGATACGCCGATGGAATACCCCAGGAAAATCGCCACAAAGAAGAAGGATACGTACATGATCACACCGTAGGCCGCAATGCCGGCCTGTCCGGCGTAGGCCAGCAGCTGCACATTATACAGCATACCCACCACAGACATGGAGATGTTGGTCACAAACTCCGACGATCCGTTGCCGCAGGCTTGAATCAGTGCCTTCCAGTCCATCTTCATGCGGCCAAGGCGCAGCGTACTGTCATTTTCCCGGGCGAAGAACAGCAGCGGCAGCAGACCGCCAAAGGTCTGGCTGGCCGCCGTGGCGATCGCCGCACCCGCAAGCCCCCACTGGAACACAACGATGAGCAATGCATCCAGACCTACATTCATCAGGCCGGCCCACACCGTCATCTTCAGCCCCAGCTTGGGCCGTCCCGCCGTGACCAGAAAGCTTTGGAACATGTTCTGCAGCATAAAAAAGGGCAGCGCGCACAGCACGATGCGGGCATACACCACGCATTGGTCCAGCAGTTCACCCTCCGCGCCCATCAGCGCCGCCACCGGGCGAACCAACAGGCAGCCGGAAGCCGCCAGCACCATTCCAATTCCTACACCCATGTAGACCAGCATGGAGAATATCTCGTTGGCTTTTTCCCCTCTGCTCTCCCCCAGGGTCTTTGCCACCAGAGCGCTGCCGCCGGCACCCAGCATAAAACCGATGGCACCCATGATCTGCAGCACAGGCATAATAAAGTTGATCGCCGCAAAGGCGGTGGTATCCACAAAATTGGACACAAACAGGCCGTCCACCACACTGTAGATGGACGTAAAAATCATCATAATCACCGACGGCATCACAAACCGCGCCAGCCGCCCGGCATCAAAATGGTCGGAAAGTTGGATGTTCATAGTATCCTCCAGGCAAAACAAGTCAAACACAGGGATTGTAGCATACCTATTATATAAATGCAACCTGCAGCCGTAAAAAGAGTGGATGCGCACAGCGCATCCACTCTTTTATCTCATCTGATTTAACCGATGGTGACCAACAGATCGTCGGTAGCAACCGCAGCACCGGCAGAGGCGGCAACGGATTTGACCGTGCCGGCGCAGGGGGCAGACACTTCAATTTCCATCTTCATGGCCTCCAGCACCACCAGCACGTCACCGGCATTGACAGCCTGACCGGCGGAACACAGAACCTTGGCCACGCTGCCGGGCATGGGACTCTTGACCGCAGTCTCACCGGCGGCGGGAGCAGCGGCAGGAGCCGCAGCGGGAACAGCCGCAGGAGCAGCGGCGGCGGCATCACCCACCACACCGGTCACGGCGTACTGATTGCCGTTGACGTTGACCACATAGTTGAAGGTGCTGCCCACAGCGGGAGCCGCGGACTCGGTCTTCTTTTCGGTCTTGGGCGCCTCCTTCTTGGGGAAGCCGGCCTCGCGGTCCTTGAAAAACGCGGTGGCAACCTGAGGGAAGGCGATATAGCTCAGCACATCCTCGTCACAGGTAGCAGTGGCACCCAACTCGGCCTTGGCAGCCTCGAAGCCGGGTTCCAGGCTGTCGGCGAAGCGGCCCTCCACAATGGGGGCATTGCCCACGATCTTCTTCTGAATTTCGGGGTCGATGGGGGCGGGAGTACGGCCGTACTCGCCGCGGCAGTATGCCTTGATCTCCTTGCCGACCACCTTATAGCGCTCACCGGCCAGCACATTCTGCACCGCCTGAGAGCCAACCATTTGGCTGGTGGGAGTGACCAGAGGAGGATAACCTAGATCCTTGCGGACCTTGGGCGTCTCGGCCAGTGCCTCGTCCAGACGGTCGATGGCGTTCATCTGCTTGAGCTGAGAGATCAGGTTGGACAGCATACCGCCGGGGATCTGGTAGTTCAGGCACTGGGTATCGGTGGCCATGGAGATGGGATCCAGCACGCCGTCCTTCAGGAAGTCGGCACGCACTCCCTTAAAGAAATCAGCCATGGTGACCAGAGCCTTGTCGTCCAGATCGACCTGATAGCCCATGTCACGCAGGGCAAAGGCCATGGTCTCGGTAGCGGGCTGGGACGTACCGCCGGACATGGGAGAAATGGCACAGTCCAGCACGTCGGCGCCGGCCTCCACACACTTGAGGTAGGTCATGAAAGCAAGACCGGTGGTGCTGTGGGTATGGATGACCACGGGCATCTCAGGCTCGGCATCCTTGATGGCGGCAACCAGATTGTACGCCTCCTGGGGCCCCATAATGCCCGCCATGTCCTTGATGCAGATGGAGGCGGCGCCCATGCTCTTCAGGTCCTTGACCATGCCCACAAAGGTCTCGTGGGTGTGGACGGGGCTGGTGGTGTAGCAGATAGTGCCGGAGGCATGGCCGCCGTTTTTGACGGTCTCGTCAATGGCGACCTCCAGATTGCGCACGTCGTTCAGTGCGTCAAAAATACGGATGATGTCGATGCCGTTCTTGATGGAGTGGGCCACAAACTTGCGCACCACGTCATCGGGGTAATGCTTGTAGCCCAGAATGTTCTGACCGCGCAGCAGCATCTGCAGCTTGGTGTCGGGCATCTTGGCGCGGATCTTGCGCAGACGCTCCCAGGGATCTTCCTGCAGGTAGCGCAGGCACACGTCAAAGGTAGCGCCGCCCCAAACCTCGGCAGAGTAGAACCCCGCCTTATTGATGGTCTCCAGAATAGACTCGAACTTGTCGTAAGGCAGGCGGGTGGCAATCAGGGACTGATTGGCATCGCGCAGCACAGTTTCGGTCAACTGAACTTTTCTCATGTCAAATTCCTCCGTATATGTGTATTCTCCGGTCAGGCCGCAACCCTGCCGGGCAAAAATCAATCGCAGATATTATACCTTCCAAATGTGATAATTGCAAGCGTATTCTCACTTTTTTCACATTTGATTTTTCTGTTCTCCCTTGGTGAACATTCGCCCGTTTTCTATTCTTCCCGGATGTACACATTTTATAAAACGGCGCCCCCGACCGGGGACGCCGTTGTTTCAGGTTTCCAGCAGACCTGCAGCCCGCAGGGAGGCCAGCAGCGCATTGACCGTGCCGATCACATCCGCCAGATCGGAGTCGGCACTCAGGTCCGCCACCGCCGCGCCGGGCGTCACCACACCGGCAGGGCCCTGAGGGCCCTCAGGACCAGTAGGACCGGCAGGGCCAACAGGACCAACAGGGCCCTCAGGACCGGCAGGACCCTCAGGACCAGCAGGACCGGCAGGACCCTCAGGACCAGCAGGACCGACAGCACCGGCAGGACCGGCGGGACCCTCAGGGCCAGCAGGACCGACAGCACCGTCAGCGCCGGCCGGACCAATGGGTCCCTGGGGACCGGCAGGACCAACAGGGCCAATCGCGCCCTGAGGACCGGCAGGGCCAACAGGTCCCTGGGGACCGACCGGGCCGGCAGGACCCACCGGGCCGGCAGGTCCCTGAGGGCCTTGCGGGCCGGGAGGACAGCTGCAGCAGGGCTGCGGGCAGGGCATGGGATAGACAGTGCCCCCAGACAGGCACCCGTTGCCGCATCCGTTGAACTGACCGCAGTCAGAAGCACAATACTGTTTCATAGAACGCCTCACTTTTCCTTACTTGTGGCTGTGCCACAGTCCATTCTATGTGCTGTCGCCCCTCCAAGACACAAAACACCCCCGACGCAGCAAAGTGCACCGGGGGCATTCTTCATATTGCTTCATATTTACAGATTTTCTTCCAGCGCCAGCTTCACCAGCGCACTGGTACCCAGACGGTCGGCGCCCAGGTCCAAAAAAGCCTGGGCATCTTCCCAACTGCGGATGCCGCCGGCAGCCTTCACCTTCACATTGGGCGCCACGTTGGTCCGCATAAGGGCCACATCCTCCCGGGTAGCACCGCCGGTAGAAAAACCGGTGGAGGTCTTGATAAACTCTGCGCCCGCCTCACTGACTGCCCGACAGGCGGCAATCTTTTCGGCCTCGGTCAGCTGACAGGCTTCCACGATCACCTTCAGCAAACGCCCGGCGCAGGAAGCTTTCACTGCTCGGATCTCCTCCGTCACAGCGGTCCAGTCCCCTTCCTTGACCATGCCAAGGTTGATGACCATGTCGATCTCGTCCGCACCCTCCCGGACAGCCCGTTCCGTCTCAAACACCTTGACCGCCGTGGTATTGTAGCCATTCGGAAAGCCGATCACGGTGCAGATTTTCAACTCACCCTTCACATAGTCTGCCGCGCGGCGGACAAAGCTGGGCGGGATACACACGCTGGCCGTACCGAAGCGCATACCCTCGTCACAGAGCTTTTTCACCTGCTCCCATGTGGCAGTGGTGGTCAGAATGGTGTGATCGACGCGTGCAAGAATCTCGTTATGTGTCATGGAGATGCCCCCTTTTTATTTTTCCTTTGATACCTGCAGTCATTGTACTCTCTCCCCCGGCAGAATGCAACAAAAACCGCTTCCGCCTCTCATAGGCACCTGCGCCTGCGCTTTGCTATTGCTTTTTCCTGTAAAAGTGTGTATAATGTGTGGTAAGTTATGACTCTTTCGGTCATTTCTTATTCCAGCCGCATCCCGGCTAAAAGGAGAGACATTATGGAAAATAAACTGACAAAGAAGTATGGCCTGTTCACTGCCATCTGCATGGTCGTGGGCATCGTCATCGGCTCCGGTATCTTTTTTAAGACCGAGGCCGTTCTGTCCACCACCGGCGGCAACGTGCTGACCGGCGTGTTGGGTCTGCTGGTAGTGGGCGCGATCATGCTGATCTGTTCTTACGCCTTCAGCCTGCTGGCCCAGAAGTATGAGAAGGTCAACGGCATCGTGGACTACGCCGAAATGGCACTGGGTGAGAAGTTCGCCTACTACGTGGGCTGGTTCATGACCCTGATCTACACCCCCGCCATCACCAGCGTGCTGGCCTGGCTGTCCGCCCGCTACACCTGCGTACTCATCGGCAAATTTGAAAACCCCGTCACCGGCCCCGAGTGCATGATCATTGCCGGTCTGTTTCTGGCCGGCGGCTACGCGCTGAACGCGCTGAGTCCCATTCTGGCCGGTAAGTTCCAGGTCTCCGGCACTGTGATCAAGCTGATCCCCCTGTGCCTGATGGCAGTGGTGGGTACCATCCTGGGTCTGACCAACGGTCAGCTGGCGGATAACTTCACCGGTGCAGCCGCCGCGGCGCAGGGTGTCACCATTTCCACCGGTTTTGACTTCGGCGGTCTGATGATGGCCGTTGTGGCTCTGGCTTTCGCCTACGAGGGCTGGATTATCGCCACCTCCATCAACGCCGAGCTGAAGGACTCCAAGAAGAACCTGCCCATCGCTCTGACCGTGGGCGGTATCATCGTCGTTGCCGTGTACGTGCTGTACTATCTGGGCATCTGCGGTGCCATCCCCGTGACCGAGCTGCTGGCCTCCTCCCTGGGTTCTCAGCAGGCCTTCATCAACATCTTCGGCAACCTGTTCGGCACCCTGCTGACCGTGTTCATCATCATCTCCTGCCTGTGTACCATGAACGGCCTGATGCTGGGTTGCGTGCGCGGTATGTACTCTTTTGCCATCCGCGGCCGCGGTCCCAAGGCCGAGACCTTCTCTCAGGTAGATAAGACCACCAACATGCCCCACAACTCCGCTATCGTGGGTCTGCTGGTGTGCTTTGTGTGGCTGGTGTACTTCTACGGTGCCAACCTGACCACCCCCTGGTTCGGTCCTTTCTGCTTCGACTCTTCCGAGCTGCCCATTATCACTCTGTACGCGCTGTATATCCCCATCTTCCTGACCATGATGAAGGATAAGACTCAGCCCTTCTTCAAGCGGATCATCGTCCCCGTGGCTGCCAGCCTGTGCAGTCTGTTCATGGTGGGCGCCGCCATCTATTCCCACGGCATCGCCAAGTATCAGGCCGCTGTGGCCGCGGGCGAGCCTTTCACTTTCCCCGCCCTGTTCTATCTGATCGTCTTCGCCGTGGTCATCTTCTTCGGCTGGCTGTTTGACGGCAAGCGCAGAAACAAGTAATTGCACACAATAAAAAACTCCGAAGCCAAACGGCTTCGGAGTTTTTTATTTCCCTTACAGGTTGGCCTTCAGGACCTCGATGCGGTCCAGCTGCTCCCAGGGCAGGTTCAGATCGGTACGTCCGAAGTGGCCGTAAGCGGCGGTCTGTCGGTAGATGGGGCGGCGCAGATCCAGATCCCGGATAATGGCGGCGGGACGCAGGTCGAAGGTGCGGTTCACCGCATCCTCCAGCCGGGCGTCGCTGACCGTACCGGTGCCGAAGGTATCCACGCGGACACTGACGGGACGGGCCACGCCGATGGCGTAAGCCAGCTGCACCTGACACTTGTCGGCAAGCCCGGCAGCCACCACATGCTTGGCCACCCAGCGGGCGGCATAGGCCGCGGAGCGGTCTACCTTTGTGGGGTCCTTGCCGGAGAACGCGCCGCCGCCGTGGGGCGCGCTGCCGCCGTAGGTATCCACAATGATCTTGCGTCCGGTCAGGCCCGAGTCGCCCTGGGGGCCGCCCACCACAAAGCGGCCAGTGGGATTGACATAAATCTTTGTCTCCTCATCCAGCAGCTCGGAGGGGAGGATGGGTTTGATGACCAGCTCGA
>JAFQBN010000021.1 GCA_017416685.1 Oscillospiraceae bacterium
CATCGTGGATTTCTACGGCTTCAAGTGGCTGATCCAGACCACCGACCTGTCCCCCGTGGGCAGCCGCATCGGCATCAAGATCGACCCCGACGGTATCCACGTTATGAAGAAGAGCCAGTACTCCGGCATGTTCGGCGACTACTCCTCCTACTCCGAGGAATATGAGGAGATCGGCGACGTGTCCATTGAGCCTGACGAGGAGGAGCCTGCGGATGAAGAGTAAACTCTCCGGCTTCGCCGTGCCCTACGTGGTGTGGATGGCGCTGGTGGTGGTTATCCCCATCCTGATCATGGCGGTGTATTCCGTGACTACGGCGGACTTTGACCTGACGGGCGACAACTTCACCCGCATGGGCGACTACGTATCCGTATTCACCCGGTCGTTCAATCTGGCCATCATCGCCACCCTGGTCTGCCTGCTGATCGGCTATCCCATGGCCTATCTCATGGCCAAAGAGGGTCCCGGCTTCCAGCGGGTGGCCATGGCGCTGATCATGCTGCCCATGTGGATGAACTTCCTGCTGCGGACCTACTCCTGGATGTCCATTCTGGAGAATAACGGTCTGCTCAACCGCCTGTTTGCCCGCATCGGCCTGATCGACCTGGTCAACACCATCGGCCTGGCTCTGGCCGCCGACCCCAGCCAGTATGTCCCCATCACCCATTTTCAGATGATCGGCACCTCCGGCGCGGTGGTGCTGGGTATGGTATACAATTACCTGCCCTTTATGATTTTGCCCATCTACTCGGTCATCGTCAAGCTGGACCACTCCCTGCTTGAGGCGGCCCGGGATCTGGGTTCCAGCAATGTCACCGTGTTCCGCCGTGTCATCCTGCCCCTGTCCCTGCCCGGCGTGCTGTCCGGCGTGACCATGGTATTCGTCCCCTCCGTGTCCACCTTTGCCATCTCCCGTCTGCTGGGCGGCGGCACCCACATGATGCTGGGCGACCTGATCGAGCAGCAGTTCCTGGGCGGCGCTTACGACCCCCATCTGGGTGCAGCCATCTCCATGGTGATGATGGTCATCGTGGTGGTCTGCATGGTGGTCATGAACCATTTCGGTGAGGGTGAAGAACAGGCGGTGATGCTATGAAAAAACAGCGTCGTACCGGCAGCCGCCTGCTGATGGGTCTGGTGTTCACCTTCCTGTACGCCCCCATCCTGCTGCTGATCATTTTCTCCTTCAACGCCGGGGAGAGCAACACCGTCTGGCACGGTTTCTCCCTGCACTGGTACAGGGAGCTGTTCCATAACCGCATTATTATGGAAAGTGTGTACACCACCCTGCTGGTGTCCGTGCTGTCCACCATCATTGCAACCGTTATCGGCACCTTTGCCGCCATCGGGTTGTACAGCCTGCGCCGCCGGCTGCGCTCCTCCCTGCTGACGGTAAACAACATTCCCATGATGAATGCCGACATCGTCACCGGCGTGTCCCTGTGCCTGTTTTTTGCCGCTTTTTTCCAAGGTTGGCGCGCCTTTGCCCGCTGGTTCAACGGCGTGCAGGACGTGTTGGAGCTGCCCCTGCGGCTGACCCTCGGCTTTACCACCCTGCTCATCGCCCATCTGGTGTTCAACATCCCCTACGTCATTTTGAACGTTGCTCCCAAGCTGCGGCAGATGGACAAAAATTTGGTGGATGCGGCACAGGATCTTGGCTGTACATGGATGCAGGCTTTCCGAAAGGTCATCCTGCCCGAGATCAAGCCCGGTATCGTCTCCGGCGCACTCATCGCGTTCACGATGTCCATTGATGACTTCGTCATCTCCTACTTCACCGCCGGCTCTGCCACCTCCACCCTGGCCATGACCATCTACGGCATGACCAAAAAGCGCATCACGCCGGAGATCAACGCTATCTCCACCCTGCTGTTTGTGACGGTGCTGGTGCTGCTGCTGGTCAACAACGTGCGTGAGGCCCGGCAGGAGCGGCAGGATCAGCGCCGCACCGCCCCCCGCCCCGCTTCCGCCCCTGTCAAGTCGGTCAGAAACCATCGCAGTCTCAAGCGGTTCGGCGCCCTTGCCGCCGCGGCCGCTCTGTTGGTTGGTCTGGTTGCGCTGGGCGGCTCCACCCGCTCTCAGCGGGTGGTCAACGTGTGCAGCTGGGGCGAGTACATCGACACAGAGCTGATCGACATTTTCGAGGAGCGCACCGGCATCCGCGTTAACTACCAGACCGCCGAAAGCAACGAGGCCATGTACTCCCTGCTTATGAGCGGCGGCGGCGATTACGATGTCATCACCCCCTCGGACTACATGATCGCCCAACTGATCGAAGAGGACATGCTGGCCGAGCTGAACTACGACAATATCCCCAATTTCGCCAAAATCGGGGAACAGTTCAAGAACCTGCCCTACGACCCGGAGAACAAGTACACCGTCCCCTACGCCTGGGGTACCGTGGGCATTATCTATGACCGCAACAAGCTGGCCGAAGAGCCTGCCAGCTGGAGCGTGCTGTACGACGATGCCAACGCCGGAGATGTGCTGTTGATCAACAACTCCCGGGATGCCTACGGCATCGCCCTGAAGCATCTTGGCTACTCGGTCAACACCATCAACGAGGACGAGATCCGCAAGGCCCACCAGCTTGTGGCTGACGCCATGAGCCGCGGGGTCTTCCAGGGCAAGGTCATGGACGAAGTGTTCCAGAAGATGGAGGGCGGCAACGCCGCCATCGCCACCTACTACGCCGGTGACTACCTGTCCATGGTGGACAATCAGGCAGACTATGTGGATCTGGGCTTTGTGGTCCCTGAGGAAGGCTCCAACTGGTTTGTGGATGCCATGTGCGTGCTGAAAGACACCCCCCATATGTCCGAGGCGGAGGAATGGATCAACTTCATGGCCTCCACCGAGGCGAGCCTGCGCAACATGGACTACATCTGGTACGCCTCTCCCAATACGGAGGCACTGGAGCAGTACCCCACCTATTACGAGGAACTGTATGAAGAGCCTTTGGATCAAGAGGTCTACGAAATCATGGCCGCCCCCGCCGAAGTGCTGGAGCGGTGCGAGATGTACGTCAGCCTCCCCCCCAGGATCCGTACGCTTTACAAAGATCTTTGGATCACCCTTGGTATTTAACGGAAAAACGGCAGACCGAAAACGGTCTGCCGTTTTTTGTATAAACCTCCCATTTTCGGACATACTGGAGTTACATTCTTAAAAAGGAGGTAATTTCCTATGTCCGAGCAGAACAACAACCGCAACAATCAGCAGAATAATCAGCAGAACAACAGCAAGCAGAACCGAAACGATCAGCAGTCCAAGAACAGCAAGGACCAGAACCAGCAGAGCAAGTAAAATTCACACTTTGTTTACGCACTGTTTTCAATTTCTTGATGTTTCTTTTTCTGATTATGGTAAACTGACATCAAGGTAAGGGGATCCCCTCCCCCAAGCCCATTTTTCTGCTTCTCGGGCCGGCGCGTGCCGGCCCGACGGGCAGACCATGTTCAATTTCTCTCTATCTTCTTTTTCTCTCCTTAAGTACAGGACCCCGTGCCGCATGGCACGGGGTCCTGTATTATTGTTATTCCACGGTTTCCGGCGCAAACAGATGCCGGTAGTAGTCCTCATCCAGGATCAGGGCCGAGAACCGGAACCGGTCCCGCACGTCCTGTATGGTTTGGGCCACGTACTGCTCATCATCCGGCCGTCCCTCTCCCCACGGGGTAAACTGTTCCTGCGTGAACCGATAGCTCCCCCGTTCAGACAGAAAACTGTAGTTGGAGAAGATGACCAGTCCCGGTGCATCGGACAGGATGTCCCGACCTGCCAGCAGGCGGGAATCGTACTCCAGATCAAACAGGTTTGCCAGCGTCGGCATCACGTCCAGACTGGAGCAGTACTTATCCACCTGCACCGGCTGTTCCATCTCACTGTTCCAAAGAATCAGCGTGCTTTCATACTTTTCAAAATCGGGGTCAACCGGGTGTCCCAGCAGTTCACTGATTTCCTCATCCTGCAAACCGTAGGGGTAATGATCGCCGGAGAGAACAATGACCGTGTCGTCCAGCTTCCCTGCCGCCTCCAGCTGTTCCAGCAGGTATCCCACCGCCCGGTCCAGCTCCACCTGACTGGCAAGATATGCTTTCGGTCCTTCAGTCAGCGGACGGTCATCCACCAGCTCCCAGTGCTTGGCAGACATATCGTTCTGCTCCCGGTTATAGTTCAGGTGACCGCTGAAGGTCAGGTAATATACCATGAACTGATCTTCATACAGGTACTGGGGCAGACTCTTCTCCATCATCTCCAGATCGGAGGCCGGCGAGGTCCGGGCCACGTCCAGTCCGTTGCCCACGCCGTAGTACTCGTATCCCATGTTGGGGTAGGATTCATCCCGTCCGTAGTAAGTATAGGTATTGTTATGGTAGGCCAGCGTGCGGTAGCCTTGCGCTTTGAACCGGTGTCCAAATCCAAAGGGCATATGGTTTTCTGCCGACTGCAGATAGCTCCACGTTCCCGCCTTGGGGATCAGTCCGGTGGTGGTGACGTACTCACCGTCCGAGGTAGAAAGTCCCCACAGGGGCGTGTAGAAGTTGTTGAATACGAACCCTTCCCGGCTCAGGCGGTACAGGTTGGGGGTCAGCTCCGGATCCAGCGCCAGCGTGGAAAATGCTTCGCCGACGATCCAGATGAGGTTTTTCCCCTTGAAGTAGCCGGTCCATTCATGCTTCTGCGTCGGCTCAACACTTGCGAAGTATTCATGCATGGCCAGCAGATCGGGATCCTCTTCCCGTGCGATCAGGGCGTCAAAATCAATGTCCAGGACTCGGTCGTTTTCATCCAAAATCGGCCTCGGTCCGCGGTTTGGCGTTGGGACATCGGCACCGCCCAGGCTATCAAGAACGTCGCCGTCCGGATCCAAAACGCTGTCCGCCTGCGCCCCGAACACCAGCCGCACCAATTCGCGCCGGGTATTGGTCAGCACACCGAAATTAGTCACCATCAGTTCCGCGGCATCGGATTGGTGGTAGATGTGGTAGAGGGTGACCGGGCCACTGCTTACGTGGAGGCTCAGCAGTATGATCGCCATCTGCACCATCAGCGCCGCCGCCGCCCACTGGACCGCATCCCGCCGGCGGGGTTTTTCGCCGTCCAAAATCCACCTGCACCCCGCTACCGCCCCGGCAAAAGGAATGCACAGCATCAAAATGGGAAACCAGCTCTTCAGGATATTTCCCAGGGCCATGCCGCCGAACTCGCCGGCCACCATGGGCGTGCGCACCAGCGAGGACAGGGACATAAACGTCTCAAACAGTCCGTAATACACAGCCTGCGATGCCAGCCATATGCACAGGATCGCCGTCACGGTCAGCAGAACTCTCTGCCCCGTCTTGGGCCTGACCGCCGCGCACCACAGGCCCAGCAGCAGCGCAATGGGCAATGTGAACAGCGCGGTAAATATAAGTCCCCGGACGGGGATCACCCGAAAGCAGTACAGCTTCAGAAAAAATTCCCCATATACGATGGACAAAAAGAAAAACAGCGTCGGCTTGATAAGCCGCATCCAGCCCCGCAGTTTGGCCTGCCACGCCCACTGCTTTGTTTCCACTGTCATGATGACACCTCCCGTGTCAGAAGCTGTACTATATTTTACTCGCTTTGCACGGCAAAGTCAATTTCCCTCCCGGACAGAAATATGCATATTTCGCAGTTCCACCCTTGCCCCTTTCCCGAAATCCTGTTATGATATACGTATATATTTACGTATTCCGGAAGGAGAATGACCGTGTCCTTTGACCACGAAGATCTGCTGCTGCATCTGGCATCCTGCTGCTGTCCTCAGCACGCTTTGACTGCTGTACCCGATGCCGCCCCCCTGCAAATTCAGGGTTGGCATCACAGCAGCACCGCCCGCTGTCTCTTCACGCCAAAAATTCCCCTTTGGACCGACCAATGCAGTGACTACGTCTGTGCATTCCATGTGGATGAGCTGAATTTTGACACTCTGGCCCAATGTCACACCGCCGCGTTGAAGGCCGGTATGGCCCGGTTTGACCCCGCGGCCAAGCACAGCCTGACCCGCATCACCGCCCTTATTCTCTGCGACATGGCTCAGGCCGACGCTCTTGAGGCCCTCGTCCGCTTCAAAAAGCGTATCGTTCGCCCCCTGACCTTCTCCGCAAAGCTGGACTACCGTCTGGCCGCGGTAGATCTGTCCGGCGGACAGGTGGTCTGCAACCGCCGCGCCCGCAGGCTAAAAGCACCTCTGCAGGATCATATTCCCGCGCGTTAAATTGCGCCTGCGTTACTTCTATAATAGCAGTAACGATCAACTTTGGATGAATGGAGGTACCGCACCACATGAACCATGTTCTGCAGGAGAAGATAAAAGAAGCCTTATCTTCCGTCCTGCCTATCACGTTTATCATCCTGCTTCTCAGCGCAACGGTCACACCGATCCCCGTCGGTATGATGATCATGTTTCTGGTAGGTACGGTGATGCTGATTTTGGGTACCGCTCTGTTCTCCCTCGGCACCGACATGGCTATGACTCCCATGGGCGAGGGTATCGGCGCACAGCTGCCCAAAACCCACAAGGTATGGCTGGTATGCTTCATCACCTTCCTGATCGGCGTACTCATCACCATGGCAGAGCCGGACCTGCAGGTGCTGGCCGGTCAGGTTCCCTCCATTCCAAACATGACCCTGATTCTGACCGTAGCCCTCGGCGTGGGCGGCTTTTTCGTGCTGGCTGTTCTGCGCACCCTGTTCCGCATTCCTCTGTCCCGGCTTCTGGTCATCTTCTATGCGGCAGTTTTCATTCTATCCGCCTTCGTTCCCAAAGAGTTTGTTTCCATCGCCTTTGACTCCGGCGGCGTGACCACCGGTCCCATCACAGTCCCCTTCATCATGGCGATGGGCGTCGGCATCGCCTCCATCCGCGGCGACCGCGGCTCTCAGGACGACAGCTTCGGTCTTGTGGCCCTGTGCAGTGTGGGTCCTATTCTGGCCGTCCTGATTTTGGGCATCTGCTTCAGCGGAAGCGATCCGTCTTATACCCCCATTTCCGTCCCCAACGTAGACGACACCCGGCAGGTCGCCATGGCTTTTGCCCGTCAGCTGCCCCACTATATCCGCGAGGTGGTTGCCGCACTGCTCCCCATCCTGTTCTTCTGTGCGGTGTTCCAGCTTGTCTTCCGGCGGTTTACCAACCACCACCTGCGCAAGATCTCCGTCGGCTTCCTGTACACGTTCCTCGGCCTGTCCATCTTCCTGACCGGCGTGAACGTTGGTTTTATGCCTGCCGGCCACTATTTGGGCAGCCAGATCGCAAGCCTTGAGTTCAGTTGGCTGATCGTCCCCCTGAGTATGGTCATCGGCTACTTTATCGTCACGGCTGAGCCTGCGGTACACGTGCTGAATAAACAGGTGGAGAGCATCACCAACGGCGGCGTGTCCCAACGGGCCATGATGCTGTCTCTGTCCATCGGTGTGGCCATTTCGCTGGGTCTTGCCATGGTGCGGGTGCTGACCGGCATCTCCATCTACTGGCTGCTGATCCCCGGTTACACGCTGGCCATCGGCCTGACCTTCTTTGTCCCCAAGATGTTCACCGGCATCGCCTTTGACTCCGGCGGCGTGGCCAGCGGTCCGCTGACCTCCACGTTCCTGCTCCCCTTCGCCATGGGTGCGTGTGAGGCATCCGGCGGCAACATCCTGACCGATGCATTCGGTGTCGTATCTATGGTTGCTATGACCCCTCTGATCACCATTCAGCTGCTGGGCCTGATTTACGCCCTGCGCAGTAAGTCTGCACAGGCCGAAGTCCCCGTTGTCGACGAAATCGAGGACGACGATATTATTGAGATCAAGGAGGAACTGCCCCATGAATGATCACACTGCAAGCGCGGCTATCCATTTGGTCGTTACCGTAGTTGACCGCGGCCGCAGCGAAAAAGTAATCGCCGTGTGCAACGAGGCCGGCGTTCCTCTGCACATGGTCAGTCTGGGACACGGCACCGCCAGAACGGAAATGCTGGACCTGCTTGGTCTTGGCGAAACCAGCAAGGACATTGTCCTCTCCCTCACGCAGGAGAGCAATCTGCACTCCCTGCTGGACCTGCTGGCCGACCGGATGAAAATGCGTTATCCCGGCAAGGGCATCTCCTTTGCCATCCCTCTGAGCAGTGTCAGCGGCCGGATGTACCGCGCCCTGACCGAAACCGAAAATTCAGACACAGAAAGGATGTCGACCAATATGGCCTGTCCCGGAAAATATGAACTTGTCGTTGCCCTTACCAACCGCGGCTACACCGACCTTATCATGGAGGCCGCCCGACAGGTGGGTGCCCCCGGCGGCACTGTGCTGAACACCCGCGGCCTCGGCTCGGAAGAGGTTGAGCAATTCCTCGGCATCTCCATTCAGGCCGAGAAGGAGCTTGTCTTCCTTGTTGTCCCCAGCGAAAAGCGTCAGGACATCATGCAGGCCATCAGCCACGAGGCAGGTCTGAAGACCCCGGCAAAGGGCATCGTGCTGTCCCTGCCTGTCAGCCACGCCATCGGCCTTGCCTGAGCCAGTACAGCAAAAGCAGAAAGGACCCCTGCCCGAAGTGATCGGGCAGGGGTCCTTTTGTTCATGATGTAATAAGCTGCATTCCCCGCGCGAGGATTTCCTCCACAGCCTCTTGATCCATTTTTCGGCGCAGTCGTTCCACGCCCTCAGCCATGTTGGGTGCGCGGAAAGTCAGATTGTGGCAATCGGAAGCCAGAACCACATTCCGCTCCCTCTCCACAAACCGGACCAATTTACGCCCCGCGATGGGCCCATGCAGCGCACCGGTACTGATCTGAATTGGAACACCCATACTTATGATCTCTTCCACAGCGGTTCTGCGCCCGGGCTGGAAATAACGCTCCAGATGGGCCAGTACGGGGGTAATCCCCTGATTGAGCAGATTGTAAATGGTGTTCAGCACCTGATCGTTCCACCGGCTATGGGGCAGCTCCAGCAGCATATTGCGGGTGGAGCCGATGCAAAGCCTCTCCAGCTCCTCCCAATGTCGCATATTGGGCCGCCATGCCACCTCTGCCCCCAGTATCAGCCGGGGCAGCCGCTCCTGCTCTGCCGTGGGCAGCGCATCCACTGCCGCCTGCAGGCGCGCCATGGCACGTGATCTCCGGGTCAGAAAATGCTCCACGTTCTCCCGCTCACGGTAAAAGTGCGGGGTCAACACCACCACACGCACTCCCTGCTCCGCCTGCCTGCGCAGCATCGCCAGACTCAGCTCCGCCGTTGCGGCGCCATCGTCCATTCCGGGCAGAATGTGTGTATGAAGATCAATCATCGGCTTCTTCGTCGGCATCCGCCTCGTAGGCCTTGGCAATGGCGGCATGATAACCGTACTTGCCGTAACCGTACTTGCCGTAACCGTACTTGCCGTAACCGTATTTCTTGTAGCTGTAATAGCGCTTATAACGCTTCTTGCTGTAGCCATAGTAAGATCGGTCACGCTCCAGACCATTGAGTACGAAGCCAAGCACCTTGATCTTGGCGTATTCCAACTGATCCAGCGCCCGGGTAACGGCGCCGCGCTCGGACTGGTTGGCACGGACCAGGAACACCACGCCATCGCTGTTAGGTGCCACAACCAGCGCATCCGTAACCATGTTTACGGGCGGGGAGTCGATAAAGACGTAATCGTAGCGGCTGCGCAGTTCCTCCAAAAGGGTCTGCATGCGGGAGGAACCCAAAAGTTCGGAGGGGTTGGGGGGAATACTGCCGGCCAAAATCACATCCAGACCGCTTTTATCGGTGTGGATGATGGCCTGGTCCAGCAGGCTGGGGTCCAGCAGCAGGTTGCTCATGCCCACCTTATTGCCCAGCTGCAGCAGACGCGCCAGCTTGGGGCGGCGCATATCGCAGTCGATGATCAGCACCTTGCAGTCGGTCATGGCATAGGAGATGGCCAGATTGATGGCAGTCGTACTCTTACCCTCGCTCTGCAGGGCAGAGGTGAGCACCACGACCTTGCTCTTGCTGTCACCGGTCAAAGCGAAGGACACGTTGGTACGCAGTGCCTTATATGCCTCACGCACAAAGAAGTTACTGTCAGGGGTAAGCAGGTTCTTGCGTGCCTCTTCGATCTGCCGGTTTCTGAGCTGTTCCAGATTCTTTTTGTTGCCCAGCATTATGCCTGCGCCCCCTTTTCTTTGGTCTTCTTGGTCTCGGATCCTTTGGTTTCCTCAACCATAAACTCCGGGATCTGTCCCAGCACGGGATACTTGGAAATAGCGTTCAGATCCTCTTCATCCTTGATGCGCACATCCAGCAGGTACATCAGCGCGACGATCAGAATCGCGAGCATGCTGCCCATGATGCCGCCCAGCACGATATTGCGTTGAATGTTGGGCGAGTAGGGGGCCTTGGCCAGCTTGGGCTGGTCCACTACTTTGGTAGAGCTTCCCTCAACGATGGTAGTCAGATGGTCGGGCATGACCTCCTCCGCCGCCCGGGCAATACGCAGGGCCACAACGGGATTGGTGTGGCTGACGCTGACGCGGAACAGGACCGTCTCGGTCACCTGCTGGGCAGACATGCAGCTGCGCACCTGTGCAGCAGACAGACCGCCGGCCTGCTGACCCACCTTCTCCAGTACGGTATCGGTGGAGATGATGCCAATATAGGTGTTGACCAACTGCTCGGCCGCAGACAGGCTGGAACTGGAAATGTAATTGACCTGCTCATAGCCCTCCGCATTGTTGACGTAGAACGTTACTGTCGAGCGGTACTTAGGCGCGATCAATTTCGCAGTAAACAGTCCGGCGGCGGTAGCGGCAAGAATCGCACACAGCACGATCAGCCACCACTTATCCAGACACGCAAAGACAAGCTTGCGAATATTGATTTCGATTCCTTCTCTTCTTTCAGTATCCAATTATGTCACGCCTTTCACACATACTTTGAATTCATAAATGCCGCAACACGACATAATACCACAGTATTGTATCCATTATACAACAAATAAATTATTTTGCAAGAGTTTACCCGTTTTTTCCTTATTAAAAGAAAATGACCGGACCGCAGATGCGGTCCGGTCATTCTTTGTCGATCAGATCTTGGTGATATCGATGGGGGTCAGTTCTTCGCTGCGGCTCTGCTGGCGGACGGTCAGCAGGGCTCTGGCAGTATCGATTGCGGTGACACAGCCCACGGAATGCTCCACCGCACTGCGGCGGATCTTAAATCCGTCGGTGTCCTGCTTGCGTCCCTTGGTGGGGGTGTTGATGATCAGGTCCACAGTACCGGATGCGATCATGTCCAGAATGTTGGGGTGGGCCTGAGACACGCGGTTGACCCGCTTGCAGTCCACGCCCGCCTCGGTCAGCACATCGCAGGTGCCGGAGGTGGCGTACAGTTCCACACCCATCTCCTCAAAGCCGCGGGCAATGGGAACGATCTCCTTTTTGTCCTCGTCCTTGACGGTGATGATGATGCGGCCGCCGCGCTTGGGAGCGCGCATGCCGGAACCCTTGAACGCCTTCAGCAGGGCCTGGGGATAGGTTTCGGCCAGACCCAGCACCTCACCGGTGGACTTCATTTCGGGGCCAAGTCCGGTGTCCACGTCGGTCAGCTTCTCAAAGGAGAACACGGGGGCCTTGACGGCGTAGTAGTCGGCCTCCTTATAAATGCCGGTGCCGTAACCCAGATCCTTCAGCTTCTGACCCAGCATGACCTTGGTGGCAAGGTCGATGATGGGTACGCCGGTGACCTTGGAGATATAGGGAATGGTGCGGGAGGAACGGGGATTGACCTCGATAACGTAGATATCGTCGTTATAGAGGATATACTGGGCATTGATCAGGCCGATAACACCCAGATGCTTGGCCATGTTGCGGGTGTGCTTCAGGATCAGCTCACGGTGCTTGTCCTCCAGATTCAGGGGAGGATACACGGCGATGGAGTCACCGGAGTGCACACCGGCACGCTCCACGTGTTCCATGATGCCGGGGATGAGGAGGTCCTCACCGTCAAACACGCCGTCCACTTCCAGCTCACGGCCCATCAGGTACTTATCCACCAGAATGGGGTGTTCCTGAACGGTCATGTTGATGATCTTCATGAACTCCTCGATGTTGCGGTCGGAGTAGGCGATCTCCATACCCTGACCGCCCAGCACGTAGGAGGGGCGCACCAGCACGGGGTAACCCAGCTCGTGGGCGGCATCCAGCGCCTCCTGAGTGGTGAAGATGGTGCGGCCCTTGGCACGGGGAATATCGCACTTTTCCAGAATTTCGTCAAAGCGCTCCCGGTCCTCGGCGGCATCCACGCCGTCGGAGGAAGTACCCAGAATGCGCACGCCCATGTCGGTCAGAGCCTTTGCCAGCTTGATGGCGGTCTGGCCGCCGAACTGGACCACAGCGCCCCAGGGCTTCTCCTGCTCCACGATGTTCTGCACGTCCTCGGCGGTCAGCGGCTCGAAGTACAGCTTGTCCGCCACGTCGAAGTCGGTGGAAACGGTCTCGGGGTTGTTGTTGACGATGATGGTCTCGTAACCCAGACGGCGGAAGGCCCACACAGAGTGGACGGAGCAGTAGTCAAACTCGATACCCTGTCCGATTCGGATGGGACCGGAGCCGAGGACCAGCACCTTTTTCTTGTCGCCGGTATCCACGGCCTCGTTCTCACCGTCGTAGGTGGAGTAGTAATAGGGGGTCTTGGCGTCGAACTCGGCGGCGCAGGTGTCAACCATCTTGAAGGAGGGAATGATGCCGTAGCTTTCCCGCAGGGCCTTGACCTCCTCCTGCTTCATGCCGCACAGAGTGCCGATATAGCTGTCGGCAAAGCACATCTCCTTGGCCTGCTTCATAAGGTCCGCATCGGGCGCGCCCTTGCAGGCCTTCAGCGCCTCTTCCATGTCGATGATGCGCTTGAAACCGTCCAGGAACCAGATGTCCATCTTGGTGATGTGGTTGATCTTCTGGGGGGAGAAGCCGCGGCGCAGAGCCTCGGCCACCACGAACAGCCGCTCGTCGGTGACGTTGACCAGCATATCCTCGATCTCGTCGGTGTACAGGCCCTCAAGCTTGTCCAGCTTCAGGGCGCGCACGTTCAGCTCCAGAGAGCGGATGGCCTTCATCAGGGCGCCCTCGAAGGAGTTGGCAATGGCCATGACCTCGCCGGTGGCCTTCATCTGGGTGCCCAGAGTGCGGCTGGCGGTGGTGAACTTGTCAAAGGGCAGGCGGGGGATCTTCAGCACGCAGTAGTCGATGGTGGGCTCGAAACAGGCCATGGTGGTGCCGGTGACCGCGTTGGTGATCTCGTCCAGAGTGTAGCCCAAAGCCACCTTGGCCGCCACCTTGGCGATGGGATAGCCGGTGGCCTTGGAGGCCAGGGCGGAGGAACGGGACACGCGGGGGTTGACCTCGATGACCGCGTACTCAAAGCTGTCGGGATTCAGGGCAAACTGGCAGTTACAGCCGCCCTCGATCTCCAGGGCGTTGATGATGTCCAGGGCCGCAGAGCGCAGCATCTGATATTCCTTGGGAGCCAGCGTCTGAGTGGGAGCCACCACGATGGAGTCGCCGGTGTGGACACCCACGGGGTCGATATTCTCCATGGAGCAGATGGTGATGGCGTTGCCGGCGCTGTCGCGCATGACCTCGAACTCGATCTCCTTCCAGCCGGAGATGCATCGCTCGATCAGCACCTGACCCACACGGGACAGGTTGATGCCGCGGTCGGAGATCTCCTCCAGAGAGGCCCGGTCATAGGCAATGCCGCCGCCGGTGCCGCCCAAGGTATAGGCGGGACGGACGATGACGGGGTAACCGATGGACTCGGCAAATTCAACGGCATCGGCCACACTCTCCACCACCAGAGAGGTCACGCAGGGCTGACCGATGGACTCCATACAGTCCTTGAAGCCCTGACGGTCCTCGGCCTTGTGGATGGACTCGGGGCTGGTACCCAGCAGGCGGATGCCGTACTTTTCCAGCGTACCGTTTTCATACAGGGCCATGCCCATGTTCAGGCCGGTCTGACCGCCCAGGTTGGGCAGCAGGGCGTCGGGACGCTCTTTCTCAATGATCTGGGTGATGGAGGGGATGTTCAGCGGCTCGATATACACATGGTCGGCAATATCCTTGTCGGTCATGATAGTGGCGGGGTTGGAGTTGACCAGAACGACTTCCAGTCCCTCCTCCTTCAGGGCGCGGCAGGCCTGAGTGCCGGCGTAGTCAAACTCGGCAGCCTGACCGATGACGATAGGGCCGGAGCCAAGAACAAGAACCTTCTTAATGTCAGCATATCTGGGCATTACTTGGCACCTCCCATAATCTCAACAACGCGGTCAAAGACGTACTTCACTTCCATGGGGCCGGTATTGCCCTCGGGATGATACTGCATGGTAAAGCAGTTGGCGCGCTTGTACTTCAGACCTTCCACGCTGCCGTCGTTGACATTGACGTGGCTGACCTCGGCGATTTTGGCGTCCACGCTGTCGCCGGCCACGGCGTAGCCGTGATTCTGGCTGGTGATGAACACCTTGCCCTTTTCCAGATCGCGGACGGGGATGTTGCCGCCCCGGTGGCCGTAGGGCAGCTTTTCCACTCTGGCACCGGTGGCAAGGGCAAGCAGCTGGTGGCCCAGACCGAAGCCGAACAGGGGCAGGTCGCTTTCATAGAGCTTGTTTACCTGCTCAATGACGGCGGCGTTCTCATTGGGGTCGCCGGGACCGGGAGACAGCACTACGCCGTCATAGCCGCCGGCGAGAATGTCGGCCGCGGAAGTGTCCGCAGGCAGCACAGTCACTTTGCAGCCGCGACCGGTCAGGCAGGCGATGATGCTGTTGGCCACGCCGCAGTCCAGCACGGCAGTGTGGCAGCGCTGCTCCCCCTCGGCGGGGATGACCTTGGCCTGCTTGCAGGTGACCTCCGCTACCTTTCCGGTAACCTTATGAGCGCGGAGCTTGTCCATCACCTGGGCAACATTAAAATGCTCCGCACAGGTGAGCATAGCCATCATGCTCCCCTGATTGCGGAGTATTCTCGTCAGGGCGCGGGTGTCAACACCCTGCACGCCTGCAATATTATTCTGTTTCAGATAGGTATTCAGGTCACCCTGGCAGCGGAAGTTGCTGCCCCGGTCGGACAGGTGACGGACCACGATGGCCTCCACCCAGGTGCGGTCGGACTCCACGTCCTCGTCATTGACACCGTAGTTGCCAATGAGGGGATAGGACATGACCACGCCCTGTCCGGCGTAGGAGGGGTCGGTCAACAGTTCCTGATAACCGGTCATAGAAGTGTTGAACACCAGCTCACAGATCTTTTCTTCCGTGCTGCCGATGCTGGTTCCGGTAAACACGCTGCCGTTTTCCAGAATCAATGTCGCTTTCATACTGTGCATCCCGCCTTTCGTTCCATTCCACGCTTGTCTTGAAAAAAGGGAGTGACCGCGCGCATCCATCATCCATCCGGATGGCGCGTAGTAACTCCCGAGTTCGTTCAGTATATTGTATCGAAAAACCGGACAAATTGCAAGAGCTTGTCCCCTCTTTTTTTGCTGTTTTTCAATTCCGTATAATTACCCAAAACCCACCGGCATATTTCGCCCACAAAACGGCATAATAACCGCATCACCGCCGAAAGGAGCCTGCCCATGGCCATCGCGTTTATCCGCACCGTCATTCTCTATATCCTCATCATCGCCGGCGTGCGGCTCATGGGCAAGCGACAGGTGGGTGAGCTGGAACCGTCAGAGCTGGTGGTGTCCCTGCTCATTGCCGACCTTGCCGCCGTCCCCATGCAGGACTTCGGCATTCCTCTGCTGACCGGTGTGATCCCGATTTTCACCCTGTTGGCGCTGACTATGATCCTGTCGGTGCTGACCATGAAAAGTACCCGCCTGCGGGTACTGCTGTGCGGCAAGCCCAGCATCGTGGTCCGGGATGGCAAGCCCGACCAGCGGGAGATGCGCCGTAACCGCTTCACCGTGGACGAACTGCTGGAAGAGCTGCGCATGAACGGCTACACCGACCTGACCCAGATCAAGTACGCCATTCTGGAGACCAACGGAAAGCTGTCCGTCCTCCCCTACGCCGATCAGGTACCGCCCACCAGCAGGCAGATGGGCGTCCGCACCAAGGACCCCGGCCTGCCCCGGGTCATCATCAGCGACGGTCTTTTGCTGAAAGAGAACCTGACAGCCGCCGGCTACGATGACCAATGGCTGACCCGGCAGCTTCGCCGCCATCACGTCCACTCCCCCGCTCACGTCTTTCTGATGACGGTGGACGAGCTTGGGAATGTGTATCTGGTGGATGGGGATACAAAGGAGGCGAAGGGATGAAACGACTTGTCATTGCCGCCGCACTGCTTCTGGCTGTGCTGGGTGCCACCGCATTCCACAGTCAATACCTAACTAAGCTGACCGACGGCTATTGCGAACAGTTGAAACAAGCCGCCGTTTTGGCCGACCAGGATAACTGGCCCCGGGCGCTGGAGCTGACCGAGCAGACCCTTGCCGCGTGGGAGAGGCACGACTTTTACCTCCATACCCTGCTGCGCCACGTGGATATTGACAATATCCGCCTGACCTTTCACGAGGTGGTGGAATACCTGCGCCTTGCAGAGCCGGACCAATATACCGCAGCCAACGCCAGGCTGATCACCCAATTGGCACTGCTGGCTGAGGCCGAACGGCTGGATCTGAAAAATGTGTTATAAAAAAGATGCCGCCCGCCGGGCGGCATCTTTTGTTTCATTTCTTGATCTCATCCCAGTACTTTTTGGCCGCCTGTTCGGTCTTGTTGTCGCCGTACTGGTAGTACTTTCGGTCCTTGATGGCGTCAGGCAGATACTGTTGCTTAACCCAATGGTTGGGGAAGTCGTGTGGGTACTTGTACCCCTGCTCCCGCTCCATGCCGGCAGAGTCGGCGTGGACGTTTTGCAGCTCTCTTGGGATGTCCCCGGTCCGTCCGGCCCGGATATCCTCCATAGCGGCGGCAAGGCCGGCATAGACGCTGTTGGACTTGGGCGCGGTGGCAAGCAGGACGGTCGCCTGCGCCAAAGGAAGCCGCGCTTCGGGCAGACCAAGCTGCAGGGCGCTGTCCACGCAGGCTTTGACGATCTGCACCGCCTGGGGGTAGGCCATGCCCACATCCTCGCTGGCGGAACACAGCAGACGGCGAATAGCGGTGATCATATCCCCTGCCTCCAGCAGCCGGGCCAGATAGTGCAGGGCCGCATCCGGGTCGGAGCCTCGCAGGGACTTCATCAGGGCGGAAGCGATGTCAAAATGGGCGTCCCCCTCCCGGTCATAGCGCATGGCGGACTGCTGAGACACCAGTTTTGCATCCGCAAGGGTGACAAGCAGTTTCCCCTCACAGCGCTTGGCAGCGGTAAGAAGCAGCTCAATGGCATTCATGGCCTTGCGCACGTCGCCGCCGCAAGAGGCGGCAATATGCTCCCGCACGCCGTCCTCACATTCCGCCGCAGCGCCCAGTCGCTGTTCCATGAGGGAAATGCCCCGGTCGACAGCGGGCAGCACATCTTCGGCGGTGTGCTGCTTAAACTCAAACACCGTGGCACGGGACAACACCGCGTTGAATACCGCGAAGTAGGGGTTCTCGGTGGTGGAAGCGATCAGGGTTATCTTTCCGTTCTCCATAAACTCCAGCAGGGACTGCTGCTGTTTTTTATTGAAGTACTGGATCTCGTCCAGATAGAGCAGCACGCCCTCCGGCGCCATGAAGGTACCGATCTCCTCCATAATGGCCTTGATGTCGGAGATGGAGGCGGTGGTGGCGTTCAGCCGATGGAGGGGGCGGTTGGTCTGTTTTGCGATAATGTTGGCAACGGTGGTCTTGCCAGTTCCGGATGGGCCGTAGAAGATGAGGTTGGGGATGCTGCCGCTTTCGATAATGCGGCGCAGCAGACCGTCCCTGCCGAGGATGTGGGACTGGCCCACCACTTCGTCAAGGCTTTCCGGTCTGATCTCATCTGCCAGGGGACGATAGGACATGTCTCTCACTCCTTACGCAACACCTGCTGCCCCACGCAGCTTTTTCATCACAAGGTGGTTGAACAGGGCCACCACGCGGCCCACGCCAAGCATGGCCGCGACAGTACCGACGCCTACGCCAATCAGCTTGCCGCCGAAGATCAGGCTGATGGCAGTGGTCACACAGGCACAGCCGATGTCAAAGACATTTTTGGTCAGGCCCTGACTCCAGCCGGTCTTTTCGGACAGCGCCTGCACGATACCCTCACCGGGGTTGGGGACCAGGCGCATATTCAGCGAACAGGACACGCCGATACCGATGAACACGATAGCCACCAGCATCAGCAGGAGATTGCCCCACAGACCGTGGGCGGCGCTGTCATAGGGGATGATCCCCACCAGCTTGTCCATGGCCCAGCTGAACACCACACTGACCACCAGCTGCAGCAGATCGTAAATGCGGCAGTTCTTACCGCGCAGAATGAACTGTGCCGCCACAAACGAGGCGTACACAAGGAAGTTCATAACGCCAAGGTTCAGGCCCCAAATGGAGGAGATGCAATAGGCCACCGAAGATATGGGGGACGTGCCGAGATTTGCCTTGATGCTCAGGGAAATACCGAAGGCCAGAGAGAACAGGCCCAGCAGATATACGCTCCAGCGCAGAATGGGTTTTTTCACTTCGTTTCCTCCGTCTGTTGCTTGATAAAGTGGTCGCACCAGGGCCGCAGGGTGCAGCTTTGGCATCGGGGCCGGCGGGCGATGCACACGGCACGGCCGTGCAGCACAATGCGATGGCAGAAGTCGTTGGACTCCTCCGGGGGCAAAACCTGCCGAAGCTGAGTCTCCACCTTGGCCGGGTCCTTTGTGCCGTCGGTCAGACCCAGCAGACCGGCAATGCGGATGCAATGGGTGTCCGCCACAACCACGCCGGGCGTGCTGTACACGTCGCCCAAAATCAGGTTGGCCGTCTTTCGCCCCACACCGGGCAGGCGCAGAAGATCTTCCATATTGTCCGGCACTCTGCCGCCGTATTCCCGAATGAGCATCTGGGAGGCCAGCACAATGTCCCGGGCCTTGGCCCGGAAAAAGCCGGTGGAGTGGATGTACTGCTCCACCTCGGCAATATCTGCCTGGGCAAGCGACTGCAGGGTGGGAAACCGCCTGTACAGGGCGGGCGTGACCTGATTGACCCGCTCGTCGGTACACTGGGCGGCCATGCGCACGGCAAACAGCAATTCGTAGTCTTTTTTATAGTTCAGGGAGCAAATACTCTCGGGATAAAGCCCCTTGAGTTCCTCGATGATGGCACTCACGGCAGCAGGGTCTTTCACACGTCTCACCTCGACAAAACAGTTTTATACATTCTACCACATTCCCGGTCCAAAAGCGACACACTTTTTCCATTTAAACTATTGTTTTTTTGACAGAACTTGATATAATGTGTTCAATCAAAATTTGGGAGGTTCACCATGATTCATTCTGCTATGGATTTTCTCGCTAAGGTCGATCCCGAACTGGGCGCTGCTGTCCGCTCCGAGTTTGACCGTCAGCAGCGAAACATCGAGCTGATCGCATCCGAAAATATCGTCAGTCCCGCCGTGCTGGCCGCTGCCGGCACCGTGCTGACCAACAAATATGCCGAGGGTTATCCCGGCAAGCGCTACTACGGCGGCTGCCAGTGTGTGGACGTGGTGGAAAACCTGGCAATCGAACGCGCCAAGCAGCTGTTCGGCGCCCAGTATGCCAACGTACAGCCCCACTCCGGCGCTCAGGCCAACTACGCCGTGTATCAGGCCCTGTGCAATCTGGGCGACACCGTGCTGGGCATGAGCCTGGACAATGGCGGTCACCTGACCCACGGCTCTCCTGTCAACTTCTCCGGAAAGAACTACAACATGGTTTCTTACGGCGTCAACGATCAGGGCTACATTGACTACGATCAGGTCCGCGAGCTGGCCCGCAAGCACAAGCCCCGCATGATCCTGGCCGGCGCCTCCGCCTATCCCCGTGTCATCGACTTCAAGACTTTTGCCGACATCGCTCACGAGGTTGGCGCCTACCTGTTTGTGGACATGGCCCACATCGCCGGTCTGGTTGCCGCCGGTGTGCATCCCTCCCCCGTCCCCTACGCCGACGTGGTCTCCACTACCACTCACAAGACTCTGCGCGGTCCCCGTGGCGGCATGCTGCTGACCAACGACCCCGAGATCGCCAAAAAGCTGAACTCCGCCATCTTCCCCGGCTCTCAGGGCGGCCCTCTGGAGCATATTATCGCCGCCAAGGCCGTGGCTCTGGGTGAGGCACTGAAGCCTGAGTTCAAGACCTATCAGCAGCAGATCGTCAAGAATGCCGCCGTCCTGGCCGACACCATTATGGCTCAGGGTCTGAACCTGGTATCCAACGGCACCGACAACCACCTGATGCTGGTGGACCTGCGTCCCGCTCACCTGACCGGCAAGGAGATGGAACACCGTCTGGACGAGGTGTGCATCACCGCCAACAAGAACGCCATTCCCAACGACCCGGAGAAGCCTTTCGTCACCTCCGGCATCCGTGTAGGCACCCCCGCCGTCACCTCCCGCGGCTTCGTGGAGGAGGATATGAAGGTCGTGGGCAAGCTGATCGCCGACACCGCCTTCCACTTTGACACCAAGGCCGACGAGATCCGCGCCGCCGCCATGGCACTGACTGCCAAGTATCCCATTTACGGCTAATCATCAAAAGGCCCGTGCAAGCGCACGGGCCTTTTCTTTCTCAGAGGTGATCGTATGTCCAGCCTGTTCCGCTGTCCCATCTGCGCCGCGCCGTTAATGCGGGGCGAGCGCGCCTATACCTGCCCCGCGGGCCACAGCTACGACCTGTCCGCCGAGGGGTACACCTATCTGCTGCCCGCCAATCAAAAGCACTCCAAAAATCCCGGCGACGACAAGCAGATGGTGGCTGCCCGGTGCGCCTTTCTGGACAAAGGTTACTACGTCCCCCTGCGTAACACCCTGACCGATCTTGCGGTGGAACTGACACGGGATATCGACCTCCCCACCCTGCTGGACAGCGGCTGCGGTGAGGGGTACTACACCGCCGGTCTTGCCGAAGCCGTCCCTCACGCCCGGTTGGCGGGCATCGACATCTCCAAATTCGCTCTGCGTCGGGCGGCAAAGAAAGTGCCCGGTGGCGAGTTTGCCGTGGCCTCCGCTTATCGGCTGCCGGTCATGGACAACAGCATTCACCTGCTGTATAATATTTTCTCCCCCCTGTCGGCGGAGGAATTTGCCCGTGTGCTGACCGACGGCGGATATTTTGTCTATGTAGTCCCTTCGGAACGGCATCTGTGGCAGATGAAAGAAGTTTTGTACGACAACCCCTACGAAAATCCGGTCAAACGGGAGGATTATCCCGGTTTCACATGGCAGCAGGTCGTCCCCCTGCGCTATACCGTCACACTGAACGACAGCACTGACATTATGTCACTGGTCTCCATGACTCCCTATGCGTGGAAAACCCCCAAAGAGGGCGTGGAGCGTTTGAGCCGGCTGTCCCGGCTGGAAACGGAGATCGGATTTGACATCCACGTATACAAAAAAAGTTCCGCAGACTAAGGTCTGCGGAACTTTTTATTTCACGGGGCGTTGCTTTTCTTTTGCGGTGACCTCATCCATGTGGATCTTCCAGATACCTGTCACCTTAAGGCTGCGGGCAATGGCCGCGTCAAAGGCCGGCATATGGGCAGGGGTGAGCTTTTCGCACAGGGCGCGCAGGGCGGCGATCTTCTCCCCCTCGTCGGTGACCTCCGTCGCCGTACCCCTGACCATGGCGCTGCGAAAATAGGTGGTAAAGTCATCGGCAGCGGCCACATTCTCCCCCACAAAACTGACCCACACTTTGTTGTTCCTGCGCAGCAGGTCCATCTTCTTGCCCTCCAGCGCACAATGGAAGTACAGGTCCTCCCCCACCCGCACCAGAGACAGGGGCAGGCAGTAGGGTTCGTCCCCCTGCAGGGCAACCGTGCCGTACTCGCAGCTGTCGATGACCGCAAGACCGAATTCCCGGTCACGCTCCCGGTCTTTTCTTCTCATGGTTTTCACTCCTTTGATGTAAACGCCGAGGCCTTTACAGCCCCGGCGTTTCAATGCTTATTTGTTTTTCAGCAGCTTGTTCAGCTCCGCCATAAAGGTGTTGAGATCCTTGAACTGGCGGTAGACGGAGGCAAAGCGCACGTAGGCCACCTCATCCACGTCCTTCAGCCGGTCCATGACCAGCTCGCCGATGCGCTCGGTGCTGGTCTCACGCTCCAGAGAGTTCTGCAGCTCCTGCTCGATCTCCTCGGCGATGCGCTCCAGCGTGTCAAAGGACACGGGGCGCTTTTCGCAGGCGCGCATCATGCCGTTGAACAGCTTGGCACGGTCAAAACTCTGGCGGCTGCCGTCCTTCTTGATGACGACCAGAGGCAGGCTTTCCACCGTCTCATAGGTTGTAAAGCGCTTGTGACACTCCAGACACTCGCGGCGGCGACGGATGCTGGCCCCCTCTTCCGCAGGACGGGAGTCCACCACTTTACTTTCCAGCTGACCGCAAAAAGGGCATTTCATAGGAATACCTCCATCACGTCGGTTACCCGACTATTTATGTACTACAGAAGATTGTACCACACTATTTTGTGTTTTGGTAGTCTTTTTTTACAATTTTGCCCTTTTTTCGTTTACAGTTTGCTCATTTGGGCAGCAGCAAATTTCAACATCAGCCGCTTGGTACCCACGTTGTCAAAGGCGATCTCCACCAGCACGTCGCCGCCCGCCTTCTGGGTGGCGATGACCATACCCCTGCCAAAAGCCTTATGATTGACCATATCGCCCTTCTGCAGGACCATAGAGGGTGCTGTTCCGGCGGATTTGATGCCGCCGGCAGTCGGTGTGGACACCGGTTTTTTACCCGGCAACGGGTACTTTGCCGCGCCGGAGGGTGCAGCGCTGCGATAGGTGTTGACCGGTGCCTGCCGCTGGGCATAGCCGCTGCGGTAACCGCTGTCGTAGCCGCCGTACCCACCATAGCCGCTGGTGCGGCTGGCAATGCCCGGCGACCACTCGTCGTCCGGGTCCCGGTCAAGGAAGCTGCGGCCGCTGCGTTCCAGATACTGCTCCGGGATCTCCCCCACAAAGCGGGAGGGGCGGTTGGAGCTGGTGCGGCCAAAGAGCATGCGCTGGTTGGCGCAGGTCAGGTACAGCTGCTGCTTGGCACGGGTCATGGCCACGTAGCAAAGCCGCCGCTCCTCCTCCATTTCCTCCGCATCACCGATGGTGCGCTGACCGGGAAATACTCCCTCCTCAACGCCCACCACAAAGACCACAGGAAACTCCAGTCCCTTGGCCGAGTGCATGGTCATCATGACCACGCAGTCCTCTCCGGCGTCGTGGCTGTCCAAATCGGTGTACAGGGCGATCTCATCCAGAAAACCGGACAGGCTGGGTTCCTCCCCGGCATTCTCCAAATAACCGTTGATGGAGGTCAGCAGCTCCCGCACGTTTTCAAGGCGGGTGCGGTCCTCCACCGTGTTCTTGCTCTCCAGCATGACGGCGTAGCCGGTGGTGGCCAGCAGCTCCTCGTAGAAATCGGGCAGGGGCATCTCCGCCGCCTGCTTCTGCAGGGTGCGGATCATGTCCACAAACTGCGCAAGCTTGCCCGCGGCCTTTTGCAGGTCGGGGTACTCCGCCGCACGGCTGATGACCTGAAACAGGGGTCTGCCCTCCTGCACGGCGATAGCCTGAGCGGTCTCCACCGTCTTGGCGCCGATGCCCCGGGGGGGATTGTTGATAATGCGCTGCAGACGCAGGTCGTCGTCGGTGTTGTTCAGCACGCACAGATAGGCCACCATGTCCTTGACCTCGGCGCGGTCAAAAAAGCGGGTGCCGCCGATGATTTTATAAGGAATGCCGTTGCGTTTGCAGGCATTTTCCATCTGGTTGGACTGGGCGTTCATGCGGTAGAGAATGGCGTGATCCTTCCACTTTCTGCCCTTGCTGAACCCGTCCATGATGCGCATGGCAACGTACTGGGCCTCGTCATTTTCGTTCATGGCGGTGTACATCTGCAGCTTGTCCCCCGCCCCCGCTTTCGTCCACAGTTCCTTGCCCTTGCGGCCCTGATTGTTGCGGATGACGGCGTTGGACGCCTCCAGAATGTTGCCGGTGGAGCGGTAGTTCTGCTCCAGACGGATGACACGGGCCTTGGGGTACTGCTTTTCAAAGGACAGAATGTTCTCGATGGTAGCGCCGCGGAAGCGGTAGATGGACTGGTCATCGTCACCCACCACGCAGAAGTTCTCGTATCCGCCCGCCAGAGTGGAGGCCAGCAGGTACTGCAGGTTGTTGGTGTCCTGATACTCGTCGATGAGGACGTAGCGGAATTTGCGCTGGTAGTAGGTGCGCACCTGCTCATCCTGCTGCAGCAGGCGAACGGTGTGCAGGATGATGTCATCAAAGTCCAGAGCGCTTGCTTCCCACAGTCTGCGCTCGTACTCGGCGTAGATACCGGCAATACGCTGCAGGCGGAAGTCTCCGCTCTTGCTGCACTCGTTCTGATACTGAACCGCCAATTTCATCTCGTCCTTGGCCCGGGAGATGTACCCCAGCACCGTCCGGGGCGGGAACTGCTTGTCGTCGATGTTCTGCTCCTTCAAAATATCCTTGATGACCCGCAGGGAGTCGTCGGTATCGTAAATCGTAAAGGAGGACGAGAACCCCAGCTTGTCAATGTCCCGGCGCAGGATACGCACGCAGGCGGAATGGAAGGTACTGGCCCAGATGTCGTTGGCCTCCGGCCCCAGCATCATGGCAAGGCGCTCTTTCAGCTCCCCGGCGGCTTTATTGGTAAAGGTGATAGCCAAAATGGACCATGGGGCAGCGGGGTCCAGCTGGCACAGCCGACGGGCGCGCTCGGTGTCCTTTTCGGCCGGATCGGCGGCATAACTTTCCAGAAAGGCAAGGTCCTCTGCCGTCACATCCTCCGGCACCTCCACACTGTCTGAACCGCAGCCATAGCGGATCAGGTTGGCGATGCGGTTAATGAGCACCGTGGTCTTGCCGCTGCCCGCACCGGCAAGCAGCAAAAGCGGGCCCTCCGTAGTCAGGACGGCCTGCTGCTGTTCAGTATTCAGCCGGGTGAAATCCCGTGCGATTGCCGCCCGGCGCGCTTTGCAAAATCGAAGTTCCTGTTGGTGATCAAGCATGGTATTCCCTCTCATTTTGACAGTTTTCCAGCTTCTATTTTATTACATTCTCTCCCACGGGTCAACCGCGCAGGGCGGTAAAAATATTTTCTTCAGGGGTCTTTTTCGGGTCTTGTCCACATACACTCAAAACAGGTGGACGAGCCGGTCTGTAATTATCTGTAACCGTTTCTTCACCGCATCGTAATATCAGGGACGGGAATGTAACCATAAGCTGGTGGTATACTGATATCAGAAAGAAGGAAAGGAGGCTCACGCCGTGAAAAAACTATTTTGTACCCTGTTGTCGGTTTGTTTGCTTGCCCTGCCCATGTCCGCAAGCGTTCTGGCCGATGACCTGTCTGCCGCACCGCAGATTCAATTCGAGGAAGTGGGTTTCCTGCCCGGCTCCGTCCCCGCCGACAGCGCCCTGACCGACGGGATCAGCCTGCCTCTGAGCGCACTGGCTTTGTCCATGCTGGAAAGCGGCATGGACTACGATGCCGGCTCGGACACGTTTGTCTGGAATGCCCTATATTACGTCCTGTCCCTCTACGGGCATGAGGACGACCGGGCGCAGGTGACGGAACATAGTCTGCTTCTCCCCTCGGAGTGCATCGGCGACTTCTTCGCGGCGCTGTTCGCCACGCGGGACGCGCTGCCCGCCATCCCCGCCGAACTCACCGATAAAGTCAAATACAATTCCCATACCGACCTGTACGAGTTGGCTTTGGGCGACCCCGCTCTTGTGGCGCTCGAACAGGCCTCCCCCGTTCCGGCGGCAGACGGCCTGTTCACTCTGGACGGCACCCTGACCGCCCCCGCGGACGGACATATCCTCTGCACGTTCCGCGCCGTTCTGGTGGAAAATGACACCATGTTCGGTTTCTCCATCGTTGATTTTGTTCTCTCATGACTCCTCCGTGTTAGCAAAGGGCCGCAGGCGAATGCCTGCGGCCCTTTGCATTTATTGGTTTTTTAGTCCAGCACGATCAGGGCGATGAATTCCAGAATCTCGTCGCCGATGTTCTTGATGCCGTGCCCCTGACCGGAGGGGGTAAAGGTAACCGTGCCCGGCTCCACCTCTACAAACTCGTCGTTGTCCTGATACAGGCCCTTGCCGGAGATGATGTAGTAGCTTTCAAACTCGCCGGTGTGGATGTGGAACTCCACCTCCTCGCCGGGCTTGAGCTTCACGTTGGAGAACATACGCAGCTTGGGATTGCGGCCGGGGAAGTCGGCTAGATTGTGCAGATGCATCTTAACCTCGCCACGGGCGTTGTCCTCAGTGGTGATGGTCAGCTGATTTGGGGTTTTGATCATAACAAGTCCCTCCTTGTTTTTTCTTCATTATAACATATATTCGAGGAATTTCAATCCCCCTCACCCTCTCAGGGTTCGAATGCCTTACCAAAAAAGAAAACCCTCCACCCCATCGAGGGGTGGAGGGTTTTGTACGGCTGAAGGGATGCAGCCGCTTGCGCGTCTGCCGTCCTTGCGGCACAGCCGCTGCGGACTTCGCGGCTAAAAACGTGCCACCGGCACGTTTTCTTCACGCCGCGACCCTCTCAGGGTTCGAATCCCTTTGCCGTACATATGCAAAAACGCAGACCACCGAATGGTGATCTGCGTTTTTGGTACGGCTGAAGGGATTCGAACCCCCGACCTTTTGGTTCGTAGCCAAACACTCTATCCAGCTGAGCTACAGCCGCATACTGCTTGCGACAGCTAGATTATAATAGCACAAAGGTTTTGATAATGCAAGCCTTATTTTCAAAAAATTGCAACTTTTTTATTTTCCCTTCCCTGCCCCTAAAAAAGAACGCTCCGCTGCACACAACTGCACAGCGGAGCGTTTATTTTTTGGTTGGAAATCAGCCGCCAAACACCTTGATCATGAAACCTGCGGCAACGGCGGAGCCGATGACGCCGGCCACGTTGGGACCCATGGCGTGCATGAGCAGGAAGTTGGAGGGATTCTCCTTCTGACCCACGGACTGAGCCACGCGGGCGGCCATAGGCACGGCAGACACGCCGGCAGAGCCGATCAGGGGGTTGATTTTTCCCTTGGACAGGAAGTACATCAGGTCACCCAGCAGCAGACCACCGGCGGTAGACAGCAGGAAGGCAATCAGGCCGAGGACGATGATGCCCAGGGTCTTGGGATCCAGGAACTCCTCGCCGGTGGCCTTGAAGCCAACGGACAGACCCAGGGGGATGGTGACAATGTTGATCAGGGCGTTCTGGGCGGTGTCGGACAGACGTTCGGTCACGCCGCACTCACGGAACAGGTTGCCCAGCATCAGCATGCCGATCAGAGGGGCGGTATCGGGGATGAGCAGAATAACGAAGGTGGCCACCGCAACGGGGAAGACAATCTTCTCCACCTTGGACACCTGGCGCAGCTGGGTCATCTTGACCGCGCGCATCTTCTTGGTGGTCAGCAGCTTCATCAGCGGGGGCTGGATCATGGGGATCAGCGCCATGTAGGAGTAAGCCGCAATGGCAATGGCGGGCAGGATCTGGGGGGACAGCTTGGAGGCCGTCAGGATGGCAGTGGGGCCGTCGGCGCCACCGATGACGCCAATGGCGGCGGCCTCAGCAGGGGTGAAGAAAATCGCACCGCCGGTAGCAGGGCCAAGACCCAGCGCCATCAGGAAGGCGGCGAAGATGCCCATCTGGGCGGCAGCGCCCAACAGCATGGACTTGGGGTTGGCCAGCAGGGGGCCAAAGTCGGTCATTGCGCCAATTCCAAGGAAGATGATGGAGGGATAGATGGCGTGGCCCACGCCCTGATACAGCACCCACATAAAACCGGGGGACGCCTCGGCAGTGGGGGCGGCCATCAGACCGGTCAGGGGCAGGTTGGCCAGCAGCATACCGAAGGCGATGGGGACCAGCAGCAGAGGCTCGAACTTCTTGCCGATACCCATATACAGCAGCACGAACGCGATCAGGATCATGACTGCTTCCTTCCAGCTGCCGGCAAAAATGCTGGCAAAGCCGGAGTCACCGAGGATTCGGGACATTACATCAGTAAAAAAATCAACAATATTCATGGTTCCGTCTCCTCCCTATCAGTATTTGATCACGCTGGTCAGACGGGTCTGGTCGGGAGTGGTCCCCATCTCGGCGGCAACGGCGGCGGTGATGACGGCGATGATCTCCTCGTCATCCTCCTGCTTGGGGGCGGGGGCGGCAACGGGTTTGGCGGCAGGAGCGGCAGCCTTGGCAGGCAGCTTGCGCTCGATGACGCCCACCACCTTGGAGATGATGGTGATCATCAGTGCCAGCACAGCCAGCACCAAAAACACCACCACAAAACCGCACACGGCGATCATCAGCGCGCCGGGCCAGCCACCAAGCTGTTCAAAGGTCATTCCATAAAACATTCAATCTGCCTCCCGGGATCAGCCCAGAGTGACCAGCAGGTCATCGGTGTTGACGGCAGCACCCTGAACAGCGGGGATGGCCTTGACAGTGCCGGCGCAGGGGGCGGACACCTCGATCTCCATCTTCATGGCCTCCAGCACCACCAGCACGTCGCCGGCGTTGACGGACTGACCCACGCTGCACTCCACCTTGAACACGGTGCCGGGCATGGGACTCTTCACAGCGGTCTCGCCGGCGGCCACGGCAGCGGGAGCAGCAGCGGGAGCAGCGGCGGGAGCGGCAACAGGTGCAGCCACAGGAGCGGCAGCTACGGGAGCGGCAACGGGAGCGGCAGCTACGGGAGCGGCAACGGGAGCGGCAGCGGCCTTGGGGGCGGCCTTGGCGGCAGACTCCTTCTCCACGCTGACGGAGTAAGTCTTGCCGTTAACGGTAATAACGTAATTCATATTGATGATCTCCTTCTTTATATATTGGTCCGAAGACCGGTTTTACGTAACAGGACAGTATAGCCGAAAATCGAAGGCATTATACCTGTCTCCGCCTCGGCTTGTCAAGCGTTTACAGCACGTCGGCAAAGGCCTGAATGGCGGTACTGGCCTGACCGAAGTCCCGCATCTGCTGATCCACACCCAGCTTGATGTGGGGAATGCCGGCCTCGTCCAGCGCCTTTTTCAGGTAGGGGTACTCCATCTCCTCGGGGTCGCAGAACTGCTGCATAAAGAGGATCAGGCCCTGAGCGCCGGACTCCTTCACCAGATTGGCCACGAACTCACCGCGGCGGTTGGAGGAAGATGCGGGATCGTACAGCAGCACGTCGTAGTCGGTGTTGGCAAACTGCTTGGCAAGGGCCAGCATGGGGTCGCCGGTCTCGTCCGCATCGGTGCGGAAGGCGCGGGACTCGTGGGCCACATCGTCGGCGGCAATGGCGATATTGTTCTCCTCAAAGATAGCCAGCAGCTTGGGGTTGTCACACACGATGCCGGAGGTTACCACCTTCACGCCCTTCCAGTTGGCCTTGGGCAGCTTCTTCAATTCCTCATTCAGAGCAACCAGCTTCTCGGTGTACTCGTCCTTGAGCATGAACCAGCTTGCCTTCAGCACGGCGGAACGTAGGGTCGGGGTGACCACATCACAGTGCTCGTTTGCCAGTTTGACAAACTCCCGGCGCGCTGCGCGGGAAGCGTTGTAAACCTTGATCGCTTTACGGATATCCTCGTCGGTCATCTCATGCCCGGAGATCTTGTCCAGCATCTTGCGCACATCGTTGTACTGATCCATACAGAACTTCAGGCCCCAATCGGCAAAGCGGTTCTGGGGGTGGGCCAGGAAGATGGTGGGGATCTTGTCACCGATGGCCACACGGAAGTTCTGGCTCATGGGACGCAGGGTGTCGCAGATGGTGGGGGTGATCAGACCGTCCAGCTGGTCCATGGTGCCGTCCAGCAGCATCTCCAGCGCCAGCTGGGCGATGGTGCAGTAGAAGGTGGCACAGTACTCCTTGGCCCGGGAGATGGTCTTTTTGTTGCTGCCCCACATGCCCATGGGCACCATACCGGCGGCATAGACCAGTTCCTCGGGGGCGTAGTAAGGCAGGACACCGATGACCTTTTTGCCGGCGGCCTTAAAGTCGGCCAGCTGCTTGTTGGGATTATAAGCGATGTCCTGGAATTGCTTCATCATCAGTTCAATGCTCATCGGTTAACCCTCCTTGTTGGCGGCGTTCTGTTCCATGGCTTCCACCAGGCCCTGAACGCGGGTCTCATACTGGGCGGCATTGAAGTTGCGGGGGTCGGCCTGGTCGCCGTCGAAGCCGGCGCAGGGGATGCCCAGATCGGCGGTAAAGCGGCGCTGCATCTCGGCCATGTAGCCGGACCAGGGCTTGCAGGAGCGGTTGTAGTGGACCAGCACGCCATCCACCTTGTTGTCCTTGCAGATACCCTCACGCCAGGCAACGCCCTGCTCGATACAAACGGAGTTGGGGGCCTTGTAGTAGGCCCGGGCCATACCGTCCAGATCCTCATAGACGAAACCGAAGGCGGGGGCATACACCACGGCAGTGACGTTGACGCCGTTGGCCTTCAGGGGCTTGAACAGGTCGGGCAGCTTGGGCCAGCAAGGGATACCCTCGAACATGACGCGGTACTTCTCGGGGAAGGGCGTGGTGGTGGTGCCTTCCTTGATGGCCTGCTCCAGATCCTTCTCCAGCAGCTCGAATGCCTCAGCCGCCTGCACCTTGGCGCGGGCGGTGACGATGTCGGCCATGTGGTTGAACAGGTCGAAGCCGGAGTAGGGCGCGGGCTTGTACTGCAGGTAGTCGCACACACGCAGCCAAGCGCTGGCAGTGCGGTTGGCGTTTGCACAGGCCTGCTCGAACTTCTTCTCGTCGAACTTCTTGCCGGTCAGCTCTTCCAGTTGCTTGATGGCAGCATCAAACTGAGCCCGGACGTAGGCCACGTTGGAGTCGTGGACTTCCACGGTGTTGTTATAGGGGATGTCGATCATGATCAGGGGGATGTTGCACATACGGGCGATGTTCTCATACCACTTGGTCATGCAGTTGCAGATGTTGTTGCAGCACAGCAAAAAGTCGGGCTGAGGGATGCGCATCTGACGGTAGGGCTTGACGGACTCCCAGTACTTGTCCTTCAGCGGGCCGTCGGGCATGGCCTCGATTTCGTGGATGTCCACAAGGACAGTGTAGGGCTGCTGGGTCTTGGGGTCTTTGACGGGCTTGCCGTCCTCTCCCATCACGACCTTGCCGTTCTCGTCCTTCAGGGGTTTGCCGGAGTTGGGGTCGATGATATACTCCAAAGTCTCCGGGTCGAACTTGCGGGCAGCACGCTTACCGGCGGCGTAGGCCAGGCTGATGCGGGCGTAACCGCAGATGTCGTTGTCAAAGCCCAGATCCTCGGCTGCCTGACACATGATCTCGCCGTCGCGGTTGGCGGCGATACCGGCGGCCTGGTTCTCGGGGTACATGACGTCCAGATCGAATGCGGCGGCCAGCTCACAGGGGAACTTGGACGAGGACCAGCCTACCAGCTTACCTTCGGCCTTGGCCTTGCGGGCATCGGCGTGGACGTCGTCCACCACCTTGCGCAGCGCCAGAACGCCGGGGCTAACTTCTTTAGCCATTACAGTTTCCTCCCTACTGATTATTTATTACACTTTTTGTACGCAAACAGAGCGGCGCCCAAAGCGCCCACATACTGGGTCAGAGGCGAGGTGTGGATGGTGTGTCCCAGCTGCTCCTGCAGCGCATTCACCACGCCGGAGTTCTGCGCCACACCGCCGGTCATCACCACGTCATCCTGCACGCCCACACGGTGAGCAAGGCCCGCCACGCGGCCAGCCACGGACTTGTGGATGCCGTTGATGATATCGCACTTATCGGTACCCTGAGCCAGCTGGCTGATAACCTCGCTCTCGGCAAAAACGGTGCAGGTAGAGCTGATGGCCACTTCCTTGGTGGATTTGGCGCCCAGCGTTCCCAGATCGTTCACGTCCACCTCCAGCACCCGGGCCATCACGTCCAGAAATCGGCCCGTGCCGGCAGCACACTTATCATTCATCTGGAAGTTGGTCATAGCACCGTTTTCCACCCGCAGGATCTTTACGTCCTGTCCGCCGATGTCTACGACGGTGCGCACCTGCGGAAACAGGAAGGCAGCGCCGCGGGCATGGCAGCTCAGCTCGCTCATCTGGTGGTCGGCAAACCCCTCCAGCGAGTTGCGGCCATAGCCGGTGGCCAGCACGAAAGCGATCTGCTCGCGGGTCTTCCCTGCCGCCTCAAGCACAGCGTCGATGGCCCGCTGAGGACCACTGGTGCCGGCACCCACGGCGATGAGGGACTTGGCGACAATTTCTTTGCCGTCGGCCAGCATCACGCACTTGGAAGCGGTGGAACCGATATCAATACCCAGTGTATAAATGGTTTCCATAGTGTTTCTCCGTTATTGCGCCGGAGCGCAAGAAATTACTTGTTGTTCAGATTGTCGTAGTCGCGGCACACCCGGGGCAGCAGCATCTGATGCACGGGGCAGACGGACACGCTGTTCTGATAGCAGGACTCGGTGAAGGCGATCATGTAGTTGCGCATGAGGGGCATCTTGACCACTTCGTCCACCAGACCGGCCTGAGCGCAGTACAGGGGCTTGGACTTCAGGTCGTAGTCCTCGATCATCTCGTTCATCTTGTCGATGACGGGCTGCAGATCGTTGCCCGCCTTCTGCTCCTTGGCAAGGCGGCCGGTGTACATGGCGTTGGCGGCAGTCTTGCCGTTCATGACGTTGATCTCGGTGGCAGCGCAGCCCAGAGAGAAGGCATTGTTGTCGTTGCCCTGAGGACCGCCCAGAACGTAGTGGGCGGCGGCAGTGCCGTGGCGCAGGGTGATTTCCATCATGGGCAGCTTGCTGGACTGGATGGAGTAGATCAGGGACTGGCCCAGACCCAGCAGCTCGGCGACCTCGGCATCATCGCCCACGTCGATGCCGGTGGTATCCTGCACCCAGATGATGGGCAGGCGGTCGCGGGCGCACATGGTGACAAACTCGCTCATTTTGATCAGGCCCTGACGGTACAGCTTACCGCCTGCACCCATAGCCTGACCGTACTTGGCCATCTTATACTCGGGATAGTTGGGGAACACGCCCTGCTGGTTGGCCACGATACCCACAGGCAGACCGGCCACTTTGGCGATGCCGGTGATCATCTCGGGGCCGTAACCCTTCTTGAACTCCATCAGCTCGCCGCCGTCCACCAGATGGGCGATGACAGAGTACATATCATAGGGACGGTTCTTGTTGTTCAGCACGATGTCGTACAGTTCCTCCGGGTCACCGGCGGGGTTGGCAGGCTCGGCCACGCGGAAGAACTCCAGATCGTAGTTGGGCAGCATACCGATATACTTCTTGATGCCCTCGATGACACCCTCCTGCTCGGCATAGACCTCACGCCAGAAGCCGGTCTGACCGTAGTGGATGGAAACGGAGCCGGGAGGATCGGCACGCAGACCCTTTGTGGCTTCGATCTGAGCCAGGGCGGCCTCCATATCCACATAGGGCTTGGGGTTCATGCCGCCCACGATGCCGGCGCCGCCCACGGCCATGTTAGCCTTCTCGTGGGCCACCAGAATGGTGGGAGAAATGGAGTGGTAGCCGCCGCCGGCGGGGTTGGTGCCGTGGATGCCCACGATAACAGGCACACCCATCTGGTTCAGCTCGGAATTGCGGTAGAAGGGCGTACCGCCGCCGCGGCGGTTGGGGTACACCTTCTCCTGCTTGTCCAGCTCTACGCCGGCGCACTCCAGCAGGTAAACAAGGGGGATACGCAGACGCTTGGCAGTATCGCTGCCGCGGATCAGGTCGTCGGCCTGACCGGGTACCCAGGTGCCGGCATGCTTTTTGTTGTCGGAGGCAATGATGCAGCACCACTTGCCGTTGACACGGCCCAGACCCTTGACGATAGAGGTCGTGCCGGTCTTGTTGCCCTCGGGATTATAGAGGGTGTTCAGGGGACACCAGGTACCCTCGTCCACCAGCAAGGCAATGCGCTGCATAGCGGTGAGCTGCCCCTTCTCGTTCATAGCCTCGTCAGGCTTGCCGTTGGCAAGGCACTGGGCGATCTTCTCGTCGATCTCAGCCTCGACAGCCTTCAGTTCGGCGGCGTTTTCGGGGTTGGGGCGAACTGCCTTGCCAACCACGGGCATATTCTGGAAATAGCCGGGCATGGAATAGAAACCCATAGTTCTTCTCCTCCTAAATTCGTTTCGCGCTTAGCCCTTGGGAACTTTAATGAAGGCCTGACCGGGATCGATCTGCTCACGAATGAGCTTGATGATCTCGGGAGGGGGACCCTCCATCAGCTCGGCACGGGACACGTCGATCTCGAAACCGGTGTTCTCCTGCACCATCTCGGGGCTGGAGAACGGATAGTAGTAGGCCAGATACATACGCTTGGTTTCCTCGTCAAACTTCATGATACCCAGGTCGGTGACCACCATCTGAGGACCGCGGTTGCCGGGCAGACCGGCGCGCTCACGGCCGCCGGGGCCGTCCATCCAGCCGCAGGAGGTGATGTAGTCGATCTTTTCCATGAAGCGGCGCTTCTGATGCTGCATCATGATGACAGTGTTGCAGTAGGTGGCAATGCCGTTGGCGCCGCCGGAACCGGTGAAGCGGGTCTGGGGCTTGATATAGTCGCCGCTGCCGTAGATACAGGTGGAGTTCACGTTGCCGTAGGGGTCGATCTGAGCGCCGCCGATAAAGGCGATCAGACGGTCCTCGTTGTGCAGCCACTCGTTGGCCTCAAAGCCGATAAAGCGGATGTTGGGCCACTGCACGGCGCAGTGAGCCATGAAGCGGTCATCACCCACGGAGCGGGGTACCTCCACAGGGTCACAGTCCATCAGACCGGACTCAACAATGGGGTGGCAGCTGGGGCAAATGGCAGCCTTGGCAAGGGAGGCGCCGATCAGGGGCAAACCGGTGCCCACGATAACGATCTGGTTTTCCTTGATGCTCTTGGCAATGGCGTAAGCCTGCATTTCCTGTTTGGTATAGTTCGTATAATCAGCCATTTCTCTCTTCCTCCCTGCTTACTTGATGTGGGTATTGGAATAGCCCAGGTGGGGGGCGTTGCGCAGACTCATCAGTCGGTGACCGCCGATCTTGTCGAGCATTTCGTTGTGGTCGGCAACGGAGTAGACCCACTTGTTCAGATAGTCCTTGAATGTCTCGGGGATGGCGACGCCGGCAGCGGCATCATCGGCAGCCTTGCGGGCGCGGGCAGCGGCCTCGGCCAGCTTTTCGTCGCCGGGTGCCTTCTCGGCGGCCTTCTCCGCCTTGACGGCAGCCTTGGCAAGCTGCACCTTGGCATCCTCGGCATCCTGATACTTGGAGGCCTTGTCATACTCACGCAGGGCGTTGGGGTCGTTGTCGTAATAGCCGTAGCACTGGGTGGGCCATGCGCCGTAGGGGCAGTGGACCACCGCGCTGACACACTCACCGAAGATACGGGTCAGAGTGGGGTCACGGCGGATGTACTCGTTGCTGACCAGCTCGTCGCAGGTCACGATGACCTTGCGGGCGGCGATGGCGATGTCCACGTCGTGGAACTCATCACCCATGATGATGCAGGTGCCGTCAGGGGAAGCCTGCTGCACATGGATCACAGCGGTGTCCAGACGGGGGACGGGAACGGCGACCACCTTCTCGCCGGGCTTGAAGGGGTTTTCGATCTCGACGCACTTCAGGTCGTCCACCTTTTCCAGCGTCTTGCGCTGCTCCTCGCTGATGCCCCAGTACTTCATCAGGCCGGAACCCTGCATCAGCCGCACGGGCAGGAAGGGCAGGCCCAGGGAGGCGGCGTGCAGCTGCAGCATCACCACGTCCTGAGAGTAGTCCTCATAGGTCAGCTTACCGGCCTCGATGGCGGCACGGAAGCGGCGGGACACGTTGGTGTAGCCGGAGTTGGCGGTGTAGCAGTTGATGTACGCCTTCACGCGGCCCTCGCCGATCATCATGTCCCAGTCACCACCGGCAGCACCGGCCCAGACCGTAAAATCTTTCTGACCCTGACGCAGGATCTCGTTCACCGCAGCATAGGGCTTGCGGTTGGTGGTGAAGCCGCCGAAGCAGATGCAATCGCCGTCTTCCACAAACTTGGCTACCGCGTCGTGCAGGGAATACACTTTATCCATGTTTCATACCTCCAAACGATATTTTCGCGCACCTGCGCATTCTATCGTTAACATCTTAACGCAAGCCGATATTTTTTTCTTTTGGTATGTTAGCAAAAAGTTTGCATATCGTTACCTGCCGTGTTATAATATATTGTGTCTGCAGGATCACTGCAGACGATCATCTGCAGTTTCCCCATATTTTTACCGCAAGATACCGCAGAAAGGAGACGGCTTTATGACCGGCATCGAATTCCACGCACGGCTCAAGCAAAACGACAGCTGGAGCATGAGCCGCCTGCATTTTCACGATTATTACGAGCTGATGCTCCCCCTGACCAGTTCGGGCAGCATTTTTGTTAAGGATCAAATCTATCCCCTGCAGCGCGGGCAGCTGTATCTCATCAGCGAGAACACTCTGCACCGCACCATCGCCAACGGTTTTCACTCCCGATACGTGCTGCACGTCAGCCGCCGCACCCTGACAGAGCTGTCCACCCAGCAGACCGACTTTGTCCGCCTGCTGCAGGATCCGTTCCGATGCGTCCCCTTGGAGCAAACGCAGTTCGAGCAGTTGTCCTGCCTGTTTCAATCTTTGGACAACTGCCAAAACGACGGTGAATTTGGCAGTGATCTGCGCCAGACCGTCAGCCTGATCGAATTACTGCTGGCGGCATCACAGATTCTGCATCTCTCCCCTGCCGACGATATAGCGCAGAGCAAGGATTTTGCCCGTATCAACCCCATTTTGGACTACATCCACGACAATCTGACCGAACCGCTGTCTCTGGACCGTATCGCCGGTCACTTCTTCCTGAACAAGCACTATCTTTGCCGCATTTTTAAGGCCGCCACCGGCTTTTCCGTCATGGACTATATCATCCGCAGCCGGGTGCTTCGCGCCCGCCAGCTGCTGCTGGAGGGCGTCAGCGTCCAGCAGGCCGGTGAGCAGGCCGGTTTTGCCGACAATTCCCACTTTATCCGCACCTTCGGCAACCTGACCGGCACCTCCCCCGGCCGCTACGCCCGGGAGTATCAAAGCGGTGAACAGGTACACATCGACAACTAAATGTCAAGATATGCAAAAACCGACCTGTGAATATCACAGGTCGGTTTTTCATTTCACTTACATGCTCACAGCCGGATCTTCTTGCCATAAATACACACGGTAATGATCTCTGCGATTTCGTCAATCGGCTTGGAACACCCATCTTTCAGCCATTCCACAACGATTGCGTTGATGCCGTTGAGATAATACATCATCACATAATTTCTGTCCGCGACCGGGTAGTGAAAGCGCTCCAGGACCGGGTTGAAAATATATTGGAACAGCTGTCTGTACACCCCTTCAAAGCCGAGGGTCTTGTCGTGGGCAAGCGCTGTACCGAACACCTCTTTGTGGTCCCGGATATAGGTCAGATACGGTGACAGGTATTTGTCCGTAATAAAGACCAGTTCTTCCAGCGCACAGGTTTCAAGTTTGTGTGCCACCGCCCGCATTTCACCCGGAAAATAAGACAGAAAATCATCCAGCAGATACCTTGCGGCTTCCTCCAGCAAATCGCCGACAGTTTCGTAGTGCAGGTAGAAGGTGGAGCGATTGACCTGCGCTGTCCGACACAGCTCGCTCACGGTGATATACTCCAGCGGTTTTCGTTTCAGCAGCTCAATCAGCGCAAGGTCCATCTTTGCGGCGGTATTGAAATACTTGCTTTCGGACCTGTTCATATCACCACTCCCTGTACAGGCACTTACGCCCGCTCGTCTGCGATCTCCCGGGCAAGCTGCATGATCTCAAAGGCGTACTTCGCCTTCCCCTTTTCCAGCATCCGCGTATAGATCGGATAATTGACGCCGCAGCCCACAAAACCGATCACACCCAGTAAAATGCCGAACACCATACCGGCAAGTCCGCTGCCGATAACCTGCATAGACAGGCACATTCCGGCACCCGCCACAAGGCTCGCCACGATACCGAACGAATAGGTAAACACCGTGGCGGGCAATTTCGCCCGATTGTCCAGTTTTTTCAAGGCTATCAGCTTGGAATTATCCTTCGGCGCGTACTCCTTGGCAATGGCCTCTGCTGCAATTTTATCTGTGTTCATATTGATAACCTCCTTTGTGTTATGCCGCAATTCTATCGCACCCGGGAGGTTAACGGAACAACAGGCACCTTAAAAAATGTTGATTTTAGTCAGCCTATAGCAACAGGCGCAGCTAAATTCGCTGCGCCTGTCTGTTTTTACAGCATATTCACAATGCGCTCCACGGCTTCCTTGGTGGCTTCCGCGCCGCCGAAGGCAGTCAGGCGGACATAGCCCTCGCCGCTGGGGCCGAAGCCGGAGCCGGGAGTCGTGGCTACATTCGCCTTGTCCAGCACCAGGTCAAAGAAGTCCCAGGAACTCATGCCAGCGGGAGTCTTCAGCCAGATGTAGGGGGCATTCACGCCGCCGGAGGCAGACAGCCCCGCACGGCTCAGACCCTCGCGGATGACCTTGGCGTTATTCAGGTAGTACTCAATGGACTCGCGGGTCTGGGCGCGGCCCTCGGGGGTGTAGATGGCGGCGGCGCCCCGCTGGATGACGTAGGGTACGCCGTTGAACTTGGTACACTGGCGGCGGTTCCACAGGGCGTTTAGTTTTGCGCCGTCCCGCTCCAGCTCCTTGGGCACCACGGTGTAGGCACAGCGGTTGCCGGTGAAGCCGGCGGTCTTGGAGTAGGAACGGAACTCGATGGCGCAGGTGCGGGCACCCTCGATCTCATAGATGGTGTGAGGCACATCCTCCTCGGTGATAAAGGCCTCATAGGCGGAATCGTACAAAATCACGCTGCCGTTCTTGTTGGCATAGTCGACCCAATCCTGCAGCTGCTGGCGGGTGGCGACGGCGCCGGTGGGGTTGTTGGGGAAGCACAGGTAGATGAGGTCAGCCTTTTCTGCAGGAATTTCGGGGGCAAAGCCGTTGGACTCCACACAGGGCATATAGACCAGCTTGTTCCAGCGGCCCAGCTCCTGCTGGTACTCCCCTGCCCGGCCGGCCATGGCATTGGTGTCCACGTAGACGGGATACACGGGGTCGCACACGGCCACCACGTTGTCCACACCGAAGATGTCGCCGATATTGCCGCAGTCGCTCTTGGCGCCGTCGGACACAAAGATCTCGTCGGGAGCAATGTCCACGCCACGGGTCTTGTAATCAAACTCGGCAATGGCGCTGCGCAAAAAATCGTAACCCTGCTCGGGGCCGTAACCGCGGAAGGTCTCCGCCGCGCCCATCTCGTCCACGGCCTTGTGCATGGCCTCAATGACCGCAGGAGCCAGGGGGCGGGTCACGTCGCCGATGGACAGCTTGATGATCTTGGCCTCGGGGTGAGCGGCAGAATAGGCGCCGATGCGGCGGGCCACCTCGGAAAACAGATAGCTGCCGGGCAGCTTCAGAAAGTTTTGATTTACCTTGGTCATATTGATCGCTCCTTAATACACGGTAATGTACTTCTCGGTCTCCCAGGAGGACACGCGTGTGCGGTATTCGTTCCACTCCTTGCGCTTGCCCTCAATATAGTTCTCGGCCACGTGCTCGCCCAACACATCCAAAATCAGCTGATCCTTCTCCAGCTCGTCCAGCGCCTCACGCAGGCTGCCGGGCAGACTGTCAATGTGATGGGCGACCCGGGTATCCTTGCCCATCTCAAAGATGTTCTCGGTGATCTCGGGGGGCGGGGTCAGCTTCTTCTCAATGCCGTCCAGTCCGGCAGCCAGACACACCGCAACCGCCAGATAGGGATTGCAGGAGGGATCGGGGTTGCGCAGCTCCACGCGGGTGGCCTTGCCCCGGGCGGCGGGGATACGGATCAGGGCCGAGCGGTTGGAGGCAGACCACGCCTTATAGCAGGGGGCCTCATAACCGGGCACCAGCCGCTTATAGGAATTGACCAGAGGGTTGGTAATGGCGGTAAATCCCTTCACATGGGCCAGCAGACCGGCAATGAAGTGATAGGCAGTATCGGACAGCTGGCGGGGGTCATCGGGATCGTAAAACACATTCTGTCCTTCCTTAAACAGGGACATATTCATGTGCATACCGTTGCCCGCCACACCGTAAATAGGCTTGGGCATAAAGGTGGCATGAAGCTTGTGCTTCTGGGCGATGGTCTTGGCCACCAGCTTGAAGGTCATGACCTTGTCGGCACCGTCCAGCGCCTCGGCATACTTAAAGCCGATCTCGTGCTGACCGGCAGCCACCTCATGGTGGACGGCCTCGATCTCAAAGCCCATCTTCTCCAGCACCATGCACATTTCACGCCGGGCAGGCTCTCCCCGGTCCAGAGGGCCAAGGTCGAAGTAGCCCACCTCGTCATTGGTGTGGGTGGTTGGGTTGCCCCGCTCGTCGGTCTCGAACATGAAAAATTCCATCTCCGGGCCGATGTTGAAGGTGTCAAAGCCCATGTCCTTGGCGCGCTGGATGACCCGGTGCAGCACACCGCGGGGGTCGCCCACGAAGGGGGTTCCGTCGGGGTTATGCACGTCGCACACCAGTCGGGCCACTTTGCCGTACTCCGGCTGCCAGGGCAGCTGGACAAAGCTGTTCAGGTCGGGGTACAGATACTGGTCGGACTCGTTGATACGCACGAAACCCTGAATGGAGGAGCCGTCGATGGCGATCTCGTTGTTCACGGCCTTCTCGATTTGAGAGGCGGTAATGACCACGTTCTTCAGCTGGCCGAAAATATCCACAAACTGCATGCGGATAAACTCGATGCCTTCTTCCTTGACAATGCGGATAACGTCCTCTTTTGTGTAAGCCATAAAAATACCCCTTTTCTCTCCCGCTTTCCGCGGTTTAAGGCTATTATTTCAATGGTTGATTATATATGTGTATTTTTGCTCTGTCAAGGCATTTTCCCCGTTTCCACGCAGACATCAAAAAGACCCGCCAAACGGCGAGCCTTTTTGTCATTATTTGCATCCACGACTTCGTGCCAAATGTCTCTGCCGACCTTTTTCAGATCATCTTTACCACCCAATAAATGACCCCGTAAATCACGCTGGCACTCACGCCATATACGATCACCGGACCTGCGACCGTGAACAGCTTGACTGCCATGCCGGTAACGTACCCCTCTGGTTGTGTCAAGATAGACATACAAAATTCTTCAAAACTATTTGGGCGGCCCACTTTTCAGTGGGCCGCTCCTGCCACGGGATGTCGTTTGGACTAAATCAGCATACTCACCCGAGAGGCCCAATGGAAGTTCAGAAAAAGTGCAGATTCACACGACATTACTATGGCTCATCCGGAAAAGTCAGCTTGACTCCAAAATTTCCAACTTTGACGCAATACGGATTTTTGACTTGGCGCAGATAGCTGTACCACCTGTCCATCGGCGAAAGATTTGGATCGGCCTTAATTGTGCGAATATCAACAAGCTGTTCGACCGCTTTGGAAATTGTACCCTTTCTCAAGCCAAGAGCGTTAACCAGCTCATGCTGTTCCTTTACTTTTCCAGTAGTTAAAGAAAGAATAATCGACGCTTGTATCCCCGAAATCCCCATGAGGTTGTATTGGCGGTTCAGCCATGGCTGTATGCGCCGAAATAATCTGATATAAGTTTCCATACATTTGCTCTGCGCCATTTAAATCTAAATATAACAATGAACACTTGTCGCAACTATAAGGCGGTCAGTCTACTGCAGATTATCCAAAACGCGAACAAGTTCTTCCAGCACAATACTGTCCCTGCATTATTTCTTTGGTAAGATCATATTGATCCCCCGCTGAAGGGTCTCTGCATTGATTGCTCCCGTTGCCTGGGCAATGCCATGACCCTCCGCATCAATAAAAAGGGTCGTCGGCAGAGAGTAAACACCATAGGTCATGGCAGCATCGGCGTCCGTATCATAGTACACCGGGAATGAGTAGCCCTGTTCCTCGATGAAAGAGGTTGCACTCTCCAGCGTTTCCCGTCCGGAGGTCATGTTGACCATGAGGAAATGGACATCCTCTCCCAGCTCGGCGTAGGCATCATCGAAATCCGGCATCTCCATCTTACAGGGGCCGCACCAACTGGCCCAGAAGTTAAGCACCACAGGCTTCCCAATGAAATCAGACAGATGCACCTCGTTGCCGTCCGGATCATAGACAGTGAAGTCGGGAACCAGAACCTTCTCCGGCTCCGTTGACTCCTCCCCGGAACCGCCCGTGTCCTGCTGCGGTTCCTCCGGTTGCTGGGCCGTCTGCGCTTCCGTACCGCCCTGTACGGACAGCTGATCCGGAGCGGCATCCTGTGCCAGCCTGTTATAGAGCACATATGCTCCGCCCAGCAACAGGACGAAAACCAGCGCTATGATCAAAAGCGTTTTATTCTTATTCATAATACCTCCTAACTGAGCAGGCTGAGCAGCCGCCCAAGAGTCCCGGCAGCCATCAGGATACCGATCAGAACGAGCAGGATGCCGCTGACGGTGTTGATAACGTTATAGTTCTTCTTGATCCAGTTAAATGCACTTTTCAGATAATCGATCAGCACAGCGCTGAGAATGAAGGGAATACCCAAACCAAGAGAGTAGGCCAACAGCATCAGCATTCCTTCCAGCGCATGCGCCTGCTGGGATGCAAGCATCAGTGCAGAACCCAGAAACGCTCCAACGCAGGGCGTCCACCCAATGGAGAAGACCACACCGAACAGAAGTGCCGAAAAGAAACCCATGTTGTTGGTGTTCACAGCACGGTGACTCCCTTTGAACAGATTCAGGTTGAACACACCCAGAAAATTCAAGCCGAAGACGATCACGATCAAACCGGAAAC
>JAFQBN010000022.1 GCA_017416685.1 Oscillospiraceae bacterium
CAGACCGCTCAGATGCTGATGAATTATCTTTCTAAATAAGATTTCGTCTCTATGCCGCTTTCAGCAACGCGGATCAACTGGCTCTAATGGGCATAGCCCATAAAGAGCCAATAGACCGCGCACAGACCGCTCAGATGCTGACCAACTACCTCAAAAAGTAAGCAAATACAAAAAAGCACCGGTCCCGACGGAAATTCCGTCGGGACCGGTGCTTTTTCCATTATGTAACAGGCCTTACGCCTTCACTTCCAGCGTATCGCCCGCGGTCAGCACCAAGCCGTTCAGGCTGACCGTGCCGCCCTGGGCGGAGAAGGGAACGTTTTGTTCATTGTGAGCAACGCTTGCTGCGGCGGGCAGGTCGGTCACAAAGCTGTCCAGCTTCAACCGGCCGTACAGCAGGTCCAGCTTTACGCAGTCCTCGGCAAGCTCCACGCTGCCCCACGCCCCCGCAACGGACCAGAAATATCTGCCCTTTCTCAGGGGGATAAAGCCGATCATGTTCCGGGACAGGTCGTATCGGAAGCCGCTGTAAGTCAGCAGGAAGGCATAGCTGGCCATGGCCCGGGCGTAGCTTGCGCCGGCCTCCAGCTCGGCAAAGGGGTTACGCTTGGCGCCGTCGTACCGCTCGCGGACCGCCTGCACGATCTCCAGCGCCTTGTCCTCCATGCCGCACTGGAGCAGGCTGCAGGCAAAGGCGTACTCAAAGCCGGTCATGCACTCCTCGGTGTACAGAATGGGGATGAGGGGCTTTTCCTCCCCCTCCGGCCAGGCGCACATGACCACGCCCCGCTCCTCGTTGCAGGCGAAAATGCGCCAGGGGTTGGAGTGGTCGCGCATGGTGCGGAAGTTGGTGTTGTAAATGGCCTCCAGTGCCGACTTGCGGTGGCTCTGGTCAAACACGTGGGGCAGACCCATCAGGTCGGTGTGCCAGTCGGCCAGTACCTGGTCGATCTCGCAGCCGTTATGGATCTGGTACTTCACCTGACCGGTCTCATCGCTCCAATAGGTCTCGGCGGCATCGGGATAGACATCCAGCTGAGACTTATCCGCAAGGTCGACCTTGTGGACGTAGTAGCTGCCGTTGAAGGTCTCCGCCTCCAGCGTTTCGTGGCCGCGGTGGAAGATCTCCCGGTACTGCTGCGCCTTGTCCGCCTCTCCCACCGCCTCGGCCATCTCGGCTGCGGCCAGCAGGGCGGCATGGTAGAAACCGGTAAGCCAGGCGTAGGGGCCGAACAGCTCCCGGTCCAGAGTGTGATGCTGCCGCCCGGTGATCAGGCCGCTGCGCTGGGGGTCCCAGCGGTGGGCGTTCTCCCCGCTCCAGGCATATTCCAGCGCTTTTTTGATTTTTGGCCAGTAGGCCCGCAGCCAGTCGGTGTCACCGCAGATCTTCCAGTCCCGGTAGGCCTGCATCACCGCGCCCATCTGCCCGTCCACACAGGCCACTTCAAGGCCCTTTCCATCGAAGTTGGGGTTCAGGCGGAACAGCATCATGCCGCTGTCGCGCAGGCTGTAATCAAACTCGTTGGACCGCACGCCCCGTTCCAGGTCGGGGAACAGGAACGGCATGGTGTAGGCGTAGGCCCACACGTGCTGGCAGGTTCCGTGGCAGGACCCGGCCTTTTGCCACACGCCCTCCCAGGCCCAGAAGCTGCCGTCAGCCAGCCGCAGGCAGGTGGTGGTCTTCAGAGTGGCAAGGTTGCCCTGAATGGCATCGACAACGCACGCGGGCAGGGTGGAGGCGTACAGCGCATCGGCAAACCGCTTCGTTTCGTCATAGAGCCGTCCCCAGCTGCGCAGGGCGTAGGCCGCCACAGCCTTGGAGTCCTTGTACCGGGTGCTGTAGTAGTTTTTCAGCACATAGGGTTCCACGCCGCTAAACCAATCCACGTAGATATTAGGCACGTACCAGCTCAGCACGAAGCGGAACTCGGTCTCCTCCCCCGGCTCCAGCACGCAGCTGGGACACAGGGATGCCGTGTCGTCATACACCTTTTCGCTTGGCTCGTAGGCGCGGTTGCGGAATGGGCCGAAGGCGGAAAAGTCGTTGATGAACATGGTAGGCATGTCCCGGTGCAGACCCCGGAACCAGTTCTGCTGATAGGAAATCGCCCCGGCGTGGTCGGTGGCGACGGTCAGGTTGCCGTACTGAGGCTCGTCGGGATTTTCCTCGGCGCTGTGCAGGGTGATGGCGGTGATGCCCTCCTCCCGGTGCAGCAGGTGAAGTCCCTTCTTCTCAAAGGGGTTGGTCACATTGAAGGACACCGAGTAGTTCAGCCGCCGGTCGGACTTGTTGCGCACACGCACGGTGAAAAAGGCACCGGGCAGACTGCTGTCCTCGCTGTTGGAGGGGATGAAGGGGTTGTAGGCCTCCAGCGTTACCGCGCCGGGAAAGCTGTGGTCGGCAAAGTCCAGCGCGGCAAAGGGAAACTCGCCCCGGAAGGTCACATCCTCAAAGTGCTGCATGCCGGACATGGGGTCGGGCACGCCCCGGCCATAGTCCTGATACAGCGTACCCACAAAGTCCCGGGTGTTGTCGCCGTTCAGTACGCGCCAGTCCACCACCCTCGTCTCGTCCTCCGCCTTGACGGAAAAGCAGGAGTACTTAAATACGGAGTCCCGGTTGGGGCGGTTGAATATCTCGCAGTCCACCAGCTTGCCGTTGCCGGCCAGGCCGATGCTGCCCGCGCCGATCCCGCCCAGAGGAAACACGATCTGCTTCAGATTTTCCTTTTTGTAGGTTGGCATATTGTCCGCTCCTTACATAAAGTCGTTCAGATTATTTTATCATGTTTCCTGTCGCCGCAAAATGCTCCAATAAGACATCTTTCCCCGGGATGTGTCCAGTTCAGTTTCGATACGAAAGCAAAAAGGGACACCGCATTTCTGCGGTGTCCCTTTGCTCGATTTGGCCCTTTTTAGATAGGCGGTTGAATGGGTCTGAGTTGGCGAGGGTGTGCGGGCTGAGCCGAACGACGGCTTATAAATATATTGGGTTGTTGGAGAAGTAAAACAGGGAGCGGATTGTTATTCCGCTCCCTGTTCGTTGCGTTATTTTTTTCTGTATGCAAGGAAGAAAATCTCTCCCTCATCGCTTACAGCAAGAGGGTAATCTTCGCCCTCGTATGTCAGGGTCAGTTTGGAATCTGTATAAGAGTAGGTTCCCTCGAAAGATTCACTAACCCCCAACGCGGGCCAGCCAAGTACCAATTCAAAGGTGCCATCACTGTCCAGATCAAGACTGATTTGATTGTATTTGCTTCCGGGAATCGTTTCGTTGAGAATCGCGTCAGAAAATGTTTGATCCGCTCTTCCGTTTGCATCTGGAGTGAATTTTAGTTTGAACTCTTCGTCCTTTTCAAATGCCCACCAATCAGTGGCATAAATCATGTCCCCATCCACAATATAGCTTGTGCTTCGGTTGTTGGTAGAGTTCGTATGTAATTTCTTTCCCTGAATCGTAAATGTTCCCTTTTCCTTGTTACCAATGCTGTATGTAGTGTTCGCATTAATTGTCATTTCCATATCAAGGAACCACAGCAAGCTTTCGTACCGTCCGGCAACAGACTCATTTGTGACTTTCCCACCACCGCACGCACACAAGGACAGGCACATTACCAGTGCCAAAATCAGGGATATTGCTTTTTTCATTTTTCTTACCTCTCTTTTCAATGTGCAATTTTTTCCATTTCCAACGCAACTTTGCAGAGTTGTCTGAGTGCTCCGATGAAACTCCCCAAACCGTGTGCCTTTTGATATTCTGTAATTTGGCAAATCAGCGGTTTATCTGAATCATTAAATTTGACCTGCTTCCCAAGCAACGCCCCCCTTTCTCTGTTTTGCCACATTATAGCACCTGTAGATTAAGTGTGTCAATCTATAGGTGCTTATTATTTAATCTGCGAGTTCATATAATTATTCCATAGATTAAGATAATGGGGTGAAGGTATGACCAACGCAGATTTGCTGAAAATCGGCCAGCGAATACAAGTCCGCAGAAAACAACGGGGCTACACGCAGGAACAACTTGCGGATTTGATGAATGTTTCTATCCAGATGGTCTCCAATTTGGAGCGAGGGAATAAAGCGATACGGATTGATAACCTGATTAAACTGAGCGAGATTTTAGAAGTCAGCACCGATTATATCCTGACCGGAAAAGAAACTGCCGATGATATTGGAACCTTAAACACCCGAATTGCACAACTTTCTGAACGAGACCGAAAGATGATAAATCTGTTGGCGGATTTTTGCCTGTCTGAAAACATATAAACCCCTGATACATTGCTGAGAGAAACGGCACAAAGGAGGCAGGACTATGCCAAACTACGGAAAATACTACATCGGCGTACGCCTCCTGCCGTTGAGCAAAAACGGCCCCCTTTGACGAGGGGGCTGTCAGCGAAGCTGACTGGGGGAGAGAAAATCGCTAACGGCAACAAACGCATCAGTCGGCGATTTGTCGTCTCTCCCTCCGTCATTTGCTCCGCAAATGCCACCTCCCTCGTCAGAGGGAGGCGTTTCGCTGCGACGAAATTCTCTGGACGCAAAAACACGCCCCTTTTCTCAACGAAAAGGGGCGTGTTTCTTGTCTTTTGGGGAATCCACCGAGCCTTACAGCCCAGCGAATCGTTGTTCCAACAACCTCATAGTTGTTCCATCAGACCTTTTTTCTTCCGATAGGTTTCATCGGAAAAAGTTCTGTAATTTGACTTTTCAGCCTAAATTACTTGTGGTCGACGCTGTACATATGCTCGATCAGCTCCAGAACCTTGTTGGAGTAGCCGATCTCGTTGTCGTACCAGGAAACGACCTTCACGAAGGTGTCGGTCAGGGCAATGCCGGCCTTGGCGTCGAAGATGGAGGTGCGGGTGTCGCCCAGGAAGTCGGAAGAAACGACGTCCTCGTCGGTGTAACCCAGAACGCCCTTCAGCTCGCCCTCGGAGGCGGCCTTCATGGCGGCGCAGATCTCGTCGTACTTGGCGGGCTTGGCCAGGTTGACGGTCAGGTCAACAACGGACACGTCCAGGGTGGGAACACGCATGGACATACCGGTCAGCTTGCCGTTCAGCTCGGGGATAACCTTGCCCACGGCCTTGGCGGCGCCGGTGGAAGAGGGGATGATGTTGCCGGTAGCAGCACGGCCGCCGCGCCAGTCCTTCAGAGAGGGACCGTCAACGGTCTTCTGAGTGGCGGTGACAGAGTGCACGGTGGTCATCAGGCCGTCCACGATGCCGAAGTTGTCGTGCAGGACCTTGGCGATGGGGGCCAGGCAGTTGGTAGTGCAGGAAGCGTTGGACACGAAGTTCATGTCGGTGGTGTACTTGTCCAGGTTCACGCCGCAGACGAACATGGGGGTGTCGTCCTTGGAGGGGGCGGACATAACGACCTTCTTGGCGCCGGCGTCGATGTGGCCCTGAGCCTTCTCCTTGGTCAGGAACAGGCCGGTGGACTCCACAACGTACTCAGCACCCAGCTTGGCCCAGGGCAGGTCAGCGGGGTTGCGCTCGGCAGAGACGGGGATCTCCTTGCCGTTGACGACGATGGCGGTCTCGGTGTTGCCGATCTCAGCCTCGCACTTGCCGTGCATGGTGTCGTACTTCAGCATGTAGGCCAGGTACTCAGCGGGGCACAGGTCGTTGATGCCGACGATCTCGATTTCGGGGTGGTTCAGGCTGGCGCGGAAGACCATGCGGCCGATGCGGCCAAAACCATTGATACCAACTTTGATGCTCATTGTAGTTTCTCCTCCGTTATATAAATTTTTTGCGGATTTGCAGAAATATTATACCCCAAAATCCCACAAACGCAAGACCTTTTTTTGTTTTTTCTTCTCATTCCCTCATTTTATATAAAATTCGTCAAAAAACGCACTTTTTCTTGTGTGTGGTTCCAGTTTTTGCTATACTCAAACAAGCGAAGCCATGCCCGTATCTGCATAAGCTACGTTATCACGCATTGTAAAGGTGGGACCCCTTTGTCACCCTATGATTTTTCCCTGCTGCAGGCCATTCCGGAGCCGGCTCTGTTTACCCGCAGCAACCGCGTTGTTGCCTTCAATCCCGCCGCCGGACAACTGTTTGACGGCATTGCTCAGCAGTCGCCTGTTCCCGAGTGCCTGCTGTGTGAGCCGCCCGCCGCGGCGATGGTGCTGGCCGGCGGTCAGCGCTGGCACATGTCCGCCTCCTCTTTGGAGGACGGCACGCTCTATCTGCTCCACATCGCCCGTCAGGAGGCCATCTCCATTCCCCAGCTGGACGGCGTTATGCGCTGTCTGCGCCAGCAGGTGGCGCAGCTGCTGCTGTCCACCCAGATGCTCGGCCGGGAACCGGACAGCCGGGACACCGCCGACCGCCTTGCAGGCATGAACCGCACCCTGTGCCGCATGCTGCGCATGACCGAGCAGCTGGATCTGCTGCGCAGTCTGGAGGCGGACACCTTCTCCTATCTGCCCGTGACGCTGGATCTCGCCGGTCTGTGCCGGGAGGTGTGTCTGGCCGCCGACGGTCTGTTGGCCGAGGCGGAATTGCACCTGGATTTTGAAAGCCCCCTGTCCTCCCTGCTGGTCAGCGGCGACAGCGCCCTGCTGGAAAAACTGCTGCTGGAACTGATCTCCAACGCGGCCCGGGCCGCCGCCGAGGGCGGCACTCTGACCCTGTCGCTGGCCCGCCGGAACGGACGCGCTCTGCTGACGCTCTCCGGTCCCGGCGGCGGGAAGGACGGCCGTTCTCTGGTCCAGCTGCTGGCCGGAGATCCCCCCACTGACCGCATCCCCCAGCCCGGCGAGGGTGCCGGCCTTGGCCTTGCGCTGGCACAGCAGGTGGTGACCCTTCACGGCGGTACCCTGATGATGGAACAGCGGGACGGCGTTCACGTCACCGTGGCCCTGCCCCTGTGTCCCTCCAACGCGCCCCTGTCCGTGCGGACGCCCCGGGCCGATTACTACGGCGGGTTTGCCCCCGCCCTGGTGGAATTGTCCGACCTGCTGCCCGACTCTGCCTTCGCCCACCTGGACGTGGAATGATCAACCCGTTTTTTTGCGCTTTTTCTGCCGGTTATGCCTTGACTGGACAGCGCACAAACGATACAATAGTAGGTGTATTTTTGCCGAAGGGAACGATGTACGTGTTTAAGCGCGGATTTGACAATGACAGATACCTGCAGCTGCAGTCGGAGCATATCCGCCAGCGCATCGACCAGTTCGGCGGCAAGCTGTATCTGGAATTCGGCGGCAAGCTGTTTGACGATTTTCACGCCTCCCGTGTCCTGCCCGGCTTCCAGCCCGACAGCAAGGTCAAAATGCTGGTCCAGCTGGCTGATCAGGCGGAGATCGTCATCGCCATCAACGCCGCCGACATCGAGAAAAACAAGGTCCGCGGCGACCTGGGCATCACCTACGATCTGGAGATCCTTCGTCTGATCGACGCCTTCCGCGACATCGGTCTGTACGTGGGCAGTGTGGTGCTGACCCGCTGGGCCGATCAGGCCGCCGCCGTGGCCTTCGAGTCCCGGCTGAACGCTCTGGGCGTAAAAACCTACCGCCACTACCCCATCCCCGGCTACCCCAACGACGTACAGCGCATCGTCTGTGACGAGGGTTTTGGCCGCAACGAATATATTCAGACCTCCCGGCCTCTGGTCATCGTGACCGCCCCCGGCCCCGGCAGCGGCAAGATGGCCACCTGCCTGTCTCAGCTCTACCACGACCATAAGCGGGGTATTCAGGCCGGTTATGCCAAGTTTGAAACGTTCCCCATCTGGAACCTGCCCCTGAAGCACCCTGTCAATCTGGCCTACGAGGCGGCCACTGCCGACCTCAACGACGTGAATATGATCGATCCCTTCCATCTGGAAGCCTACGGTCAGACCACCGTCAACTACAACCGCGACGTGGAAATTTTCCCTGTCCTGTCCGCCACCTTCCGCGAGATCATGGGTTCCTGCCCCTACAAGTCCCCCACGGACATGGGCGTGAACATGGCAGGCAACTGCATCGTGGATGACGAGGCGTGCCGTGAGGCCTCCCGGCAGGAGATCATCCGCCGGTTCTATCAGGCCACCTGCTGCAGCCGCAAGGGTCAGGACTGCTCTGTGGAGTTGGAAAAGCTGCACACCCTGATGAGCCAGATGGACCTGAAGCCCACCGACCGGGCCTGTGTTACCCCCGCACTGGAGGCCGCCGACGAAGCCGGCGAGCCGGCCATGTGCATCGAGCTTCCCAACGGCGAGATGGTCATCGGCAACACCTCCGAGCTGATGGGCTGCTCCGCTGCCGCTCTGCTCAACTGCCTGAAGCAGCTGGCCGGCATCGACCACGACGTGCATCTGATCAGCCAGTCGGCCATTGAGCCCATTCAGAAACTGAAGGTGCGCCACCTCGGCTCTGCCAACCCCCGCCTGCACAGTGACGAGGTGCTCATCGCCCTTGCCACCTCCGCCAACACCGACCCCCTGGCCCAGCAGGCGCTGGATTGTCTGGGTCAGCTGAAGAACTGTCAGGCCCACTGCTCGGTCATTCTGTCCAACGCCGACAGCAGCACGTATAAAAAACTGGGTCTGCTGCTGACCACCGAACCTCAGTATCAAACCAACAAATTGTATCATCGCTGATTTCGCCTGCCCGCTCCCTCCGGTGAGCGGGCGGCTTCATTGAGGAGAACACCGTGACCAAAACGGAACTTTTGAACAAATGCGCCCGGGATACCGATACCCGGGTGCTGCTGGCCCGGGCATTGGACAAGCTTGATTTGGCGCAGAACCGCTCCGTCCCGGCACACACACAATTTCTCTCCCCCGCCGAACAGGCGGCGGTGACCGACCTGCTGAACGCCGCAGGCCACCCCCGCCACTTCTTTTTCGGCGGGTTTGAGGGTGCCGAGCGGCAGATCTGCGTTTTTCTCCCCGACTGGCAGGAGCAGGAGGACTGGCTGGCCGACCCCGACGGCCCCGTGTCCGTTCTGCGGGCCACCTTTCCCAAGGATGCCGACCTCAGCCACCGGGACATATTGGGGTCCATCATGGGCCTTGGCATCACCCGGGAAAAAATCGGGGATATTTTAGTTGACACCACGGGCTGCCACGTCCTTGTGATGTCCGATGCGCTGGACATCCTGCTGTCCCAGTGGGACAGCGCCGGCCGCTGGCGGCTGAAGCTGCAGCGGTGCGCCCTCAGCGACATTGCCGTTGCTCCTCCTCAGGTGCGCATCATCCGGGACACGGTGTCCACTCTGCGGCTGGATGCGGTGGTGGCCTGCGGCTTTTCCACCTCCCGGGGCAAGGCGGCAGACCTTATCTGCGCCGGGCGGGTCATGGTCAACCACCGGGAATGTCTCAAGGCGGACAAGTCTGTGGCCCAGGGGGACGTGCTGACCTGCCGGGGCCTTGGCAAGTGCGTGCTGACCGAAGTGGGCGGTCTGTCCCGCAAGGGGCGCATCACCCTGACCATCGAGCGTTATATTTGATTGTAGGGGGCAGCGTCCCGACGCCCCGTCCCCATAAAAGGAGTTTTATTTATGACCCAAGAAAAAATCGACCGCATCAACGCCCTGGCCCGCAAGGCAAAGACCGAGGGCCTGACGGCGGAGGAGACCGCCGAGCGGGATGCGCTGCGCCGGGAGTATATCGAGTCTGTCACCGGCAATCTCAAGGCCCAGCTGGACAACACCGTCATTCAGCACCCCAATGGCCGCCGTACCCCGCTGAAGAAAAAAACACTGTCTTGATTTTTCCTACAAATTTTCCAAAATCCGTTGCAGTTCGGCAAAATTTGGAGTAAAATGAAGCTGTATTTTTTGTGGGAATGAGGCGAGTGTATGCAGCTGCTGAAAGACCGCATCCGCAGGGACGGCAAGATCCGCGGCACCGAAGTGCTGAAAGTCGACAGTTTTCTGAATCACCAGATGGACGTGGTGCTGTTCGATGCCATCGGCGCGGAGTTCAAGCGCCGCTTTTCCGACTGTGAGGTTAACAAGATCCTGACCATCGAGGCTTCCGGCATCGGCATCGCCTGTCTGGCCGCCCGGCACTTCAACTGCCCCGTGGTCTTTGCCAAGAAGTCCCAGTCCAGCAACATCTCCGACGAGGTGTTCTGCGCCAAGGTGGAATCCTTCACTCACGGCAAGGTCTACAACGTCATCGTCTCCAAAGAGTACCTCCGCCCCGGTGACAAGGTCCTGCTCATCGACGATTTCCTCGCCAACGGCGAAGCGCTGCGCGGCCTTGCCTCCATCGTGTCCCAGTCCGGGGCCGAACTGGTAGGTGCCGGCATCGTCATTGAAAAGGCTTTCCAGCCCGGCGGCGATAACCTGCGCGCATCCGGTATGCGGGTGGAGTCCCTTGCCCGGGTGGCTTCCATGAGCGAGACCGACGGCATCACCTTTGTTGACTGATTAAAATCGGCCATGCGCCGTTTTTAATAAAACAAACCTACTTATTTAGGGAGGAAAAACACAATGAAGAAGTTTCTCGCGCTGGTCATGGCTCTGGCTATGACCCTGTCCCTGGCCGCCTGCGGCGGCGACGTTTCCGGCGAGCAGACCGCCGGTGCTGACCTGAAGGTCGGCGCTATCTACATCAACAGCAAGAACGACACCGCCGGCTACACCTTTGCCCATCACAGCGGCATCGTGGGCGGCATGAAGGACCTGGGCCTGGATCCCGAGACCCAGCTGTTCATCGTGGACGAGGTCCCCGAGGACAAGCAGCAGGTTCTGGCCGCTGTTGACACCCTGGTGGGTCAGGATGTTGACATCATCTTCGGCATCTCCTTCGGCTACATCGACGCCATGTCCGAGGCTGCCGAGACCTATCCCGAGGTCATCTTCTCTCACGGCACCGGCTACCTGAGCAACGAGACCAACTTCAACAACTACTTCGGCCGCGCCTATCAGGCCCGCTACCTGGCCGGCATCGCCGCCGGTCTGAAGAGCCTGGAGACCGGCAACAACAACGTTGGCTACGTGGCCGCTTACACCACCGCTTACGCTGAGACCGCTTCCGGCATCAACGGCTTTGCTCTGGGCGTGCAGGCTGCCAACCCCAACGCCAAGGTCTACGTCAAGAACCTGGGCGCCTGGGCCGACGAGGTCAACGAGAAGGCTTATGCCGAGGAGCTGATCAACACCTTCGGCTGCGGCGTTATCTCCCAGCACTGTGACTCCGCTCAGCCCCAGATCGCCGCTCAGAACGCCGGCGTGTTCGGCTGCGGCTACAACTCTGACATGACCGCCGACGCTCCCGCCGCTCACCTGACCGCTGCCATCTGGAACTGGAACGTCTACTACGCCACCGCCATGCAGGCTGCTATCGACTGCGAGGGCGATGCTTCCAAGTTCGTCGAGAAGATGGGCGGCCCCGCCTACTACGGCGGCCTGAAGGAGGGCTTCGTTGACGCCTCTCCCCTGACTGAAAACTGCGCTGCCAACACCGACAAGGCCATCGCCGCTGCCAAGAAGCTGATGGTCGACGGTGAGTGGGACGTGTTCACCGGCGTGAAGCTGTCCGTCGCTGCTGACGGCACCATCACCCAGGCTGATGCCGATCTGGTGGACAATGCCGGCAACGTCATCGTTGCTGCCGGCGGCCCCTCCGTGGAGGACGGCGTCATCACCGGCACCATGAACTACCTGGTTGCCGGCGTCGAGGAAGTGTAATTCTCCCTCTTCCCAATAAGACCCGATAAGCACTACCGGGCCGGCCGGAACCTCCGGCCGGCCCGGTTTTTTCGATAAGAGATAAAAGATAAGGGATATGCTGTGTGTATCTTTTATCTTTTATCTCATATCTCATATCTGGAAAGGGATGTGATTTTATGCCGGAACAGTACGCCATTGAGATGCGGGGCATCACCAAAACCTTTGGCAGCGTCGTGGCAAACAACAACATCAACCTAAACCTGCGTCAGGGCGAAATTCTGGCCCTGCTGGGCGAAAACGGCTCTGGCAAGACCACGCTGATGAACATGCTCTCGGGCATCTACGCCCCGGACGCCGGCGAGATCCTGATCGACGGACAGCCGGTCACCATCACCTCGCCGGAGGACTCCAAGCGGCTGGGCGTCGGCATGGTCCATCAGCACTTCAAGCTGGTGGACGTGTTCTCCGCCGCCGACAACATCTGGATGGGCCGGGAAAAGTCCGGCTTCGCCCTGAAGGGTCAGCGGTACGGCGAGATCGAAGAGATGGCCAAAAAATTCGGCTTTGACATCGACCCCCGGAAAAAGGTGTGCAACATGGCTGTCAGCGAGAAGCAGACGCTGGAGATCATCAAGGTACTGTACTACGGCGCCAAGGTCATCATTCTGGACGAGCCTACTGCCGTACTCACCGTACAGGAGATCGAAAAGCTCTTTAACGTCCTGCGCCGCATGAAGCAAGAGGGTCACTCCATTATCATCATCACCCACAAGCTCAACGAGGTGATGGAGATTTCTGACCGGGTAGCCATCCTGCGCAAGGGCGAGTATATCACCACCGTCAACACCGCCGAAACCAATGAGCAGGAACTGACCGAGTGGATGGTGGGCCGCAAGATCGACCTGAACATTGCCCGGCCCGAGGTGGAGACCACCCGTCCCCTGCTGGAGATCCGCGACCTGACCATCAAAAACGACGAAGGCGCCGTGGCCATCGACAAGGTGAGCTTCTACATCCGCGGCGGAGAGATTTTGGGCGTTGCCGGCATCGCTGGTTGCGGCCAAAAGGAGCTGTGCGAAGCCATTGCCGGCCTGCGCCCGGTCCAGTCGGGCCTGATGATCCATAAGGGCGACAACATCGTTGGCCTGCCCCCCAAAGCCATCCTGGAAAAGGGCATCTCCATGTCCTTCATCCCGGAGGACCGCCTTGGCATGGGCCTTGCTCCCTCCCTGTCCATCACGGACAACATGATCCTGAAAAATTACGCCGACGCCCCCGGCCCCTTCGTGGACCGCAAGTCCGGCCGGGCCGATGCCCAGCGGGTCATTGAGGAGCTGGAGGTCGTCACTCCCTCCACCGAGACTCCCGTGCGCCGTCTGTCCGGCGGCAATGTGCAGAAGGTCCTGCTGGGCCGCGAGATCAAGGCCGGCCCCAACGTCATCGTCACCGCCTATCCCGTCCGCGGTCTGGACATCAACTCCTCCTACGCCATCTACGACATCCTCAACAAGCAGAAGCGGGACGGCGTTGGCATCCTGTTCGTGGGCGAGGATCTGGACGTGATGCTGGCCCTGTGCGACAAGATCATGGTGCTGTGCCACGGCAGAGTCATGGGCGTGGTCCACGCCCACAAGACCAGCAAGGAAGAGCTGGGCCTGATGATGACCGGTGCGCTGGACCTGACCGACAAGTACGAGGACAAGCCCGCCGGCATCGCCCGGGACACCAACATCACCGAAGAACACCTGAACGCCGCGAACAAGGAGGGGGAGAACTGACATGGGCTTTCACATCGTAAAACGCGACACCTGCCCCCTGTGGAAAAAGGCTTGCTTTTATGTGGCGGCGGTCCTTGCCGCCCTTGTGGTAGGCGGCATCCTGCTGTTTGCCATGGGCGTCAATCCCTTCGCCTACTACAGCCGCATGTTCACCATGGGCATGGTGGGCAACAAGATCGCCTACAAGGCCTTTGAGAACTACCTGAAGGTCTTTGTCCCCCTGGCTCTGACCTCCGTGGCCCTTTCGCTGGCCTTCAAGATGCGCTTTTGGAACATCGGCGGCGAGGGTCAGTTCATCCTCGGTTCCGTCGCCGCGGCCGCCGTGGCTCTGAAGCTGGGACCCTCCCTGCCCAGTGCAGTTACCCTGGTCCTCATGTGTCTGGCCGCCATGCTGGCCGCCGGTCTGTACGGCGTGTTCGTCGCCGCACTGAAGGTCCGCTTCGGCACCAACGAAACCCTGCTGACCCTGATGCTCAACTACGTGGCCCTGTATCTGCTCATCTTTTTGGGTGAGACCAAGGCCGACTGGAACTTCTTCCTGCAGGAGAAATCCGCCCGACCCGTGTTCGAGGACTTCTCCGCTTTGGCCAGCTTCCCCCGCATCATGCTGGGCAAGTTTGGTCTGAACATCTGCGTGATTTTGACCTTCCTCATCGGCGCACTGGTTTTCGTTTACCTCAAGTACACCAAGCACGGCTATGAGATCAGCGTGGTGGGCGACAGCGCCGGCACCGCCCACTATGCGGGCATGAAGGTCAACGCCATCGTCCTGCGCACCGTGTTCCTGTCCGCCTGCCTCATCGGCCTTGCCGCCGCCTTTAAAGTCGGCACTGCCGGCGTGCTGTCCACCGCCATCACCGAGGACGTGGGCTGGACCGGCATCATCGTGGCCTGGCTCAGCCAGCTGAACACCGCCGTCATCTTCGTGGTCTCTGCTCTGATCTCCGTGCTTCACTTCGGCTCTGTGCAGGCCGCCTCCACCTTCAAGCAGGTGGATTCCAGCTTCGCCAATATGCTGCAGGGCGCTATTTTGTTCCTTGTCCTCACCGCGGACTTCTTTATCCGCTTCCGCATCGTGCGCAACCAGAAAGGGGGCAAGCAGTAATGGAACTGAATAAACTGGACGTTATCTCCACCTTTATTTACAACATCATTCTGTACAACATCCCCCTGCTTTACGGCACTGTGGGCGAGATCGTGGTGGAAAAATCCGGCAGTCTGAACCTGGGCGTGGAAGGCATCATGGCCGTGGGCGCTATTTTCGGCTACATTGTGGGCTGTTACACCAACAGCCTGCTGGTTGGCATCGTCACCGCCTTTGCCATGGGCGCACTGATGGGCCTGCTGTTCGCCGCCCTGACCGTCAGCCTGCAGGCTAACCAGAATATCACCGGCCTGACCCTGACCACCTTCGGCCTGGGCGTGTACTTCTTCGTAGGCAACGCCATCAAGGCCGTGCGCTGGCCCGTCATGGGCGACTACGCCAATATCAAAAACGGCTTTGCCGACCTGCACATCCCCTTCCTGTCCGATATCCCCGTCATCGGCAGAGGTCTGTTCAGCCACAATATTCTGGTCTATCTCGGCATTATCATCGCCTTCGCCATGTGGTACTACCTGAACCGCACCACCCCCGGCCTGCGGCTGCGTGCCATTGGTGAGAACCCCGGCTCCGCCGACAGCGTGGGCATCAACATCAAGCGGTACAAGTACCTGCACATCTGTCTGGGCTGCGGCATCATGGGCATCGGCGGCTACTATATGGGCCTGAATATGTCCGGCTCCTTCAACAGCGCCTGCTGGATCAACGGCTACGGCTGGATCGCTGTGGCACTGGTCATCTTCGCCAACTGGAACCCTGCCGCCGCCATTCTGGGTACCTTCGTGTTCGGCTTCTTCAATACCCTGCGCGTGTCCGGCTCCAGTCTGGCCATCGCGTTCCCCGAGGTTCTGGGTTGGCTGGCCAAAGTCCCCACCCAGCTGTATCAGGCACTGCCCTTCATCATTACCGCGCTGGTGCTGTTCTTTTCCTCCATCAGCAAACGAAAAGGCTCCGGCCTGCCCGCGGCACTGGGTCTGAACTACTTCCGCGAGGAGCGGTAATTTCACCTAACAGAAACGGAGCGTCCCGTTGGGACGCTCCGTTTTTTATTTCCCGCCCAGCCACTTGGAAAGCTCGCACACCAGCACCGGCGCAACTGCCAATCCCAGCACCGCCAGCCACTGCACCGGCCCAAGGGCCACCACAGAGAACACCCGCTGCAGGGGCGGCAGCAGCAAAACCGCAAGCTGCATGGCAAACCCGATGACAAAGGCCCGGTTCATGGCGGGATTGCTCCCCACGCCGATGGAGAACAGAGATTTCCCCTCACTGCGTACGTTGTAGGCGTGGAACAGCTGGGACAGGGTCAGGGCCGCAAACGCCATCGTGTTGGCCGTAGCCGGACCGCCAGCCGCACCCGGCATCACCGCAAGGCCCAAAAAATACGCCATCAGGGTCAATCCCCCTACCATCAGCCCCTGCCAGCCAAGCCGGAACACAAACGCGCCGTTGAACAGGCCGTCTTTCGCGCCCCGGGGCGGGCGGTTCATCACGTCCCGCTCTACCGGTTCAACACCCAGCGCCAGCGCAGGCAGCGAATCGGTGACCAGATTCAGCCACAAAAGCTGCACCGGCAGCAGGGGCATCTGCTGGAAGCCCAACACCGTGGCGGCGAACACGGTTATGATCTCCCCCACGTTGCAGGAGAGCAGATAGTGGATGGCCTTTCGGATGTTGGCATAGATGCCCCGACCCTCCTCCACCGCCCGGACAATGGCGGCAAAGTTGTCGTCGGTCAGCACCATGTCTGCCGCCCCCTTGGCCACATCGGTCCCCGCCTGACCCATGGCGCAGCCGATATCCGCCTCTTTCAGGGCCGGGGCATCGTTGACCCCGTCTCCGGTCATGGCAACCACCTGTCCCCGCTTCTTCCACGCCCGGACGATGCGCATTTTATGCTCCGGCGTCACCCGGGCGAACACCGATATGTTTCCGATCTCCTGCTCCAGCATCTGCTGGGGCATAAAATCCAGCTCCGCCCCCGTCAGGGCCAAGTCTCCGGGTCGGGTCATGCCAAGCTGCCGAGCCACCGCCACCGCCGTGGCCTTGTGGTCGCCGGTGATCATCACCGGCCGCACCCCCGCCCGGACACACTGCTCCACCGCCGCCGCCACCTCGGGTCGGGGCGGGTCGGTCATGCCAAGCAGCCCCACGAAGGTCAGCTGCTTCTCCAGCGCACTTTCAGTCACGGAGGGCAAACTGTCCATGTCCCGCACCGCCACCGCCAGCACACGCAGCGCCTTTTTTGCCATATCCTCGTTGGCCGAGCCGATCTTCTCCCGCAGACGGGCCGTCATGGGCGCCGCCCCATGGGTCCACACCCGGTCGCACCGGGCAAGCAGCACGTCAGGCGCGCCCTTCACCACAATGCGCCAGCCGCCGTCCTCCCGCTTATGCACCGTGGTCATGCGCTTGCGCCCGGAGTCAAAGGGAAGCTCCCCCACCCGGGGCAGCTTCTGTTCCAGCTCCCCCTGTAATATCCCCGCCCGGGCCGCCGCTTCCACCAGCGCCGCCTCGGTTGGGTCCCCCTGAACCCGGAGCGTTTTCACGTCAATCAGCTGTGCATCATTGCACAGGGCGGCAGCGGTCAGGGCAGCGCTCCTGTCGCCGCCCGCCGTCCAAATCTCGGTCACCGTCATGCGGTTTTGGGTCAGAGTGCCGGTCTTGTCCGAGCAGATCACCCCCGCGCAGCCCAAAGTCTCCACTGCGGGCAGTTTTTTCACGATGGCCCCTGCCTTTGCCATGCGGCCCACACCCATGGCCAGCACGATGCTGACTATGGCCGGCAGTCCCTCCGGGATGGCTGCCACCGCAAGGGATACGGCGGTCAGAAACATATCCGGCAGGCTCTTTCCCTGCAGCAATCCCGCCCCAAAGGTAACGGCGCAGACGCCGAGGCACAGCAGGGACAGGACTTTGGAGATCTCCTCCATTTTCTTCTGCAGGGGCGTTGCCTCCTGCTCCCCGTTCAGCAGCAGGCCCGCGATGCGCCCCATCCGGGTGTCCATGCCGGTGGCCACCACCACCGCGCGGCCCCGGCCCGCGGTGACGGTCGTTCCCGCAAGGACCATGTTGCTCCAATCGCCCATGGGCGTATCCTGCGCCAGCCGTTCGGACGGATTTTTCTCCACGGGAACGGACTCACCCGTCATGGCCGACTCATCTGCCCGCAGTCCGGCACACTCCAAAAGCCGGGCATCGGCAGGCACCCGGTCACCGGCCTCCAGCAGGATGACGTCCCCGGGCACCAGCTCTGCCGCATTCTCCTGCCGCAGCAGACCGTCCCGAAGAACGCCGGCCCGGGGCGGGGTCATGTTCTCAAGGGCCTCCAGCGCCCGGCGGGCGTTGTCCTCCTGTCGGATGGAAATCACCCCATTCACCGCCACAATGACCAGAATAATAACCGCGTCCACCCAGTCCCCGCCGCCGCTCGCCAGCAGGGACAGGCCCGCCGCCGCCAACAGCACCAGGATCATGGGGTCCCGCAGCTGCCGCAGCAGCCGCAGAAACAGGCTCTCCCCCTTCGGCTTGTCCAGCTCGTTTTTCCCGTACCGCGCCAACCGCTGTCGGGCCTGCGCCATACTCAACCCCTCCGGAGCCGCCTCCAGTTCCTTCCACACCTCTTTCGGGGACATTGCGTGCCAATCGCCCATGGGCCACACATCCTTTCTGCCCCATTATATGGGCCTGTCCCCTCAGGCTTGCCCACAATCTTCGGACAGAAAGCGCAAAAAAGCACCTGTTTCTGAATGAAACAGGTGCTTTTTCCTCTTATTCGACCGGGGCGCCGTCCCCCTCGTTGGGCTGGTCCTGCTCCACCACAGGCTGGCCGAAGCGATTGCGGAAGGCGGTCATGCGCTCGTGCACGTCCTGCACATCTACTTCGTCACAGAAATCGGTGGTCTTCAGCTCGGCCTGCTCCACCAACCCCGCCACCAGCTGGGGCATGGCGGTTCTGACATAGGCGTCCCGATACTGCTCGGGGTCCGCCTCCAGGGGAAGGCGCAGGATGATATGATAGCCGCTCACACCGGTCACCACGTCGCTGATCTGGCCGGGTTCCAGGCTGATTGCCACAGACTCAAAGGCGGGATCAATGTTGGTGTTGGTCTGGAAGGTATAGCCGTTGGGGTTGGTAACAAGGCCGGGATCTTCGCTGTACTCGTTCATCAGAGTGTCAAACAGAGCGATGGGATCCTCCGCCGCCAGCAGTCGGGCCAGCAGGTCATCGGCAACTGCCCGCTTTTCCTTGGCCTGCTCCGCCGACAGGGGCACATTTGTCGTGGTGTCCTTTGTGGCAAGCAGGATATGTTTCACGCTGTAAAACCCTGCCTCCTCCATCCAGGAGAGGATGTCCTGCGCCGCGGGGGCGTTCTCGCCGCCGAAGCGGGCCTCACTCAGCGCCTCATAGGCGAAGTCGCACTTCCAGTTCCAGCGGAACATCTCCTCGTCCAGAGCCATGGACAGATTCAGATACTGGTCCAAAGATGCCCCGATCTGCTTGCCTTCCGCGGCGACACCGTCCAGGATCTCCTGCACCTGAGTCTGCTGCTCCGCGGTCATGGCAATGCCGTCTTTTTCGGCCATCTGGTCCACCATGCGCTGGGTAACGGCCAAATCCAAAGCCGCCTTGCGGACATAGCCCTCCAAGGTCAGACCGTCGCCCATGTCCGCATCCCAGGGGATGGTCAAAGAGCCGGTACTCTGATAGGCATTCTGCTGAAGGCTGTCGCAATGTACAACGAGCCAGTAGGCCAGCTCGTCGGCGGTGACGTCCACCCCGTTCAGGGTGGCAACTGCCGTATCACCGGGGACACCCAGCAAGAACTGGGTCAGGTCTGTGATGGTGGTGGTATCCAATGTCTCGGGGTCATACTCGGGCAGGTTTGCCTCCACCTTGCCGCAGGCGGTCAGGCCGCCCAGCATCAGCACGCCTGTCAGAGCCAGGGCGATCAATCGCTTGGTCAGTTTCATGATTATCTTCCTTTCGGCCCGCTGTGCGGGCAGCTTTCCGAACCAGTATACCGCACTTTCTTCCAAAAGAACAGCTCTTTGTTCGTTTTTTACCTATTGTTTTCATTTTCACCCGCGTAATCATCCACCAGCCTGCGGGCAGCGTTCAGCACGTCCTCGCCCTTTCGCAGGTGCAGGGACAGATAGGGCTTCTCCCCGGCGGCAAACAGCAGCCGCCCCTTGTACCGGGCGTCGGCACACAGGGTAGACACCCGCTCCAAATCGAACCTGGGCAGGGTGAACAGCAGACAACCCTTTTTCTGGTTGATCTCGGTGATGCCGCACTGGGCGGCGGCGGCGCGCATGAGGGCCACACTGATGAGGTTGTTCACCGAACGGGGCGGCTCGCCAAAGCGGTCGATCAGCTCATCCACCAGATCGTCGGCGTCCGCCTCGCTGCGAATGCGGGCAATGCGGCGATACAGGTCCATGCGCTGCTCACCTACGCTGACGTAGCGGTCGGGGATGCTGGCGGCAACCGCCAAATCGGCGGCACACTCGGGCCGCACGGCGGCTTCCTGTCCCTGCTCGGTCAGCACCGCCTCCTCCAGCAGCTTCAGGTACATATCGTAACCTACGCTCATGAGGAAGCCCGACTGCTCCGGACCCAGCACATTGCCCGCGCCGCGAATTTCCAAGTCGCGCATGGCGATCTTGAATCCGGAGCCGAACTCGGCAAACTCCCGCACGGCACCCAGCCGCTTGGCGGCGATCTCGGTCAGCACCTTGCCCCGGCGGTAGGTCATGTAGGCAAAGGCGCGGCGGGCAGAACGGCCTACGCGGCCACGGAGCTGGTGCAGCTGGGCAAGACCCATCTTATCTGCATCTTCGATGATAAGGGTGTTGGCATTGGGCAGGTCGATGCCTGTTTCAATGATGGTGGTGCAGACCAACACGTTGATCTCGCCGTCGGTCATGCGGCTCATGACCTCGTCGATGGCCTCCTGACTCATCTGTCCGTGAGCCACTGCCACCTCTACCTCCTCACCCAGCATCTGCCGGATGCGGCTTGCGGTGCGGTCGATGGTCTCCACCCGGTTGTGCAGATAGAATACCTGACCGCCCCGCTCCAGCTCACGGCGCATGGCATCGTTCAGCACCGACCAGTCATGCTCCAGCACATAGGTCTGCACCGGCTGTCGGTTCTGGGGCGGCTCCTCCAGCACGGACATGTCCCGAATTCCGCTCAGGGCCATATTCAGAGTGCGGGGGATGGGGGTTGCAGACAGGGTCAGCACGTCCACCTGAGCAAAGCGCTCTTTCAGCTTCTCCTTGTGGGCCACGCCGAAGCGCTGTTCCTCATCCACCACCAAAAGGCCCAGATTTTTGAACTGCACGTCCCGGTTAAACAGCCGGTGCGTGCCGATCAAAATGTCGATTTTACCCTCCGCCAGCCGCTGGAGGGTGTTCTTTATTTGCGTAGGGGTGCGGAAGCGGCTGACCACGTCGATCTCCACCGGGTAGCCGGCAAAGCGGCGCAGGGCGGTGAGATGATGCTGTCGGGCCAGCACGGTGGTGGGGGCCAGAATGGCCGCCTGCTTGCCGTCCAGCACGCACTTCATGATGGCACGCATGGCCACCTCGGTCTTGCCATAGCCCACGTCGCCGCACAGCAGACGGTCCATGGGGGTGGGGCGCTCCATATCCAGCTTGATCTCCTGCACGCAGCGCAGCTGATCTTCTGTCTCCACATATTCGAACCGATCTTCAAATTCCTTCTGCCACGGGGAGTCCGGGGCAAAGGCATAACCCGGCTGACGCCGCCGCTGGGCGTAGAGCTGAATGAGGCCCTTGGCGAGGTCGGCCACGGCTTTGCGTGTGCGGGTCTTGGCCTTTTCCCATTCCACGCCGCCCAGCTTGGAAAGGCGCTTGCTCTCCTGATCCTCGCCGCCGCCGATATATTTGCTGACCAGGTCCAGCTGGATGGCCGGCACGTACAGCACGTCGGTGCCGGCGTAGGCGATTTTGACGTAATCCTTCTCCACGCCGTCGGTGGGGATCTTCACCATGCCCTGAAAACGGCCCACACCGTGATGCTCGTGGACCACCAAATCGCCCACGGACAGGTCGGTGAAGCTCTCCAATTTGCGGCGGTTGGTGGCTTTTTTCACGCTGCGGCGGGGATTGCCCCCCTTGCCCTCGGTCAGCACCGCCAGCTTCAGGCCGGGGTATTCCATGCCGCCGGACAGGCCGCCCACCGTTACCGTAATGGCGCCGGGCGCAGGCAGCTTCTTCAATTCAAGCTCCATGGAGCAGGAAATGCCCTGCTCCCGCAGGAGGGTGTGCAGATTTTCCGCCCGGGGTGCGCTGGCAGTCAGCACCACGGTGGCAAAACCCGCCGTGCGGTACTGGGCCAGATCCGCCACCGCCGTTTCCAGACTGGCCCCGAAGCCGGGCAGCTGCTTGGCCATCAGGGACAGGAGCGTTTTGGGCGGCATGGGATAGGTGGACAGGGTGAAGGAGTCCAGATAGGCCACCGGCCAGTCCTCCAGCCGGGTACACAGCTTATCAAAGGGCAGGATGACCTGACCGCACTCGCCTGCCAGCTCTCCCCGCTCCAGCAGGGTCTTTACATCCTCTTCCAGCTGCCACTGATAGGTCTTGGCCCGCTCGGCCACACGGCTGCTCTCGGAAAACAGGATACAGGCATCCATGGGCAGATAATCCGCCGCCGTAGCTCCCTCGGGACAGATGAGGGTCAGGTAGCGGTCCAGAGCAGGCAGGCTCATACAGTTGGCGATGACCTCCCGGTCGGCCCGCAGGGTGGTGACCAGAGGCTGATTGCCCTTTTTCTCCGCTTTTTTGATGAGGTCATCCAGCTTGTTCAGCAGTCCCACGAGGCCGCCGGGGGCAAGCTGGGGCAGCAGCTCCGCCGCGGGCAGGATCTGTACCTTATCGATGTTCTCCGTTCTGCGCTGGCTCACCGGGTCAAAGCTGCCCATGGCATCCAGCTCGTCACCGAAGAACTCGGCGCGGACGGGCTGCTCCATCTCCGGGGAGAACACGTCCAGAATGCCGCCGCGGACGGCAAACTGACCCACGCCCTCCACCTGTTCACAGCGGGTGTAGCCGGCAGCGGTCAGCGCCTCGGACAGCTCGTTCAGATCGTAGCTTTTCCCAACTTCAAGGGTGCGGCACACCAAATCCATGGACCGGGGAGCAAGGGTGCGCTGCATCAGGCCCTCCACCGTGGCCACCAGCAGGGGGACCTCGCCGCAGATCATGCGCCGCAGCAGGCTCAGGCGGCCGTGTTCCCACTGGCGGGACACGGTAGCGGCGTTGTGGAAGGTAAAGCTGCGCGCGCACAGCACCGGCACTTCGTGTCCGGACAGGGCGGCCACGTCCCGGGCCAGTCGTTCCCCCTCCCCCTCGTCGGCACAGACCAGCACCACGGGGCGGTCTGTTTTCCGGTGGATGGCGGCGGCAAAATGGGCGCGATGGACCGCCGCCAGACCGGACACCGCCGCGGGACAGCGGCCGGCCTCCATGGCGGACAGCAGTTGTTCAAATTCGCTCAGCTGCTCCAATACAGACAACAGCAGTTCCATCCTGTTCCCTCCCGGACACGACTTCGACCCCCTCTTTTTCAAAAGAGGGGGTGTGTTGGGTTTCATTTCCCTGTCAGTATAGCGCATTCGGTTGTCGTTTTCAAGGGTGACCCGGCAGATTGTTTTAAGCAAGCCTTCCCCCGGGGGAAGGTGCCCCGAAGGGGCGGATGAGGGGAATGCCACCTGGTCTGCAAATCTTCCCCTCACCCGTCACGGCTTCGCCGTGCCACCCTCCCCCAGGGGAGGCTTTGTATTAGGGCAAACCCACCCCCGGAGTTCCGGGGGTGGGTCAAGGCAAATTATTGGGGTTCCCCCACTACGATGGCGGTGGGGCCGTTGGCACCGCCGATGATGCCAAAGTCGGCGGAGTTGGGGTTGTAGTTGATGATCACGTCGCCATACTTGGCCTGATTTTCCTCTTTCACAATATCGCGGTACAGGCGCAGGGTAGTGTCCTCATCCAAAATGCCCAGCTCGGTCAGCACGGCGATGGTGTGTTCCGCCTGGGGGGTCAGGGTGATGGCCACGCTCTTGGTGTAGTGGTAGACGACGGACGTCTCCGCATAGGTAGGATTCTGGGCATAGTGTCCGTTGGGTTCCTCGTCCTCCCAGTAGAGATACAGGTCGGTGGTGCAGGTGTTGAGCTGGCGGTCCTCCTCCAAATCGAAGAGATACCGCTTGCCAAGGTTGCCCTCCTCAAAGTCCAGCAGCACCGCATCGTACACCTTGCGCACGGCGGCGTAGCGCTGCTCCATGGGGATCATTTCGGCAAAGTTGTAGTACTCGTTCTTCTTATTCTCTGTGTTCCACAGGCTGCTGACCTCCACGTTGCCCAGTTTTTCCGGGTCGATCAGGTCCAGATCATAGGTCAGTCTGGCGATCTCCGGGTCGCAGTAAAAGTCCCGGGCCACCTGTTCAAACTTGCTGCCCGGCCACACGTGGTCGCCGTACTGCCGGCGGATGACCGCGCCGTTGTCCAGCTTGTAGGTCACACGCAGGCGGACGTAGTCGCTGTCGCGGCCTTCGCCGGTATCGGGGTCTTTGTGTTGGTCCACAAAACCCTGATGCAGGGCCACCGTCTTTTCGATGATGGTCCGATCCTCGGTCTCGATGACGAGATCCCGGCCGGAATCGTAGGGGTAACTGCCAAAGGCATCCACATAGACCTCCTGCACCCGGTTGACCTCAGGCACGTAGGACCCAAAGCCGAACAGGTCGGTCTGCAGCGAAACAACAAACAGGCCCATCAGCACCAGCAGCCCCACACAGCCGCGCCACGCCTTCCACACCCGGAAAGACTTTTTCAGCAGCATCTCCGCCGCGAAGTAGCCCACGGCGGTCCACAGCAGCAGGCTGCCGGTCAGTCCGCCGATGGCCTCGTAACCGAAGATGGCGTAGACCCAGAAGCCGATGCACAGTCCGGCGCAGATGCCCACGCCGTACTTGAAGACGGGCCGCACTACCGGCACGGCCACCACGTCGCCGGCACTCTCAATGTGGCGGCGGCGGTAGACCAGCAGGGCAAGCCCGGCAAAAACAAGGCCCACCACAGCGTAGATCACCAGTTCCGCCACGCCCAGCAGCCGCCAGCCGAAGCCGTTGGGGTTGATCCAGTTCACCTCGTTGATCAGCCGCACCACCGGGGTAAACCAGAACACGGTCTGCTCCAAATTGGCGGGAATGTCGCTGTAGCCGTACAAATACTGCTCAAACAGCATATTTATAAGGGCGGTCAGCACGACGACCAGGAAGTTCAAAATGCCGTAAAAGGCGGGCAGGGCCAGCAGGTGGCCGGTGAACTGGGCGCAGAACACGGCAAAGGAGTAGAAGAACAGGCACATGGCGCTCATGGCCGCCCACCAGATGGTGATGGTGTACATGTCCACAAAGCCGGAGCACAGGCCCTCCGCCGCCAGGGTCAGCGCCCAGACAAGGCAGTTGGGAATGATCAGCATGGAAAGGCCGGACAGGTAGCTGGTCAGGAACAGACCCTCCCGCCGCAGGGGCAGGGTATGCATCATGCCCGCCATGCGGTTGTTGTAAAGGTAGGAGAATGTCCCCATAGCCGCCAGCACACCGAAGACAAAGGCCAAAAACGCGCCGAACGTCAGCAGATTGGGGATGCCGTTGGCAAAGTTTTTTACCTGCTCCAGCGGGGTGGTGCCCATCCAGCTCATATTGCGGGTCACGACCATAATGCAGTTCATGGGGATGGCGTAGATCCAAATGATCGTATACAGCACCCAAACCGGCCAGAACCGGGTGAGATTTTTCTTGAACAGCGTCCAATTAAAGTACGATGTCCCGGACTTCATAGTCCTCACCTCCCAATTCGTAGATGAAAATTTCCTCAAGGGACAGGGGCAGGGCCTCCAGCAGCAGGGGGTTGAAGGCAGCCAGACGGCTCTTGACCTCCTCTGCGCGACCCCGGACGATGATGGTATGGATGCGGCCGGTTTCGGCGGCATGCAGCACTTCCAGATCGGCGGGCAGCTCGGGCATATCACCGTTGAAGACCACCTGCAGCTTGACCACATTGTCCTGCAGGTCGGTCAGCGACCGCTGCAGCAGCACCTTGCCGTGGGACAGGATGCCAACGTGGTCGCACACATCCTCCAGCTCCCGCAGGTTGTGGGAGGAGACCAGCACCGTGGTGCCGTGCTGGGCCACATCGCCCATGAGAAGCGACCAGACCTGCCGGCGCATCACCGGGTCAAGTCCGTCCACCGGCTCGTCCAGCACCAAAAGGTCGGGGCGGCAGCACAGGGCCAGCCAGAAAGCGGACTGCTTCTGCATGCCCTTGGACAGGCGGCGGATGGGGTGCTTTTCGTTGACGGCGGGGAAGGCATCTCTCAACGCCTCGTACCGCTCCATATCGAAGTTAGGATAAATTCCCCGGTAGAACTTCATCATATCCCGGGTGGAGGCGGCGGGGAAAAAGGCCAGCTCGTCGGGGATGGAGTAAATGCGCCGCTTGACGTCCGGATTTTCGTACACCGGCTGTCCATCCACCAGCACCCTGCCCGTATCCGGGCGGTACACGCCGGTAATGTGGCGCAGGATGGTGGACTTGCCTGCACCGTTTGGGCCAACAAGGCCGTAGATAGAACCTTTTTCCACCTGCATGGTCAGTCCGTCCAAGGCCCGGAATCCGTCAAAGGTCTTGACCACATCGTTGATCGTTATCATTTCTTGTTCCCTCCTTGTTCGCCGATAAATCGGTTCAGCTCCTCCGGGTCAACGCCCAGATACAGCAGTTCCCGGGTGGCAGCCTGCCACTGCTCCAGAAGCTGGCGGCGGTGGCTGTCATCCACCCCGGTCTGGGGCGAAACAAAACTGCCCTTGCCCGCCACAGAGTAGACGTACCCCTCCGCCTCCAGCGCCTCATAAGCTTTTTGGATGGTGTTGGGGTTGATGGCCAGTGTTGCCGCCAGCGCCCGCACTGAGGGCAGCTTCTCCCCCTCCTGCATGATCCCGGTGACCATCAATTTCCGCAGGCCGTCACGGACCTGTTCATAGATGGGACGGGCGTCCCGATAGTCCAGATGGAGCATAGCGCCCCTCCTTTCGTCGCAACTGTACTGCGTGTATTAGTACAGTTAACATACCACAGGTTTTTTCCCTTGTCAACAAGGATTTGGCAAAATTTTTCGCCAATGGGTGAAATACACCATACAATGTGCTATAATGTCTGCAATGCAACCCCTTATGCTGTTCCCCTCATCCGTCACGGCTGCGCCGTGCCACCTTCCCCCCGAGGGGAAGGCACAAAGGAGGAAATTTATATGTTCACAACAATCGGATTCATCGGCTGCGGCAACATGGGCGGGGCTATGGCCCGGGCCTTTCGCCTTTCCTGCCCCACGGCGGAGCTGTTTTTTGCCAACCGCTCCCCGGTCAAGGCGGAAAAGCTGGCGCAGAGCCTTGTGGGCCGGGTGTGCAGCAATGCCGAGGCCGCCGGGTGCAGCCTTGTGGTGCTGGGGGTCAAGCCCCAGATGATGGCCGACGTGCTGGCTGACCTGCGGCCTGTTTTGGCGGCAAGAGGCGACCGCTTCGTGCTGCTGACCATGGCGGCGGGGCTGACCTGCGGGCGTATCCGTCAGATGGCCGGGGTGGACTGCCCCGTCGCCCGCATCATGCCCAACACTCCCGCCGCCATCGGCGCCGGGGTCATCCAGCTGTGCCACAAGGGGTTGACCGATGTGGAGCTTGCCGAGTTGACGGAACTGCTGTCCGGGGCGGGTCTTGTGGACCTGATCGACGAGGAACTCATCGACGCGGCCTGCGCCGTGTCCGGCTGCGGCCCGGCCTTTGCCTATATGTTCATGGATGCCCTGGCACAGGGAGGTCAATCCTGCGGTCTGCCCCGGGACAAGGCCCTGCTGTATGCCGCCAAAATGCTGGAGGGCGCGGCCAAGCTGGCCGGACAGAGCGACAAAAGTCCCGAGGAGCTGAAACAGGCCGTCTGCTCCCCCGGCGGAGCCACCATTCAGGGTGTCTACGCCCTGGAGAACGCCAACTTCGCCGCCGCGGTGCAGTCTGCGGTGGAGGCATCTTACAAACGCACACTGGAACTGAAGTGAGGGATTTTACATGAGAATCGTAGTTAAAGTCGGCACGTCTACTCTGGCCCACCCCACGGGCCACCTGAATATCCGCCACGTGGAGGAGCTGGTCACCGTTCTCAGCGACCTGCGCAACGCCGGTCACGACGTGATTTTGGTGTCCTCCGGCGCCATCGGCATGGGCGTGGGCAAGCTGCATCTGCCCGGCAAGCCTGCCGACATCCCCACCAAGCAGGCAGCTGCCGCCGTGGGTCAGTGCGAGCTGATGTACACCTACGACCGGCTGTTCACCCAGTACAACCACACGGTGGCGCAGATTTTGCTCACCGGCGAGGACGTGGACCACGCCGAGCGGCGGCAGAATTTTGAAAACACCATCAACCGCCTGCTGGAGCTGGGCGCTCTGCCCATCATCAACGAGAACGACACCGTCGCCACCGCCGAGATCAAGGTAGGCGACAACGACACCCTGGGCGCCATTGTGGCCTGCACGGTGGAGGCCGATCTGCTGGTGCTGCTGAGCGATATTGAGGGGCTGTACACTGCCGACCCCCATAAAAATCCCGATGCCGCCCTCATCCACGTGGTGGAGACTATCACGCCCGAGGTGGAGGCGCTGGCCGGCGGCGTGGGTTCCGGTCTGGGGACCGGCGGCATGACCACCAAGATCCGTGCCGCCAAGATGGTCACCGGGGTCGGTTGTGACATGGTCATTGCCAACGGTGCAAACCCCGCCGTACTCTATGACATCGTGGACGGCAAGAATGTAGGCACCCGATTTGTGGGAAAGAAGTGAGGGAAATCTTATGACCACACAGGAACTGCTGGTTCGGGCCAAGGCGGCAAAACCCGCCATGGCTCTGGCCGATACCGAAACCAAAAACGCCGCCCTGCGGGCCATGGCCGACTGTCTGCTGGCCGGGGCGGACGACATTCTGGCCGCCAACACGCTGGATTTGGAAGCTGCAAAGGGTACGGTATCTGACGTGATGCTGGACCGGCTGGCCCTGAACCGCGACCGCATCGCCGGTATGGCCGACGGTATGCGTCAGGTGGCCGACCTGCCCGACCCGGTGGGTCAGGTGCTGCGCCGGGTGCAGCGCCCCAACGGTCTGGTCATCGAGCGCACCGCCGTTCCCATGGGCGTGATCGCCATCATTTACGAAAGCCGACCCAACGTCACCTCCGACGCGGCGGCTCTGGCGCTGAAGGCCGGCTCTGCCTGCGTGCTGCGGGGCGGCAAAGAGGCGCACCGCTCTGCGGCCGCTATCGTCACCGCCCTGAAACGCGGTCTGGAGCAGGCGGGTCTGCCCGCCGACGCCCTGATGCTGGTGGAGGACACCACCCGCGCCAGCGCCAACGAGCTTATGACTGCCAACGGCTTCGTGGATCTGCTCATCCCCCGGGGCGGCGCGGGCCTTATCCGGGCCTGCGTGGAAAACGCCACCGTTAACGTCATTGAGACCGGCACCGGCATCTGCCACATCTACGTGGACGCCGCCGCCGATCAGGACAAGGCTCTGGACATCATCGCCAACGCCAAGTGCAGCCGCCCCAGCGTGTGCAACGCGGCGGAGGTCTGCCTTGTGCATAAGGACATCGCCGCGCAATTCCTCCCCAGGCTGCGCCAGCGCCTTGTTGATGCGCGGGTCGCGGCGGGTCAAATTCCCGTCCAGCTGCGTCTTGACCCCACCGCCGCCGGTATCATCGAGGGCGTTGTCGCCGGTGAGCGGGATTTTGACACTGAATTTTTGGACTACGTGATGGCAGTCGCCGTGGTGGACGACACGGACTGCGCCATGGCCCACATCGCCGCTCACTCCACCGGCCACTCCGAGTGTATCCTCACCGAAGACGATGCCACCGCCCGCCGGTTCCTGACCGGGGTGGATGCCGCGGCTGTGTACCACAACGCCTCCACCCGTTTCACCGACGGCGGCGAGTTCGGTCTGGGCTGTGAAATGGGCATCTCCACCCAAAAGCTCCATGCCCGGGGTCCTATGGGGCTGGAAGAACTCTGTTGTTACAAATATATCGTCCGCGGCACAGGTCAAATTCGTTAAAAATATTTTCAGAAAAGGCTGAACTTTCTCCTCAATCTATGTTATAATAGACTTGACAATGTGCGTACCCCGCAGGCAGGGGTGTGCTTTGTATAAGGAGGGCGCTTTATGGACGAATCTCTCATCACCAAACGCAACGAGCTTCTGGCCGCCGGAGTGGTCATGATGGACCCCGCCGCCGTGTGGGTCGAACCCCAGGTCACCGTAGGCCGCGGCACGGTCCTTCTGCCCGGTACGATCCTGCGCGGGAATACTGTGGTGGGTGAAAACTGCACCATCGGCCCCAACGTCATGCTGACGGATACCCGTGTGGAGGACTGCGTGACCATCAACACCGCCCAGGTGGAGGACAGCCTGATCCGCAAAAACTGCGAGATCGGCCCCTACACCCACATCCGCCCCCACTGCGACGTGGGCGAGGGCAGCAAGATCGGCGCCTTTGTTCAGTTGAAAAACTGCAATCTGGGCGCAGGCACCAAGATGGCACACCTGACCTACGTGGGCGATGCCGACGTGGGTGAGCGGGTCAACTTCGGCTGCGGCACCGTCACCTGCAACTACGACGGCAACGCCAAGCACCGCACCACCATCGGCAGCGACGTGTTCGTTGGCTGCAACACCAATCTGGTGGCTCCCGTCACTCTGGCGGACGGCGTTTATACCGCCGCCGGCTCCACCGTGACCGAGGATGCCCCGGCCGACAGTCTGGTCATCGCCCGCTCCCGCCAGACTGTGAAGCCCGGCTGGGCGGCTGAGCATCGGAAAAAGAAAATCAAAAAGTAAACAGCGGGCGGCTTCGCCGCACCGAAAGAACAGAGAAATTTGGAAGGATGTTGAGCTATGATCGCACACGGCAAGGACATTAAGATCTTCACCGGCAACTCCAATCCCGAGCTGGCACAGGAGATCTGCAAGGAACTGGGTATCCCTCTGGGCAATTCCGAGGTTGGCCAGTTCTCCGACGGCGAAAACTTCGCCTCCATTTACGAGACTGTCCGCGGCAGCGACGTGTTCGTGGTGCAGTCCACCTGCTCCTTTATCAAGGACGGCAAGCTGCACTCCGTTAACGACGCGTTGATGGAGCTGCTCATTATGATCGACGCCCTGAAGCGTGCCTCCGCCGGCCGCATCACCGCCGTCATCCCCTATTTTGGCTACGCCCGTCAGGACCGCAAGACCAAACCCCGCGACCCCATCTCCGCCAAGCTGGTGGCCAACCTCATCACCCGCGCCGGCGCTGACCGTGTGCTGACCATGGACCTGCACGCCAACCAGATCCAGGGCTTCTTCGACATCCCCGTGGACAACCTGCTGGGTTCTCCCATTTTTGTCGACCACTTCTTCAAGAAGTACGCCGCCGTCCACGCGGACACTATGGTCGTCTCCCCCGACGTGGGCAGCGTGACCCGCGCCCGCGCCTTTGCTCAGAAGCTGGAGATGCCCATGGCCATCGTGGACAAGCGCCGTCAGAAGGCCAACTCTTCCGAGGTCATGAACATCATCGGCGATGTGCGCGACAAGCACGTCATCCTGCTGGACGACATGGTTGACACCGGCGGCTCCCTGTGCCACGCCGCAGACGCCCTGGTCAAGATCGGCGGCGCCAAGGACGTGACCGCCTGCGCTACCCACGGCGTGCTGTCCGGCAAGGCCATTGAGAACATTACCAACAGCGTACTGGACGAGGTCATCTTCCTGAACACCGTTCCCGGCAAGCCCGGCATCAACTGCCCCAAGATCAAGTACATCTCTGTGGCCCACATGTTTGCCGAGGCCATCAGCCACATCTTTATGGAGACTTCCGTTTCCACTCTGTTCACCTGATACATACTTCCAATAAGGGGCGGGCCCATGCCCGCCCCTTCATTTCTGTTTGCGAGGTAGACCATGTTTTTGAAGAAACGACCCGGCGGCGGTGTGGACTGGCTGCTGGTCTGTCTGGGCAATCCCGGCGACAAGTACGAAAACACCCGGCACAACGCCGGCTACATGGTGGCCGACGAGATCGGCAGCCGCAAAAACATCCCCATCCAAAAACTGAAATACAAGGCTCTGACCAACACCACCGAACTTGGCGGTCAAAAAGTGCTGGTCATGAAGCCGGTGACCTACATGAACCTGTCCGGTGAGGCCGTGCGGCAGGCGGCGGATTTCTATAAAATCCCCGCCGAGCGGATCTTGGTCATCTCCGATGACACCGCACTGGCGGTGGGTAAGCTGCGCATCCGAAAAAGCGGCTCTGCCGGTGGTCATAACGGTCTGAAAAACATCATTCAGCAGTTGGGTACCGACCAGTTCCCCCGGCTGCGGCTGGGCGTCGGCGAGAAGCCGCACCCGGACTACGATCTTGCCGACTGGGTACTGGGTCACTTTACCGGTCAGGACAAAAAGGACATGGACGCATCTGTCTCCCGGGCCGCCGATGCAGTGGAATGCATTCTGTCCCAGGGCCTTGACCGTGCCATGAACCGCTATAACGGATAATACAAGGAGTGCGTTGCATGAAAGAAATCTATGTTGTCAGCTGCTGCCGCACCGCCGTTGGCTCTTTCGGCGGCAGCCTGAAGGATGTCCCTGCCGCTGAGCTGGGCGCAGCTGTAGTGAAAGATGCCCTGACCCGCGCCAAGCTCCTGCCGGAGCAGGTGGACGAGCTGATGTTCGGCTGCATCCTCACCGCCGCACAGGGCCAGAATGTGGCCCGTCAGGTGGGTGTCGGGGCCGGTCTTCCCTTCTCCGTCCCCGCCTACACCGTGGGTATGGTGTGCGGCTCCGGCATGAAGTCCGTCATCGAGGGCGCTCGCGCCATCCTCTGCGGCGATGCCGACGTAGTGGTTGCCGGCGGCACCGAAAACATGTCCGCCGCCCCCTACGCCCTGCCCGACGAGCGCTGGGGCGGGCGCATGGGTGACAAAAAAGTGGTGGACACCATGATCCGCGACGGCCTGTGGGACGTGTACAACGACTATCACATGGGTACCACCGCCGAAAATATCTGCGATGTGTGGGGCATCACCCGGCAGGAGCAGGATGAATTCGCCGCCGCCTCCCAGCGCAAGTCCGAGGCCGCCCACGCCGCTGGCAAATTCGATGCGGAGATCACCCCCTTCATGGTCCGCCGGAAGAAGGAACTTGTGGAATTCAAGGTGGACGAGTATCCCAAGGCCGGCGTCACTGCCGAGGGCATCGCCAAGCTGCGGGGCGCCTTCCCCGTTGGCCCCGAAGGGGTTGAGGACTCCGTCGTTCACACCTTCCAGCCCACCGGCATCCGCGCCGAAGCCGCCCGCACCCACACTCAGCGCGTTACCGCCGCCAATGCCTCCGGCATCAACGACGGTGCAGCCGCCATCGTGCTGGCCTCCGGTGAAGCGGTGCAGAAGTACGGTCTGAAGCCCATGGCCAAGCTGGTCAGCTGGGGGCAGGGCGGTGTGGATCCCAAGATCATGGGCGTGGGCCCCGTTCCCGCCTGCCGTCAGGCTATGGAAAAGGCCGGCCTGGCCGTGGCCGACATTGATCTGGTGGAAGCCAATGAAGCCTTCGCCGCCCAGTCCATTGCGGTTGCCCGTGAGCTGGGCTTTGACATGGATAAGGTCAACGTCAACGGCGGCGCCATCTCCATCGGCCACCCCGTTGGCGCCTCTGGCGCCCGCATCATCGTTACCCTGCTGCACGAAATGGCCCGCCGGAGCGAGGTCAGGCGCGGTCTTGCCACTTTGTGTATCGGCGGCGGCATGGGTGTTGCCACTGTGTTTGAAAAGTGCTGATACAGCGTCAAAACCGGGTCGTCCCCCACGGACGGCCCGATTTTCTTTGCATTTTCAGCCTCTTCGTGTTATACTTATTTCGACAACCAAACACCTGCTTCGTGGCCTGTCCGGGGCAATGGCACCGCACAGGCTGAACAAGACAATCGGGGTGCAACTCCCCAACGGTACCGCCGCTGTAAGCGACTGTAGCCGTCCCATGGCGAAAGCCGGTCACTGGAGAATGCTCCGGGAAGGCGGGACGGCGGACTGTGTCCAAGTCGCAAGTCAGAAGACCTACGAAGCGTGGCCTGTCCCCGCCCCTGCGAGAAACAGGGCTGCGGGAATATTCTGCGCGCAGAAAAACGGCTGCGGCGTCCGGAAGGACGCCGCTTTTTTGCGCATGAAGGAGGACCTTATGAAAAAAAACACCAAACTCACCCTCTGCCTTGTCACGCTGCTGGCTGCAGTCGCCCTGCTGGGCGCCGTGTACCTCGCCGCCCGCCCCTCTCCCGTCACGGGCGAAAAGAGCATTGCAGTCACCGTAGTTCACGCCGACAAAAGCGAGAAAATTTTCCGCTACGAAACCGATGCTGAATATCTCGGCTCCGTTCTGATGGAAGACGGACTTGTAAAAGGTGAGCAGGGCGCTTACGGCCTGTACATCAAGGAAGTGGACGGAGAAGTTGCGGATTTTGCTGTGAACGGGGCGTATTGGGCGCTTTTTGAGGGCGAAGAGTACGCAACTACCGGCATTGATGCCACTGTGCTGGAGGACGGGGACCAATTCTCCCTGGTGTACACCCTTGGATAAGCGGCGCTTGGCCGGTCAGGTCGCCCTGTTTGGGGTGCTTGGCGCCCTGACCTTCGCCGCCAAGGTGGCGATGATGGCACTGCCCAATATTGAGCCGGTGTCCCTGCTTATCATGGTTTACGCGGTCACTTTGGGCAAAAAGTGTCTGTTTCCCATGTATATCTATGTAATTCTGGAACTTTTGCTCTATGGTATCGGTATTTGGTCCATCGGTTACCTATACGTCTGGGCCATTCTTGCGCTGGCGGCGTGGCTGCTGCGGGACATGAAGTCGCCCCTCGGCTGGGCCCTGGTCGCAGGGGGCTTCGGCCTGCTGTTCGGCGCGCTGTTCACCCCGGTCTGCCTGCTGCTGGGCGGTCCGGCCTTTGCACTTAGCTGGTGGCTGTCCGGCATTCCCTTTGACCTGATCCACTGCGGAGCAAACTTTGCCCTTGTCCTGATCCTTTTCGTCCCCCTGCGCCGGTTAATGACCCGATTACTGGCAGAACGCTTTTAATCCTCACTGTTAGACGCCACGCCCCAAGGTGTGGCGTCTTTTTGCCCAAAAATCCGGGTTTTTTGAAATTTTGCGAAATTCTCGACCGTTTACGGCGAAAAGTGATTTCCAAAATATGGTATTTTGTGGTTGGAACACGAAAGGAGGCCTCCGATATGACGCTTTTGCCCAGACGTGGCGAGGGACAACGGGTCTTGTCTCTGCCCCTGGACCAAATTCGCCCCAACCCGGATCAACCCCGCCGCACATTCGACCCACAAGCCCTGGAAGAGCTGGCAAACTCCATCCGGGCCCTCGGTATCCTGCAGCCGCTCTCTGTTCGAAAGACCGACTGCGGATGGGAGCTGGTAGCCGGTGAACGACGGCTGCGCGCCGCGGCTATGGCAGGATTGGAGCGTGTCCCCTGTCTGCCCATCTGCACAGACAGCCAGAACTCCTCTCTGCTGGCACTGGTGGAAAATCTTCAGCGGCAGGATCTGGACTTTCTGGAGGAATCCCTTGCGCTGGACAAGCTGCTGCGGACCTACTGCCTGTCCCAGGACGAGGTCGCCCGTCGCATTGGCAAATCACAATCTGCCGTGGCCAACAAACTCCGGCTGCTGCGGTTGCCCCTCAGCATCCTGCAATCCTTGCGGGACAACGGTTTGACGGAGCGACACGCACGGGCGCTGCTCCGTTTGGAACACGACCATCGATTGGAACACGCCGCCGCCCAAGTCACAGCCGGACATTTTACAGTAGCCCGGACCGAGCAATATGTGAACGGACTGTTGGCTGCCAATAAACCCCGCCCAAAACGTTCCTTCGTTATTAAAGACGTGCGCCTGTTCCTGAACAGCGTTACCCGGGGTCTGTCCATGATGAAATCTGCCGGTGTGGATGCCTGCTGTCAACAGCAGGAGACAGATGATGCGATCTGTCTGACCATCCGCATCCCCAAATAAGCCTCCCTGACCTCCCGTATTTGTTTCACGTGAAACATCTGCGGGAGGTTTTTTAATGTCTCCACCTCTGTGTTCCACGTGAAACAATTTCCGCCTTTTGCGTGAAAACAGTTGAAAATTTGCCGCCCGGTTGATATAATGTATGTAATTGATATTATGGGGTGAAAGCGCTATGGCAAAAATCGTTGCAATCGTCAACCAAAAAGGCGGCGTGGGTAAAACCACCAGCAGTGTTAATCTGTCCGCAGCCTTGGCTGCCAAGGGTTACCGGGTTTTGCTGTGCGACTTTGACCCTCAGGCCAACGCAACGTCCGGCCTCGGCGTGGATAAGGGCCGCGCCCCCAACGTGTACGACCTCATCATCCGTTCTGTGGAGCCGAAAAACGCCGTGGTCAATACCCCTTACGGTGACGTCCTGCCCGCCAACAAGGATTTGGCCGGTGCGGGCGTGGAGCTGATTTCTCTGGACCGCCGGGAATACCGGCTGAAAGACGCTTTGGACAAGCTCTCCGACCACTACGACTATATCTTCATTGATTGTCCTCCCTCTCTGGAGCTGCTTACCCTGAATGCCTTGTGTGCCGCCCACTCTGTCCTTGTCCCCGTTCAGTGCGAATACTACGCGCTGGAGGGCCTCAGTGATCTGGTGAGTACCATCCGCCGCATGAAGCAGCGCCTGAACCCCGGTCTGGAGCTGGAAGGCGTCCTGTTAACCATGTACGACGGCCGCACCAACCTGTCCATTCAGGTTGCCGAGGAAGTCAAGCGACACTTCCCCGGCAAAGTCTACGCCACCGTCATCCCCCGCAATGTTCGCCTGTCTGAAGCCCCCAGCCACGGCAGGCCCATCATGGCCTACGACCCCACCTCCCGGGGCGCCGAGGCTTATACCGCTCTGGCGGAGGAGTTTGCCTCCAGATCCTGATGTTTCACGTGAAACATTCGACACTACGATAAAAGAAGGTGTTTTGCATGGCAAAAAGACCTGCCAACGCCCTTGGACGCGGTCTTGACGGCCTGTCCGGTTTGGGACAAGATGCAATCTTCGGCCACCCCGAGGACAAGAGCGCCGCTTCCGGCGGCGCAGTCTCCCTGCCCATCGCACAGGTGGAGCCGGGTTTGAACCAACCCCGCAAACGCTTTGAGCCGGAGGCACTTGCGGACCTGACCGAGTCCGTTCGTACCCACGGCATCATTCAGCCTTTGACGGTTCGCCAGCTGTCCTCCGGCTACTATCAGATCATCGCCGGTGAGCGCCGTTGGCGCGCTGCACGAGCCGCCGGTCTGGACTCTGTCCCCGCCATCATCATTGAGGCGGATGACCGCAAGGTCATGGAGCTGGGCCTGATCGAAAACCTCCAGCGCGAGGACCTGAACCCCGTGGAAGAGGCGAAGGGCTATCAGGTGCTGATTCAGGAACACGGCCTGACGCAGGAGGAGGTTGCCCAGAGCATGGGCAAGTCCCGTCCCGCCATTGCCAACACCCTGCGCCTGCTGGCTCTGCCGGAAGCGGTGCTGATCCTGTTGGAGGAGGGTTCCATTTCCGCCGGTCACGCCCGGGCCATTCTGTCCGCTCCTTCTGAGGAGCTTCAGGTCAAGGCGGCCCAAATGACCGCCACCCAGGGACTGTCCGTCCGCCAGACCGAATCGCTGATCAAATCCCTGCAAAAGCTTGCGGCCCAAGAGGAAGCGCCCGTTAAACCCACCTCCGATATTGCCATGTATTTGGCGGAAGTAGAGAAGAATCTGACTTCTCGCTTCGGCCGCAAGGTCCGGGTGGTGGACAAGGGCAAGAAGGGCCGTATCGAATTGGAATACTACGACACCGATGACCTGAACGCTCTGCTGGACGTGCTGGAACAGGTGAAGGGAGGGACTCGCTGATGAGTGCCGAAACCCAGACCCCGGAACAGCAGCCGGCCCGCCGCAAGACAAACCGCCCCGCACTCTTCGCATATATGGTGGCTCTGTTTTCCGTGGCGTTTCTGCTGCTGCTGATGTCCTACTTTATGCAGCAGCGCCGCAACGACCAGCAGCTCATCGAAGAAGGCCTGCAGAAAAACGCCTCCGCCCTGCAGATCACCCAATCCGTGCAGAAGCAGAACGAAACTCTGCGCCAACAGGTGGCCGACCTGGAGGCCGAACTTGCCGCCCAGGCCGAGCAGCAGGAGAAGGTCACCCTTGCCATGGACTGGCTCTGGCGCATTCAGCGGGAGTTTTTCCAGCGGCGTTACAACTCCGCCCGACAGATGATCGAGGCATTTGAGGAGAGTGGTTTGAAGCCTTTCCTGTCAGCCGAACCTCTTGCTGACCCTGAGTACCGATCACCGCTGGAACAGTATGAAGCCATCTACGACTCGCTTTTCTGAATTTCGTCCGTATCGCGTGCTATAATTTGTAAATAAAGGGAGATTTTACCAATGCTCGACATTAAGTTTATTCGTGAGAACCCCGATGTGGTGAAAGAAAATATCAAAAAGAAGTTTCAGGACGCCAAGCTGCCTCTGGTAGATGAGGTTCTGGTTCTGGACGAGCAGAACCGCACCGCCCAGACCCGTGCCAACGAGCTGCGTTCCGCCCGCAACAGCCTGTCCAAGCAGGTTGGTATGCTGATGGGTCAGGCCAAGAGGGACCCCTCCAAGCTGGCCGAGGCCGAGGCGGTCAAGGCTCAGGTCAAGGCCAACGCCGATGAGCTTGCAGCCCTTGAGGCTCAGGAGGTTGAGCTGGCCGAGAAGATCCGCCGCATCCTGCTGACCATCCCCAATATCATCGATCCCTCCGTCCCCATCGGTGCCAGCGACGAGTTCAACGTGGAGGTGGAGCGCTTCGGCGAGCCTGTCACTCCCGATTTTGAGGTCCCCTACCACACCGAGATCATGGAGACTTTCAACGGCATCGACATGGACAGCGCCGGCCGGGTGTCCGGCAACGGCTTCTACTACCTGATGGGCGATATCGCCCGTCTGCACTCCGGCATTCTGGCCTACGCCCGGGACTTTATGATCGAGAAGGGTTTCATTTACTGCATTCCTCCCTTCATGATCCACGGCAACGTGGTGGAGGGCGTTATGTCCCAGACCGAGATGGACGCCATGATGTACAAAATCGAGGGCGAGGACCTGTACCTCATCGGTACGTCCGAGCATTCCATGATCGGCAAGTTCATCGATCAGATCATCCCCGAGCAGAGCCTGCCCCAGACCCTGACCTCTTACTCCCCCTGCTTCCGCAAGGAGAAGGGCGCCCACGGTATCGAGGAGCGCGGTGTGTACCGCATCCACCAGTTCGAGAAGCAGGAGATGGTAGTCGTCTGCAAGCCCGAGGACTCCATGGCCTGGTACGAGAAGATGTGGCGCTACAGCGTGGAGCTGTTCCGCTCCATGGACATCCCCGTGCGCCAGCTGGAGTGCTGCTCCGGCGACCTGGCCGACCTGAAGGTCAAGTCCTGCGACATTGAGGCCTGGTCCCCCCGCCAGCAGAAGTATTTCGAGGTCTGCTCCTGCTCCAACCTGGGCGATGCTCAGGCCCGCCGCCTGAAGATGCGCGTCAAGGGCGAGAAGGGCACCTACCTGCCCCACACCCTGAACAACACTGTGGTGGCACCTCCCCGCATGCTTATCGCCTTCCTGGAGAACAACCTGCAGGCCGACGGCAGCGTGAAGATCCCCGCCGCCCTGCGTCCCTACCTTGGTGGTATGGAGGTCATGCTTCCTAAGAAGTAATCGCTTCTTCCTTCTGCCCAACTCGAAAAACCAAACCGCGACCCAGCGGCGCGGTCGGGGTTTGGAGAGGACGAGCAGCGCAGCGAATGAGCCGTCAGCCGACTGGCGGCGAACGATGCGGAGCTTGTGAGGACGAGGTGGTATGGAGGTCATGCTTCCTAAGAAGTAATTCCATTTTGTAATATTCGCTCTGTATAATACCCTGCGTTTTCGCTTTTCCCATAAAAATATAAAAAATTGAGAGGAGCAACCCAAAATGAAAAAGTTTTTCAACGAGTTCAAGACCTTTGCCATGCGCGGCAACGTGATCGACCTGGCCGTCGGCGTTGTCATCGGCGGTGCCTTCGGTAAGATCACCACCTCTATCGTCAACGACATCATTATGCCCCTCATCTCCATGCTCACCGGCGGTATCAGCTTCGAGGAGTGGAAGTGGGTACTGAAAGAGGCCGTAGTCAATGCCGAGGGCGTCATCGACCCCGCCACCGAGGTAGCCGTCAAGTACGGCAACACCATCGCCATCATCATCGACTTCATCATCATCGCCTTTGCGGTGTTCTGCATGGTCAAGGCCATCAACTCCCTGCACCGCAAGAAGGAAGAGCCTGCTCCCGAACCCGCCCCCGAGCCTGAGCCTTCCGCCGAGGAGAAGCTGTTGAGTGAGATCCGCGACCTGCTGAAGGAGAAGAACTGATGCCCGATATCAATTCCCCGGACAACCTGCCCGAAGAGCAGGGGTATGCCCCCGCCTCTCCGGTCAAGCGGGCCTTGGCGTGGATCGGCATCGTGTATATGGTCATTTTGGTGGCTCTGACCACCGCCATGTACTTTTCCGGCGGAATTGCCCTGACCGGCATCGCCCCCCTGCTGGCCGTCCCCGGCCTTGTTGGTCTGGGCATTGTGGGCCTGATCAGCCATCGCACCACCGGTTCCCCCTCCAAACGCGGAGCGTGGATCCTTGCCGCCATCTGCTGGCTGGTGTCCGTCTGGTTCCTGATCCCGGGCATTGCGGGCCTGCTGGCCAACTTCGCCTGAAGTGTGGGAGGTTGACCCGTGAAGGATATGATTTCCGCCGGTCTCGACCTGCTGGGCCTGACCGAACGAATTCCCGCCAATGCCGCCGACACCCTTGCCAACTACGGCAGGCTCCTGCTGGATAAAAATCAGGTCATGAACCTGACCGCCATCCGGGACGAGGCCGGCGTTGCCCAACTGCACATGCTGGATTGCGCCGCTCTGGTCGGCCTTGTGGATTTGGAGGGGAAAGCCCTCATCGACGTAGGCTCCGGCGCCGGATTCCCCGGCATGGTACTGAAATCCCTTGTCCCGTCTTTGCAGGTCACCCTGCTGGACAGCCTCGGAAAGCGGGTCAACTGGCTCAACGAACTGGCCGGACAGCTGGGTTTGGAGGGCGTCACTGCCATCCACGCCCGGGCTGAGGAGAAAGCGCTTGAAAAAGGCTTCCGGGACAGCTTCGACTTTGCTACCGCCCGGGCCGTGGCCGATCTGCGCCTTCTGTGCGAGCTGTGCCTGCCCTACGTCAAGGTGGGCGGTGCGTTCCTCGCCATGAAAAGCACCGACAGCGACGAAGAGCTGGCCGGTGCCGCCCACTGCATCAAGCTTCTGGGCGGTCGGGTGGAGGCCTGCCACGACTACACCATCCCCGGCACCGATGTGACCCACCGTCTGGTGGTCATCCGCAAGGTGGCCCCCACCCTGAAGGGTTATCCCCGCAAGTGGGCCAAAATCCAAAAAGACCCGCTGTAACTCCGGCAAAATTTTCCCGCAAACTATTGACCCATCATGGTTTTGTGATAAACTACTATTGATGTGATTGGAGGCCCCTATGGCTACTGGTACCGCCATCGTCATCGCCTCCGGTAAGGGAGGCACCGGAAAAACCTCTCTCACCGGCGGAATTGCCGCATGCCTTGCCCGTCTGGGCCGCAAGGTACTGTGCATCGATATGGATATCGGTCTGCGCAATCTGGACATCAGCCTTGGCATGACTGACCGGGTGCTGATGGACTTTTCCGACGTGGCGGAGGGCCGCTGCACGCTGGAGCGTGCCGCCGTCTCTCACCCGGACCTGCCCGGCCTGCACATGCTCACCGCCCCCATCCGCCTGCCCGACAGCGTGGATGAAGCCAGCATTTCCAAACTGCTGGATGAGGCGCGGCAGCAGTTTGACTACATTCTGCTGGATGCTCCCGCCGGTCTGGATGCCGGTTTTCGGCTGGCCTCCCGCGCTGCCGACCGGGCCATCGTAGTAGCAACCAACGACGCCTCCTCCCTGCGGGATGCCCAGCGTGCCGTGGGTGAGCTGGGCCACATCAGGCAGGTGCATCTGGTGGTCAATCGGGTACAGCCCAAGTTGCTGCGCCGCCTGCGCACTACCATCGACGATGCCATGGATGCCGCCGGTCTGCCCCTGTTGGGCGTGGTGCCGGAGGATCCCAAGGTAGTTCTGGCCGCCAACGCGGGTAAGCCGCTGATTTTGACCGGCCGCCGCGGCGCGGCAAACGCCTGCCTGAACATCGCCAAACGAATTGAGGGCCATCGTGCCCCCATCATGAGAATCCGCTGACAGAAAGAAAGGAAAGGGATGATTTCGTATGAACATTGCATTGATGAGCCACGACAATAAGAAAGAGCTGATGATCCAGTTCTGTATTGCCTACTGCGGTGTTTTGGCCCGCCACACCCTGTGCGCCACCAACAGCACCGGCCGACAGGTCAGCGAAGCCACCGGCCTGCCCATCAACCTGTTCCTTTCCCACGAACACGGCGGCATTCAGCAGGTTGGCGCCCGCATCGCCTATAACGAGATCGACATGGTCCTGTTCTTCGACGATCCCGCCAGCAATGATCTGGAGGAAGAGGTCCGCCACATCTGCCGCCTGTGCGACCAGCACAACGTCCCCTTTGCCTCCAACGTGGCCACCGCCGAGGTTCTCATCCACGGCCTGTCCCGGGGCGATTTGGACTGGCGTGACATCGTCAACCCCAAAACCGCGCCTTTTGCGGTGTAATTTCCGCCTGAAACTTGACTTTTTGTCCTGTTTAAGATAGGATTAGCTGTACCGCGTTGACGGCGCATGAGTACCCGGAACACCCCGCCACAGAGAGAGCTTTCCTGGCTGCGAGAAGCTTGCGCGAAGATCCGGCGAAGACAGCGTTACCAGCGGCCCCGGAGACGGGGGCGGTCCCCTTCCCGCAACAGAAGGCAAAAGGGGCGCACTGCGCCTGAATTTGGGTGGCACCACGAAGCGATTTCTACGCTCTCGTCCCAAACCACGGGACGGGAGCGTATTTTTTATTCGGGGCGTCGAGGACGCCGCCCCCTACGCATCCGTTCATATCTCCTATTTCGAAAGGATTTGGTACTATGGCTATCGTACAACCCCGCACGCTGTCCGGCTTCATGGAGCTGCTGCCTGCCCGTCAGGCCCAGTTCGACCGCATGGCGGACACCCTGAAAAAAACCTACGCCCTGTACGGCTTCACCGGTCTGGATACCCCGCTGATCGAGGCGTCCGAAGTGCTGCTGGCCAAGGGCGGCGGCGAGACGGAAAAGCAGATCTACCGCTTTTCCAAGGGCGACACCGACCTGTCCCTGCGCTTTGACCTGACCGTCCCCCTGGCCAAGTACGTCGCTCAAAACTACGGTCAGCTGACCTTCCCCTTCCGCCGCTTCCAGATCGGCAAGGTCTACCGGGGCGAGCGCGCCCAGCGGGGCCGCTTCCGCGAGTTCTATCAGGCCGACATCGACATCATCGGCGACGGCAAGCTGGACATCAGCAACGAAGCGGAGATCCCTTCCATCATCTACAAGGCCTTTACCGCCATGGGCCTGAAGCGGTTCCAGATCCGGGTGAATAACCGCAAGATCCTCAACGGCTTCTACGCCATGCTGGGTCTGACCGAAAAGTCCGGCGACATCATGCGCACCGTGGACAAGCTGGACAAGATCGGCGCCGACAAGGTCCGCGCCCTGCTGATTGGCGAAGAGATCGGCCTGACCGACGCCCAGGCGGACGAAATTTTGAAGTTCATTGCCATCACCGGCTCCAATGCCGAGGTTTTGACCGCTTTGGAGGGCTACCGCGGCCGCCACGAGCTGTTCGATCTCGGTCTGGACGAGCTGAACACCGTCACCAAATATTTGTCCGCCTTCGGCGTGCCTGAGAGCCACTTCGCCGTGGACCTGACCATCGCCCGGGGCCTTGACTACTATACCGGCACCGTGTACGAGACCACCATGCTGGACCACCCGGAGATCGGCTCCATCTGCTCCGGCGGCCGCTACGACAACCTGGCCGAGTACTACACCGACAAGCAGCTGCCCGGCGTGGGCATCTCCATCGGCCTGACCCGCCTGTTCTTCGTGCTGGAGGATCAGGG
>JAFQBN010000023.1 GCA_017416685.1 Oscillospiraceae bacterium
CAGGATGCGCTCCACCTCGCCGCCGAAGTCGGCGTGACCCGGGGTGTCCACGATGTTGATCTTGATGTCGCCGTACTGGACGGCGGTGTTCTTGGCGGTGATGGTGATGCCGCGCTCGCGCTCCAGATCGTTGGAGTCCATAACACGGTCCTCCACCGCCTGATTGTCGCGGTACACGCCCGACTGCTTGAGCAGGCCGTCCACCAATGTGGTCTTGCCGTGGTCAACGTGGGCAATGATGGCAACATTTCTCAGTTTTTCGTTCTTCATAAAGACAGCTCCTCTGCCGCAGGTTTTCTCGTTTGTCCATAACGTAGCAGGTTATTATACTGCCATTTTCCCCAAAAAGCAACCCCCGTACGGAGCAAACGCTCTGTACGGGGGAGATTTTACAGATTCAGCAGCTGAATGGCGATCCAGAAATAGATCAGCAGGGACAGCACATCCACCACCGTGGTGATGAAGGGGGAGGCCATGACCGCCGGGTCAAGGCCGATCTTTTCCGCCGCCATAGGCAGCAGGCAGCCCACCACCTTGGCGCAGATGACGGTGACCGTCAGGGTCAGGCACACCACAAGGGATACCATCACGCTGACCTCGGGGTTGCCCAGCAGCAGGTTGTCCACCAGCAGCATCTTGCCGAAGTTGACCACGCCAAGGGCCACACCGCACAGCACGGATACCCGCAGCTCCTTCCAGATGACGCCCCACAGGTCGTGGGACTCCACTTCACCCAGAGACAGGGCGCGGATGACGGCGACGGAGGACTGGGCGCCGGAGTTGCCGCCGGTACCGGTGAGCATGGGAATAAAGGCGGTCAGGGCGGGGATGAGGGCCAGGGTGCTTTCAAATCCGGCCAAAATGATGCCCGCAAAAGTGGCCGACAGCATCAGCAGCATCAGCCAGGGCAGTCTGGCCCGGGCGGTCTCAAACACGCCGGTCTTGAGGTAGGGCTTATCCGAGGGCAGAATAGCGGCCATCTTCTCGAAGTCCTCGGTGGCCTCCTCTTCCATAACGTCCATAGCGTCGTCAACGGTAATAATGCCCACCAAACGGTTCTCCCCATCCACCACGGGCAGGGCGGTAAAGTCATAGCGGGACAGCAGCTGGGCCGCATCCTCTTTATCATCGTGGGTGTTGACGGACAGGACGTTGGTCTCCATAATGTCGGCTATCTTGGTCTCGTAGTCGTTCAGCAGAAGCTGACGAACGGTCACAACGCCCTGCAGAATGCGGTTTTTTGTGACATAGCAGGTGTAGACGGTCTCCTTGTCCAGACCCACCTTTCGAATGCGGGCGAAAGACTCTTCCACCGTGTCCTCCGGATGGAGGAAGACGTACTCCGTGGTCATGATAGAGCCGGCGGAGTCCTTGGGGTAATTCAGCAGTTGGTTAATTTGATGGCGGGTGGACGGGTCGGTGTTGCGCAGGATACGGGTGACCAGATTGGCGGGCATATCCTCGATGATGTCAACGGCGTCGTCCACGTACAGCTCGTCCAGCACCTCACGCAGTTCCCGGTCGCTCAGGGAGCTGACAAGGCGCTGCTGGCTGTCGCTGTCCTCCATGTAGGAGAACACGTCGGCGGCCAGCTCTTTGGGCAGCAGACGGAACACCACGATCAGCTGCTCCGGTTTCAGTTCATCCAGAAACGAGGCGATGTCAACCTCGTTCATCTCCTGCAGAATTTCCCGCAGTTGGCGCAGCTTTTTCTGCTCCACCAGCTCCAGCAGCAGGTCCAAATCAAAATTCTCGTGCATGGCGCACATCCCCTTTCTGTCAGTTTCAAAAAGGGACACAAAAAAGCCACGGGCAATTCCCGTGGCTGCCATCACTATGGGGAAGGGCGCATAAAGACACTCCGCCCCTTACAGGGCAAGGTCATGCCGCGCAGTTCGGCATAAGTGATAACAGCTGTCTGTGTCCCGGCAACTTCGGCTTTCCACGCGGCTTCCACCTCCTGAAAATTTTGGGATAGGGTTATTATAACACCGGAAAAATAAAAATTGCAACCCCGGGCGAAAAAAAGTTGCACAACAGGAAACAGCCTGCCGAAACCGGCAGGCTGTTTCTTCCGTTTTCAATTACTGCGCGTCCAGCCAGCGGCAGGCGCCCATGGCGGCCACAGCGCCGTCCCCGGCGGCGGTGGTCACCTGACGGATGAACTTGCTGCGGCAGTCGCCGGCCACATACACACCGGGGGTTTTGGCGGCGCAGAACTCGTCCACGTCGTAGTAACCGTACTGGTTCAGACCCACCAGGTGGGCAAAATTCTCGTTCTCCGGCTGCAGACCCACAGCCAAAAACGCGCCGTCCACCCGAACCTCGCTGTCCGCGCCGGTGGCATCGCTGTGCAGCTTCAGACCCACCAGCTCGCCGTTTTCGGTGATATATTCGGATACCACGGTGCTGAACAGCACCTCTACGTTGTCCTTTGCCAGCAGGGCATCGGCCAGCTTCTGCTCGCCGGTGAAGGTGGGCAGGTTCTGCACCACGGTGACCTTGCTGCACACCTCGCTCAGCAGCAGTGCCTCCTGCAGGGCGGAGTTGCCGCCGCCGATCATTGCTGCGTGCTGGCCGGTATAGAACGCGCCGTCGCACACCGCGCAGAAAGAAATACCGTGACCCACCAGATCTTCCTCGCCCTCAAGGCCCAGCATACGGTGCTTGACGCCGTTGGCAAGGATAACGGTCTTTCCCTCGAAGGAAGAACCCTCCTCGGTGGTGATCACAAAGCCGTTTTCCGTCTTTTCCACGCCGGTGACGCACTCCAGCTCCACGTCAGCGCCCAGATTCAGAGTCTGCTCGGCCAGCTTGTCGGCAAACTCCGCGCCGGCGATCACACCAAAACCGGGAATATTCTCCACCTTGGGGGAGAAGGCGATCTGTCCTCCAAAACCTGCTTTTTCGATGACCAGCACACTCTTGCCCGCCCGCAGGCCGTAAATGGCGGCGGTCAGTCCGGCAGGTCCGCCGCCCACTACGATAATATCATGCATTTGAATTTCCTCCCATTCTGTCTAAACAAGAAAACGGGTCGGGCGGTATCGCCCGACCCGTTTCGGGTTTGGGTTTTATACGGCCTGCTGAGAAGCCAGGAACTTCTTGATCTCGGGTACGCTGTAGTAGCTTTCGAAGTTGGTGCCGTCGGTAATGACCAGAGTGGGCGCGCCCTTGATGCCGTACTGGCGGCACAGCTCCACGTTGTCATCGGCGATCAGCTTCTCGTAGGCGAAACCGGCCTTGTTCAGCAGATTTTCCGCCACACGGCAGTTGGGGCAGGTAACGCGGGAGAACAGGATGGCCCGGGCACCGGCGGCCACCACGGGGGTATTGCCGCAGTTGGGCACATCCTCGGCACGGGGAGCGCCGGAACGGGTCAGCTTGGAGTTGGCAATGTCATACACCTTGCGGTCCTGGAACTCCTGACTCTTGCCGTCATTCCAGTTCTTGACGGGGCGGTAGTAGCCGGTGATACGGCTGTACACCTCGGCCTCCTTACCGCAGTGGGGGCAGGTGTGCTGCTCGCCGGTGAGGTAACCGTGTTCGGCACAGACGGAGTAGGTGGGAGACATGGTGTAGTAGGGCAGCTTGTAGTTCTCGGCGATCTTGCGCACCAGATTGGCGGCAGCCTTCCAGTCGGGCAGCTTCTCGCCCAGGAAGGCGTGGAAGACGGTACCGGAGGTGTACAGAGTCTGCAGCTCGTCCTGCACATCCAGGGCGGAGAAGATATCCTCGGTGTAGCCCACGGGCAGGTGAGAGGAGTTGGTGTAGTAGGGAGTGCCGTTCTCGTTGGCGGTGATGATATCGGGATAGCGCTTCTTGTCGTGCTTGGCAAAGCGGTAGGTGGTGGACTCGG
>JAFQBN010000024.1 GCA_017416685.1 Oscillospiraceae bacterium
ATGGACTCCAACGATCTGGAGCGCGAGCGCGGCATCACCATCACCGCCAAGAACACCGCCGTCCAGTACGGCGACATCAAGATCAACATCGTGGACACCCCGGGTCACGCCGACTTCGGCGGCGAGGTGGAGCGCATCCTGAAGATGGTCAACGGCGTCATCCTGCTGGTGGACGCCGCCGAGGGTCCCATGCCCCAGACCCGCTTCGTCCTGTCCAAGGCCCTGGAGCTGGGCCACAAGGTCATCGTGGTGGTCAACAAGATCGACCGCCCCGACCAGCGCATTCACGAGGTTATGGACGAGGTGCTGGAGCTGCTGCTGGACCTGAACGCCACCGAGGAGCAGTTTGAGTCCCCCACCCTGTTCTGCTCCGGCCGACAGGGTACGGCTTCTTATTCCCCCGATGTGGCGGGCGAGGACCTGAAGCCCCTGTTCGACACCATCGTGGACTATATCCCCGCCCCCGAGGCCGAGGAGGATGCCCCCTTCCAGATGCTGGTGTCCGCCATTGATTACAACGACTTTGTGGGCCGTATCGCCATCGGCCGCATTGAGCGGGGCGTCATCAAGCAGAATCAGGAAATTGCCGTGTGCAACTACCACGCCGCGGACGAGGCGCCCAAGAAGGCCAAGGCCACCGCGCTTTACCAGTACGACGGCCTTGCCAAAGTCCCTGTGACCGAGGCCACCGCCGGCAATATCATCGCCATGAGCGGTATCGGTGAGATCACCATCGGCGACACCATCTGTGCCGCCGACTGTGTGGAGCCTATGGAGTTCATTCAGATCTCTGCCCCCACCATCGAGATGACCTTCTCCGTCAACGATTCCCCCTTCGCGGGCAAGGAGGGTAAGTTTGTTACCAGCCGCCAGCTGCGCGAGCGCCTGTACCGGGAGACCATGAAGGACGTGTCCCTGCGGGTCAGCGACACCGACAGCACCGAGGCGTTCAACGTGGCCGGCCGGGGCGAGATGTCCCTGTCCATTCTGATCGAGACCATGCGCCGTGAGGGTTACGAGCTGCAGGTGTCTCCCCCCCGCGTGCTGTATAAGGAGATCGACGGCGTCATGTGCGAGCCCATCGAGCGCATGGTGGTGGATGTACCCGCCGACTGCATCGGTGCGGTCATCGAGAAGATCGGCGCCCGCAAGGGCGACCTGCTGGATATGACCCCCGTGGGCGAGCGGATGAAGGCCCAGTTCCTTGTCCCCTCCCGAGGTCTGTTCGGCTATCGCAACGAATTTTTGACCGACACCAAGGGCGAGGGCATCATGGCCAGCGTCTTTGAGGAATACGCCCCCCTGAAGGGCGAGATCTCCCGCCGCTCTACCGGCTCTCTGGTGGCTTTCGAGACCGGCGAGGCCGTCACCTACGGCCTGTTCAACGCTCAGGAGCGCGGCGTGCTGTTCATCGGCGCCGGCACTCCCGTCTACGCGGGCATGATCGTGGGTGTGTCCCCCAAGCAGGAGGATATCTCCGTCAACGTCTGCAAGAAAAAGCAGCTGACCAATATGCGCGCCTCCGGCTCTGACGATGCCCTGCGCCTGACCACTCCCCGCAAGATGAGCTTGGAGCAGTGCTTGGAGTTCCTGGCCGACGACGAGCTGCTGGAGTGTACTCCCGAGAACCTGCGCCTGCGCAAGCGCCTGCTGGACCACTCCGCCCGTATGCGTGAAGCGTCCAAGAAAAAGGGATAAGTTGAGTTCAAATAAAAACGCTGTCCTGTGAAAGCAGGACAGCGTTTTTGCTGTTGCGGGGCGTCGAGGACGCCGCCCCCTACGCCAAACCTAATGGTTCGTAGCAAGAGTCGGCGGAGTTCGTTAGACAAGCAATGCTACAGATAGTACAACGTGCGGCAGCCTAATCGAAGTAGGCGGAGTCAGAGGTGTCCGCCGACCGTGTGGGTGTTACCCCACGGAGGCTGCCCAAAGGAAGTACATAGAAACCATGGGTTTCTATGCGCCTTTTTCGTGTCTTTTGTGGCGGAACAAAAGACACCCGCCCGGGGGCGGAACAGCCCCATCCCGCCCTGCAGGGTGAAACAATCCCTCCGTCATTTGCTGCGCAAATGCCACTTCCCTTTACACAAGGGAGGCTTTATACCATAAAACCGCTGTCGTTCAGCAGGAACGACAGTTTGGTCAATCGCTCGATGGCATCGACCATCAACGCGAGTTCGTGGGGATACGTTTCAAAAGGCTGTTTGAAGTCCATGGGTTTGACTTGGATGCGAAGCGCCACGGATTTCCCCGCCTCGGCCCAGTGCATATTTTCGTCTTTGAAGTCCCGCAAAGCGTTTTTTAGCCGTTCGTGGTCGTGCAGTTTACCGACGAACTGCAAATCGCAAAACCCGTGATTGGCTTTATAGAACAACTCGGTTCCTTTTAATGCGCTTTTGAACTGCGGCCAGGTTGAGCGCGCTCCTTTAGGGCCTGCCGCGGGGTACATCTCAATGTTCCGCCCGCATGAACAGCAGAAAGCGTAGAGCCTTTTCCAAAACTCTGTTATGGCAGGAACTTCCTGCACCGTATAGCCCTGAATCTGCTTTGTAATGGCGGCTTGGGTGATTTGCGCATCCATCTCCCGGTTGTTGGCAGTGAAAAGGGTCAACAATTCTTCGTAGGAAATTCGATTTTCGTATTTCTGCGCCTCTTCGTTGCTGTCCAAATACGCCTTGGGGGCGATGGTAAATACGGCGAAATCGTCGTACAGACCGTCGATGCAGCCGCGCATACCGCGCCTGGAATAGCGGGAACACTGCTCCGGCATGGCGTGGGCGTCAATTTTGTTTTCAATGAGCAAGGCGAACTTCCGCCCGGCAAGAGAGATAACAGCGACAATATCCGACTCGCCTAGCTCGTTGTCCACAACGGAGTGTTCTACGCGCACCACTTCGCCGCCGGGGAGTCCGAGTTTGTTCAGAAAGAAGTCTGCAAAGGCAGGAAGCTCGGCAAAGGCGCGCATGACAACGAAATCCATATCGCGCTCTTCGATTTTGTCCAATAAGAATTCCATTAAGCGTCCTCCCTCTGCTTCAACCACACCATCAGAACGGCCAGGTCTGCCGGGGAGACGCCGGAGATGCGACCGGCCTGTCCCAAATTCAGGGGGCGGATCTTGTCCAGCTTTTGCCGGGCCTCCAGCCGCAGGCCGGCGATGGACAGATAGTCCGCGTCGGCGGGCAGGGTGCGCTCCTCCAGCCGCTGCATTTCGGCTACCTGCCGCAGCTGCCGGTCAATATACCCCTGATACTTGGTGTCGATTTCCACCGCTTCCACCACGTCAGCGGGCAAATCGGGTCGATTGGGGTCAAAGGGGGCAAGGTCGGCGTAGGTCACACCGGGGCGGCGCAAAAGGTCTGCCAGCCGCGCGCCGTCGGCGGCAGGCACTTCCCCCTTTTGAGTGAGGAACTCCGCCAAAGCCGGGGAGGGGGCGACGCCGGTATGCTCCAGGCGCTTTTGCTCCCGGGTGACGGCGGCGTATTTTTCCTCCACGGCGGCAAGCTGTTCATCGGTCACAAGACCAAGCTCGTGACCAAACCGGGCCAGTCGGCGGTCGGCGTTGTCCTGCCGGTGGAGCAGGCGGTACTCCGTGCGGCTGGTCATCATGCGGTAGGGTTCGTTGGTGCCTTTGGTCACCAGATCGTCGATGAGAACGCCGATATAACCCTGATCCCGGCGGAGAATGAAGGGCGGGCGGCCCAAAATTTTCAATGCGGCGTTGACGCCGGCCACAAAGCCCTGCACCGCAGCCTCCTCATAGCCGGAAGAGCCGTTGAACTGCCCCGCGCCGAACAGGCCGGGGACTTTTTTGGACTCTAAGGTGGGGTGCAGCTCGGTGGGATCCACGCAGTCGTACTCAATGGCGTAGGCGCAGCGGGTCATTTCGGCATGCTCCAAACCGGGGATGGTGTGCAGCATTTCAAGCTGCACCTCCTCGGGCAGAGAGGAGGAGAAACCCTGAATGTAAAGTTCCTCAGTATCAAGACCCATGGGCTCTACAAAAAGCAAATGCCGCTCCTTATCCGCAAAACGCACCACCTTGTCCTCGATGGAGGGGCAGTACCGGGGACCCACTCCCTCGATGACCCCGGAAAAGAGGGGGGAGCGGTGGAGGTTGGCCCGGATGACCTCATGGGTCTGCTGGGTGGTGGAAGTCAGCCAGCACACGGCCCGGTTTTCCGGGCGGTGGTCGGTGGAGAAAGAGAAGGGCAGGGCGTCCTCGTCCCCGGGCTGGACCTCCATTTTGGAAAAGTCCACGCTCCGGGCATTGACCCGGGGGGGCGTGCCGGTCTTGAACCGGCGAATGGACAGGCCCAGAGATACAAGGCTTTCGGTCAGGGGGAGGGCGGCGGCAAGTCCGTCCGGGCCGCTGTCCCGGACCACCTCGCCCACGATGGTGCGGCCACCCAGATGGGTGCCGGTGGCGATGACGGCGGCCTTCACCGCGTAGGTGGCACCGGTGTGGGTGACCACGGCGGAGACTGCGCCGTCTTCCGTCAGCACCTGGACGACTTCGGCCTGTTTGACCCACAGGTTTTCCTGCCGCTCCAGGGTGTGTTTCATCACCTTTTGGTACTCCCGCCGGTCGGCCTGAGCGCGGAGGGACCACACCGCAGGGCCTTTGCCCCGGTTGAGCAGGCGATACTGGATGCAGGCGCGGTCCGCCGCGCGGCCCATCTCGCCGCCCAAAGCGTCCAGTTCCCGCACCAGATGTCCCTTGCCCGTGCCGCCGATGGCGGGGTTGCAGGGCATGTTGCCCACCGCGTCCAGATTGACGGTAAAGCACAGGGTGCGCAGACCCATCCGGGCGGCGGCAAGTGCGGCCTCGATGCCCGCGTGACCGGCACCGATGACGGCGATATCGTATTGTCCGGCATTGTATCGTGTCATGTTGATACCCTCTTTAACTTGCAGGATGCTCCAATATTTTACCACAGGTATTTCTGCGGGACAAGAGGCGGGTTTTTCTTGTATTTGCAAGGATGGCATGATATAATAAGAAGTCAAATTGTCATTTACCGACCCGGAAAGGAGGGCTGTGAAATGAGATATCAGATTTGGAACGTGGCACAGCCCGATTTGCAGGGTCGTGCCAATCTGGAACGGGAGGGCCTGCATCCCCTGACGGCGGCGGTACTGTCCGCCCGCGGTCTTGCCAGTGTGGAACAGGCCAAGCAGTATCTGGCCATGGCGGATGCGCCGCTGGTGGACAGCCTGCTGATGCGGGACATGGACCGGGCAGTGGCCCGGGTGCGGCGGACCCTGAACCGGGGGGAGAAGATTGCGGTCTACGGCGACTACGACGTGGACGGCATCACCGCCACCTGCCTGCTGACCCGCTTTCTGACCGAGCAGGGGGGCGACGTGACCGCCTATATCCCCGACCGGCTGGAGGAGGGCTACGGCCTGAACCGCGGCGCAGTCAGCGCCCTTGCCGAACAGGGTGTGAAGCTTATCATCACCGTGGACTGCGGCATTACCGCCGTGGACGAGGTGCTGTGGGCCGCCGGCTTGGGTGTGGACGTGGTCATCACCGACCACCATGAGTGCAAAAATATTCTGCCCGCCGCCTGTGCGGTGGTGGACCCCCACCGTCCGGACTGCGACTATCCCTTCAAGGCCCTTGCGGGCGTGGGTGTGGCCCTGAAGCTGGCCATGGCCCTGTCCGACGAGCCGGGCCGCGTGCTGGACACCTGCGCCGACCTTGCCGCCATCGGCACCGTGGCCGACGTGATGCCCGTCACCGGCGAAAACCGCACCATCATCCAGCGCGGCCTGCGCATTCTGGAGCGCAATCCCCGACCCGGCATCGCCGCGCTGGCCGCTCAGGCGGGACTGGAGGGCCGCGGGGTCAACTCTGTCACCATTGGCTACACCCTTGCCCCCCGCATCAATGCCGCGGGCAGAATGGGTTGTGCCGGGATTGCGGTGGAACTTTTGCTGACCGACGATGTGGTCCGCGCCGAGGAGCTGGCCGTCGAGCTGTGCCGGCTGAATAAAGAAAGACAGAGTGTAGAGCTGGGCATTTTTGAGCAGTGTGTCCGCCGGTTGGAGCGGGAGCCTCAGCCCGACGCCATTGTGCTGGCGGACGAGAGCTGGCATCAGGGCGTGGTGGGCATCGTGGCCTCCCGCCTGACCGAGCAGTATAACTGCCCCGCTATGATGATCTGCCTGTCCGACGGGATGGGTAAGGGTTCCTGCCGCAGTTACGGCGGCATCAATCTGTTTGCCGTGCTGGAGGGTTGTCAGGACCTGCTGGAGGCCTTCGGCGGTCACGAACTGGCGGCTGGCTTTACCGTCCGGCAGGAAAATATCCCCGCCCTGCGCCGGCGGGTGGCTCAGCTGGTGCGTCAGCAGCGCCCCGAGGATGGCGCGGACAGCGTGCTGGACGTGGACGTGCAGGTGGATGACCTGCGCATGCTGGACCTTGCGGGCGTGGAGCAGCTGGAAAAGCTGGAACCCTATGGCGCGGGCAATCCCCGGCCTGTGCTGTCGGTGATGGGCGTCCGGGTGGCAAGCCGCTCCATAGTGGGCGGCGGACGGCACCTGAAGCTGAAGCTGAACAGGCAGGGTGTCAATCTGGATGCTATTTTCTTCTCTGCAAGCGACTGGCTGCCCGAGCAGGACAGCCTTGTGGATGCGGCATTCTGTCCGCAGATCAATGAGTATCGGGGGCAGCGCTCTGTCCAGCTGCAGCTGGTGGATCTGCGGCCGTCCCGGCAGGAGCAGGAGCTGTACCGGCGCTATCTGAAGGGGCTGGACCTGACCGGGGAGCAGGCCCGCCGTCTGCTGCCTGTGCGGGAGGAATTTGTGATGCTGTGGCGCTGGCTGAAGCGGCAGACCGAGCAAAGCGGTCCGCCGGAGCAGACGGCGGCCGATATTGCCGCGGCGGTGGCCCGTGCGGCGGGGACGAAAGAGGACCTGCTGCATACCCGGGTGTGTCTGGACGTGCTGGCTGAGCGGGGCCTGACCCGCATGACCGCCGCAGAGGACCGCCTGCGGGTGGAGCTGGTCCCCACGGCGGGAAAAGTAGATTTGGAAGCTTCGGACATTCTGCGCCGCCTGCGCAGATTGGCCGGACAGGAATAAGCAGGTGATCGTATGGATCCAATTTTAGAGAGATATCAGGCACTGGAGGAACGGGTGCGGGCCTATACCCCGAATCTGGACGCCCAGCGGCTGTTCACGGCCTTTACCTATGCCGATGCCGCCCACAACGGGCAGCTGCGCAAAAGCGGCGAGCCGTATATCATCCATCCCCTTGCCGTGGCCGAGATCGTGGCCGATCTGGGGCTGGACGTGGACAGCGTCATCGCGGCGCTGCTCCACGACTGTCTGGAGGACACGGAAGCCACCCATGAGGAGGTAGCCAAAAAGTTCGGCGCCACTGTGGCCGAACTGGTGGAGGGCGTTACCAAGCTGACCAAGATGCAGTACGTGTCCAAGGAAGAGGAGCAGATGGAAAATCTGCGCAAGATGTTCATGGCCATGGCTCAGGACATCCGCGTTATCCTCATCAAGGTCTGTGACCGGCTGCACAATATGCGCACCATGGAGTATCAGTCCCCCCGCAAGCAGCGGGAAAAGTCTCTGGAAACCATGGAGATCTATGCCCCTATTGCCCACCGCCTCGGTATGCAGAAGCTGAAGTGGGAGCTGGAGGACATCTCCCTGCGCTATCTGGACCCCGTGGGGTACAAGGAAATTCAGGACGAGATGGCATCCCGCTCCGCCGCCCACGAGGAGTTCAAGGTGGCCATCGAGGCCCGCATTGCCGAGCGACTGGCTCAGGAGGGCATCAAGTGCAAGGTGTACGGCCGTGTCAAGCATGTGTACTCCATCTACCGCAAGATGTACTCCCAGAACAAAACCCTGGACGAGATATTTGATTTGTACGCCTTCCGCGTCATCGTGGACGATATCTCTGCCTGTTACAACGTGCTGGGCTGTATCCACGACATGTTCCGCCCGGTGCTGGGCCGGTTCAAGGACTACATCGGCACCCCCAAACCCAATATGTACCAGTCCCTGCACACCACCGTTATCGGCAGCGCGGGCATCCCCTTCGAGGTGCAGATCCGTACATGGGAAATGCACCAGACTGCGGAATACGGCGTTGCCGCCCACTGGAAGTATAAGCAGGGTCTGGCTGACCGTCAGCTGGGTACCGAGGGCGACTTTGAGTGGGTGCGCAAGCTGCTGGAGACCCAGCAGAACTCCGATGCTGAGGAGTTCGTCCACACCCTCAAGGTGGATATGTTCTCCGACGAGGTGTTCGTGTTTTCCCCCAAGGGCGACGTCAAGAGCCTGCCCTCCGGGGCGACTCCCATCGACTTTGCCTATTCCGTCCACTCTGCCGTGGGCAACAGCATGGTGGGTGCCAAGGTCAACGGACGCATGGTGGGGTATGACTTCAAGCTGTCCAACGGCGACATTGTGGAGGTCATCACCTCTAAAAGTGCCAAGGGACCCAGCCGCGACTGGCTGAATATCTGCAAGTCCAACGAGGCAAGAGTCAAGATCCGTCAGTGGTTCAAAAAGGAGCGCCGGGAGGAGAACATCACCACCGGCCGTGCCGCGCTGGAGTCTGAACTGCGGCACAACAAGATCGCCCTTTCCACCATTCTGGACGAGGACGTGCTGCCCAACATCCTGCGCAAGCTGCGCTGCCCCACCTTTGACGAGGTGTGCGCCACCATCGGCTACGGCGGCACCACCGCCAACAAGGTGGTGGTCCGAATCAAGGACGAATTGCTGCGGCTGGACCGCCTGGCCGAGGCTCAGGCTGCCGCCAAAGCTGCCACCGAGAATATCCTGCACCCGGGCAACCCCACGGTGCAGGCAGATACCCTGAAGGGTTCCAACAAGCATTCCGACTCCGGCATCATCGTGGAGGGGCTGGGCAACTGTCTGGTCAAGTTTGCCAAGTGCTGTACCCCCGTGCCCGGCGACCCCATCGTTGGCTTCATTACCCGTGGTTACGGCGTGTCCATCCACCGGCTGGACTGCCCCAACGCCGCCCCGGAGCGGCGCAGCGGCGAGGAAGAGGCCCGCTGGGTCCGGGTCACCTGGCTGGAGGACAGCCTGCCCAACTACGAAACGGCGCTGGAGCTGTTCGCCAAGGACCGTGACGGTCTGGCACTGGACGTGACCATGGCCCTGTCCGCCGCCAAGGTGAAGGTGAAGGCCATCTCTGCCCGGTCCACCGACGAGGGCGATGCCAACATCAATGTGGTGCTGGAGGTCAGGGACCGCAGCGAGCTGACCTCCGTCATCAACCGCCTGCACCAGATCCAGAGCGTCTATCTGGTCAAGCGCAGCAGCGGAAATTAAGGAGTGTGAGACCACATGAAAGCTGTGGTTACAAGAGTTTCCTCCGCATCCGTCACCATTGACGGCGCGGTGGAGGGTGCCATCGAAAAAGGCTTTCTCGTCCTGCTGGGAGTTGGCCCAAACGACACCCCGGAGGTGTGTGACAAGCTGGCAGAGAAGATCTGCAACCTGCGGGTCTTTGAGGATGAAAACGGCAAAATGAACCTGAATCTGGAGCAGGTGGGGGGCGCCATTTTGGTGGTATCCCAGTTCACCCTGTATGCCGACACCTCCAGCCGCCGTCCCGGGTTCTCCGGGGCTGCAAAGCCTGACTTGGCGATTCCCCTTTACGAGCGGTTCATGGATAAGTGCCGTGAACGGGGGTTCGCGGTGGAGCACGGTCAATTCGGTGCGGATATGCAGGTGGCCAGTGTGAACGATGGACCGGTCACCATTCTGTATGAGATGTGAGGGTGCCTATGGAGATCAAAGTACTGCCTGTGGGCGGCTTGGGAACGAATTGCTATATTCTGCTGGACGAGGGAACGAAGCTGGCCGCCGTCATCGACCCCGGTGACGAGGCCGGGCGTATTTTGGACCAGCTGCGGCAGGCCGGCGCGGACGTGCGCTACATCCTGCTGACCCACGGCCATTACGACCACACCACCGCCGTACCCGAATTGCACAAGGCTCTGCCCGAAGCGGACATCTATATCCATCAGGGCGATGCCCACGGAGCGGGCAGCCGCCTGTTTCCTCTGGCCGGACAGGTGGAGGATCTGAAGCTATACGACGAGGGGGACACCCTGTCCCTCGGCGGCCTGACCATCCGGGTGCTGCACACCCCCGGCCACTCCCGGGGCAGCGTGGTGCTGCAGGTGGCCGACGTGCTGTTCACCGGCGATACACTTTTTGCAGGCAGCTGCGGCAGGACCGACCTGCCCGGCGGCGACTTCGGGCAGATCTGCGACAGTCTGGCCCGTCTGGGCAGGCTGGAGGGGGACTTCCACGTACTGCCCGGTCATGGTGAGCTTTCCGAACTGAGCCGGGAGCGGGATTATAACGGCTATATGATTCAGGCCATGGGCCGCAAATAAAAGCATGAAACTGTATTTACACGGACATGATTATAAATATGCCGCCGAGCAGATGCTGCTGACCCTGTTCCCTCAGGAGCGGCCGGAGTATCCCCATACGCCGGGCGCGGAGGGGGAGGACAGCCTGCACCTGACCCTGTCCCGGGGGCAGACGTGGGTCACCGCCCGGGCGCAGCTTTGGCTGAATGGGGCAAAGCACGTTGCGGTGCGCCGCTGCCCTGCAAGCGAATTGGAGGGCGGACCGCTGCAGACCGACCGGGCCTGTCAGCGCATTTTGAAGCTTGCTTTTTTTCAGGCGGCGACCGAGGCGCAGGGGACCTGCCCACCCTGGGGCGCCCTGACCGGCGTGCGGCCGGTGAAGATCCCCACCCGGGCCATGCAGCAGGGCAAAACTTCCGCCGAAGCCCGCAGGATTTTGGAGCGGGAATACTTTGTCGCCCCGGACAAAGCGGACCTTGCCATGGACTGCACAAAGGCCAGCATGGCGGCGGACAGAAGCCTGAGGCCGGACGAGGTGTCCCTGTACGTGGGCATTCCTTTCTGCCCCAGCCGGTGTGCCTACTGCTCTTTCATCAGCGCCGATGTGGGCCGCAGCCTGAAGATGGTCGGGCCCTATTTGGACGCGCTGCTGCAGGAGGTGGAGCAGGCGGGCCTTGGCCTGCGGGATGCGGGCAAGCGGGTGCGCACGGTGTACATCGGAGGCGGCACGCCCACCACACTGGATGCCCGGCAGATGGAAGCCCTGCTTTCCTGCATGGAGCGCCACCTGCCCCTGGACGGCTGCACGGAATTTACCGTGGAGGCCGGCCGGCCCGATACCATTGATTTGGAAAAGCTGCAGGTGATGAAAACCCACGGCGTGGGCCGCATCTCCATCAACCCACAGACGCTGGAGGACCACGTGCTGGACACCATCGGGCGCAGGCACTCCGCCGGGGACATTGCCCGGGCCTATGAGCTGGCCCGGCAGGTGGGCTTTGACTGTATCAATATGGACCTGATCGCCGGTCTGCCCCGGGACAGCTTCGAGGGATTTTTCCGCTCCCTGAACGGGGTGCTGGACATGGCGCCGGAAAATGTCACCGTCCATACGCTGGCGCTGAAAAAAGGCTCCCGCCTCATGGAGCAGGGGGGCAGCATCCCGGACGGCGATGAAGTGGCCCGGATGCTGGATTTCAGCAACGTGACTTTGCGGAGGGCGGGCTATGCGCCCTACTACCTCTACCGGCAGAAGTATATGTCGGGCAGTTTGGAAAACGTGGGTTGGGCCCTGCCGGGGCAGGAGAATGTGTACAACATCTGTATGATGGAGGAACTGCACAGCGTACTGTCTCTGGGTTCCGGCGGCGTGACCAAGCTGGTGGACCGGAAAACCGGTGCGATCCGGCGCATATCAAACCCCAAATTCCCATACGAATACATGGAACAGCTGCCCCAGATTCTGGAGCAGAAGAGAACTGTGTGGACCGATTAAGGAGGCGAGACTATGGCCTATCAGCTTCAGCAGATCAACGACAGCATCCGCCGGGATGTCCACGGCTTTCTGGCCGAGTGCGACCACGTGTATGCCCAGCGGGTGTCCCTTGCCGCGGATAAGATTTTAAGCAATCTGGAGCGCAGCCCCATTGTGCTGCTGTCCGGACCGTCCGGCTCGGGCAAGACCACCACGGCGCTGAAAATCGCAGAGGAGCTGCGCCGCAGAGGTGTGGAGTCCCATGCGGTGGCGATGGACAACTACTTCCGCACTCTGGACCTGCGCACTGTGCCCCGCACCCCGGACGGCAGTATTGATTACGAGTCTCCCCTGTGCATGGACATGGAGCTGCTGGACGACCACTTTACCCGCCTGTCCCGGGGAGAGGAAATTATCATTCCCCGCTTTGAGTTTGCCCGGCAGATGCGCAACGATGCTGCCGGCGTTCCGCTGCAGCTGGGCAAGAACGAAATCGCCATTTTCGAGGGCATCCACGCCCTGAACGACGATATTGCGGGCCGCCATCCGGAGGCCACCAAGCTGTACATCTCCGCCCGCTCCAACGTCAACGAGGGGGCAGAGCTGCGGTTCAAGGGTACGTGGATGCGGCTGACCCGCCGCACGGTGCGCGACTTCCAGTTCCGCGGCACCGATGCCGACCAGACCCTTGATATGTGGGCCAACGTGCGCCGGGGTGAAAAGCTGTATATCTCTCCGTTCAAAAACCGGGCGGACATTATCTTTGACTCGTCCCTGCCTTATGAAGTGTCCGTTATGCGCAACTTCGCGCCCCCCATTCTCAAGGGTGTGAGCGAGGATAACGAGCGCTACGCGGAGATTTTGGACCTGATGGCTGCCTTCGAGTACTTTGAACCCATCGACCCGGAGCTGGTCCCCCGGGACTCCCTGCTGCGGGAGTTTATCGGCGGCGGCAGCTATAAATATCACTAATGTGCGGGGCGGCGTACCCGCAAGGGGTATGCCATATCCGTAAGGCGGCAAAGCCGCCAACGGCTATGCTAAGGACGCCGCCCCCTACAAACAGGAACGGGGTGCCACATGGACTTGCCCATCTACGATTCCCGTGACAGACGGTATAAAACTCCATACGGTGCCGTGACCTCCGGGACGAAGGTGGACCTGCGCCTGCGCCCCCGGCGGCAGCTTGGCTTTTCCCGGGCGGTGCTGCTGGCGCGGTTCGAGATGGACGGCAACAGGGTGTGCGAAATTCCCATGCCGTGGGTCAGCACCGAGCTTGGCTACGACTGCTTTGCCGGTCAGCTGGACACCGGGGACTACGTGGGCCTTGTGTGGTACAGCTTCCGGCTGGAGCGGCTGGACGGGGAATGCATGGAGCTGGGCGAGTACCAGCTGACCGTCTATGACGGCGGTGAAGCCGTCCCTGACTGGTTCGGTCAGGGCATGACCTATCAGATTTTTCCCGACCGCTTTTTCCGCACCCACACCCCGGACCCCGCCGGCATGGTGGGCGGACGGAGCGTCCACCAAAGCTGGGACGAGGAGCCGGAATACCGCCCCAACGAGAAAGGCGAGATACGAAACCGGGACTTTTTCGGCGGTGATTTGGCGGGAATTTGCGAAAAACTGGATTATTTGAAAAAGTTGGGTGTGGAGACCCTTTATCTCTGCCCTATCTTCGAGGCGGCGGAAAACCACCGCTACGGTACGGCGGACTACAGCCGTATCGACCCCATGCTGGGGGATGAGAATGACTTCAGGGTTTTGTGCGACGGCCTGCACAAGCGGGGCATGCGCCTGATGCTGGACGGGGTGTTCAACCATACCGGCTACGTCAGCCGCTATTTTAACGGCGACGGCGCGTATGATACCATAGGCGCCCGCCAAAGCGAGGACTCCCCCTACCGCTGCTGGTTCAACTTCTCCCAGTGGCCGGACAAGTACGAAAGCTGGTGGGGTATCTACTCCCTGCCCGCGGTGAATGAGAACGACCCCTCCTACCGCAGATTTATCTTCGGCGGCGAGGACAGCGTGGTCCGCCGCTGGCTCCGGGCCGGTGCCGACGGCTGGCGGCTGGACGTGGCGGACGAGCTGCCCGACGACTTTGTCCACGGCATCCATCAGGCTGCCCGGGCGGAAAAGCCGGACGCGGTGGTCATTGGCGAGGTGTGGGAGGACGGCAGCACTAAAATTGCCTACGACGTCCGCCGCCGCCATCTGTTGGGCGGCCACTGCGACGGACTGATGAACTACCCCTTCCGCACCGCCCTGCTGGACTGGCTGCGGGGCGGGAATGCCGCCAACTTCATGGAAACCATGGAGACCCTGCGGGAACACTATCCTCCCTTTGCCTACTACTCCGCCATGAACGCCATGGGCACCCATGACACCCTGCGTGTGCTGACCCTGCTGGGTGCGGGGGACGGTGCGGGAATGAGCCGGGACGAGAAGGCCACAAGCCGCCTGAGTGCCGACCGGCGCAAGCGCGGAAAAGACCTGCTGAAAGCGGGCGCGGCCGTGCTGTTCTGCTTCCCCGGTTCCCCCACGGTCTACTACGGGGACGAGGCGGGGATGGAAGGCTACGAGGACCCCTTCAACCGCCGGACCTTCCCCTGGGGCAAGGAGGACAAGCAGTTGACCCGGTGGTTTACCGCCCTGGGCAAGCTGAGAAAGACCCTGCCCGCTTTGCGAAAGGGCGACATCCGCTATCTTGCGGCAGATGGCAGCCTGCTGGCCTTTGTCCGCACCGAGGGGAAACAAAAGATCCTGTGCGCCGCCAACGCCGGAGAGGACGAGGCGACCCTGCCCCTGCCGGGAAAGGCCAAACTGCTGTTGGGCGACGGTCAGATACAAAAAGGCGTGCTGACTCTGCCCCCCCGGAGCGCCGCGATTTTGGAGCTGTAATAGAACGAAAGAACCCGACCTGTGAGGATCACAGGTCGGGTTTTGTTGTGTACCGACAAATTGGAATTTAGAATACTCCCTTGTTGTATTTTGTTTGTACTGCAATAATGCAACCTATGCCTATAACCACTCCTATAATAAGTACTGCAACAGCAAGCATGACTAAATTATCAAAAAAACCTATTATGCTGCTGAACAGTAATGCTATGACGATAACAAACATTGCTTTTCCAAAGGCTTTTCCGTAGGCTGCTTTATCTGTAACTTTTGTTTGGTGGTAATCGTGAATCAAATCAGTTTTGCCTCTGTATATAGCAATACCCAGTCCTGTAAAAAGCGCTGCAATTAAAAACAAAATAATAGAGTAAGCTAACATCTTAATCACCTCGTCAAATTCTTATTTATCGGTCTGTGTATCCCCTACGGCTGCATCTGTCGGGGGGTCATGCCGAACTCCCTCCGGAAGGCCCGGTGGAAGGCGGAGTAGTCCTGAAAGCCGCAGCGGGCGCAGGCTTCCTGAGCCGACACACCTCTTCGCAGCATACTGGCGGCGGCCAGCAGCCGCTTTTGGGAAATATACTGGTGGACGGGGAAGCCGGTCAGCTGCTTGAACCGGCGCATGAAGTGGTAGCGGCTGGTGTAGGCCTGTCCGGCCAGCACATCCACACTCAAATCTCCGGATAGGTTGTCGTTGATGTAGGACAGGGCCCGCTCGATTTTGGGGTCATGGACGCTGGCGGCCATGTCCCGGTCGGTGTGGTCGTGACCCATGTCCCGGTTGAGCTGGATGAGCAGCCGCAGAAAACAGCTCTGCGCCAGCAGATCCGCGCCAAAGCCCCTGTCCGAAACGGCACGCTCCAGTTCCTCCAGCAGCTGCTCCAGCACCTGCCGCTGCCCTTCGTCCGGGCGCATGAGGGCGAACTGCCGCTGCCGGGCCAGCCGGAAGCAGGCGGACAGATCGGTCTGTTCCGTGCTGCCCGAGCGGAGAAAGCCGGGGTCCAAATAGATGACCACCCGCTCGTAGGGGTCATCCGGGTCGATGACCGGCTTGTGGATCAGGTGGTGGCGGACCAAAAGCACGTCCCAGGGTTCCAGAAAATACTCCCGCCCCTCGATCATATAGCTGGCGGTGCCGGACAGGAAAATCACGATTTTATCAAACTCGTGGTAGTGGTACTCCATCTCCTCCACCCCCACGTCCCGCAGGTGGAACAGGCGAAACGGCTCGTGCAGATAGCCTTTTTTTTGATAGCCGGATGGCGCTTCCATGCCGTCACCTCCTTCAAAGGCATTATACAGCATTTTTTGCAAAAAAGAAAGCAGAAAATGCGATACTATTTGGAAAATGTTGCGATATACTGATAATACAAATAAAACAGGCAATGCGACCCTGTCGCCGAAAACGGGAGGTTTCTATGAAAAACGAGTGCTATTACGACGAATTTGACCGCAAGGAAAATCTGGCCTTTGACTCCAAGGTCGTCCACGGCGGTATGGGCTGCGACCCCATTACCGGGGCGGTCAGTTTCCCCATCTTCCAGACGGCCACCTTCCGTCATCGGGCCTTTGGCATTTCCACCGGATATGACTACACCCGGGTCCAGAACCCCACCCGTCAGGAGCTGGAGCGCACCATGGCCATTTTGGAAAACGGCATTGAGGGCTTTGCCTTCTCCAGCGGTCAGGCGGCCAATATGGCGCTGTTTACCTGGCTTCCCAACAACAGCCACGTGATTTTGTCCGACGATATTTACGGCGGCACCTTCCGCATTTGTGACGAGATTTTCTCTAAGTTCGGCTGCACCTTCTCCTGGGTAGACCTGTCCGATCTGGAGGCCGTCCGGGCCGCCATCCGTCCCGAAACGAAGATGATCTACGCCGAGACCCCCACCAACCCCATGATGAAGGTGGCGGATATTGCGGCGCTGGCTGACATCGCCCACTCCATCGGCGCTTTGATGGTGGTGGACAACACCTTTATGACCCCCTATTTCCAGCGACCCCTGGACCACGGCGCCGACGTGGTGGTCCACAGCGGCACCAAATATCTGGGCGGTCACAACGATACCATCGCCGGTATCGCCGTGGTCAAGAGTCAGGAGATGGCGGACTTTTTCCACGCCCAGCTCAAGAGCCACGGCAACGGCCTTGCTCCCATGGACTGCTGGCTGCTGCTGCGCGGCATCAAGACTCTGGCTCTGCGTATGGACCGCCACAATGAAAACGCCATGCAGGTGGCCCACTGGCTGCGCAATCACCCCAAGGTGAAGAAGGTCTACTACACCGGCTTTGAAGACCACAAAGATTATGCCGTGATGTGCAAGCAGACCACCGGCTTCTCCGGCATGATCTCCTTCGAGCTGGACTGTCTGGAGACTGCCATGAACCTGCTGAGCCGGGTGAAGATGATCCTGTTTGCCGAGAGTTTGGGCGGTGTGGAGACTCTGGTCACCTATCCCATGACCCAGACCCACGAGTCCATCCCCGCTGACGTCCGGGAGAAGCTGGGCATCAACGAGCGGTTTATCCGCATCTCCATCGGCATCGAGAACGTGAACGACATCATTGCGGATTTGGAGCAGGCGCTGGCCTGAGAGGAACCAACATGGACCTGAAATTTACCAAAATGCAGGCCTACGGCAACGATTACGTCTATATCAACGCCGTGGACCAGCAGATCGACGACCCCGACGCCCTGGCCCGGCGGGTCAGCGAGCGGCATTTCGGCATCGGCTCTGACGGGCTGGTGCTGGTCTGTCCGTCGGACCGGGGCGAATTCCGCATGCGGATGTTCAATCCCGACGGAAGCGAGGGCGAGATGTGCGGCAATGCCCTGCGCTCCCTGTCCAAGTACGTGTACGACCACGGCATGACGGATAAGACGGAATTTGAAATTGAAACGCTGGGCGGCATGCAGCATATTTGGCTGGATGTGAAGGACGGCAGGGCCGTTAACATCACCGCCGACATCGGCAAGCCCCGGCTGGACACCAAAGTTATCCCCGTCAACACGGATCTGCCCGAATTTGTCGATCAGCCCGTGGAGATTTTGGATCGGGTGTTCCGCATTACTGCCGTGTCCTGGGGCAATCCCCACTGCGTGATGTTTATTGACGATACCGCAGGTTTTGACGTGGCTAAGTACGGCCCGGTCATCGAGCATCACACCGCCCTGTTCCCCAACAAGACCAACGTGACCTTTGCTCAGGTGGTTTCCCGGGACTATATCAAGATCCGGGAGTGGGAGCGGGGGACCGGCGAGACCATCGGCTGCGGCACCGGCTGCTGCACCGCCGCGGTGGCGGCGGCCATGCTGGGCTACTGTGACCGTAAAGTGACCGTGGAGCAGATCGGCGGCAACCTGTATGTTGACTGGCGTGAGGAGGACGGACATGTGCGCATGACCGGCCCGTCCCACACCGTGTTTGAAGGAGTCCTGTTTGATGAAGCTTGAGAAGCTGCTGAAAGAGCTGGAATACACCCTGGATGCGGGCAGCATCGAAACGGAAATCACCGGACTGGTCTACGACTCCCGCAAGGTGGAGCCGGGCAGTGTGTTCGTCTGCCTGACCGGTTTTCAGTCCGACGGTCACGACTACATCCCCACCGCTGTTGCCGCCGGTGCAGCCGCCCTGGTGGTGGAGCGTGAGGTGACCGTCCCCGACGGCGTTACCGTTATCCGGGTGGAAAACAGCCGTTATGCCCTGGCTCTGCTGGCGGCGGCGTGGTTTGGCCACCCCGCCCGGAAAATGTGTGTTATCGGCCTGACCGGCACCAAGGGCAAAACCACCACCGCCCACATGATCAAGGCGATTTTGGAAGCGGCGGGCCATACGGTAGGCATGATCGGCACAGTAGGCGCCGTCATCGGCGATAAGCTGCTGAAGACCCGCAACACCACCCCGGAGTCCTACGAGCTGCACGCCCTGTTTGACAAGATGGTCAAGGAGGGCTGCAGCCACGTGGTGATGGAGGCGTCCTCTCAGGGGTTCAAACTCCACCGCACGGCGGGCATTATGTTCGACGTGGGCGTGTTTTTGAACCTGTCCCCCGACCACATCGGGGCAGGGGAACACGCGGATTTTGACGAGTATCTCAAATGCAAGAGCATGCTGTTTGCCCAGTGCAGGCAGGGCCTTGTCAACACCGACGATCAGCACTGGCAGGCGGTGACCGCCGGGGCGGACTGCCCCCTGTCCTCGGTGAGTATGACCCACCGGGCCGACTATATGGCCGACGACATTGCCGAAGAGCGCAAGGCTGGCTTTTTGGGCAGCCGCTTCACCGTCCGCGGACGGCTGGAGGGTCAGCTGCTTCTCAACATGCCCGGCCGGTTCAACGTGGAAAACGCCCTTGCCGCCCTTGCGGCCGCTGACATGGTGGGGGTGGAGCTTGATGCCATCGCTGCGGGTCTGCGGAAAGTCCGGGTCAAGGGCCGCACCCAGGTGCTGGACACTCCCGACCACTACACCATGCTCATTGACTACGCCCACAACGCCGTCAGCATGGAAAATCTGCTGCATATGCTTCGCTCCTACAAGCCCGGGCGGCTCATCTGCCTGTTTGGCGGCGGCGGCAACCGCGCCCGCGCCCGTCGCTGGGACATGGGTGAGATCAGCGGCAAATACGCCGACCTGACCGTGCTGACCATGGATAACCCCCGCGATGAAGAAGTAGAGGCCATCAATGAGGACATTAAGATCGGCCTTGCCAAGCACAACGGCAAATACGTCACCATCACCGACCGGGGCGACGCCATCCGCTGGGTCATGGACACTGCCATGCCGGGCGATATTATCGCCCTCATCGGCAAGGGCCATGAGGAATATCAGGAAATCCGTGGTGTCAAGCACTTCTTCTCCGAGGAGCAGGTGGTGCAAAAGCACCTGATCGGAAAGATGTAATAAAACAAAATCGGCTGCCCCGATGGGCAGCCGATTTTTTGCGCAAACGGGGAAGAAAATGCCCCGCTTTCCCTTGCTCTTTACGTCGAAAAATGATACAATATTAAGCTGTAAAAATGGGTGATTATACCCACCGAACCCGCGCCGTTGGAGGGCCATTTATGGAACGACAGACCACACACATTCCGCAGGCGGACATCGACCGCCAGCTTGCATATTGCCTTGAAGTCAAAGGGGTTTACGAAAGCCGCGGGGTGCAGCCTCTGGCCTTTGTGGACACCTACGGCTGCCAGCAGAACGAGGCGGACTCCGAGCGCATCCGCGGCTATCTGCGCCGGATGGGCTTTGACTTTACGGACCGGGAGGCGGATGCCGACATCATCGTCATCAACACCTGCGCCGTGCGGGAGCATGCCGAGCAGCGTGTGCTGGGCAATGTGGGCGCGCTGGTCCATACCAAGCGGAAAAAGCCGGACCAGCTCATCTGCCTGTGCGGCTGCATGATGCAGCAGCAGCACGTAGCCGATAAAATCAAGCAGTCTTTCCGCCATGTGGACTTGGTCTTTGGCCCCCATGTGCTGTGGAAGTTTCCCCAGTTTATCCACGGCCTGCTCAGCCGCCGTGGCCGGATGTTCCAGATCCCTGACGAGGCCGGCTCCATCGCCGAGGGCATCCCCGTGGTCCGCCAGGACGGGGTGAAGGCGTGGGTATCCGTCATGTACGGCTGCAACAACTTCTGCACCTACTGCATCGTCCCCTACGTCCGGGGCCGGGAGCGCAGCCGTGATCCCGAGGTGATTTTGGATGAGGTACGTCAGCTGGTTGCCGAGGGGTACAAGGACATCACCCTGCTGGGTCAGAACGTGAACTCCTACGGCAAGGATCTGGACAATGGCATGGACTTTGCCGACCTGCTGCGGGCGGTGAACGACATCCCCGGTGACTTTCTTATCCGCTTTATGACCTCCCACCCCAAGGACGCCACCGACAAGCTGTTTGTGGCTATGGCGGAGTGTGAGAAGGTGGCCCCGGTGCTGCATCTGCCCTTCCAGGCGGGCAATGACCGGGTGCTGAAGGTGATGAACCGCCGGCACACCCGGGCGGAGTACCTTGCCAAGATCGCCCGGCTGAAGGAGCTTATTCCCGACATCGTGCTGACCTCCGACGTCATCGTGGGCTTCCCCGGCGAGACTACCGAGGAATTTGAGGACACTATGCGCGTGCTGAACGAGGTGCGCTATGATGCCCTGTTCACCTTTATCTACTCTCCCCGGGTGGGTACCCCCGCCGCCGCTATGGACGACCCCATGAGCCGGGAGGAGAAGCTGGCGAACTTCAACCGCCTTGTGGCTCTGCAGGATCAGATTTCCGAGGAAAAACACAGGGCGTATATTGGAAAGACCCTCCGCTGTCTGGTGGACGGTACCTCCGATGACCCCCGATGGACCCTGACCGCCCGCACCCCCGGAAACCGCCTTGTGCGGCTGGACGGCCCTGCTGATGCAGTGGGCCAGTTCCGGGAGATCAAAATTACCGACGCCAACAAGTGGTCCCTGTACGGGGAGTTGGTATAAAAGAAAGCTGGTGAGCCCATGGCGGAAATTACCCCCATGATGCGGCAATATCTTGAGATAAAAGAAAAGCACCCGGACTGTATCCTGTTTTTCCGTCTGGGCGACTTTTACGAGATGTTCAATGAGGATGCCAAGACGGCCTCCCGGGAGCTGGATCTGACCCTGACCACCCGGGACCGCAACAAGCCGGAGGAGGAGCGCACCCCCATGTGCGGCGTGCCGTACCACTCCTGCGACAGCTATATTGCCCGGCTCATCGCCAAGGGATACAAGGTGGCCATCTGCGAACAGACCGAGGACCCCGCCCTTGCCAAGGGTCTGGTGGAGCGGGACATCGTGCGCATCATTACCCCCGGCACCGTCACCGCCGCCTCCATGCTGGAGGAGGGGCGCAACAACTTCATCTGCGCCGTCTGCGTGGAGAGGGAGCGCATCGGCCTGTGCCTGTGCGACATTTCTACCGGTGAGGTGTACGCCACGTCCATCGGTGCGGACGAGCCTGCACATCTTGAAAACGAGCTGGGCCGCTACCGCCCGGCGGAGGCGGTATTGTCCCCTGCCGCCGCGGAAATTGAGGGGTTTGGCCAGTTTTTGTCCGCTCGCATTGACTGCACCGCCCAGCAGATGGGGCAGGAGCGGTTTGCCTTTGACGGCGCGTGGGAGCTGACCTGCCGCCAATTCGGTGCAGACAGCCTGCCCGCAGAGGACCATGCGGCCATCTGTGCCGCCGGCGGCCTTTTGAGCTATCTGTACGAGACACAAAAGACCGACCTTTCCTACATTGCCAATTTCAATTACTATACTACCGGCCAGTTTATGGAGCTGGACCTGACCGCCCGGCAGACTTTGGAGCTGACGGAGACCCTGCGTTCCAAGGAAAAGCGCGGCTCCCTGCTGTGGGTGCTGGACAAGACAAAGACCGCCATGGGCAGCCGCCTGCTGCGCAGCTGGATGGAGCGGCCTCTGCTGTCCCCGGTGCAGATCGGCCGCCGTCAGCAGGCGGTGGGCGATCTGGTGGAGGACATCATCACCCGGGAGGAACTGGCCCTTGTCCTGCGTGAGGTCACCGATCTGGAGCGGCTCATCGGCCGGGTGGTCTACGGCTCTGCCGGCGGACGGGATCTGGTGGCGTTGGCCAACGGCCTTGGCAAGCTGCCCGACATCCGCAATTTGCTGGAACGCTGTTCCTCCGGCCTGCTGCAATCCCTGCGCGGGGAACTGGACGACCTGCCCGAACTGCGGGCGGAGCTGACCCGGGCGCTGGTGGACGAGCCGCCTTTCTCCGTCCGGGAGGGCAAGTTCATCCGCCCCGGCTACAACGCCGATGTGGACCGCCTGCGTGATGTGATGGAGCATGGTGGCGAAATGCTGGCCAAGCTGGAGACCGAGACCAAGGAGCAGACCGGCATCCGCAACATGAAGGTCAGCTACAACAAGGTGTTTGGGTATTATATCGAAGTTGCAAAGAGTCAAACAGGCCTTGTTCCCGACGGCTGGGTGCGCAAGCAGACCACCGTGAACTCCGAGCGGTACATTTCTCAGGAGCTGAAAGAGTTGGAGCATACCATCCTGTCCGCTCAGGATCAGGTGGTGGCGCTGGAATATCAGCTGTTCTGCCAGCTAAAGGAGCAGGTGTGCGCCCACGTGGCCCGCATTCAGCAGTCTGCCGCCGCCGTGGCGCAGGTGGACGTGCTGTGCAGCTTCGCCTCGGTGGCCGCCGCCAACGGCTACTGCATGCCTCAGGTGGATGACAGCGACGTGCTGACCATTGTGGAGGGGCGCCACCCTGTGGTGGAGAAAATGCTCCGTGGGACGCCCTTTGTTCCCAACGATACCCACATGGACGGAAACTCCGACCTGTGCGCCGTGATTACCGGCCCTAACATGGCGGGCAAGTCCACCTACATGCGGCAGGTGGCCCTTATCGTGCTGATGGCCCAGATGGGCAGCTTTGTCCCGGCCAAGTCCGCCCGGGTGGGCATTGTGGACCGGGTGTTCACCCGCATCGGCGCCAGCGATGATCTGGCCGCCGGACAGTCCACTTTCATGGTGGAGATGAGCGAAGTGGCCCAGCTGCTGCGCCACGCCACGGCCCGTTCCCTGCTGATTCTGGACGAGATCGGCCGCGGCACCAGTACCTACGACGGCATGGCCATTGCCCGGGCGGTGGTGGAGTTCTGCGTGGACAAAAAGCGGGTGGGTGCCAAGACCCTGTTCGCCACCCACTACCACGAACTGACCCAGCTGGAGGGGCAGCTGCCCGGTGTGAAAAACTACAACATCGCCGCAAAAAAACGCAAAGACGATGTGATTTTCCTGCGGAAGATCGTCCGGGGCGGCGCCGACCAGAGCTACGGCGTGGAAGTGGCCAAGCTGGCGGGTGTCCCCGACCGGGTCATCAAGCGCGCCCGGGAAATTCTGGACGAGCTGGAGCAGCAGGGCGGCGTAAGCGCCCCCGCGCCTCAGACCGCAGGCGACAGCCAGTTGTCCCTGGGCGAGATGGGCGGACAGACCGTGCTGAACAAGCTGCGCATGACCGATGTAAACATTCTCTCGCCCATCGAGGCGCTGAACCTGCTGGCGGAATTGAAGCAGGATCTGAACGGATAAATAAGGCTTCCCCCCACAGGGGGGAAGGCTAAACCGATTTCAAGGGGTGATATTATGCCCGACATTCGCATACTGGACAGCCATGTGGCCGACCTGATCGCCGCCGGCGAGGTGGTGGAGCGGCCCGCCAGCGTGGTCAAGGAGCTGATGGAGAACGCCATCGATGCCGGCGCAGCCAAAGTCAGCGTGGAAATCGCCAACGGCGGCATGACCCTCATCCGGGTGTCCGACGACGGCTGCGGCATCCCTGCCGACCAGCTCCAGCGGGCTTTCGTCCGCCATGCTACCAGCAAGCTGCGCACCGAGTACGATCTGGAAGCCATCGGGACGCTGGGCTTTCGCGGTGAGGCTCTGGCGGCCATTGCTGCCGTGGCCCGCATCCGGGTCACCAGCCGCACCGCCGATGCCGACCTTGGCGCTGTGCTGAAACTGGAGGGCGGTGTTGCCGGTCAGGTGGAGGAGGCGGGCTGTCCCCTTGGCACTGAGATGGAGGTCCGGGACCTCTTTTTCAACACCCCTGCCCGCCTGAAGTTTATGAAAAAGGATGCGGCGGAGGGTGCGGCGGTCTTCGGCATGGTCCAGCGCATCGCCCTTGCCCACCCGGAGGTCAGCATCAAGTTCGTCCGGGATGGCAGGCAGGAGCTGCTCACCCCCGGCGACGGACAGCTGCAAAGTGCGGTGTACGCCGTCATGGGCCGGGACTTTGCCCTCGGTTTTGTGCCGGTGCGGGGCAGCGGTGAGGATATGACCGTCACCGGCTTTACCACCCTGCCCACCTGCTGCAAGGGCAGCCGCAACTATCAGCATTTCTTCGTCAACGGACGGTATATCAAGTCCCGCACCATGACCGCCGCCGTGGAGGAGGCCTATGCCAACCGCAGGATGGTGGGCAAATTTCCCGGCTGTGTCATTCATCTGCAGACGGGATTGAATAAGGTGGATGTCAACGTTCACCCGGCTAAGACCGAAGTGAAGTTTTTGGACGAGCGGCAGGTGTTCTCCGCCGTCTACCACGCGGTGATGGCTGCCCTGGACGGGGAAAAGCAGCACCCCGCCGCCGTGATGGAAAAGCCCAAAGCTCACGACACCGTCACCCCAAACCAAATCAAATTCAACGCCACCCCCATTCCCAAGGCGGAACCCAAACCGGTGGCGACCTCCCTGCCCCTGCACGACTTCACCGCGCCCAAGGCCGCGCCCGTGCAGAAGCCTGCGGCACCCGCTCCGAGCCGGACGGCGGCGCCTGTGTCCGTCACGTGGACGCCCCCGGCAGAGAAGCCGATCCCGAAGGTTGAGGCTGCACCCAAGGCAGAACCCGCTCCCGCACCCAAGGTTGAAGCTGTCCCCAAGGCCGAGCCTGTGGTGGAAGTCAAGGAAGAACCACAGGAGCAGCCGTGGAAGATCGCCGGGGAGCTGTTCGACACCTACATCATCGTCCAGCAGGGGGAACGCGCCCTGCTCATCGACAAGCACGCCGCCCATGAGCGGATGAATTTCGACCGGCTGAAGGCGGAGGACTATGAGCCTATGGTCCAGCAGCTGCTGACTCCTGCGGTCTTTACTCCCGCGGCACAGGAGCGGCAGGTGCTGGCAGAAAATCTCACGTTGCTTGCCAAATTTGGCTTTGAGGTGGAGGAGTTCGGCTCCGACGCCCTTATCGTCCGTCAGGCCCCCTTTGATGTGGGGGCAGATGACGTGGTCAACACCCTGACCGAGATCGCCGCCGGCCTTTTGACCACCGGTCGGGCCGACCCCTCGGCGGCCCGGGACCACCTGCTGCACACCATGGCCTGCAAGGCGGCCATCAAGGGTGGCTGGAAGTCCGGCCCTCAGGAGCTGGAGCGGGTCGCAAAGGCCGTCATGGACGGCAGCGTGAAGTATTGTCCCCACGGCCGTCCTGTGGCCATTGAGCTGACGCGCAAAGATCTGGAAAAGCAATTCAAACGGGCCTGATGCCCGGGAAGGAGGCAGTCGTGCCACCCAAAATACTGGTTATCACCGGCCCGACGGCCTCGGGTAAGACTGCCCTTGCGGTGGAGCTTGCCAAACTGCGCGGCGGCGAGGTGGTGTCCGCTGACTCCATGCAGGTCTACCGCGGCATGGATATCGGCACAGCCAAACCCACCGCCGATGAGATGCAGGGGATCCCCCACCACATGCTGGACGTGGTGGACCCCGGCGAAAACTTTTCCGTGGCCCGCTACGTGGACATGGCTGCCGCCTGCGTGGATGATATTCTCGCCCGGGGCAAGCTGCCCATCGTGGCCGGAGGTACGGGACTCTATATCGACTCCCTGCTGTCCGGTCGGGACTTTGCCGCCTTTGACCCGGACAGCGGCCTGCGGGCAAGATTGGAAGCCGATTTCGCCGCGGAGGGCGGCGAGGAAATGCTGAAAAAACTGGCTGCGGTGGACCCGGAGTCCGCCGCCCGGCTCCACCCCAACGACGCCAAGCGTATCATCCGGGCGTTGGAGGTCTTTGAGTCTACCGGCATGACCATTACACAGCACAATCTGCACACCCAAAGCATACCGCCCCGGTACGATGCCCTGACCATCACCCTCTGCTTCGACCGGCGGGAGGATATGTGGGCGCGCATCGACCGGCGGGTGGATGTGATGATGGCAAACGGACTTGCGGACGAGGTGCGGGGCCTTCTGAACAGCGGACTTGATCCCCGCTGTACCGCCATGCAGGCCATCGGTTACAAGGAGTTTACCTCTGCCCTGACCGAAGGCGGCGACCTGCGGGCCGCGGCGGAGGAAGTAAAGCTCCGTTCCCGCCAGTACGCCAAGCGGCAGCTGACGTGGTTTGCCCGCAATCAGGCGGCAAAACGCTACAGTTGGGGAAATTCTCCCGATATTTGCGATTGCCTACGGTATTCGACAGAAAAAATGGAAGAATTTGGTATATGATGCACTGGGACGGGAAACCCGTCCGAGAAAGAAAAGGAGTGCATCATCATGCAAAAGGCAAACAATCTTCAGGAAATTTTTCTCACTCAGATCCGCCGGGAGCGGCGGCAGGTCACCGTTTTTTTGATGAACGGCTTTCAAATGCGGGGATATGTGTCGGGGTTTGACGCATTTACCCTGATTTTGATGACCGACGGTAAGCAGCAGGTCATTTACAAACATGCAATTTCCACCATCGTGCCGGAACGGCCCGTGACCATGGAGCGGGAGGAGGATCCGGCGTAAGAAAGAGAGTGTCCCCATGAAGGAAGGAACCACCATCACAAAACTGGTCATGCTGTTTTTGGTCGCGTGCCTTGCGGCCTATTTCGGCGTGTATATCGTGCAGGGGCTGACTGATGACGTGACCACCGCCGTGGCCTACACCTACACCGTCAACGACAGTGTGGAGACCGACGGCCTTTTGGTCCGGCAGGAAGAGGTCCTGCCCGGCTACAGCGGTATCGTCAACGTGATGCCCGGCGAGGGTGAGCGCGTGGGCGCCGGACAGACGGTGGCAGTGATCTACCGCGATGGGGACGCTTTGGCCCGGGAGGACGAGATCCAGGCCCTGACCATGGAGGCGGAGCTTTTGCAGTATGCCATGTCCCAACCCACCATGACCGGCGGTGCCGGCCAGCTGGAGGATCAGGTGTTCCGCGCGGCGGTGGACCTGCGCACCAGCACGGCGGCAGGTGAGTTTGGCCGGCTGGAAGATCAGGTGCTGGAGCTGAAACGCTCAGTGCTGCGCCGGGACTACACCTACGGACAGAGTGCAGACGACGGCCGCTTGGGACAGCTGAATGACCGCCTGCGCCAGCTGCGCAGCCGCTCTGCTATGGACACCAGCCGGGTGCTGGCCGAACAGGCGGGTGTATACTCCGCGCTGGTGGATGGCTACGAGGGACGCATCACCCCCGAGGGGGCGCTGGTGCTGACGGCCTCCATGCTGGACGATCTGCTGGAACAGGAAATGCCCGTTCCGGAGAACAGCCTTGGCAAGCTGATCACCGCAAACCGCTGGTACGCCGTGGTGGCTCTGCCCGAGGCGCGGGCGGAAAAGCTGGCCCGCGGCCGCACGCTGCTGGTGGGCTTTTCCGGCGATTTTGAGCGTATCATCGAGATGCGTATCGACCATATCAGCAAGGCGGAGGACGGCCGCTGTGCCGTCACCCTGTCTACCGACCGCTTCCTTTCCGAGACCACCCTGCTGCGCACCCAGACACTGGAGATCATCTTCGACCGGCAGGAGGGCCTGCGCGTACCCAAGGCCGCGGTACATATTCTCATGAAGGAGACCGAGGACGACGCCGGCAATCTTGTGCAGACCACTACCACCGGCGTGTACGCCGTGGTCAACGGTCAGGCGGAGTTCAAGAAGGTAGAGGTGCTGGCCGAGGGTCGGCAGTTCTACGTGGTTCGCCCGCTGGACGAGGGTAAGACCGTCCTGCGTGCGGGCGATCAGGTCATCGTCCGGGCCAAGGGACTCCACGACGGCAAGGTCCTGAGCGAGTAAGGAGGGGTAACCATGCTGATGGAAGAACGCCTGCACGACCTGCAGGAGAAGATCGCACAGGCCGCCCTCCGGGCGGGTCGTGATCCGGGCGAGATCACCCTGTGCGCCGCCACCAAGACCCAGTCCGACGACACCATTCGCGCCGCCATTGCCGCAGGGCTGCGGGTATGCGGCGAGAACCGGGTGCAGGAGCTGTGCGCCCATTTGGAGGCGGACGCCTACGCCGGGGCGCAGCAGGTCCACTTTATCGGCCACCTGCAGACCAACAAGGTCAACAAGGTGGTGGGACGGGTGGAGCTGATCCACTCGGTGGACTCCCTGCACCTGCTGCAGGCCATTGACAAGCAGGCCGCCAAGCTGGGCATTGTGCAGGACATCCTGCTGCAGGTCAATATCGGCGGCGAGGAGAGCAAGGGCGGCGTGGCGCCGGAGGGGCTGGAAGCGCTCGCGAATGAGGCGTGCGCTATGGAGCATGTACGCCTGCGCGGACTGATGGCTATACCACCTGTTGCGCATGAACCGGGGGCCAATACACACTATTTTGTGAAAATGCGTCAGCTTTTTGTTGACATGCGCACAAAAATAGCACATAATGAAAGTAGTATGGACTGCCTGTCCATGGGTATGAGCGGCGACTATGAGGATGCCATCGCTCAGGGAGCCACATTGGTGCGTGTGGGAACGGCCGTGTTTGGCCCGCGACCTGCCGCCGGACAGGTATAACACGGAAGAAAGAGGGATCGATATGGGAATTTTTGATGAGATCAAGCGTCTGACCCGCTCCTACGAGGATGAGGACGAGGACGATTTTGAGGAGTTCGAGCCTGTGGAGCGTGCTGCCGAGTCCCGCCGTGAGCGGGGCGGAAACCGCGCAGAGCGCAGCGAGGCCGGCATCTACGCCGCCGAGCAGGAGCGCCGCAGCAACAAGGTGGTCAACATCCACACCACCACCCAGCTGCAGGTGGTGCTGGTCAAGCCCGACCGCTACGAGAATGCCAGTGAGATCGCCGACCACCTGCGCGAGAAGCGCACCGTGGTACTGAATCTGGAGTCCACCAACAAGGACGTGGCCCGTCGCCTGCTGGACTTTTTGTCCGGCGTGACCTACGCCCACGGCGGGAAGATCAAGAAGGTCGCGCTGTCCACCTACATCATCACCCCCTACAACGTGGACATTCTGGGCGACCTGATTGACGAGCTTGAGAACAACGGCCTTTACTTTTAAGGCATAACGGCAGGAGGGAAAAACCATGCTGACACCTCAGGAAGTATCTGAGCGCGCATTTGCCAAAGCGTCCTTCGGCGGCTATAACATGGCCATGGTGGACGAGTTTTTGGACATTCTGACCGCGGACTATACCGCGCTGTATAACGAAAATGCCGTGCTGAAAAGCAAGATGAAAGTGCTGGTGGACAAGGTAGAGGAATATCGCGCCACCGAAGAAGCTATGCGCAAGGCCCTTATGAGCGCCCAGCGCATGGCCGACCAGCTGGTGCAGGAGGCCCAGGAGAAGAAGCAGGCGATCCTGCGGGATGCCGAGCAGGAGGCCGCCAACCAGACCGCCGCCATCCGTCAGCAGACCGAGGCCGAACAGGCCCGTCTGGTGGCCGCCCAGCAGGCTACTGCCGCCTACGTGCAGCAGGTGCGCCAGCTGCAGGAGCAGGCCGCCCAGTACCTTGACCGTCTGGACGAGATCACCCCTGATGTGCAGCCTGCCTCCATGAGCCGGGAGGAGGAAGCGGTGCAGGAGATCGAGGACAGTGTCCAGCGCATTCTGGAGGCCCAGCTGTCCGTGGTCCGGCAGGAGCTGGAGGACGAGGTGGACGAGCCTACCACCGATCTGGATCTGGAACAGACCGCCGATTTTGCCATGGACCGGGAGCTCAGCCTGTTTGACGAGCCGGAGGTCGTGGAGGAGGACCAGGAAGAGGACCTGGACCGCACCCGCGTCATCCACCGGGATTTTGGCCCGCTGGAGTTTGGCAGGGATTACGAGATTAAGTAAGCGTTCGAACCGTAGCGAACAGCCCGGATGGACTGGAGCGAGGACAAGAAACCGAAGCCGACCAAAGGTTGGCTGTTTCGCGTCCGAGTTGGAGGGAAGCCGGGCGTCGTGAGCAGCACCCGCAAGGGGTACGCCGCATCCGTAAGGCAGTAAAACTGCCAACGGCTGCGCAGGTGAGGCGTGATAGACCGAGAGGAAAATGAGCATCCGGGAGAGGAAAAACGCCTCTTCCGGATTTTTCTTCTTGACATTCTATATAAAAGTGATAAGATACAAGGGCATATGGAAATGCATGGACGAGGACGAGTAACCACTCCCCTGCCGTACAGAGAGCTGCCGCTTGGTGCAAGGCAGCCGGCAGCAGCGGCGAATATCACCTCCGAGCAGAGCGCCCAACACCCCGCGGTGCAAGCGCCTCCGGCAGCCTCCGTTACCGGGCAAAGCTTTGAGTGGCCGACCCTGTCGGCAATAAGAGTGGTACCGCAGAGGATTCTCCTTTGTCTCTTAACGGGACAAGGGTTTTTTTATTTTCAGAAAACAAATGTGATTTGATATAGGAGGAAACAGATATGGATTACAACAAGACCATCAATCTGCCCCAGACCGAATTCCCCATGCGCGCGGGCCTGCCCAACCGGGAACCCGGCATGCTGGAGAAGTGGTACGAGATGGACCTGTACAACGAGATGCTTAAGAAGAACGAGGGCAAGCCCCGCTTCTCCCTCCACGACGGTCCTCCCTTCTCCAACGGCAACCCCCACATGGGCCACGCCATGAACCGCTCTTTGAAGGACTTTATCGTGCGTATGCACGCCATGCGCGGCTACTGGACTCCCTTTGTCCCCGGCTGGGACAACCACGGTATGCCCATCGAGTCCGCCATTATTAAGGAACAGAAGCTCAACCACAAGGCTATGAGCATTCCCGAGTTCCGCACCGCCTGCCATAATTACGCCCAAAAGTACATCGACATCCAGCGCGAGGGCTTCAAGCGCCTGGGCGCTCTGGGCGACTGGGACCACCCCTACACCACCATGGCCCCCGAGTTCGAGGCCGAGGAGGTCAAGATCTTCGGTGAGATGTACAAGAAGGGCTACATCTACAAGGGCCTGAAGCCCGTGTACTGGTGTCCCAAGGACGAGACCGCTCTGGCCGAGGCCGAGATCGAGTACAAGGACGACCCATGTACCACCGTGTACGTCAAGTTCGCCGTGAAGGACGATCAGGGCAAACTTTCCAAGTACGGCGACCTTTCCAAGATGTTCTTCGTCATCTGGACCACCACCATCTGGACCCTGCCCGGCAACCTTGCCATCGCCGTCCATCCCCGGGAGAGCTACGTGCTGGTGAAGGCGGACAACGGCGAGATGTACATCGTGGCCGAGGCCCTGTGCAATAAGGTCATGGCCGTGGGCGGCATTGAGAACTTTGAGATCGTGGAGCGCTTTGCCGGCCAGGACTTCGAGTACATGCTGGCCCAGCATCCCTTCCTGGATAAGACTTCCCAGCTTTGCACCGCCGAGTACGTCACCATGGACTCCGGTACCGGCTGTGTCCACACCGCCCCCGGTTTCGGTGCCGACGACTACGAGACCTGCAAGCGCTATAAGATCGAGATGGTGGTCCCCGTGGACGACCGCGGCCGCCACACCGACTACGCCGGCAAGTACGCCGGCATGAAGACCGAAGAGTCCAACCCCGTCATTCTGGAGGACATGAAGCAGTCCGGCGCTCTGTTCGCCAGCGAGGAGATCATCCACTCCTATCCCCACTGCTGGCGCTGCAAGAACCCCATCATCTTCCGCGCCACCCCCCAGTGGTTCTGCTCCGTGGACGCCTTCAAGGAGGACGCCTGCAACGCCTGCGACGACGTGCGCTGGCTGCCCGCATGGGGCATTGACCGCATGAAGGCCATGATCCGCGAGCGCGCCGACTGGTGCATCAGCCGCCAGCGCCGCTGGGGTCTGCCCATCCCCGTGTTCTACTGCGAGGACTGCAAGAAGCCTGTCTGTGACGACGAGACCATCGCCGCCGTGTCCGCCCTGTTCGGGGAGAAGGGTTCCAACGCCTGGTACGAGAACGAAGCTGCCGACATCCTGCCCAAGGGTTACAAGTGTCCCCACTGCGGCGGCACCCACTTCTTCAAGGAGGAGGACACTCTGGACGGCTGGTTCGACTCCGGCTCCACCCACTTTGCTTCCATGAAGAAGACCCAGGGATTCTGGCCCGCCGATATGTATATCGAGGGTCTTGACCAGTACCGCGGCTGGTTCCAGGCTTCCATGCTGACCGCCGTGGGCGCGCTGGGTCAGGGCGCTCCCTTCAAGCAGTGCCTGACCCACGGCTGGACTGTGGACGGCGAAGGCAAGGCCATGCACAAGTCTCTGGGCAACGGCGTTGATCCCGCCGATGTGGTGAAGAAGTACGGTGCCGACCTGCTGCGCCTGTGGGCCGGCTCTGCCGACTACCACGTGGACGTGCGCTGCTCCGACAACATCTTCAAGCAGCTCAGCCAGAGCTATCTGAAGTTCCGCAACACCGCCCGCTACTGTCTGGGCAATTTGGCCGGCTTCGATGCCGACAAGCTGGTGGCCCCTGCCGAGATGCAGGAGCTGGACCGCTGGGCGGTGACCAAGCTCAACGAGCTGATCGAAAAGTGCTTCAAGGCCTACGACGAGTACGAGTTCCACTCCGTCTCCCACGCCATCAACGACTTCTGCGTGGTGGAGCTGTCCAGCTTCTATCTGGACATCATCAAGGACCGCCTGTACTGCGACGAGACCGACGGCCTGAGCCGCCGCTCCGCCCAGACTGCTCTGTGGCTGATTCTGGACACCATGACCAAGCTGTTTGCCCCCATTCTGGCCTTCACCTGCGACGAGATTTGGCAGGCTATGCCCCACAAGGCCGGCGACGATGAGCGCAACGTGGTGCTCAACGAGATGAACAAGCCCTTTGAGGCGTATGCCCTGACCGACGGGCAGATGGCAAAGTGGGACCGCATCATCGCCATCCGCGATGCCGTTAACGGCGCCCTGGAGGCCGCCCGTAACGAGAAGACCATCGGCAAGAGCCTGGAGGCCAAGGTGGCCCTGACCGTCCCCGCTGAGGATGCCTTTGTGGCCGAGCTGGATGCCGAGTATCTGGCCGACCTGCTCATCGTGTCCCAGGCTGAGGTGACTGTGGGCGGCGAGCTGGCCGTGGCCGTGTCCCCCGCCGAGGGCGAAAAGTGCCAGCGCTGCTGGAAGAACCACATCAAAGTGGGCGCCTGCGCCGACCATCCCGGCCTGTGTCCCCGCTGCGCTGCTGTGGTTGCGGCAATCGACCCCGCCCTGCTGGCTGAATAATCAACCGAAACCCCGCCACCCGAAATTTCGGGTGGTGGGGTTCTTTTTGTAATTTACACGGCAGTCGGGGCGTGTTATAATAAGCACACTATGGGTTTAAAGGAAGATTTGTATGCTTTATGTGATTGTGGCTGCCCTGCTGATTGTTCTTGACCAGTGGGTTAAAATTTGGACCGTTTCAAATTTCAGCGGGCCTGGCGCGGGGACCATGGAGTTCCTGCCCGGGGTGGTGGAGCTGACCCGGGTACACAATTACGGCGCCGGCTGGTCCAGCTTTTCCGGACAGCGCTGGTTTTTGGCGGCGGTTTCCGTGATCGTGGTGGGTTTGGTGCTGTTTGCGGTGTGCAAACGCCTTGTCCGCCATCCTGTCGGTCTGGTCGCGGCAACACTGGTGACTGCCGGGGGCATTGGAAACCTCATTGACCGGGTCCGCCTTGGCTATGTGGTGGATATGTTCCATTTTGAGTTTTGGCCCAGCTACCCCGTATTCAACGTGGCAGACATCTGCATTGTGATTGGCGGGGTGCTGGCTGTGATCTATTATCTGTTCCTGTACGAAAAATACGATGCGAGGAAACGATTGGATGGAGACGCGGATACTCCAAGTGAATAAAGAGGACGCGGGACAGCGGCTGGACAGCTGGGTGTGCGCCCGGGTGGAGGGACTGACCCGCTCTGCCGTCCAGCGGCTGCTGGAGCAGGGCCACGTCACTGTGTCCGGCAGACCGGCGGGCAAAAACTACCGGTTGAGCGGCGGGGAACAGGTGGAGCTTGAACTGCCTGAGGCGGTGGAGGTGGACATCATTCCTCAAAACATCCCCCTGGACGTGGTGTATGAGGATGACGATGTTATCGTAGTCAACAAGCCTGTGGGCATGGTGGTCCACCCTGCGCCGGGTCACCCGGACGGAACGCTGGTCAACGCCCTGCTGCACCACTGCGGCAGTTCCCTGTCCGGCATCAACGGGGAGCTGCGCCCCGGAATCGTTCACCGCATTGACCGGGACACCTCCGGACTCATCATTGCCGCCAAGAATGACGCGGCCCATCTGTCTTTGGCTGCCCAGCTGCAGGACCACACCCTTGCCCGGACCTACGCCGCCGTGGCGGTGGGTGGATTTAAGGAGGATGAGGGGACGGTGGATGCCCCCATCGGCCGCCACCCGGTTGACCGCAAGAAGATGGCCATCGACCGCAAAAACGGCCGGGAGGCGGTGACCCACTGGTCGGTGCTGGAGCGTTACAGCGGCTATACCTTAATTGAGTGTCGACTGGAGACGGGCCGCACCCACCAAATTCGTGTCCATATGGCAAGCGTGGGCCACCCACTGTTGGGGGACATGGTCTACGGGGCGAAAAAGCCATATCCCGGCCTTGCCGGGCAGTGCCTCCACGCCCGGAAACTGAAATTTATCCATCCCACCACCGGCGAAGCGGTGGAACTGGAGTGTCCTCTGCCCGATTGGTTTGAGCAGGTGCTGGATAAGTTGAGAAAAACCACATAAAAAAGCCGTGCATCTTTGATGCACGGCTTTTTATTATTCTTCGTTCTCCAAAAAATAGCTTGCCTCCATATCGGCGGTGGCAAGGGCGAAGGCCAGAGGGTACTGCTGCAGGGCCTGACCCACGGTGCGGTTGTCCTCGGTGCCGGAGAAGCCCATGTGCCAGCGGATGGCCATGGCCTCCTCCCGGCTCAGGCGGATGAAGCCGTTGGCGATGTACACCGACTTTTCCCCGTGACCGTAAGGCAGGGGGTCGTCAAAAGTGTAGGTGGGGACGGACTGCCACTTGCCGTCGGCATCCTTCACATTGCGGCTGCCCAGTTTGTAGCAGCCGATCTTGCACAGGTCGTGGAGCAGGGCCACCACGGCGATGGACTCCTCGGTATACTCAAGGCCGTACAGCTCCTGCACCCGAGGGCGGGCCAAATAGTCCACCAGACAGTGGTACACGTTCAGGCTATGCTCACACAGGCCGCCGGCATAAGCGCCGTGATAGCGGGCGGAGGCGGGGGCGGTGAAAAAGTCGCTTTTGTTTTCCAGATAGTCCAGCAGGGCGTCGGCGCCGGGCCGGGTGATGGTCTGCTTGAAAATTTCAATGAATTCTTCCTTGGCGGACATAAGCGTCCCTCCTTATATAATATATGGCCTTTGATTGAGGACAGTATAGCACATCCGCGGTCCAAAAACCAGTACTTTAGGTGACGGAAATTGTGTGCCGTTTCCGCCGCAAACACAAGAAATTGTAGGTGTTAGGACGCTTTCGAAAAAAGATAAAAATTTTTCAAAAAAAGCTTGACACACACGAGGTAGTGTAGTATGATAGCGGAGCGCCTGTATGGGCGCAGTCTGCGATGATGCGGGAGATTGCTCTGAAAAGAGGTAACTTCCGCGGAGTATGTCCGTGAATCGGGCGGCTGAGGAATGTCTGTTTACGCGTATATCGCCAAGCAGAAAGAACCGGCCGGCTTATGTTGCGCCGGTTTTCATTCTGGCTCGGAGTGATACGCACGAAACAGTGGACAGACAGACTTCACCGTACGGAGAGCGACAAGACACGCAAACAAAGTCACTTCGTATGTATTTAAGGAGGAAACAAACCATGGCTCAGAAAGAAATGATCCGCATTCGTCTCAAGGCCTATGATCATCAGCTGATCGACCAGTCCGCTGAGAAGATCGTCGAGACCGCCAAGCGCACCGGCGCTACCGTCTCCGGCCCCATTCCCCTGCCCACCAAGAAGGAAGTCGTCACCATCCTGCGCGCCGTCCACAAGTACAAGGACTCCCGCGAGCAGTTTGAGCGCCGCACCCACAAGCGCCTGATCGACGTTATCAAGCCCTCCCCCAAGACTGTGGAGGCTCTGATGTCTCTCGAGCTGCCTGCCGGTGTGGACATTGAAATCAAGCTGTAATCGCCCATCTTTTTTCGCCATACTGCGTTAAGCCGCCTTGCCGTGCAAAAAGCACTGCCTGCGGCGGCTCGCCTTGTCTGACGAAAAAACCTGCACGATTATATAATGTAGTTTGATTTCACCCAATCATGTGTACCCGCTGTTCGCCGCTGCATAGAGGCGAACGGGTCATGTTGGCAAACCAATGACAGCCAATGGTCAAGTTTGTCAACCAATAACCTTTTATAGGAGGAAACAAGTCAATGGAAAAGGCAATCATCGGCAAGAAGGTCGGTATGACCCAGATCTTCAATGAAGCCGGCCACGCCGTTCCCGTGACCGTCATCCAGGTCGGCCCCTGCACCGTGGTGCAGAAGAAGACCAAGGAGAAGGACGGCTACGAGGCGGTTCAGCTGGGCTTCGACGCAGTCCCCGAGCGCAAGCTCACCAAGGCCGAGGCCGGTCATCAGAAGAAGGCCGGCATCACCGAGTTCGTCCGCGTGCTGAAGGAGTTCGCTCTGGACGCCAGCAAGTTCGAGGTGGGTGACACCATCACCGCCGAGATGTTCGCCGAGGGCGACCGCGTGGACGTGACCGGCATCAGCAAGGGCCACGGCTTCCAGGGCGTTGTTAAGCGCCATGGCGCCGCCATCAAGCGCATGACCCACGGCGGCGGCCCCGTCCACCGTCATCAGGGTTCTCTGGGCGCCGGCACCACTCCCGGCCACATCTTCAAGGGCCGTGACGGCGCCGGTCAGATGGGCAACGAGCAGGTCACCGTGCTGAACCTGGACGTCATCAAGGTCGATGCCGAGCTGGGCATCGTGGCCGTTCGCGGCGCTGTCCCCGGCCCCAAGGGCGGTGTGGTCAGCGTGCGCAGCTCCGTGATCAACGTCAAGGAGAAGGGCGCTTCCGCCGGCATCAGCAACAACCCGCAGAAGGCTTCTGCCCGCGTCAACCCCCAGAAGGCTTCCGCCCGCAACATGTAAGGAAAGGAGAGTTTAAATCATGGCTAACGCAAAACTGTTTAACATGGCCGGTCAGCAGATCGGTGAGATTGAGCTCTCCGACGCCGTCTTTGGTATCGAGCCCAATCAGGTGGTTGTCCATGAGGTGGTCAAGAATCACCTGGCCAACTGCCGTCAGGGTACCCAGTCCGCTCTGACCCGCGCCGAGGTTTCCGGCGGCGGCAAGAAGCCCTGGCGTCAGAAGGGTACCGGCCACGCCCGTCAGGGTTCCACCCGCGCTCCCCAGTGGACTCACGGCGGTATCGTGTTCGCTCCCAAGCCCCGCGATTACAGCTATGCGCTGAACAAGAAGGTCAAGCGCCTGGCTCTGAAGTCCGCCCTGTCCGACAAGGCTGCCAACGGCAACATCGTTGTGGTTGACGCTCTGGAGATGGGCGAGATCAAGACCAAGACCATGAAGGGTCTGCTGGACGCCGTGGGCGCCGGCAAGGCCGTGGTCATCACTCCTGAGCTGAACGAGAACGTGGTCAAGTCCGCCCGCAACATCCCCGGCGTGATCACCACCACCGCCAAGATCCTCAGCGTGTATGACATCGTCAACGCCAAGCAGCTGGTCATCGACAAGGCTGCCCTGGCTATCATCGAGGAGGTGTTCGCGTAATGACTAAGGCTTATGATATCATCAAGCGCCCCATCATCACCGAACAGTCCATGGAACAGACTGAGATGAAGCGCTACACCTTCGAGGTCGACAAGACTGCCAACAAGATCGAGATCGCCAAGGCGATCGAGGAGATCTTCGGCGTCAAGGTCGCCAAGGTCAACACCCTGCACGTGCAGGGCAAGATGAAGCGTATGGGTGCCCAGCCCGCCGGCCGCCGCGCCAGCTGGAAGAAGGCTGTTGTCACCCTGACCGCCGATTCCAAGTCCATCGAGCTCTTCGAGGGCATGGTGTAAGGAGGAGAATGACAAATGGCTATTAAGACTTTTAAGCCCACTACCCCCTCCCGCCGTCACATGACTGTGTCCGCCTTCGAGGGGATCGACAAGAAGGCCAAGCCCGAGCGCGACCTGGTTGAGGTGCTGAAGAAGCACGCCGGCCGCAACAGCTATGGCCGCATCACCGTCCGTCATCACGGCGGCGGCAACAAGCAGAAGTACCGCATCATTGACTTCAAGCGCGACAAGGAAGGTACCGCTACTGTTATCAACCTGCAGTACGATCCCAACCGCAGCGCCAACATCGCTCTGATCGAGTACGAGGATGGCGAGCGCCGCTACATCCTGGCTCCCGTCCACCTGAAGGCCGGCCACAAGATCATGACCGGTGCCGATGCCGACATTCTGCCCGGCAACTGCCTGCCCATCGCCAACATTCCCGTTGGTGAAATGATCCATTGCATTGAGCTGTATCCCGGCAAGGGCGCTCAGCTGGTCCGCGCCGCCGGCGTGGCCGCTCAGCTGATGGCCAAGGAGAACGGCATGGCTCAGGTGCGCCTGCCCTCCGGCGAGGTGCGCTACGTCCGCGAGAACTGCAAGGCCACCATCGGCCAGGTCGGCAACGCTGACCACGCCAACATCCACATTGGTAAGGCCGGCCGCAAGCGCCACATGGGTTGGCGTCCCACCGTCCGCGGTTCCGTTATGAACCCCTGCGACCACCCCCACGGTGGTGGCGAGGGCAAGAGCCCCGTTGGCCGTCCCGGCCCTGTTACCCCCTGGGGTAAGCCCGCTCTGGGTTACAAGACCCGCAAGACGAAGAACCGTACCGATAAGTTCATCGTCAAGCGCCGCAATGCTAAGTAAGGAGGCAGTGTAAAAGATGAGCAGAAGCATTAAGAAAGGCCCCTTTTGCGCTCCCGAGCTGCTGAAGCGGGTTGACGAGATGAATCAGGTCGGCGAGAAGAAGGTTCTGAAGACCTGGAGCCGCAGCTCCACCATCTTCCCCGCCTTCGTCGGCCACACCTTTGCCGTCCATGACGGCCGCAAGCACGTTCCCGTCTACGTGACCGAGGATATGGTCGGCCACAAGCTGGGCGAGTTCGTTCCCACCCGCACCTTCAAGGGTCACGCGGGTGCCAAGACCGGTAAGTAAGGAGGAGAGAAACAATGGAAGCTAAAGCTAATCTGAAGTACCTGCGCATCTCTCCCCGCAAGGTTCAGATCGTTCTGGACCTGATCCGCGGCAAGAACGTGGCCACCGCTATGGCCATCCTGATGCAGACCCCCAAGGCCGCTTCCGAGCCTGTGATGAAGCTGCTGAAGAGCGCTGCCGCCAACGCCGAGAACAACCATCAGATGGACCCCGAGAAGCTGTACGTCAGCACTTGCTATGCCAACCCCGGCCCCATCATCAAGCGCATCCGTCCCCGCGCTCAGGGCCGCGCGTTCCGCATCAACAAGCGCACTTCTCACATCACCATCGCCGTGAGCGAGCGCTAAGGGAGGAGAACAATTATGGGACAGAAAGTTAATCCCCACGGTCTGCGCGTGGGTGTCATCAAGGATTGGGACTCCCGTTGGTATGCCCGCAACGAGAAGGTGGGCGACCTGCTGGTCGAGGATAAGAAGATCCGCGACTTTTTGAAGAAGACCCTGTACGGTGCCGGTGTACCCAAGATCGAGATCGAGCGCGACAGCGCCAAGGTCAGCATCTACCTGCACTGCGCCCGTCCCGGTGTCGTCATCGGCAAGGGCGGCGAGGAGATCACCCGTCTGGAGGCTCAGGTCTCCAAGATGATCGGCAAGACCGTCAAGCTGAGCATCGTTGAGGCTCGCGACACCGATACCACCGCTCAGCTGGTTGCTGAGAACATTGCCCAGCAGATCGAGAAGCGTATTTCTCATCGCCGCGCCATGAAGAACGCCATGGGCCGCGCTATGCGCGCCGGTGCCAAGGGTATCAAGGTCTCCTGCTCCGGTCGTCTGGGCGGCCGCGAGATCGCCGGTACCGAGCACTATCACGACGGTACCATTCCTCTGCAGACCATCCGTGCCGACATCGACTACGGCTTTGCTGAGGCTGCCACCACCTACGGCCGCATCGGCGTGAAGGTTTGGATCTACAAGGGTGAGGTCCTGACCCAGACCCTGCGCACCACCCCCCGTACCCTGGATACCAGCAAGCCCTATCAGGAGCGTCGTGAGCGTCCCCGCCGCGACCGCCGTGAGGGTGGCTTCAACCGCGAGCGCCGTGACGGCGACCGCCGCCAGGGCTTCAACCGTGGCCCCCGTGCCAATGCTCCTAAGGAAGGAGGCGCTCAGTAATGCTGCTGCCCAAGAGAGTTAAGTACCGTCGCGTTCACCGTGGCCGCCTGAAGGGCAAGGCCATGCGCGGCAACTTCGTCAGCAATGGCGAGTTCGGCCTGATGGCCACTGAGCCCAGCTGGATCACCAGCAACCAGATCGAGGCCGCCCGTATCGCCATGACCCGTCACACCAAGCGTGGCGGTAAGGTGTGGATCAAGATCTTCCCCGATAAGCCTGTTACCGAGAAGCCTGCTGAGACCCGTATGGGTTCCGGTAAGGGTTCCCCCGAGTACTGGGTGGCCGTGGTCAAGCCCGGCCGCGTCATGTTTGAGATCGCCGGCGTTTCCGAGGAAGTCGCCCGCGAGGCTCTGCGCCTGGCCAGCCACAAGCTGCCCGTCAAGTGCAAGATCGTCAAGCGTGAAGAGACTGAGATGGGTGGTGAAGCATAATGAAGGCTATTGAAGTTCGTAAGATGAGCGCCGCCGAGCTGGAGAACAAGCTGGTGGAGCTGAAGAAGGACCTGTTCAACCTGCGCCTCCAGCATGCTACCAACCAGCTGGAGAACCCCGGCCGCATCGCCGAGGTCAAGAAGGATATCGCCCGAGTCAAGACCATCATTCGCGAGCAGCAGCTCGCCAGCCGATAAGAAGGAGGAAATAGACAATGGAAAACAGAACTTCTTCCCGTAAGACCAGAGTCGGCCTGGTGGTCTCTGACAAGATGGACAAGACCGTGGTGGTCGCCATCGCTGACCGCGTGGCTCATCCTCTGTACAAGAAGATCGTTAAGAGAACCTATAAGCTCAAAGCTCACGATGAGAACAACACCTGTGGCGTTGGCGACCGCGTCCGCGTCATGGAGACCCGCCCCCTGTCCAAGGACAAGCGCTGGCGCGTGGTTGAGATCATCGAGAAGGCCAAGTAAGGAGGTGCCGGCATGATTCAGCAGGAAAGCTATCTGAAGGTCGCCGACAACACCGGCGCCAAGGAAATCAAGACCATCCGCGTGCTGGGCGGCTCCCGTCGCAAGTTCGGCAACATTGGCGATGTCATTGTTGCCTCTGTGCGTAAGGCTGCTCCCGGCGGCACGGTCAAGAAGGGCGAGGTCGTCAAGGCCGTTATCGTCCGCTCCGCCAAGGGTGTGCGCCGTCCCGACGGCAGCTACGTCCGCTTCGATGAGAACGCTGCCGTTATCATCAAGGACGACAAGAACCCCCGCGGCACCCGTATCTTTGGCCCGGTGGCCCGCGAGCTGCGTGACAAGGATTTTATGAAGATCCTGTCCCTGGCCCCCGAAGTGCTGTAAGGGAGGGTATGCAACATGAATAAGATGAGCATTAAGAAGGACGATCTGGTGGTCGTTCTGTCCGGCAAGGACAAGGGCAAGCAGGGCAAGGTCCTGGAGGTTATGCCCAAGTCCGGCAAGGTGGTCGTGGAGAAGATCAACGTCGTTTCCCGCCACACCAAGCCCCGCAAGCAGGGTGAAGAGGGCGGCATCATCCAGAAGGAAGCCCCCATCTACGCCTGCAAGGTGCAGACTGTCTGCCCCAAGTGCGGTAAGGCTACCCGCGTCGCCCACAAGATCGAGGGCGATAAGAAGGTTCGCGTCTGCAAGAAGTGCGGCGCTGAGTTCTGAGAGAGGAGGAGTTAAACAATGGCTGATAAGAAGATGCCTAATCTGAAGGCTAAGTACCAGGCCGAGGTTGCTCCTGCTCTGATGCAGAAGTTCGGCTACAAGTCCACCATGCAGATCCCCCGCCTGGAGAAGATCGTCATCAACGTCGGCTGCTCCGAGGCTCGCGAGAACCCCAAGGTCCTGGACGCTGTTGTCAACGACCTGACCACCATCTCCGGCCAGAAGGCCGTCATCACCAAGGCCAAGAAGTCCGTGGCTAACTTCAAGCTGCGTGAGGGCATGCCCATCGGCGCCAAGGTGACTCTGCGCGGTGACAAGATGTGGGAGTTCCTGGATCGTCTGTTCAACGTGGCTCTGCCCCGTGTGCGTGACTTCCGTGGTATCTCCGCTGACGGCTTTGACGGTCGCGGCAACTTTGCCCTGGGCGTCAAGGAGCAGCTGATCTTCCCCGAGATCGAGTACGACAAGATCGACAAGATCCGCGGCATGGACATCGTCATCGTGACCACTGCCCAGTCTGACGAAGAGGCCCGCGAGCTGCTGACTCTGGTCGGCGCTCCCTTCGCCGCTCGCTAAGGAGGAACACAGACATGGCTAAGAAATCTATGATCCTGAAGCAGCAGAGAGCTCCCAAGTTCTCTACTCGCCAGTACAACCGCTGCAAGCTGTGCGGCCGTCCCCACGCCTACCTGCGCGACTACGGCATCTGCCGTATCTGCTTCCGCGAGATGGCCTACAAGGGCCAGATCCCCGGCGTGAAGAAGGCGTCCTGGTAAATCAATTTCGTTCCCGGAGAGGGGCCCAAAAGGCCTCTCTCCGGAACAAACTTTCCACGCGCCCGTGTGTGCGCCGCCGAAAACCCTTGCAAAACGGAAGTTTTTGGGGTATAATTAATTGGTTGCGCGCCCGGGAGGCGCAAATCCAACCCGCCCATTGCGAAACGATTTCGCAATAGCGGGCTATTGCCCTGTTTGGGCAAAACTTCGGTCAAATCCGCGCAAGCGGTTTGATAAATAAACCGTGCCTGCCCCAACCAGGCACAAAGGCGGACAATAGGTCGAAGGAGCCTAACTTCGATACCTTGCCGTCTATACGGGCAAACCCCGTAACCTAAAAAGGAGGTCAAAATCCATGCATATCACCGATCCCATTGCGGATATGCTCACTCGCATCCGCAACGCAAACAACGCAAAGCATGACACTGTGGACATCCCTGCTTCCAACATGAAGAAGTCCATCGCTCAGATCCTGCTGGATGAAGGCTACATCAAGAACTTCCAGCTGATCGACGACGGTACTCAGGGTGTCATCCGCGTCACCCTGAAGTACGGTGCCGGTAAGGAGAAGGTTATCTCCGGCCTGCGCCGCGTCTCCAAGCCCGGTCTGCGTGTGTACGCCGGCGCCGAGGAGCTGCCCCGTGTTCTGCACGGTCTGGGTGTCGCCATCGTGTCCACGTCCAAGGGCGTCATGACCGACAAGCAGGCCCGTCAGGCCAATGTCGGCGGCGAAGTCCTGGCGTTCGTCTGGTAAGGAGGTAAATCGAAATGAGCAGAATTGGTAGAGCTCCGATCACCGTCCCCGCCGGCGTGGAGATCAAGCTGGATGGCAACGCCATCACCGTCAAGGGCCCCAAGGGCACCCTGACCCGCGAATTTAACGAGAACATGACCGTCGCTGTGGACAACGGTGTCCTGACCGTTTCCCGTCCCAACGACGCCAAGGAGAACCGTGCTCTGCACGGCCTGACCCGCACCCTGATCAACAACATGGTCGTGGGCGTTACCGAGGGCTTCAAGAAGGAGCTGGAGGTTAACGGCGTTGGCTACCGTGTGGCCAAGGAAGGCAACAAGCTGGTCATGAACCTGGGCTACTCCCACCAGGTCATTATGGAGGAGGTCCCCGGCATCACCATCGACGTGCCCAACCCCAACGCAATTGTGATCAACGGCTGCGACAAGCAGCTGGTGGGTCAGTTCGCCGCCAACGTGCGCGAGAAGAGACCCCCCGAGCCTTATAAGGGCAAGGGCATCAAGTATGTGGACGAGGTCATCCGCCGCAAGGTTGGTAAGACCGGCGCCAAGAAGTAAGAAGGAGGTGTGCCACTATGATCAACAGACCCGATACCCGTTCCCAGCGCATCAAGCGCCACAAGCGCGTGCGTGCTAAGATTGCCGGCACGCCCGAGCGTCCCCGTCTGAACGTGTTCCGCAGCGCCACCAACATTTACGCCCAGATCATCGACGATGTCAACGGCGTGACTCTGGTCAGCGCTTCTTCCCTGGAGAAGGACTTTGCCTGCGAGGGCACCAAGTCCGACGCCGCCAAGCAGGTCGGTCAGACCATTGCTGAGCGCGCCAAGGCCAAGGGCATTGAAGTCGTGGTGTTCGACCGCGGCGGCTATGTCTACCACGGCCGCGTGCAGGCTCTGGCCGAGGGCGCCCGTGAGGGCGGCCTGCAGTTCTAAGGGAGGAGGAAATAACTATGGCTAGATTTGAGAGAGAGCCCAGCGAGTTCGTTGAGAAGCTGGTGTTCCTGAACCGCGTTTCCAAGACCGTTAAGGGCGGTCGCGTTGCCAAGTTCTCCGCCCTGATGGTCGTGGGCGACGAGAAGGGCCGCGTTGGCTTCGGCACCGGTAAGGCCGCCGAAGTTCCCGAGGCTATCCGCAAGGGCATCGAGGATGCCAAGAAGCACATGATCACTGTGTCCCTGTCCAACACCACCATCCCCCACGAGGTGATCGGTGAGGCTGGCGCCGGCCGCGTGCTGATGAAGCCCGCTTCCGCCGGTACCGGTATCATCGCCGGCGGCCCTGTGCGTGCCGTGATGGAGGCTGCCGGTATCAAGGACATTCGTTCCAAGTGCCTGCGCTCCAACAACCCCCAGAACGTGGTTGCTGCCACCTTCGCCGGCCTGAAGTCCCTGCGGACTCCCGAGGAAGTGGCCCGCGTTCGCGGTAAGAGCGTGGAAGAGATCCAGGGTTAAGGAGGACGTTCAAAATGGCTAACCTGAACATCAAACTGGTCAAGAGCCTGAACGGCCGTATCGCCAAGCATAAGGCGACTGCCGAGGCTCTGGGCCTGCGCAAGATCGGCGACACCACCGTGCAGCCCGACAACGCTGCCACCAAGGGTAAGATCGCCCAGATCGGTTATCTGCTCCAGGTGACCGAGGAACAGTAATAGGAGGTGCGCAACAATGAATCTGCATGAACTCTCCCCCGCTGCCGGTTCCAACCCCAAGGCCTATCGCAAGGGCCGCGGCAAGGGTTCCGGCAACGGCAAGACCGCCGGTCGCGGTCACAAGGGCCAGTGGGCCCGCAGCGGCGGCGGCGTGCGCGTCGGTTTTGAGGGCGGCCAGATGCCTCTGGCGCGCCGTCTGCCCAAGCGCGGTTTCAACAACATTTTCGCCAAGCGTCTGGAGGCCGTGAACCTCTCCGCTCTGGAGAAGTTTGAGGACGGCGCCACCGTGAGCGCTAGCGATCTTCTGGAGAAGGGCATCCTCTCCAAGTGCGAGTATGGCGTGAAGATCCTGGGCAACGGCAGCCTGACCAAGAAGCTGACTGTCCGCGCTTCCGCTTTCTCCGCCTCTGCCAAAGAGAAGATCGAGGCTGTCGGCGGTAAGGCGGAGGTGGTCTAAACATGATTCAGACCATCCGTAACGCCTGGAAGCTGCCTGAGCTGCGCAAGAAGATCCTGTTTACCATCTTTGCGCTGCTGATCTTCCGTCTGGGTTCCGCTGTGCCGGTGCCCTATATCAACGGTGAGGCCCTGCGCGACGTGATCGCTGCCCGCAGCGGCACCATCTTTGATCTGATGAACGCCATGAGCGGCTCTGCCTTCTCCATGGCAACGGTCTTTGCCCTGTCCATCCAGCCCTACATCAACAGCTCGATCATCATCCAGCTGCTGACCGTGGCCATCCCCGCTCTGGAGCGGCTGGCCAAGGAGGGCGGCGAGGAGGGCCGCAAGAAGATCGCCTCCATCACCCGCTACACCACCGTAGCCATCGCTCTGCTGCAGGGCTTCGGCTATTACACCATGATCAAGAGCTACGATCTGCTGAGTGCCGACGGTCTGTCCGGCCTGTGGGTCGGTCTGGTCATCGTGCTGACCTTCACCGCCGGCTCCGCCTTCCTGATGTGGCTGGGCGAGCAGATCACCGAGTTTGGTATCGGCAACGGCATCTCCATGATCCTGTTTGCCGGCATCATCTCCCGCGGTCCCCAGCTGGTTATGAGCCTGTACACCGGTGTCCGCAACGACATCCTGGGCGTTACTCCCAGCGAGTATGTCTTTGTGATGCCCTGGTGGGGCGCTCTGCTGCTGGTGATCGGCATGCTGGCGATGGTCGTGTTCATCGTCTATATCTCCAACGCCGAGCGTAAGATCCCCGTCCAGTACGCCAAGCGCGTGGTGGGCCGCAAGATGTACGGTGGTCAGTCCACCCACATCCCCATGAAGGTGAACATGTCCGGCGTTATGCCCGTCATCTTCGCCCAGTCTATCGCTTCCCTGCCCGCTACCATCGGTGCGTTTATCCCCGGCGGCAGCGAGAGTGCCTTCGTGAAGGCGTTCAGCCCCAGCAGCTGGATCTACGGCATCGTGTACTTCCTGCTGATCGTGGCCTTCAGCTACTTCTACGCTGGCATGAGCTTCAGCCCTGTTGAGGTTGCCAACAACCTGAAGAAGAACGGCGGCTTTATCCCCGGCTTCCGTCCCGGCAAGCCCACCGCCGACTTTATCACCAAGGTCCTCAACAAGATCACCCTGTTCGGTGCTCTGTACCTGGCTGTGATCGCTCTGGCTCCCATCATCACCGGCAACCTGGTCGGCGTTTCCTCCATGGGTATCGGCGGTACTTCCGTCATCATCGTGGTGGGCGTCGCTCTGGAGACCGTCAAGGCTCTGGAGGCCCAGATGCTGATGCGCCACTACAAGGGCTTCCTGGAGTAAGAGAGGCACCTGCATGGGAGTAAGGCTGATTATGCTGGGCGCCCCCGGCGCCGGCAAAGGCACCCAGGCTGCACTGCTCAGTGAGCGGCTTGGGATCCCCACTATTTCTACCGGCAGCATCCTGCGTCAGGCCATCAAGGATGGCACTGACGTGGGGCTGCAGGTGAAGGCCCTGATCGAGGCCGGCCACTTCGCCCCGGATGATCTGATCGTTGAGATCGTCAATCAGCGGGTAAGTCAGCCGGACTGCGAGAACGGCTTTATCCTGGATGGAATGCCCCGCACCCTTGCCCAGGCGCACGCCTTGGACAAGGCAGGCATCATCATCGACCGGGTCGTGGACATCGAGATCTCCGATGAGGAGATCATGGATCGCATGACCGGCCGGCGTGTGTGCCAGCAGTGCGGTGAGACCTACCACATCCAGGCAAAGCCGCCCATCAAGCCGGGCATCTGCGACGGCTGCGGCGGCGAACTGGTCATGCGCCGCGATGACGCACCGGAAACCGTGAAAGAGCGGTTGGCGGTGTACCACGCGCAGACCGAACCTTTGAAGGACTTTTATGCACAGCGGGGCATCCTGTGTGCCGTGGCCAGCCGGCCTGGCATTGCAGAGATGACTGCCGCAGTCATGGAGGCTCTGAACCTGTGAAAGAGCTGGAATTGATTTCGCTCCGGTCTGACCGGGAGATCGAGGCCATGCGCAAGGCCGGACGGATCACCGCCCGGGCGCGCGAGTTGGCCGGATCCATGGTGGCACCGGGCGTGACCACCAAGCAGATCGACAAGGCTGTGCGCGAGTTTATCAAAAGCTGCGGCGCAAAGCCGTCGTTCCTCGGCTACGCCGGATTTCCCGGTTCCGCCTGCATTTCGGTCAATGAAGAAGTTATTCACGGTATCCCCGGCCCCCGCGTTCTGCGTGAGGGCGACATCGTCAGCATTGACGTGGGAGCCTACTTCGGCGGATTCCACGGCGACTGCGCCGCCACCTTCCCCTGCGGACAGGTGAGCGATGAGGCGCTGCGGCTCATCGAAGTGACCCGGCAGAGTTTTTGGGAGGGCATCAAGTTCGCCCAAAAAGGCTTCCGTGTGTCCGACATTTCCCATGCAGTTCAGCAGTATGTAGAATCCAACGGCTTTTCCGTGGTGCGCGAATACGTGGGCCACGGCGTGGGCGCCAAGCTCCACGAGCCGCCCAACGTTCCCAACTTCGGGCCTGCCGGTCACGGTGCGCGGCTGATGCCGGGCATGACGCTGGCGGTGGAACCCATGGTGAACGCCGGAGAAAAGGACATCCGCGTGCTGAAGGACGGCTGGACCGTCGTGACCCGGGACGGCGCTCTGTCTGCCCACTATGAAAACACCATCCTCATTACCGAGGGTGAGGCCGAAGTGCTGACAGTCGCGGAGGAGCTGCCCAATGGCTGAACAAATTGGCCAGATCGTCCGGTCTGTTGCCGGACATGACAAAAGCGAATTGTTCTGTGTGGTCGGACAGCGGGATGGATACCTGCTTCTGGCCAACGGAAAACAACGAAAGGCCGCGTCGCCGAAGCTGAAAAAGCCCGGCCACGTCCAACCGCTGGACCAGGGTGCGTTCGATCACCCGGTCATCCGTAAGCTGCAAAACAAGGAAACTGTGTCTGACAGAGAACTGAGAAGTGCTCTGGCTGCCTTCAAGGGAGGAAATCACGCATGGCAAAAGACGATATGATCGAGCTGGAAGGCGTTGTGACCGAGTCCCTGCCCAACACCACGTTCCACGTGGACATCGGCAACGGCCACATCATCCTGGCTCACATCTCCGGCAAGCTGCGCATGAACTTCATCCGCATCCTGCCCGGTGATAAGGTGACTGTTCAAATGTCCCCTTATGATCTGACCCGCGGTCGGATCACCTGGCGTTCCAAGTAAGTAAAAACGACCGGCGGAACTCCGCCGGGGCCATCAAGGCATTCATAGGAGGTTTGTAACAATGAAAGTAAGACCGTCCGTGAAGCCCATGTGCGAGAAGTGCAAAGTTATCAAGCGCAAGGGCAAAGTCATGGTAATTTGCGAAAACCCTAAGCATAAGCAGAGACAAGGTTAATTGGAGGTGCTGTAAAAAATGGCTCGTATTGCCGGTATTGACCTGCCGAGAGAGAAGCGCATTGAGATCGCGCTCACTTATATCTATGGCATTGGGCGCACCAGCGCCAACAAGATCCTGGCTGAGGCTGGGGTGAACCCCGACATTCGCGTGAAGGACCTGTCCGAGGAGGACGAGGGCAAGCTGCGCGAGGTGATCGGCAACCATTACACTGTGGAAGGCGACCTGCGCCGTAACGTTGCGATGGACATCAAGCGTCTGACCGAGATCGGCTGCTACCGCGGCCTGCGTCACCGCAAGGGTCTGCCCGTGCGCGGTCAGCGTTCCAAGACCAACGCCCGTACCCGCAAGGGTCCCAAGCGTACCGTCGCCAACAAGAAGAAGTAAGGAGGGATAAGCAATGGCTGCTGCTAATACCAAGGGCAAGAAAGTTGTCCGCAAGCGCCGCGAGCGCAAGAACGTTGAGAAGGGCCAGGTGCATATCCGCTCCTCCTTCAACAATACCATGGTCACTGTGACCGATGCACAGGGCAACGCCCTGTCCTGGGCCTCCTCCGGTGGTCTGGGTTTCCGTGGCTCCCGTAAGTCTACTCCCTTTGCCGCTCAGACCGCTGCTGAGACTGCGGCTACCGCTGCTATGGAGTATGGCCTGAAGAGCGTTGAGGTGTTCGTTAAGGGTCCCGGTGCCGGCCGTGAGGCTGCCATCCGCGCCCTGCAGGCCGTGGGTCTGGAAGTCACCATGATCAAGGACGTGACTCCCGTTCCCCACAACGGCTGCCGTCCCCCCAAGCGCCGCCGCGTGTAATCCGGAAGAAGGAGGAATTAGACAATGGCTAAAAATATGCAGCCCATCGCCAAGCGTTGCAAGGCTCTGAACCTGTCTCCCGCTGCCATGGGCTATAACAAGAAGGATACCAACCGCAACCCCAAGGGCCAGATGCGCAAGAAGCAGTCCGAGTACGCGCTGCAGATGACCGAGAAGCAGAAGGTCAAGTTCGTCTACGGCATCATGGAGAAGCAGTTCCGCGCCTACTACGACAAGGCCAGCCGTATGCCCGGTAAGTCCGGCGAGAACCTGCTGACCCTGATCGAGCGCCGTCTGGACAACGTGGTGTTCCGTCTGGGCTTCGCCATGACCCGCCGTGAGGCCCGTCAGCTGGTCAGCCATGGCCACTTCACCGTCAACGGCCAGCGCGTGGACGTGCCCTCTTACCTGATCAAGGTGGGCGACGTGATCGAGGTTCGCGAGAAGAGCCGCGTTTCCGTCAAGTTCAAGCGCCTGCTGGGCGAGGACGCTGTTGCTGTCAACGTGCCCAAGTGGCTGGACCATGCCAAGAACACCCTGGAGGGCAAGGTTGTTGCCCTGCCCACCCGCGAGGATATCGACTTCCCCGTGGAGGAGCACCTGATCGTTGAGTTGTATTCTAAGTAATCTTAGAAACCCTCGAACATTGGTGAGCTGAATAAGGCGGCGAACTGCCGCCGCGAGAAGGAGGGTAACATCGCATGGTAGAAATCGAAAAGCCCCGCATTGAATGTGTAGAAAATCCCGGTGAGAATTCCTACGGCAAGTACGTGGTCGAGCCTCTGGAGCGCGGCTATGGTACCACCCTGGGCAACTCCCTGCGCCGGATCCTGCTGTCCTCTTTGCCCGGTACCGCGGTCACCTCTATCAAGATCGCCGGTATCCAGCACGAGTTCTCCACGATCCCCGGTGTGAAGGAGGATGTTACCGAGATCGTCCTCAATGTCAAGGGCATCATCGCCAAGCTGCACAGCGAAGGCGTGAAGACCGTTTACATCGAGGCCGTCGGTCCCTGCACCGTCACCGCCGGTGATATCAAGGCTGATGCCGAAGTGGAGATCCTCAATCCCGATCTGCATATTGCAACTCTGGATGTGGACGCCACCCTGAATATGGAGCTGACTCTGTCCCACGGCCGCGGCTACGTCCCCGCCGACAAGAACAAGAACGCTCAGTCCGTCATCGGCGTGATCCCCGTGGATTCCATCTACACTCCCGTCGTCAAGGTCAACTACACCGTGGAGAACACCCGCGTGGGCGATGCCACGGACTACGACAAGCTGACCCTGGAGGTCTGGACCAACGGCACCATCGACGCCCGGGACGCCGTGAGCCTGGGTGCCCGCATCCTCTGCGACCACTTCACCCTGTTTACTGACCTGTCCGAGACTATGGGCAGCCAGTCCACTGTGGTGGATAAGCCCAACGCTGAGCAGAGCAAGGTGCTGGATCTGACCATTGAAGAGTTGGACCTGTCCGTCCGCTCCTTCAACTGCCTCAAGCGCGCAAGCATCAACACCGTCGCGGACTTGATCTCCAAGACCGAGGAAGAGATGATGAAGGTGCGCAACCTGGGCCGCAAGTCCCTGGAAGAGGTTATCAACAAGCTGGACATGATGGGCCTGAGCCTGTCCAAGGAAGAGCAGTAATTGCTCTTTGATCGGTACCGCGTGAGGGGTATGTAACGTTCCGCCCTCACCCACGGCGCGAGCCGTCCGCACTGCGGGGGACCGGGCCGCAAGGCTGAAAGAACGAATTTTGAATGGATCTCGCCACGCGAGGTCGAAGGAGAGTTTACTATGTCGCTGAAGAACCGTAAGCTGGGCCGCACCAGCGATCAGCGCAAGGCTATGCTGCGCGCCATGGTCACCTACCTGCTGGAGAACGGCCAGATCAAGACCACCGTCACCCGCGCCAAGGAAGTCGCTC
>JAFQBN010000002.1 GCA_017416685.1 Oscillospiraceae bacterium
CAATACCCGTCGGCTAAACAAGAACAGATAACATATCTTCTTTGCCGACTTTCTTACCGACAAGAGAAGACCGCAAGGCATCGGCAGATTTCGCCATGTTTTGCGGTCTTTTTGCTTTATTATGTATGTATCCCGCAAAAAGGAGGAAATAGCCTATGGCTAATTTGTTCAGCAGCTTCTTCAGACCAGTAGAGAAGCCGCAGCCTGTTCACCCCCCGTCCGTTCAGCATGAGTTCTCGCAGTATGACAGCGAGTACATAAAATATTGTATCGAGCAAGAACAGACAATCAGCAAATTGGAAACCTGTTTGCATACCACCGACGATCCGAAAGAAATCGCTATGAGGACCTTAAAAACGGCTTGCGATTTCTACGGAGCTGACTGGGCAAGTGTTATTGATCTGGATTTGAGTCTGGGTGTATGGAGCCATGGCTGGTGGCATAATCCGGACCCTAATATCACGGCTATTCTGTACGCAGATGAGTTTGAAAATCTCAAGCCCATGACGCGGTGGATCGAGGCACTGAAGAAAAGCGAGCCTATTGTTGTGCTTGATGTAAATGATCCCACAGTGACACTTGAGGAACGGCGCGTTTACGAAAAACTTCATGCACATTCGGTTATGGCTTTTCCTTACGGCCCTAATCCGGTTGGTTTCTTTGTCCTAAGAAATCCCACTCGCTACATGGGAAGAATCAGCACCATGAAAACTCTGGCTTATGTTCTTCACCGAGCACTAGCACAGAAAAAGACGATTGATCGGGCAAAGATGGCACTCACGCCAGATGATATTCATTCGGATACAGATGTCATCATCAACTTGTTTGGCAATATGGAAATTTGCACTTCCACTGGCATTTGGAAGGAACAAGATTTCAAATCTCCCAAGTGCAGTCGTGTCGTAGCATATCTCTTGCTGCAGCGCAAAGCTTCACACTCTGCCCTGGGAATTGCTGACGCATTATACCCCGAGGATGATATTGACCCGGAAACGATAAACCAAAATATCCGGAGCTATATTTATCGGTTTAGGCGTTCTCTTGAGCCGATTTTTAAGTACCAGCTCATTGAGTATACCGCAAACGGTTACAGACTGAATCCGAATATCAATGTCATGACCGATCTGCAAAAGTTTGACCGCCTATGGGAGCAGGCGCAGAAAAAGCTGCCGGTATCGCAAAAGGCGCATATCCTCAAGCGCGCCATTCATCTGTACCGAGGATCTGTTTTTGAAACAGCCTGCGACGACCATTGGCTTGTCGGCATTGCCACAGAATATAAGCTGAAGTACATCGGTCTTGTAAATGAGCTGCTTGCGATTTTGGCAAAATATGATGACTATAACGGCGTAAACACTTTCGCCATGCAAGCACTCAAATTGACCCCCGAGAATATCAAAGCCTATTATTGGTTAATCTACGCTATGTATCACTCCGGTGCTATTGAGCTTGCAAGAAACGAGGTGCAGCGCGCCAAGAGCGTTTTGACCAGTGAGGAATACGACACTCTCAAAAAGTATCTGTCACAAGACGACACCCTCGCTTACAGCCAGCTTTTTGCTGCATAAACATCCCATATAACGCTCATATAACGCCCATATGACTTCCGTGCGACACCAATTTTGAAGAAGGACAAGCCATATCACTCTCATGTAACGCAAAATGGGTCTATGTGACTCCCATGCAACACCCATAAAACTTTCATACAATCCCCGTGAATTACCTTGACGAGGCAAAGACAAATTGCCTTGCAAGTAAGTTCACGGGGGTTTTCGTTTATGAGAGAACGAACCTACAGAGCAGTCATCTTTGCGGATGGCTGCTCTTTTTTTGTTTCCGGCATCTTCTGTAGATGCCGCGCTCCTCCGCTCTGAAATCTGACTTCACCACAAATCAGATTTCAGAAAACGGAGGAACAACAATGACTAATAACATCACCTATGCACTCGAAATCTCTTTCAAAGAGGAGTGCCATGTAATCAATCTTCCCATGGAGTATCCCAACTTCACAGGCGTTGAAGAATGGGCAATCTTTACTTCGCTTACCGAAGCAGAACTTCGGACGAAATATGAGTCGATCATCAGAAAGTACGAACCCTTTGTTTTTATGACCAAGGAACAGTATGACCCCATAAGAAAGTCTCGCAATAACGACCGCAGCCACCGGCGGCGCTGTTCAACAGATATCGTACCTTTTTCCTATGAGGATGATCTCTCTGAAAAGTGTAACGATACGATCCTGTTAATCGATCCTTTCGAGGGGAAGCCGAACTGGACAAAGCTTTACCTTGCACTTGAGCAATTGGCTCCGAAGCGGCGCATCAGAATTGAAAAGTATTACTTTGACGGCATGAGCTTTGCGGAAATTGCGCGAGAAGAAAAGGTCTCTACGCAGGCCGTTCAGCAGAGCGTTGAGCGTTCCTTAGCAAAGCTGGCTAAGTATCTGAATGCCGAGAATTTTGATCCCTATGACGATCCCATCTGGGGTTAATACATAAAACTAATAGAAAGCAGGTACATATATGAAAAGCGTAAAGCGTGGAGATATTTTTTGGTTTAACTTTGGCATCAACAGCGGTAGCGTCCAAAACGGTCACAGACCCGCGTTGGTAATCCAAGCTGATAACTTTAATGCAAACAGTACGACAACCGTTATCGCAACCATTACATCCGGGCAAAAAGGGTTGCATCTTCCGTCCCATATCTATTTGGGTGATAGGTATGGGTTGTCCCAGCCGTCTACAGTTATGTTAGAGCAAATCCGCACCATCAACCAAGACGAGCTTGACGATTATATCGGAACCGTCAATGACAAACCGACTCTTCGGGCATTGGAGATCGGCATAAAGAAAACCTTTGGCCTTTGGGTCTACGGAACTAACAAGGATGATGTTCGTTGTCTGTGTCCGAAATGCGTAAACGAATACATGAACAGTGGATCGTTTCGCATCAGCAGATTAGATCCTTTCCAGAAGGTCAAAGAGCCGTGCGACCGGTGTAATAGACCTGGATATGATTATGTACTGCGTCTCCGCCATAGCAGGTAATAATGAAAAGGGGGCTGTGTTTTTACACAGTCCCTTTTCTGCATCGTTGCAATCTCTAATCATGTGTGCTATACTGAGGACGCTTACAGGAGGTATCACCTGCAAGCCAGTCGAAACTTTCGTCCACAATAATTCACCTTGGCTAATGAGAAAAAGTCCCACTCAAAAGCCATCTGTGAGACATCAGAGACTGTCCTCATTACTCCGAAGTAGTAATAAGGCTCCAAACGCTTTGTTTTCACCATCGTGTGAGGACAAATCGTGAGGTCAAAATGAGGACACGAGCACTGAGACCAGTGAGACAGGAGAGAATCAGGCACAATTTATAGCCAAAACTGCCGGAAAATGACCTTTATTCGCCACTTGTAGACACCAGAGATAGATTTGGTAAGCGAATGGGAGTAATATCGTACTGTAAAAAAGCAGCTTGAAACCCTTGGTTTTAAGCTGCTTTTTTCAAAAGAACCCTTGGGCCGCGTCGCAAAAACGTAGCAACACGCAAAAAAATTTGCAAAGGAGAAAAACTATGCCAAGCGTATTTATTCAGGATGATGCCGTGCGTCGCGCCAAGCAGGGCATTCTGTACGATTTTGTGGCCCCGGACGGAAGCGAAAGCCGGGACGCCGCTGACGTTATTTATGCCCGCTTTCAGGAGTTCAATAAGGGCATCCGCTCCTCGGATGATTATTTGGACTTCAAACTTTCGGTGGAGGCGCTGTCCGGCGGCACCAACACGGTGATTTTGGACGACCGTGGTTTACCGTCGGTGATGGTGCTGCTGCCCAAGATGGACTCCGCCAATCTGTCCAACGGGTTGGAAAGCCGCATTCACCCGGGCTTTATTGTGGACGGTAAGGTGCACGATACCGTTGCCATCGGCAAGTACGTAAGCTATGTGAAGGATGGCCGCGCCTACAGCATGCCCTACAAGGATCCGGCGAATATGTACACCTTTGACGAGAGTGTTTCCTTCTGCCGAGACAAGGGCAGAGGTTGGGGCATTGTGCCCCTGTCCCTGTGGAGCGCCATTGCGCTGTGGTGCAAGAAGAATGGCACCATGCCCGAGGGAAATACCAACTACGGTCAGTTTAATGACGACGCGACCAGCTGCGCGCCGGCCGCCGAAGTGGACAAGGACGGACGAACCATGCGTACTCTGACGGGTGCCGGTCCATTGTCCTGGTTCCACAACTACCGCCGGGACGGCATTGCGGATATGGTTGGCAATGTGCATGAGTGGGTTTCCGGTTTCCGATTCTGCAACGGCGAGCTGCAAATTATCCCCGATGCCGATGCCATGAACCCGGATTGTGACCTGTCCTTTACCTCCGATCGCTGGCGCGCCATCCTGCCCGATGGCAGCCTGACCAACCCGGGCAACAAGGAAAGCCTGAAGTTCGACTATGTGAAGTTCCCGGACCGAAACGAGGACGCTTTCTACGGCGACGTGAACGGCAGATGGGTGGTCAGCCAGACGGTTACCTCCGCACAGGACAAGAAGAAGGGCGGGTGCATCCGTGAAATCGGGCTGGCAGACGGCCTGAAGGAAGCGCCCCAGATTTTGATTGAGCTGGGGCTGTTCCCGGAGCGGCTGCCCACGGGCGCACCCTACGGAAACGACATCTTCTCCGGCCCCAACTGGGGTGAGGAGTTCATCCCGGCCATGGGCGGTCAGTGGTATGACTATACTTACTGGTGCGGCGGTATTTTCCGTCACAGCAGCTGGTATGAGCGTTCCCTGCGGGGAAACACCTATGGCATGAGATTGGCCTACTATAATTTGTAATCATAGAAAAGACACGCGTATCCGGCCGATACGCGTGTCTTTTTGTTGCAAAACAGGGGGCGGATATGATAAAATTGTAGAAAAAAGAGGGAGGTTTTGTGATGGCATTCGACAAGGTTAAAAACAGGCTTGGCTTTGGTTGTATGCGTCTAAAGATGACGGATGACAACAAAGTGGATTACGAAGAGTTCAGCCGCATGATCGATGCCTTTATCGCCGCGGGGTTCAACTATTTTGACACCGCTCACGGCTACATTGACGGCCAGAGCGAAACCGCCATCCGGGACTGCCTTGTGGCGCGATATGATCGTGAAGATTATGTTCTGGCCGATAAACTGTCCTGCTGGTATTTTGAAAAAGAAGATGACATCCTGCCGCTGTTTGAAAAGCAGCTGGCGCAATGCGGGGTGGAGTACTTCGATTTTTATCTGTTCCACTCGGTCACTCGGAACTATTATGAAAAATTTAAAAGCTGCAATGCGTTTGAAATCATAAAAAAGCAAAAAGAACAGGGAAGGATTAGGCATATTGCCATGTCCTTCCACGACACGGCGGAAGTGCTGGACAGGATCCTTACCGAACAACCTTTCATTGAGGTGGTACAGCTGCAGCTGAATTACCTCGACTATGACGACCCCGGGGTGCAGAGCAAGGCCTGCTACGACGTGGCGGTCAGGCACGGCAAAAAGGTGATCGTCATGGAGCCGGTACGGGGAGGCTATCTTGCCAACCTGCCCGCTCAGGCGGCAGAAGTATTCGACCGGCTGAAGGGCGGCAGCTATGCCTCTTATGCGTTGCGTTATGCCGCAAGCTTTCCGGAAGTGTTTATGGTGCTTTCGGGGATGGGTAGCATGGAAATGATGCAGGATAATATCAACACCTTCTCCAATTTTGTTCCTCTCAGTCCGGAGGAAACAGCCGCAACAGACCGCGCCCGTGAGATCATCCGGCAAGTGCGGCAGATCCCCTGCACAAAATGCCGCTACTGCACAGAGGTTTGTCCAAAAAATATTCCTGTTCCCGAACTGTTTTCCGTTTATAATCAGGTCCTTTCTGCCAAAATAACTCGTGGAGAGGCAAAGACTTTACTTCCGCAGGATGGCGGTCTTGCGGCGGACTGCGTGAAATGCGGTAAGTGTGAAAATGTTTGTCCACAGAATATTGAGATAAGAAAACACCTTGAAAAGATATCTAAATGGTGATACACAGGAGGAAACGGAATGTTTGAAACGATCATCAACGAACTGAACAATGCCCTTTACAGTTATGTACTGATCATCCTTTTGGTGCTGGGCGGGATTTATTTTACCGTCCGAACCCGGTTTGCGCAGTTCAGACTATTGGGACAGCAGTTCAAGGCGGTCACTGAAAAGAGCGAAAAAGGCGTGTCGTCCTTTCAGGCATTGATGGTATCCACCGCGTCCCGGGTGGGTACCGGAAACATCATCGGGGTGGCGACGGCCCTGTGCATGGGCGGCTTTGGCAGTGTATTCTGGATGTGGGTCATTGCCTTTATTGGGGGCGCAACGGCTTTTGTGGAAAGCACGTTGGCGCAGATTTACAAAAAACGGGGTAAAGAAGGCTGCTATGGCGGACCCGCTTACTATATTGAAGCGGCCACAAAGCGCAGATGGCTGGCCATTGTTTTCTCCGTCTTCCTGATCCTGACCTACGGCTTTGGATTCAATATGCTGGCATCGTTCAACCTGCAGTCTACCTTTTCCACCTATAGCTTTTACAATGCGGAAAGCACCCCTTGGATCATCGGTCTTATTGTTGCGGTGCTGGTCGGCTACTGCCTGATCGGCGGCGGAAAGCGGATCATCTCGGTCACAAGCGTTCTGGTCCCGGTGATGGGTGCGCTGTATATTCTTGTTGCAATTGCAATTACGGCGATCAACTATAAAATCCTGCCGGATGTTTTCCGACAGATTTTTGCCGGTGCGTTTGATTTCAAGGCCATCTTTGGCGGCTTCAGCGGCTCCTGCATCATGTACGGCATCAAGCGCGGTCTGTTCTCCAACGAGGCCGGTGTCGGTTCTGCGCCCAATGCATCTGCCTCTGCGGACGTCTCCCACCCGGCCAAGCAGGGCCTTGTGCAGACGCTGTCCGTGTTTATCGACACCCTGCTGGTGTGTACCGCCACTGCATTTATGTGCATGACCTCGGGCGTTACCCCTCCCACAAACAGCGATTATGCTGCGGCTTACGTGCAGGAAGCACTCAGCGCCACGCTTGGTCGGGTCGGTCCTGTTTTTATTACCGTGGCTATGATCCTGTTTGCATTTACCACGCTGCTGGGCAATCTTTTCTACGTTGACAAGAGCATCAGCTACCTGCTTGGCAAGGAGCCGAGCAAGGCGGTAAAAAACGCGTATTACGTGATTGCATCGCTGGTCATTTTCATGGGCGCGGGTCTCAGCGCCGACCTGCTTTGGGGCGTTGCGGATGTCCTGATGGGCGGTATGACCATCATCAATATGCCGGTTATCCTCTATCTGGGCAGGTATGCATTCCGCACTCTGCGCAACTATGAGGAGCAGGTAAAGTCCGGCATGGACATCGCATTCCGAAAAAAGGATATTGATCTGCCCCACGAGACCGATTACTGGAACTGAACGATCCAAACAAAACGAAGCCGCTGTGATTTTCACAGCGGCTTCGTTGTTTGTGTGGGGTTATCAGGCCTTTTCCAGAGCCAGAGTGCGGGTGGTCACATCGCAGACCTCGGCAGGGCCGAAGTACTGGATGGCGCCGGGATAGACATAGCAGGTCTCCACGGCCCACTCAGCGCGGCGCTCGGCGAAGAATTTGAAGGGGGCGCCGTCCAGTTCTACCAGAGCCTTGCGGATAACGGGCTTATCCTTGCCGTTGCGGCGCTCGATATTCATCATCTTGGTGATGGGCATACCGCCGGCGACCCACTCCTCGGCAGGCTTGGACAGGTTGGATACCTTGGACAGATAGCCGTTGTAACCGTACTGGATCAGCATGCAGGCGTTGTAGCCCAGGCTGTAGCAGTAGTCAGCGTCGAAGTTGGAGGGGAAGGCGCAGCGGCCCTCGTAACCCAGGAAGTGGTGGATTGGGGAGAACTTGCCGTTGTAAGTGCCGGCGGCCTTGCGGGCGGCCAGATTGGTCTTGACCATCTCGGAGAACAGCTTCTCAGACTCGATCAGGGAAACCTGCACGTTGCCGTGAGGATCGCGCTCCAGGAACAGTTGCTGCTGAATCATCTCGGGCAGGATAGCAAAGACAGCCATGGACGCCTTGGTCAGGCCGGCCTGAATGAAGGCGTACTTATCGGCCCAGGCGGGCAGAGCGTTGAACTTGGCGGTGTTCTCGCCGGCCAGCAGCTCGTTGATCTCGGCGATCAGCACGGAGAACTCGGGGACGAACTCCACGATGCCCTCGGGAATGATGGCCACGCCGAAGTTCCAGCCCTTGGCGGCACGGTTTGCTACGGAGTCGGCGATATAGTCGGTGATCTCAGCCAGAGACATCTTCTTCTCGGCGACCTCTTCGCCGATCAGGCAGATGTTGGGCTGGGTCTGCAGGGCGGTCTCCAGAGCCACGTGGGAGGCGGAGCGACCCATAACCTTGACGAAGTGCCAGTACTTCTTGGCAGAGTTGGCATCGCGCTCGATGTTGCCCACGATCTCAGCGTAGGTCTTGGTGGCGGTGTCAAAGCCGAAAGAACACTCGATGTCCTCGTTCTTCAGGTCGCCGTCGATGGTCTTGGGGCAGCCAATGACCTGCACGCCGGTGTTGTGGGCGGCGAAGTACTCGGCCAGAACGGCGGCGTTGGTGTTGGAGTCGTCGCCGCCGATGATGACGATGGCGTTGATGCCGTGCTTCTTACACACGTCGGCCACGATGGCGAACTGTTCCTCAGTCTCCAGCTTGGTACGGCCGGAGCCGATGATGTCAAAGCCGCCGGTGTTGCGGAACTGGTCGATATAGGCGTCGTCGAAGATGATGTAGTCATCCTCAATCAGGCCGCTGGGACCGCCCTTAAAACCGTACAGGACGTTGTCGGGGTTGGTGGCCTTCAGACCGTCGTACAGGCCGCACAGCACGTTGTGGCCGCCGGGAGCCTGACCGCCGGACAGGATCACGCCGACCACCTGCTTTTTGGCCTCGGCGGTATTCTGACCCTTCTGGAAAGTGATTTCGTTCTTGCCGTAAGTGTTGGGGAACAAGGCGGCGATCTTCTCCTGATCGGCCACGCTCTGAGTGGCGCCGCCGTTCTTCACGCAAATCTCGGAAATGCCGTTGCGCAGAATACCGGGCAGCTTGGGGGAGTACTGATATCTTGCCATCTGCAGGGGGGAAAGCTTCATGTTAAAAACACTCCTTACAGTTGTTTTGACAAATGGGAGTATGCGGAATTTGTCATGTTTTATTTCAAATATTGGCCGCATACAAATGGCATTATAATCCTTTTTTACTGAAAGGTAAATAGGTAATGTGATAATTCCGGCCCGCCATGTTAACTTTGTCAAAACAGGCAAGAGATTGACGAAAAAGCATTGTAATTATCTGCAAAACGATGTATAATTCACACATTGTTAACAATTGTGAAACTACATTATGAAGTGGGTGGAGATGATGACAGATCAGACCTGTGTGCAGGCTGCAAGCGCCGCAGGCACGATTGAAATTCAGGAAGTAACGACCAAGGAAATGCTGCGCCGTTTCGTGGACTTTCCCAACGTTCTGTATCGGGACGTTGAGCAGTTTGTTCCCGCGTTTTACGGCGATGATTTAGAGGACTGGAACCGGGAGAAAAATCCTGCCTTCCGGTACTGTGAGGCTAAGAGTTTTATTGCCCTGCGTGATGGGGAGATGGTGGGCCGGATCGGTGCCATCCTCAGTCACAAGGCGAACGAGACCTGGGGGACCAGTCGTATGCGCTTTTCCCAGGTGGACTTTATTGATGATGCGGAGGTTTCCGCCGCTCTGTTTGGCGCAGTGGAAAACTGGGCAAAAGAGAAGGGCTGCGATCAGGTCCACGGTCCGCTTGGCTTTTGTGATATGGACCGCGAGGGTATGCTGGTGGAGGGTTTTGACCGAAGCAGCATGTTCATCACTTATTACAACCATCCCTACTATAACGACCATCTGGCCGCGCTGGGATATGAAAAGGACACCGATTGGGTGGAAAATTTGATCCAGCTTCCCTCCGTGGACAGTCAGGCCGGTATCCGTATCAGCAAGCTTGCCCAGCGTGTGCTGAAAAGCGGCACTTACCACAAAGCGCCCATCACCAGAAAACATCAGATCACTGCCCGGCACATTGAGCAGGTGTTCCATCTGGTGAACAAGGCCTATGCACCCCTGTACGGCGTAGTGGAGCTGAACGACGATCAGATCAAAAAGTATGCCAAGAAGTTCCTGCCTCTGGTCAGTCCGGATCTGCTGTGCCTGCTGATGGACGAGAACGAGGAGCTGGTGGCATTTGGCGTGTGTGCGCCATCTATGGCCAGGGCGCTCAAGCGCAGCCGGGGACGGCTGTTCCCCTTTGGATGGATCGGCGTTTTGAAAGCGCTGAAGAAAAACGACACTTTGGATCTGCTGCTGATCGCCGTGGACCCGGAGCTGCAGGGCAAGGGCCTGAATGCCGTGGTCATGGACCATATCCTGCAGGGCGCCAACAAGCTGGGCGTCAAGAAGGTGGAGACTGGTCCGACTCTGGAGACCAACATCAAGGTGCAGAGCCAGTGGAAGTTCTTTGAGCATGAACAGCATAAGCGCCGCCGTTGCTATATTAAAAACATTTAAGTTCGGGAGGTTGCCATGAGCAGTAGTATTTCTGAAAAGGCATTGGCTGTCATTAAAAAGATGCAGCGCAATGAGCTGGATGAGAGTATCATCTACAAAAAAATCGCCGGCTTTGTCAAGGATGAGAAGAATAAGCAGACGCTGCTTCGCCTTGCCGGGGAGGAGGCTGCCCACTGTCAGGTATGGGAGGGGTACACCGGTATCAGGATGAAGCCCCGACGGGGCAAGGTGTTCTGGTATACGTTTCTGGCCCGGTTCCTTGGGTTCACCTTTGCGGTGAAGCTGATGGAGCGGGGCGAGGGCAATGCCCAGGAAGAGTATGCGCTGCTGGCGCAGGAGGTGGAGGAGAGCGTCCATATCCGCCAGCAGGAGGAAGAGCATGAGCAGGCATTACTTGCCATGCTGGACGAAGAAAGTCTGCAGTACGTGGGCAGCATGGTGCTGGGCCTGAACGACGCGCTGGTGGAACTGACCGGCAGTCTGGCCGGTTTTGCTTTCGCCCTGCAGAATACCAGACTGATTGCCCTGTCCGGCCTGATCGTCGGTATTTCGGCTACGTTCTCCATGGCATCCAGCGAGTTTCTGTCCGCCCGCAGCGAGGGACGCACCGATGCGCTGAAATCCTGCACGTACACAGGTGTTGCCTATCTGGTCGCGGTGGTGCTGCTGGTTCTACCGTATTTGCTGCTCTCCCGGTACATGTATGCGCTGCTGTGCATGCTGCTGGTAGTTGTGGTGATCATAGCCGGCTTTACTTACTACACCTCGGTGGCACAGGATCAGCCGTTCTTCAAGCGTTTTGGTGAGATGGCGCTGATCAGTATCAGCGTGGCGGTGCTGTCCTTCGTGGTGGGCATTCTGGCCAAAAAGTTCCTTGGTGTTGATCTGTAAAAGGCAAAAACACGGCTGCTCAGTGGGCAGCCGTGTTTTTATAACAATTAGAAACAAAAAATGCAATATACAAGGCAACAGGTGCAATTGAAATTACAGATATTGGGTGCTATACTGGGACAAACGGCCCATGTTGAAAAGGGGGAGTTCCTTTGAAGCTGTATAAAAATATGTCTGCGGCCATCGTGCTGCCCGAAAATCCTATGCCCACAGAACAGTTTGCTGCCGAGGAGTTGGCCAAGTACCTCAAACAGAGCCTTTGTATCGAGGCGGTTATCACTGACAAGGTGGCGGATGGTGTTTACTCCTTTGTCATCGGTTGCCCTGTTCGAAATGCTGCCGCTTGCGCCTTTATCGGTGCGGAGGAATTTGCGGCCAAGGTTCCAGGTCCGGAGGGTCTGTACATCAACATCGGCGAGCAGGGTACTCTAATTGCCGGAAGCGAGGACGGCGATGCGTTCAACCGTGGCACTCTGTACGGTGTTTACGAGTATCTGGAGCGGTATCTGAACTGTTGCTTCGGTGCCTACACCAAGGCCGGGACCGTTGGCGGTGAGATGGTTCCCGCCCACGACGAGCTAACCCTGCCCAACGAGGTGTATTGCAAGGGAGCGTGTGATCTCGTTTCCCGTGGCGCCATTCTGCAGTACAACAACTGGGTTTGGGACGCCGAGCATGAGCTGAACGCCAGTTTCTTCGACTATCTGGTCAAAAATCGCTATAACGCCATTGCCACTTGGGTGGGTATCTACGAGCAGTGGCAGGACATGGGTCTGCTGCCGGAACTGGAGAAGCGCGGTTTGGCTGTGAGTGCCGGTCACCACCATGCCTTTACCACCTGGCTGCCCCCCTACGGCAACAAGCATTTCCCCACCCGCTATGTGGAGGAGTATCCCGAGTACTTCCGCCTGCAGGAGGACGGCACCCGCTGGAAGCCTGATGAGGGCGATATTTTCGGCGGTCAGATTGCATGGTGCTGCCACAATATGGAGATGATCGACACGCTGGCCGGTAATATCAGCGACTGGCTGGACAAGAACCCCATGGTGCGCTCTTTTGGTTTCCCGCCCAATGATGGTAAAGCCCCCGTGTGCTGCTGTGACGGCTGCAAGGATCACACCAAGATGGAGAACTACCTGTTCTTTGCCAACAACCTGATCGAGCGCGTGCAGAAGCGGCATCCGCTGGTTCGTATGGGCATCGGTGCCTACAGCGATCTGCATGCCTGCCCCGAGGATATGGAAGTGCACGAAGGTCTGAGTGTGGACCAGTCCGTTTGGGGCGGCAACGGTCTGCGCTATGTGGGCAACCCCGATGGCAGCGGTTTCATCGGTACCGAGTTTGACGAAAACATGCAGGCATTCCGCAAGAAATGCGAGCGAGTCACCTGTTCCGAGTACCACATGGGTATTTACGGCAACCGTCACCGCGTGATGCCCTGCGCCGACGAGATGCAGACTATGCGCAAGTATTTCATCAAGAAGGGCTACAGCGGCGGCAGCACCCAGATTGAGTGCTTCAACGTGTGGAACAATCTGCTGAACTTCTACTGCTACGCCCGCGTGGGCTACGATGTGGAGCAGACCCTCGACATGCAGATTCACGCCATGTGCCGCCTGTTCGGCAAGGGCGCGCCCTACATGGAAGAGATCCTCAAGATTTATGAGGATACCGTCAACGGTGAGGAGCGCATTAACAAGGCCGCCATCTGGTTCCGCGAGCATGTGGATGCGGAGCGTGTCTATGACCTGTATGAGAAGGCATTGGCTGCCGCCGGTGATGACGGCGCTGCCGCCAATAACGTGCGCCTGATGCGCATGGCCTTCCACTACTCCATGATCGATCCGGAAGTGGCTGAGGTCGGCGACCCCGTGGGTAAGGAAATCATCTACATGGCCCGCAACTTCAACAGCTACATGACCAAGACCGGCTATGGCATCACCATTGCCGTGAACTATTATCTGAAGGACAACAAGTTCAATATTCGCATGCCTGAGGGTGAGGTGCCCGATCTGTCCAAGACGGACAAGTGGTATCAGTTTGCGTAAACGGTGCCCCAAAGAGGAGATGTATGAACTATGAAACTGAATAAGAGTTTGCCTGTGGTAATTGTACTGCCCGCCAACCCCATGCCCACCGAACAGTTTGCTGCCGAGGAACTGGCCAAGTACCTTAAGCAGAGCCTTGGTATGCAGGTTCCTGTGGTGAGCGAGGCGGGGGAGGGTGTGTATGCCTTTGTCATCGGTTCCCCCAACCGCAACCCTGCGGCCGCCGCATTTATCGGTGCGGAGCAGTTCGTGACCGAGGTTCCCGGTCCCGAAGGTATCTACATCAACATTGGTCAGCAGGGGACATTGATTGCTGGCAGCGATGACGGTGATAATCGCAATCGCGGTGCGTTGTACGCGGTGTATGAGTACTGCGAGCGGTATTTGGACTGTTGCTTTGGTGCCTACACCAAGCCCGGCACCTTGGGTGGGGAGATTATTCCCACCTATGACGAGTTGACCCTGCCCGACGGGGTCTACTGCAAGGCCAAGGCAGACCTGCCTTACCGCGCGGCTGTGGTGCAGTACAACAACTGGGTTTGGGATGCCGAGCACGGCCTGAACCATTCCTTCTTCGACTTTTTGGCCAAGAACCGCTACAACACCCTACTGACTTGGACCGGTGTGTACGAGCAGTGGAAGGAACTGGGCGAGCTGCCTGAGCTGACCAAGCGCGGCTTCTCGTTGAATGTGGGTCACCACCACGCGGTGGATACCTGGCTGCCCCCTTACGGCAATAAGGATATCCCCATTCACTACGCCGATGAGCACCCCGAGTACTACCGCCTGAACGAGGACGGCAGCCGCTGGCACCCCGATGAGTCCGCCAAGTACACCGGCCAGATCGTCTGGTGCTGCAGCAACGACGAGATGATCGAAGAGGTGGCAAAAAACGTTAACCGCTGGGTCGAGAAGAACCCGCTGGTGGATACCATTGGCTTCTGGCCCAATGACTTTAAGGACGAACAGTGCTGCTGTGAGAAGTGTGCCGGCAAGACCAAGATGGAGAACTACCTGTCCTTTGGCAACAAGCTGGCACGCCGGGTGCGTCAGGCCCATCCCGGGGTGAAGGTGGACATCATTTCTTACTCCGATATGTGGGATTGCCCCGAGGGTGTGGAGGTAGACGATGCGCTGCAGATGAACCACTCTGTGTGGGCAACCCGTGTGCTGCGTAAGATTGGCAACCCGGACGGCAGCGGCATTATCAACACAATCTATTCCGAGAATATTTTGAAATTCCGCAAGCTGATGAAGCACGTGGTGTTCTACGAGTACTATATGGGTATTTACGGCAACCGCCATCACGTTATGCCCGCCGCCGACGAGATGCAGGCAATAAATCAGTACTATGTGGAAAACGGCATCGACGGCAGCGGCACGCAGTTTGAGTGTTTCAATTTGTGGAACAACCTGCTCAGTTTCTACTGCTTTGCCCGTACCGCCTATGACACCGAGCTGTCTTTGGAGGACAACATCCGTGCTATTGGCCGTCTGTTCGGCAAGGCAGCTGACACCGTGGCGGAGATTTTCCGCATCTATGAGGACACCCTGAACGGCGAGGTCACCATTGATAAAGCGCCTAACTGGTTCAAGGAACACGTAGACGCGGAGAAGATTTATGCTCTGTTTGACAAGGCTTTGGACGAAGCGGGGGAGGACGGCTGCGCAGCCAACAACGTGCGGCTGCTGCGCATGGCCTTCCGTTTCACCATGCTGGATGAGGACGGCCTGGACGCGACCACCGAGCAGGGCCGTGAGATGATTTATATGTGCCGCAACTTCAACAGCTACCGCACCAAGGGCGGCTACGGCATTGCGATTCCGTTCAACTACTTCCTGTCCAAGGAAATGCATTTTGGCTTTGCATTGCCCGACGACGAGGTGCCCGATCTGTCCAAGACGGACAAGTGGTACACCTTTGCCTGACCGATACCAAAACAAAAAGCACCGTGGGAGCGCAGATTCCCGCGGTGCTTTTTGCTTTTGCAAAACGGAAAACGGTTGTAGAAAACCGCCATCCGACATCGGTTCGGTTCGGATTTATTTTGTGTGAATTGTGGCTTGTTCTGTTGAAGAAGGGAATGATATAATCGTACTGGTTAAGAAGAATGAAAGAAAAGAAAGAAAAGGAGAATACGTATGGATATTCTGCAAAGCCTGATATGGCTGCTTGCCGGCGTTGGTGTGTTTATTGTCGGCATGAATTTTTTGAGCGACGCCCTTGAAAAGTCTGCCGGTGAGGGAATGAAGCGGCTGCTTGGCCGCATCAGCAACAACCGCCTTTCCGGCGTAGGCATTGGCGCGGGTGTTACCGCGATCATTCAAAGCTCTTCCGCTACCTCGGTCATGGTCATCGGTCTGGTCAATGCCGGCGTTATGACGCTGATGCAGGCCACGCCCATCATTATGGGTGCCAACATCGGTACCACCATTACCGGTGTTTTGGTGGCATTGAAAAATGATTATTTTGATATGCTGATGTATCTGTTCGCCTTTGCGGGCGTGATGCTTGGCTTCTTCAAAAAGGAAAAAATCAAGCTGGCGGGTCTGCTGTGCAGCGGTTTGGGCCTGATTTTTGTGGGTCTGAACATCATGAGCAGCGAGCAGGCCTTTGGAAATCCGCTGATCGAAACCATGTTTGAAGGCATTTTCGCGGCAATCGGTTCTCCGCTGCTTTTGATTCTGATCGGTGCGCTGTTTACCGCCCTGATCCAGAGTTCCTCTGCGGCCACCGGTGTTGTCATCACTATGGTGGGTACCGGGGTTTTGTCTTTGGACCTTGCTCTGTTTATTGTGCTTGGTGCCAACATTGGTACCTGTGTGACCGCGCTGTTGGCCTCGGTGGGTGCAAACGCAAACTCCAAGCGCGTGGCGCTGATCCACTTTATGTTTAACGTGATCGGCACGGCAGTTTTTGCGGTGATCATTTGGATTTTCAACGAGCCGATAGTGAACCTGTTGGTTTCCTTCTTCCCCGGAACTGATCCCATGTCGCTGCAGATGCGGGTTTCCGCCTTCCACGTAATTTTTAATGTAACGACCACGGTCGTCCTGCTGGCATTTGTACCTCAGCTGGTCAAACTCTCCCAGCAGATCATTAAGGATAAGAAAACCGAACAGACGGTGCGCACACTCAAATATGTGGATGACCGTCTGCTGAGTGCGCCGTCTGTTGCCCTGATGCAGGTGAAGAAAGAAATGGACTATATGTTCACTCTGGTAGAGGAGAACATCGCCCTTTCTTTTGCGGATGACCTTGCAAACGGTGAGAAGATCGCGGAAAATGAGGCGACCATTGACTTTACCAACGGTGCGCTGACACGATTCCTGATCAAGCTTTCGGCAGTTGTGGAGCAAAGCGACGAGCGTGTGATCGGTGCCTATTTCCACGTACTGAACGATCTGGAGCGTGTGGGCGACCACGCTGAAAACTTCTATGAGATCGCGGCGGAAATGGCTGCCAAAAAATTCAGCTTCTCCGAAACGGGACGCAGCGGTGTTGAGAAAATGCGCGGTTTGGTCATGCAGATGCTGGCCCTTGCCAAGGATGTGTTCGACAACCTGAACCGGGACAGACTGCCGGAGCTGTCTGCGCTGGAAGATACCATCGACGGGATGAAGAAAGAGCTTACGGCCCACCACTTTGCGCGCCTTGCTGACGGCAACTGCAATATGGAGGTCAGTCCCTATTTTTCCTCCATCGTGGCCGGCCTTGAGCGTGTGGCAGACCATCTGGTAAACGTTGGCTACAGTATTGTAAGTCCCATTGGCTCTCAGAAGAATTAAACGATAAAAAGGCGGCAGAGAGAATATCCTCTCTGCCGCCTTTTAAGCTGTAATGATTACTTTTCGTCCTTGTAGATTTCCTTGAAGTACTTGTAGGTGTCCACCTTCAGCTCGCCGCAGGCAGCCTCGTCGCAGGCCACGATGCCATCGGGATGCATCTGCAAGGCGCTGATGGTCCAGGCGTGATCCACGCCGCCCTCCACGCAGTGCTTCAGGGCGCGGGCCTTGTTGTGGCCGTTGATCAGCAGCAGCACCTGCTTGGAGTCGCACACGGTGCCAACGCCAACGGACAGGGCGGTCTTGGGCACCTTGTTGGGGTCGTTGTCGAAGAAGCGGGAGTTGACGATCAGAGTGTCCTCGGTCAGGGCGCGCACGCCGGTGCGGGAGACCAGGGAGGTGAAGGGTTCGTTAAAGGCGATGTGACCGTCCACACCGCTGCCGCCCAGGAACAGGTCGATGCCGCCGTAAGAGGCAATCTTGTCCTCGTAGCGCTGGCACTCAGCCTCCAGATCGGCGGCCATGCCGTTGAGAATGTTGATATTCTCGGCGGGGATGTCAATGTGGTTGAAGAAATTGTCGTGCATGAAGTACCAGTAGCTCTGGTCATGCTCGCGGGGCAGACCCACGTACTCGTCCATATTGAAGGTGACTACGTTCTTGAAGGTGACCTTGCCGGCCTTGTTCATCTCGATCAGACGCTTGTAGACGCCGAGAGGGGAGGAACCGGTGGGCAGACCCAGAATGAAGGGGCGGGCTTCCTTGTGATTGTTGATGGCGTCGGCAATATGCTGGGCAGCCCAGGCGCACATCTGGTCATAATCGCTCTTGATGATGAGTTTCATTTGCTTCACACTCCAATTCTATATTTGGGGGACAATTTCCATTTTCTCCCTTTTCCGTGAATATTATACGCCTATTTTTTTTCCTTGTCTACTATTTTTTTCGCGGAGGAAAAGAGGATGAATTCCTTGAAAAGAGGGTTGATTTTATGGAAGAAACGAAGTATATTTTAATATAGGATAGGAGGGTTGCGCCATGAAAAAGCAACGCAATATGTTAGCCTTTGATTTGGGCGGCAGCAACGGCCGTGCCATTCTTGGCCGGTTTGATGGTGAAAGGCTCGAAATGACCGAGCTGCATCGCTTTGAAAACCACTATATCGAGATGAACGGCGTGTTCTACTGGGACATTGCCTATCTCTATGACCAACTCAAGCAGGGACTGCTCGCCTTTAAGCAGGGCGGATATGGAGAGCTGGACAGCTTCGGTATCGACACCTGGGGCGTGGACTACGGTCTGCTGGACAAGAACGGCCACCTGATTGGCATGCCCCGTTCCTACCGTCTGGGTGTGCAGGCGGATATCGACGCCGTACAGGAGAAAATCAGAAAAGAGGATCTGTACGCCCGATGCGGCATCGACACCTCCCTGACCTTTAACACTCTGTATCAGCTTTACCGCCGCAAGCGGGAAGGGGATGCAGCGCTGGAGGCGGCGGACAAGCTGCTGCTGACTCCCGACCTGTTGGGTTATTTCCTGACCGGTGCAGTGGGCGCGGAGTATTCCATCGCCACCACCACCCAGCTTTATAACCCCACCACCCGTGACTGGGACTGGCAGACCATTGAGGAGCTGGGCCTTCCTAAGCACATCTTCCCCCAAATCGACGCTACCGGCACCATCCGCGGCCATCTGCGGCCCGAGCTGTGCCAGGAGCTGGGCCTGAATCCGGCCGCCTTCGTTGCTGTGGGCAGCCACGACACGGCTTCCGCCGTGGCAGCCATTCCCGGCAAGGGCAGCTTTGCCTTCTGCTCGTCCGGCACCTTCTCGCTGGTGGGTATGGAGACCGAACAGGCTGTTCTGTCCGATGCGGCCCGTGATGAAGGTATCTCCAACGAGGGTACCATTCAGGGCGGCTTCCGCCCCCTGCGGACCATTATCGGCCTGTGGGTCATTCAGGAGTGCCGCCGCCAGTGGCTGCGCGAGGGCAAGGACTACAGCTGGGACAAGATCGTGGAGCTGGCCAAGCAGGCTGAACCCCTGCGTTCTGTCATCGACATGGATGCGCCGGAGTTCTACGCCGGCGGTGACATGGTGCAGGCCATCAAGGACTTCTGCAAGCGTACCAATCAGCCTGTTCCCGAGACGGACGGCCAGGTTGCCCGCTGCGTGTACGAGTCTCTGGCCCTGAAGTACCGGCTGGCACTGGAGGGTCTGGAGCGCATGACCGGTAAGAGCATCGACTCCATGAACATCGTGGGCGGCGGTTCCAGGAACCGCCTGCTCAACCAGATGGCTGCCGATGCCACCGGCCGTCCCGTGACCACCGGCCCTGTGGAGGGCGCTGCCATGGGCAACCTGCTGGCGCAGGCCAAGGCCCTTGGCGATATCGCCGACATGGATGCCCTGCGTGAGGTGGTCCGTGCCAGCGAAGCTGTTGAGAGCTATCAGCCCAATCCCACCCCCGAGTGGGAGGCGGCTTATCAGAAGCTGATCTCATTTTTGAAGTAAGGAAAAAGGAGAGAAGAACAATGAGCATTGATATGACCAAATGGTGTGAACTGGCCAAGCAGAACATCCACAACCGTCCCGCCGGTACCGGCCGCATGGCCGGCAAGATCGTCGTGGTGACCGGCGCCGCCCAGGGCTTTGGCAAGGGTATTGCCGAAGAGCTGTATAAAGAGGGCGCAAGTGTTGTCATCGCCGACATGAACCTGCCCCTGGCCGAGCAGGTGGCCAAGGAGATGGGCGAGCGCGCCGCTGCCATCGCCGTTAACGTCTCTGACGAAGACAGCGTGGCCCAGATGGTGGGCAAAACCGTGGAGATCTTTGGCGGCATCGACCTGATGCTGGCCAACGCCGGCGTGGTTCGCTCCGGTCCTCTGGCCACTTTTGAGAAGAAGGACTTCGATTTCGTGACCAACATCAACTACACCGGCCTGTTCCTGTGCTGCAAGTATGCCGCCATCATCATGCAGGCCCAGCACGAGGCTGACCCCAACGCCATGTTTGACATCGTTGCTGTGTCCTCCAAGTCCGGTCTGGAGGGTTCCAACAAGAACTTTGCTTACGCCGGCTCCAAGTTCGGCAGCATTGGTCTGGTGCAGAGCTTCGCTCTGGAGATGTGCGAGTACGGTGTCAAGGTCAACGCCGTCTGCCCCGGCAACTATCTGGACGGTCCCCTGTGGAGCGATCCCGAGCGTGGCCTGTTTGTGCAGTACCTGAATGCCGGCAAGGTGCCCGGCGCCAAGACGGTGGAGGACGTGCGCCGCTTCTACGAGGCCAAGGTGCCTCTGAATCGCGGCTGCCTGCCCATCGACGTGGCCCGAGCCGTTATGTACTGCGTGGAGCAGAAGTACGAGACCGGTCAGGCCATCCCCGTTACCGGCGGTCAGGTCATGCTCAACTGATAAGGGTGCCAATATGATCGACATTCAAATTCTTGAAAAGCTGAATGCACCCACGGCGGAGGAGCGGCTGGCCAACCTGAAGGCGATCCTGCCCCAGACCAAGTTCCCGCCCGAGGTGCCTCAGTACATCAACAACCACATCCACACGACTTACTCCTTTTCGCCCTATTCGCCCACAGCGGCGGTCTATGCCGCCCGGATGGAGGGACTTTGCACCGCCGGTATCATCGACCACGATTCCATTGCCGGCGCACGGGAGTTTCTGGCGGCTGCCGAGATCATCGGCATGCCCGTCACCATCGGTATGGAGTGCCGCATCTCCATGGACGGCACCCGGCTGGAGGGCCGCCGCACCAACAACCCCGATCAGGTTGGGGTCAGCTACATGACCATTCAGGGCGTGCCGCATCATCAGATCGACCGGCTGGACCAGTTCTTCCGTCCCTATCGTGAGGCCCGCAACCGCCGCAACCGCCTGATGATCGACCGCATCAATGAAATGCTGCCTGAGCTGGCGCTGGACTTTGACCGGGACGTGCTGCCCCTGTCCCTTGGACACGAGGGGGGCGGCGTGACCGAGCGGCACCTGATGTACGCCCTGGCCATCAAGCTGACCGAGAAGGTCGGCAAGGGTCAGGCTATGGTGGATAAGCTGGCTGCCATGGGTCTTGCGCTGTCCGACAAGCAGAAGGCCCAGATGCTGGATCTGGAGTATCCGTTCTACGAGTACGACCTGCTGGGAATCCTGAAGGGCGCTTTTGTCCCTGCTGTCTACATCGATGCCACCGACGAGTGTCCCAAGCTGCCCGATGTAGTGGCCCTGTGTAAGGAAGTGGATGCCACCCTGTGCTACGCCTATCTGGGCGACGTGGGTAACAGCGTTACCGGCGACAAGAAGGCACAGAAGTTTGAGGACGACTATCTGGAGGACGTGTTCCTGTGCCTGCAGGAGGAGGGGGTCAAGGCGGTGACCTATATGCCCACCCGAAACACCCCCGAGCAGCTGGAGCGCCTGCGCGGCATGTGCGACCAGTACGGTATGTTCCAGATCTCCGGCGAGGATATCAACTCTCCCCGTCAGGGTTTCATCATCCGTGCCATGGAAAACCCGCTGTTTGCAAACCTGATCGACGCCACGTGGAAGCTCATCGAACATGAGAAGAACTGGCTGAAGAAATGCCCCTGCTAAGATAAAAAGAGGAAGGATACGAAATCGTATCCTTCCTCTTTTTATATAACGAAAATCACGCCTAATAAATCCTCCCCGCTGCGCGGGGAGGATTTATTGCGTCATAATAGGGGAAGTGAGTTCATAAGATAGGACAAACAAAGGAGGTGGCATCATGGCCAAAGTGTGTCGGCAGGTATTTGCCCTGCTCCCGGACAGGCTGCGGCAGAGTGTGCCGGAGATGGGAGAGGATGTGCTGGCGCAGGTGGAGGAAATCCGGCTGCGTGCGGGTCACCCGCTGGCGCTGACAGTATCCGACACAGGGCGGCGGGTAAACGGCCCTGCGGTGGAGCCTCAGGAACTGGAACTTTTGCTCCACACAGCGAGCAAGTGGTCGGTACACACGGTGCTCGATCAGCTGTGCAGCGGCTTCATGACCATCGAGGGCGGACACCGTCTGGGTGTGGCAGGAACGGCGGTGATGGAGGGAGAACGCATTCGCACGCTCAGCAATATTTCCTCAGTTAATATACGTATAGCGCGCCAAATAAAAGGGTGTGCAAGGGAATTGGCTTTACACATAGAGGGGGAGGTCGGAGTGGCTAATACCCTGATCGTCGCGCCGCCGGGAGCAGGGAAAACCACACTTTTGCGGGACATTATCCGGATACTCTCCGAAGGAGGGCTGCGCGTTTGCGTTGCGGATGAACGGGGGGAATTGGCGGCCATGTGGCAGGGGAAGGCGCAAATGGACCTTGGGCCGAATACGGATGTGCTGACCGGTTGTCCCAAAGCGCAGGCGGTGCAGATCATGCTGCGTGGCATGAATCCGCAGGTGATCGCTGTGGACGAGATCACCGCGCCCGAGGACGTGCGGGCTATGGAGCTGGCCATGGGGTGCGGCGTCCGTGTACTGGCAACAGCGCACGCGCAAAACGAGGACGACCTGTACCGCAGACCCATATATCGCACCTTGCTGGAGACGGGGGTATTTGAACAGGTCGTGGTATTGAGCCGGCGCGGAGGACAGCGGACCGTCCGGACGCGCCAGGTGCGGGAGTTATTATGCTGAAATTATTTGGGTTACTGCTGGTTGCAGGAGGGTGTACCTTTTGGGGCTTTCGGGCCGCGGACGAGCTTTCTGCCCGGGTGCGGATCGTGCAGGAGCTGGCCCAGGCGGTACAGGTGATGGAACGGGAACTTTCTTTGTTCCGACCCTCGCTTCCGGTCCTGCTGGAACGTATGGCACAGGGGCGTGATAAACGAGTGTCGGACCTTCTGATGCGTTGCTGCGCAGAAATTGAAAAGGGAAAAAACTTTACAGAAATTTGGGAAAAACAGGTGGAACACCTGGATATTGACGAACGGGAGAAGGGTTTGGTACGCGGCCTTGGTCAGGTTTTGGGACAGTACGATGACAGGGGGCAGGTACAGGCGGCGATGGGGATCAGACAGGAGTTGGAAGCGTGTGCCGCGCGCCGACGGGAAGACAATCGCACCAAAGGCAGAATGTACCGTATGCTGGGTGTCACAGCCGGCGGGTTTCTGATATTAACGCTGGTGTAACAAAAGCGGAGAGGGCATGTGTGATGAATGTGGATTTGATATTCAAAATTGCGGCCATAGGCATTTTGGTGTCGGTACTCAATCAGGTGTTGGTCCGTGCCGGGCGGGATGAACAGGCAACCATGGTCACCCTGACGGCGCTTGTTGTGGTTCTGATGATGGTAGTGCAGGAAATTGCCCGGCTGTTCACCATGGTCAAAGGCTTGTTTGGTCTGTGATGGAGCTTCTGCTGAAGATCGTGGCCGGGGCGCTGGCGGCGGCAGTCTGTGCCACGGTACTGCGCCGCAGTGCGCCGGAATTTGCGGTCCCGCTGGTTCTGGCCTGTGGTGCGTGGGTGGTATTTATGCTGGCTCAGGCAGTGGGGCAGACGGTGCAGGTGCTGGTTCGTCTGGCCGGGGCGGCAAAGCTGGAGTCGCAGGTGGTGGAGCCGGTGATCAAGGTTGTGGGACTCTCGGTTGTTACACGCATTGGTGCGGAGGTCTGCCGCAGCGCGGGCGAAGGCGGGATCGCGGCCTTTGTAGAGATTGCAGGCACACTGCTGTCCCTGACGGCTGCCGTGCCTCTAGTAAACAGCGTGCTGGAACTGATCACGGAGCTTTTGGTATGAAACGAAGTTTGATTGTTTTGGGGATCGTACTGTTGTTCATTCAACCGTGCCGGGCAGATCAACTGTCGGAGCAGCTGGGGGCGGGGGACCTCGCCCGGGCGGGGCGGGCCTACGATGTAGGGGTGGAATTCAGCATGGATATGGACTTGGACGACGGCGCAGAACGTTTGCTGACCCGGGTGATGCAGCAGCTTCCGGATACGATACGGCAGGCGCTTCGGGGCGGCCTTATGCTGCTCGCAGTGGTGCTGCTGTGCGGCATGGCGCACTCCGCGCATATGGTTGGCGGGGGAGAACAACTGCCTGTGGCGGTGATGGCGGGAGCGTTGGCCATTACAGGACTTTCTGCGGGCGACATGTCGCTGATGCTGGGGTTAGGGCGCACGGCCATCGATAAAATGCACGGCTTTGGCAACGTGCTGGTCCCGGTTATGGCAGCATGTACAGCGGCGACCGGAAGCACGGCTGCTGCGGCGGTACGGCAGATGGCAACGGCCATGTTTTCAAACCTGCTCATTGCGGTCATCAACAAGCTGCTTGTACCGCTGGTGTATGCATTCGTTGCGGTGTTTACAGCCTATGCGGCGGTGGGCAACCCCGGCCTGAAACGAGTGGCAGAGCTGCTGAAATGGGTCATTACCACCGTACTGACCACGCTGCTGGTGGTGTTCGTCACATACCTGACAGTAAGTGGTGCGGTGGCCGGCAGCGCAGATGCGCTGGCGTTGAAAGCTGCGAAAACGGCAATTTCCAGTGCCATTCCTGTGGTAGGCGGTATCATATCCAATGCCGCAGAAACCATACTGGTTGGCGCGGGTGCGCTGCGGGGAACGGTGGGGGTCTTTGGCCTGCTGGCGGTGTTGGGGCTGTGCCTGACTCCATTTTTGCAGCTGGGCGTACACTACCTCAGCTATAAGCTCAGCGCGGCTGTTGCAGCTACTTTGACCGATGGTCGTCTTTCCGAACTCATCGGCGGGATCGGCACGGCGTTTGGCCTGATTTTCGGTATGACCGGGGCCTGCGCTTTGCTGATGCTCATCAGTATTATCAGTGCGGTTTCGGGGGTTGGGACATGAGTGAATGGCTGATCGGTGTGACGGCTGCGGCCATGCTGGCGGCTGTGGCACGCTGTCTGATGCCGACAGGTGCGGTGCGGCAGGTGGGAGGTCTGGTTTGCGCTATGATGCTGCTGTGGGCGGTTCTGAAACCCCTTGGGCCGCTTACCGAAACACTGGTGGGTGATCTTGATTTATCCGCACAGATGCAGGGGCGGGAAATGCAGCTGAAGCAGCAAAGCGAGCAAATGCTTAAATCGCTCATAGAGCAGGAATGCGGGACATATATTGTGGACAAGGCAGAGCAGATGGGCATAGACTGTCAGGTCAGTGTTGCCTGCGTACTGGACGGGGAGAACGTCTGGATGCCCAGCAGCGTTTGTGTGACAGGGGAGCTGTCGCTGCAGCAGCGCCGTGATCTGGAGCAGTTGATTTCGGCGGATCTCGGCATCGCCAGCGGGCAGCAGGAATATTTGGGGGGTAGATAGGGTGCAATGGAAGTGGCCGGCCCTGTGGAAGGGCGGGATCGGAACGTATAAATATCTGCTGTTGATCGTGCTTGCAGGGATCGTTTTACTGCTGCCTGCGGGAAGAAGTGGGCAAACACGGCAGGAACCGGACATACAGGCCACACAGGAAACCTTTGATCTGCCGGCCATGGAGCGGCGGCTGGAAGCGGCTTTGTCAAAAGTCAGCGGCGCAGGAAAGGTGACGGTGGTACTTGCACTGAAAGACAGCGGAAGGCAGATCTACGCACAGGACATCCGCACAGATCAAAGTGAACAGTCCCGCACGACGGTCGTGATCAGCCGAGGAAGCGGAGTGGAGCAGCCTGTGGGCGTGCAGAAATTCAGTCCCGCCTTTCAGGGAGCGCTGGTGGTGTGTCCGGGAGGAGGTGACTCGAAAGTCAGGCTGCAGCTGACCCAGGCAATTTCTGCCCTGACAGGGTTGAGTACGGAGAAGATTTCAATTTGTCAAAGTGAATGATAAGGAGGAACAGTAACATGGCAAACAGTAAAGGCAAGCAGGTTGCCTGGATGCAGATGGCAAAGCGCAATGCGGTGGTGGCAGCGGTAGTGCTGTTCGTGTGCGTGGCGGTCTACCTGAACTGGGACTATCAACGGGTCGGTCAGGCGGCCGACACGGGAAAAACGCTGGGAGAAGCGGCGCTGGTGACGGGAGAAGCGAACGATCCGCTGCTGGGTGCGCAGGACGGACAGCAGACGGCACCCGACAGCTCCGCAGCGGGGGATTACTTTGCCAATGCCCGGCTGAACCGTCAGCAGGCACGGGACAGTGCGCTGTCAATCCTGCAGGAGACCATGGCCGGGGAGGAAGTGGACCAAACGACCAGAGAGCAGACCAATCTTGCCATCCAGACCATGGCAGACAGTACCGTGACTGAGGCCCAGATCGAAAACCTTGTAATGGCAAAGGGATATAAGGAATGCGTGGCCTACATCGGAGAAGAGAGCATCAGCGTGGTGGTTCAGGTTGCCGGGGAGGAACTCACCGCCGTGGATACGGCGCGGATCACGGATATTGTCACCCAGGCAACCGCCTTTTCTGCGGGACAGATCAAGATTATTGCCGTGAATTGACGCGGCAGAAAAAAGCATTGAAATTTTTTTGATGTATGGTATAATATACAAAACAGGATTTTGTGCCTGGAAAAGGAGAGTGACCCCAATGGGCGAGAATAAAGAGTATGTCACCCGGACCGATGAGCTGGGCAACATCCACATTTCCGAAGACGTGCTGGCTGTAATTTCCTCTGCCGCCGCGCTGGAAGTAGAAGGCGTCAGCAGCCTTGCCGGCGGCCGCGATATTGCCGAGCTGCTGGGAAAGAAGAACATGACCCGCGGTGTGCGCATCCAGGTTGACGATGACGGTGTGCAGATCGATATGGCCGTTATGATCAAGTACGGCTACACCTTGAAGGACGTTGCCTGCGCCGTGCAGGAGGCTGTCGCCACCAACGTGGAGTCTATGAGCAGCCTGACGGTTAAGTGCGTCAACGTTACGGTGGGCGGCGTTACCTTTGAGAAAGAACCCAAATCTGCCGAGTAATCCAACATGATAAAAACAGCACCTCGTATGAGGTGCTGTTTTTATATGCAGGGCAAACCCCCGCAGTCCATTTGGACTGCGGGGGTTTGCTTTGGAAAATAGAGGAGAAGAAAGCAAATCAGATGTTTCGCAGGTAGTTGGTCAGCATCTGCGCCGTCTGGGCGCGGGTGGCCTTTTCGGTGGCATTCCGGAAGGGTACGTTATTCAAAATACCCTTCTCAACTGCCCACTTCAGGGCGTTGGCCGCCCAATCACTGTGGCTGCCCACCTTGGACAGGTCGCCGCTGCCGGCGGGGGTGTTGGTGTAGTTCCACAGGATGACCGCCACCTGCTCGATGGTCACGGCATCCTCGGGCTTGAACAGGCCGCCGCCGAAGCCGCTGACCACGCCGCGGTTGCTGCCCCAGGTAACAGCATTGTTGAACCACTGGCTCGTCGGCACGTCGGAGAAGCTGTGCTTCAGGCCGTTCAGAGCGGGCTGGCCCTCCTTATTGTACAGCACCTGCACCACCATGGCGCGGTTCAGGGTGTCGTTGGGACCGAACTTGTCGGCATTGTAGCCGGACATGATGCCGTTGGCCACGGCGAAGCTGACGGCGTCGTAGTACCAATCGCCCTTGGTCACATCGGCAAAGCTGATGTTGTCGGCGGCGCGGTCCAGGGCGGAGGTCAGCTCGGTGGCGTAGAAGTCATCCACGTACAGGCAGTCGCCGTTGGCCTGAGTGGCCTCGATCTGGTTGAACTCCACGGCGGTGATCTCGCGCACCACGCCCTGGTCGGTCCGGGACACGTACTTGTCGCCGCCCATCCACAGGTTCATCTCCTGATCAGTCATCAGCTTCACATCGTCGGCAACCACCTTGCCGTTGACGGTCAGCTTACCCATACCCTTGGCAATGTCAAAGCTCAGGGCAATGTCATTCCAGGTGCCGGGTTCCACCTTGGCAACGGCCTTGCTGCCGGTCTTGTAGCACAGGCTGACAGTGCCGTCGCCGGCGATGGACACGGCGGCCAGAGTGTGCCGCAGGTGGACGAAGTTGTAAGCGGCCTTCAGCTCCATGGCAAAGGTACTCTTGTTGTCGGCGGGGGCCATGACCTTGGCGCCCACAGTACCGGCCTTCATGGCGGGCACCTGACGCACGGCGTGGGTAGGCGCGTTGCTGTTGGCGTCCACAACCTTCATGGACTGCAGGCCGGAGGCGGAAGCCTCCCGGGTCAGCTCAATCTTGCCGGCCAGATCATTCAGCCAGCCCTGATACTTCAGGGAAGCATCCTCAAAGTCGTCATAGCCGCCCTTGGTGTTGTAAATCATCTGGTCAAATTCCTCCACCAGGAAGCCGGCAGAGGTGTCCACCGGGTAGCCCGCATCCTTGTAGGTGTGGTCATACCAGCTGACAAAGATCTCCTTGCCGTCGGCCGAGATGCCCATACCGGGCTGGGTCATACGAAGCTGCAGATCCTGCACGCTGTCAAAGGCCGTGCCGAAGGTCAGGTCCAAATAGCGGTCAAAGCTCTGATAGTTGTCGCTGGACAAACCGATGTGCATGGGCGTGCGGCGGAAGGCATTCATGCCGATGGAGTTGCGGCTGGAATGCAGGATCAGACGATCCTCACCGTACTTGGCCAACACGGGAGAGGTGTTGGAGGAGATAATCTTGGAGTAGTCGGCCTTCCAGGTCTTGCCGAAGTCGTAGGAGCGGCCCTCCCACAGGTAGAAGTTGCCCTTCTGCTGGGCGCGCATGACCACATACAGGCTGCCGTCATCCAGCTGGGCAAAGCCGGACTCAGACAGGCCGTTTTCGGAGTTGTAGCTCTCCACACCGTTGAGCCAGATGGGACCCTCGGAAGGGATGTCCATTTGCATCAGGGTATCGCTACCAATCCAGGTGTTGCCGCCGTCCTTGGAGTAGATGGCGGTGGTGATGTTGCGGCCATTCGTGCGGTCGGCCAAAGCGTGGACAATGACATAGTCCACATTGGGACCGGCGCCGTCGGCATCCCGCATCTTCAGACCGTCACAGTACAGAATGGCACGGGTTGCACCGGCGTGGGGTGCATTCTGCAGGATGTAGTCATTCTCTTTGACTTTGGGCATGACGGGGTTGGTGATGAAGCGCACCTCGGACCAAGTGTAGCCGTAGTCATCGGTGTAGGTCAGGCACAGGCGGTAGTCCGTGGAGGGGTTATAGGCATCACCGCTGTAAGCGATGACATACAGGCGCTGCAATTCCTCATCCCACATGTAGCCGCCAAAGCCGGAACCGCGGACCTGCTTGTCATCGGGACGGCTATCGCGGGACTCGTCATAGGCCAAAACGGGACGGGTGGTAAAGGTGCGGCCACCGTCGGTAGAGCGGTAGATAGCCACGTCGGCATCGGTGCCATCCCGGCGGGCGGCCACAATGACGTCGCCGTTGGGGAAGGTAAAGGGACGGGCATGGGAGTCAATGGCATCATAGCTGCCCATAACCTCATAGGTCGCCTTGGACAGGTTGATGAGGGACACGTTGCCGTAGGTAACTTCAAATACCGCCTCGGGGTCGGAGAAGTCCTTGGCGGAGCTGCAGCCCCACTGGGCGGTAATGGTAGCAGGCACGGCGTTCACGCGGACATAGAATCCGTCCTTGCCGTTATACCAGTGGGCCAGCATCTTGCCGTCCGCGGTGAAGCGGAAATCGCTGGCGTCGGCCTTGTACTGGCCGGCCTTGGCGCCCAGAGAGGCGATGGAGATAAACACGGGAGAGTCCTTCTCGCCGGTGGTCACCTTGACCTCCGCCTTGTGGGCGAAGGCACCGTTTGCGCCGGGCAGGTTGGACTCGTTGCTGACGGTGATCATGGACTGAATGGTGTTGTAGAAGCTGGCCACTTCACCGGTCATATCCAGATCATCGTGATAGGTGTGCACCTTCACATAGCGGGCGGTCTCATTCAGGTTGTACAGGGTGTACTCCTTGCCATCCTGATGCAGCAGCCAGCCGTTAACCTTGGTGTAATTCTTGCCGTCATTACTGACGAACACACCCAGATGGCGCTGGGCCACGCGGGAATACTCGTCCATGTCGTGCAGCACAATGCGGTTGAAGGCCTTGCTGCTGCCCTGATCCACCACAAGGCTGTTATGGGTGGTATCAAAGTACTCATAGCTGTCCACGGTGAAATCGGTAGCCGTGCCGGTCTTGGGATTTTCATCATGCACAATCAAAGCCACCTTGCCGCCGGTCGCCTTGCCCTTGGTCTCAAAGGTGAAGGACTTGGTGGCGCTGCTGCCGCCGTAGCTGGCGGTAGCAGTCAGTTCAAAGGACAGAGGCTTGGCACTCTTGGTGACCACGCCGGTATCGGTGTTCACGTTGGGGGTAACCTGACCGGTGGCCTTGTCCACGGCCTTCCAGATGATGGGAACGGTGATGCCGTTCTCGCTGAAGTACACCTGCTTGAGCAGACTCAGCTTGGTAACATCTTTGGGGTCGCTTCCGGCCAGCACATCCTCTTCATTCAGCTGATCCAGAGCGGTGTTCACCACAGCGGCGTTATCGGCGTAAGAGGACTGGGTCCACAGAGTGTTGTAAATGTTGGCGTCGATGCCCAGGAACTCACCTGCGGCGTTGGGACCCACATAGCTGTAAGTCAGGTCGCAGCGCAGCTGAGGCATGGGGATGGAGTCCACGATGGTAAAGGTGGTGCGGTCCAGCTTCTGGAAGGTGTGGACCTTCTCACCGTCGATGTACAGGGTAGGCACGTTGTCCTTGTCCACGGAAATGGTAAAGGTAAACCGGTCGCCCAGATCCTTACCGGTGTCGATGGACTCCGTGGCGTTCAGATACAGCGCATCCATCATGATGCTGCCCTTGCCATCGTCACGCAGGGCGAAGCGGGCCTGCAGATGTTCCTGACGAATCTCCCAGCACAGGCCGCGCCAGGCATAGGAACCGGTGATGCTGGGCAGGGCGTTCACCTGCAGATCCACACTCAAGTCGTAGGCCGCGCCGTTCAGCTTGGGCAGGGCGTAGTGCTCATAGCTGACGGTGGTATCCTTCTGGCTGGGGTCGACGTACAGCTTCTGATAGCCATCAGCCTGCTTCCACGTGGCTTCCGCAGGGGTATAGCGGAAGGTGTAATCCTTGGTGGTCAGGTCGGTGGCGGTGTCGCCCAGCACCACGCTGACACCACTCAGGCTCAAATCGCCGTACAGCTTGGAGGTGCCGTCGGCATTGGTCACCTTGATCTCATAGGTAGTCTTGGCACCCAGACCGGACAGGCCCAGCTCCTTCAGAGGAATGGCCCACTCCATGGTCTGACCGGCCACATACAGCTTGCCGGCGGGGACCTTCTCGGCGATCAGGTCGGCGGTCATGGTCTTGTCGCCAATGGTCAGCTCCACCTTGTCCGCGCGGGAGGTGGTAAAGATCTGTCCGCCCAGATACAGGTTGGTGGCATCCCACTGGAAGCCGAACTCCGCGCCGGGGCCTGCGGTACCGGTGGCCTTGTAGGGGGTGTACCACTGCAGGTCCTTGATAGCGCCGTCCAGCTTCAGACCGGCTACGTCCAGATAAGCCACAGCGTCGTTCTTGCCGTCGCCGGCGGCGGGGGCATAGACCGTCTGAGTCATGGGCACGTTGCCGCCCAGAGTCATCAGGAAGCTGCGGCTGCTGTCACCGGAGGTGACGCCAAAGGGCATGTTCTGCCCGTTGGGCGCGGTCTGCTGCAGCAGGCGCAGGGGGATCATGATCTCATACTGGCCCTTGCCGTTGCCCTTCATCTCACTGCCCATGGTGAAGCCCAGTTCGAACTTGGGGGCCTTGCCCAGCTTGGCAGTGGCCTTGGCATCACCGAAGGTGAAGCCCACGCTGCTCTCCTTGCTGTCCAGGGCGATGTACAGATTCTCCTCATCCGCCAGGGCGCCAAAGCGGGTTTCGCCCACCTTGCCGTTCATGGTCCAGAAGGACTCACCGGGAACGCCGTCCACAGCCACCATGCCCTGGCCCACCGCGGGGGCAGTCAGCTTGGCAGCGGGGGCCTCCTGGGTGATGTACATATCGTGCAGCAGCACGTCATTCTTACGGGTGGCGGTCAGGTCGCGACGACCGGTAGAAGCCCAAATATACATACTGGCATTGCCGCTGTCGGTGGTGCCCTTGCGGCTGGTGGTGTCAAAGTTACCCACGTTCTTGCCGTTGACGTAAATCTCCGCGGTAAAGTCGTCGGTGATCACGATGCGGATATTTACATTCTTGGCAGGCAGGTCCAGACCGGTGTCGAACTTCTTGGCCCAGGGGTGCGCCTCTTCATACTGGGCGACGTAGATGTTGCCCTCGGCATCGGCGGTAAAACCGTGACCCCAGAGGTTGCCCACCAGGTTATACACAGCAAAGCCGGTCACGCCCCAATATGCCTGCATGTCCGCAGCCGGGACGATCAGGTCGTTGAAGTCCACATTCAGCACGACCTCCATACCCTTGGTCAGATCCAGCCCTTGGGCAAAGCGGGCGGTCATCCAGCCGATGCGGGCGTCGGTGCCCTTATCGGTCATGTTGTTGGTCTGATAGTGCAGGGAGCCGTTCTCCTCCACCACGTAGACCTCGTCGTTGACCTTGTTCATGGAAGATGCATAGGTCTTGTCCTTGGTATTGGTGAAGTCATCCACCATCAGCATGGCCTTGTGAGCAAAGGTCAGCTTGCCGCTGAAGCTGTCGCTGCCGATCTTGGCGGCGAAATCCAGGCTCTGCTTGGGGTTGTAATCCATGCCAAGGCCTGCCAGCTTGATCTGCACCTCGGCAACACCCTTGGCGGCGTCTACGGCGGCGGTGCCGACACTGACACCGTCAACCATAACGGTGCCGGCGGACAGGTCCACCTTCACCGTCTTGCCTTCGATGGTGAACTCTGCAGCCTTTTCCGCGGTCTGCAGACCCACAAACAGGCTGTCCTCGTTACACAGCAGCATGACGGGGGTGCTGCCGATCTTGTCTTTCAGCAGCCACTTGTCCTCATCCAGTTTGCCGTCCGCCGTCATTTCGGCGTAGGTGTAGTAGGCTTCCAGCGTGCCGGCGGCGGCAGCCGCAGGCACGACCGTGCCGGGCAGCATACCAACCAGCATCACCAGAGCCAGCAGGAACGATGTTGCTTTCTTCATGTTGTTTCCTCCTTTTCGTTCAATCCTATAATGCTTCTGTTTACAGGTTTAATTTAATTATGCACTTTCATCACGCAAGAGTAAATGTTTTGTTTTTCCATTTAGATACAAAAATGTGATATGTCTTTTTTGTATTTCATTGACATGGGGCCGTGTTGAATTTATAATGTAGCCATGATTGCATTTCAGAAATTTCACAACTTCAACGCATCGGAGTCCTATACCCACGACGACTGGGTATATCGCGATGTCTCAGAAGGGTTTTCCCGGCTATACTACATTATTGACGGGGAAGGCTATTACGAGGAGGATGGCCAGGTAACGAGATTAAAGAAGGGATATCTTTATCTCACCCCCATCAAGCGGACGTATTCGCTCTATGAGAACCCTCAGGACAAGCTGCTGCACACGTATTCCCATGTCTACACTACCCCGGCAGTCACCCGTCTGATCGAGGTCGAGGTCGTCCCAGGCACCATTTTGGCCAATGCAGTGGATTTGTACCGCCAGTACATCCACGCAGACACCATGACCCTCGCCCGCGCCATCCACTTCGTGCTGTCCTGTATTGATCAACCCCCCGCGACACAGACTGTGGCCGAAAAGGCGCGCTCATATTTGGACGCGCTGAGCGATTTTTCCTTCGATATGGCCACCCTTTCCCGCGCCCTGGGATACAGCCGCGAGCATATCACGCGCAGCTTTTTGGATGCGTATCGCATCACCCCCAAGCAGTATTTTAACCAGCTGCGAATGAATGCCGCCCTGCAGAAGCTGCTGCAGGGCAAGAAGGTTTCCGAGGTGGCGGCGGAACTGCATTTTTCCTCATCCTATGCATTCAGCAATGCGTACAAGCTTCATTTCGGCCTGTCACCGAAAAAGCATTTGCCCGCCTTAAAGCAAAGCGCCCTTAAATAGCCTTTTAAGACTTCCTGTCCGCTTATCGGGCAGGAAGTCTTTTACTTTGCTATGAATCGATTGCCGCGCAGAACGCCGGTCAGCATCCGGGCTGTCCGGGTATGGCGTACGCCTTTGCCCCGAAACTCCATTTTCCACAAAAAGCATATCATGTTTGTGCGGACAGCGTCAATTTACAAAGTGGCGCAAAATTCTGTAAATGCTCCAAAAAGTAAACAAACGAAACGGTTTTTCCCTTTCTGTCCTTGTTGTATTTCTACAATCTAATTTTACAATAACCTTCCCTCCCCTGTACATGGCTTTTTTGCGTCAAAAGATGCACATTATGATATTTTTGGCGGCTCCTTTCAAAAAGTAAATATCCCCGTAGTCCAACGGACTACGGGGATATTTGTTTTCTCTATTTGCCGCAGGTTACTCGGCGCGCAGGAAATTGGTCAGCATCTGGGCCGTCTGGGCGCGGGTGGCCTTTTCGGTGGCGTTGGTGAAGGGGACATTCTCCAGAATGCCCTTGTCCACGCACCAGCGCAGGGCGTTGGCCGCCCAGTCGCTGTGGCTGCCGACCTTGGACAGGTCACCGTAACCGGCGGGGGTGTTGGAGTAGTTCCACAGGATGACCGCCACCTGCTCGATGGTCACGGCGTCCTCGGGCTTGAAGATGCCACCGCCGAAGCCGGACACCACGCCGCGGTTGCTGCCCCAGGTCACGGCGTTGTTGAACCACTGGCCGGCAGGCACATCGGAGAAACTGTGCTTCAAACCGTTGAGGGCGGGCTGGCCCTCCTTGTTGTACAGCACCTGCACTACCATGGCGCGGTTCAGCGTGTCATCGGGGCCGAACTTGGTGGCATTGTAGCCGGACATGATGCCGTTCTCCACGGCGAAGTTGACAGCGTCAAAATACCAATCGCCCTGCTTCACGTCGGCGAAGTCGATGTTGTAAACGGTACGGCTCAGGGCAGAGGTCAGCTCGGTGGCGTAGAAGTCGTCCACGTACAGGCAGTCACCCATGTCGGCAGTTGCTTCGGCCTGGTTAAACTGCACGCAGGTGATTTCACGCACCACGTCTTCCTGGTGGTACTCCACCGGCTTGCCCATCTCATGGGGATACATAGTTTCGTCGGTCTCCAGCGTGATATCGCGGACGGCCTTGCCGTTGACGGTCAGCTGCCCCTTGCCGCTGGCAATGTCAAAGCTGATGGCGAAGTCATTCCACGTGCCGGGTTCCACCTTGGTCACGGCGGTCTTTCCCTCGTCGGAGCAGAGGCTCACGGTTCCGTCGGGGGACAGGGCAAAGGCGGCCAGGGTGTGCTGCATGTGGGTGTAGTTATAGGCGGCCTTCAGCTCCATAACGAAGTCGGCCTTGTTGGCGGCAGGTGCCATCAACTTTGCGCCCACGGTGCCGGACTTCATGGAGGGCACCTGACGCAGGGCGTGGGCGGGCTTGACAGCCTGAGCATCCACCACCTTCATGGAGTACATACCGGACACGGACGCCTCGCTGGACAGCTCGATCACATGGCCCAAATCGCACAGCCAGCCCTGATACTTCAGCTTGTCAACTTCAAAGTTGTCATAGGCGCCCTTGTTGCCATACAGCATATCCTCAAACTCGTCGATCTTGAAGCCCATAGTGCCGGTACCGTTACCGCGCCAACCGGCCACACCGGGAACGGTGACGGTATCCCGCAGCTTCCACATGTGGTCAAAGTAGGCCACGAAAGCGCTGTTGCCGCCGTCATACACGGCGATGCCGGGCTGGGTCATGCGGCTCTCCTGCTCGTGGATGGTGTCCAGAGAGGTGCCAAAGGTCAGGTCGATGACCTTGTCAAAGCTTTGGAAATCGTCGGTGGTATAGGCCAAGTGCATGGGAGTGCGGCGGTAAGAAACGCCGCCCAAACCGGTCATGGCGGACCACATCAGCAGCCGGGTGTCGTCGTAGCGATAGAAGCAGGGCGAGGTGTTGGACGAGATAATGGGGGAGTATTTCTGCTCCCAGGTGCGGCCCTGATCCTTGGAAATGCCCTGCCACAGATAGAAGTTGCCATCCTGCTGGGTGCGGACCACCAGCATCAAATCGCCGTTAGACAACTCGGTCAGGGTGGTTTCAGACAGGCCGTCCTCGGCATTGCGGGACTGGTCAACGGGAATATCAAAGACAGAGGGGCTCATGGTCCAGGTTTTGCCATCGTCGCAGGAATAGATGACAAAGGCAATCAGCTTGGGCGGATTGTTCCGCATATCGCTGTCCTCGCTGGAGAACACGTAGTCCACATTGGGGCCGTCGCCGTCATAGGTGGATACGGTCACACCGTCGCCGTAGAACACAGTGCGGCCAAAGTAGTTGGGATAACCCTGAATGATGGAGTCGGTACTCTGCACCGGCTCCACGTGAGCGCCGGAGAGATAGACGGGATCAGACCAGGTGTAGCCGCAGTCGTCGGTGTAGGTGGTGACGATGCGGTAGTCGTTGGCATTTGCAGAGCTGCCGCTGTAAGCAAACAGGTACAGGCGGTCGAGAATGGGATTATACAGATGTCCACCGTAACCCAGAGCGCGGCCCTTGTAGTCGGCGTCAAGGATGACCACTTCGGGATTCTTGTCGAAAGTATAGCCGCCGTCGGTGGAGCGGATGAAGGCCAAATCACCTCGGGTACTGGACCGGCGACCCACCACGATGACATCACCGTTGGACAGGACGATGGGGCGGCCATGGGTGAAGATGCCCGTCTGCTCATACAGGGGCATGACGGTTATATTGCCGTAGGTAACTTCAAACACCGCCTCGCCGTCCGAGAAGTCCTTTGCGGAACCGCAACCCCAGTGGGCGGTGATGGTGGTGCTGCCCTTTGTGGGGACGGAGGGGACACGGACGTAGAAGCCGTCTGTGCCATTGTACCAGTGGGCCAGAGTGGTGTTGCCGATGGTGAAGCGGAAGTCGGCCCCATCGGCCTTATACTGGCCGGCCTTGGCACCCAAAGAGGCGATGGAGATAAACACGGGGGTGTCCTTTTGCTCGGCGGCGGTGGCGTTCTTGGCAACAAATTCCGCCTTGTGGGCGAAGGCACCGTTGGCGCCGGGCAGGTACGGCTCGTTGCTGACGGACAGCATCTCGGGAATGATGTTGTAGAAGCTGGGCTGATACTCGCTCACGGCGTAGTCATCGTGATAGGTATGCACCTTCACATATCGGGCCTTGGCGTTCAGGTTGTAGAGGGTGTAATCCTTGCCGTCCTGATGGAGCAGCCAGCCGGTGACCTTGGTCCAAGCCTTGCCGTCCTCACTGATGAACACGCCCAAGTGGCGCTGGGCGACGCGGGAAATGCTGTCACCGTCGTGGAGGATAATGCGGTTAAATTCCTTGCTGGAACCCTGGTCGATGACCAGGCTGTTTTGGTTGGTGTCGAAGTAATCGTAGCGGTTGTTGTCCCAATCGGTCACCTGACCAACCAGGGGGTTCTGATCGTAGTAGATCATGGCCACCTTGCTGGCGCTGGGTTTGCCCTGCACCTGGAAGGTGAAGGTCTTGGCAGCGCCCTTGCCGTTAAAGCTGACCGCGGCGGTCAAATCAAAGACCACCGGGCGGCTGTCACGGGTGACGGCGCCGGTGTTCAGGTCAATGGCGCTGAACTTCTGTCCGGTGACTGCGTCAACGGCTGTCCAGTTCACGTCCAGCACCGTGCCGATGTCGCTGACGGTGATGGTCTTTGGCAGACGCAGCTGCAGGGTGTCGGCGGCATCGGAACCGGCCAGAATGTCCTCTTCCTTCAGCTGGGCCAGGGCGGCATCCAGCACGGCCTCGGTGCTGTTATAAGGCTCCTGAGTCCACAGCATATCGTAGATGTCCACGTTTGTACGGCTCAAACTGCCGTCGGCGTTGAGGGCACGGCCATGGTTCTGCGCCTCGATAATCAGGCGGGGCATGGGCCGGGTGTCATTGATGGTGAACTGCTCACGGTTCAGGGTGGAGAAGGAACCTACATATTCGCCATTGACATACAGGCTGGGAATGCGGTCTGCAGACACCTTGACGGTGTAGGTGGCCCGCTCGCCCAGCTTGACGCCGGTGTTCATGGACTCATAGTGCAGGTAATAGAGGATATCCATGATGATGTTGCCGTTACCATCCTGACGGAAGTTGAAACGGGTCTGCAGCTCGGGCTGGCGAATTTCCCAGCACAGGCCGCGCCAACCAAAGGTGCTGGTATAGTTGCCAATATCCTTGATGTTCATATCCACGCTGAACTCGTAGGCGCCGCCCTCGAAATCCAGGGGGGTGTAGAACTCATAAATCTCATTGGTGCTGCCCAAAGCGGAGTCGGTGGTAATAGCGTAGATGCCCTCGCCCTGTCCCCACTGGGTGTGGGTGGTCTTGCTGTAAACGTCGTAATTCTTGGTCAGGAAGTCATCACAGGAGTCACCCCACACCACGCTCTTGCCCACGATGTCCAGCTTGCCGTGGATGGAAGAGGAACCCTTGTCGTTGGTCATCTTCAACTCATAGGTGGCGGCGGTGTTCAGGGGGGCGGTCATGTTAAGGTCCTTCAGGGGTAGGCACCACTCAAAGGTCTGACCGTCTATCAGCAGGGTGCCAACGGAAGAGGTGACCGCGTTCACGTCCGCCGTGACGGTCTTGCCGTTGATGGTCAGCTCCATGGACTGGGGCTTTCCGGTGCTGAAGACTTGACCGCCTACGTACAAATTGTAGGAGTCCCACAGGAATCCAACGGCTGCAGCCGTGGTGCCGGACCCGCCAGCCATCTGATAGGGGGTGTACCACTGATTTTCCTTCAGTTTGCCGTCTCGGGTCAGCTGAGCCACATCCAGATAGGCAATGGCATCGTTCTTGCCGTCACCGGAAACAGGGTCACGGGTGATCAGTTCCAGCTTGGCGCCGCCGCCCACCACCATGGTGTAGTCGCGGCTGTCGCCGCCGGAGGTGACGGAGAAGGGCAGCTGCTGACCGCTGGGTTTGTCCACCTGCAGCAGCTTCAGCGGGACGGAGATCTCATACTGACCCTTGCCGTTGCCCTTAATGGTGCTGCCCATGGTGTAGCCCACGGCGATGGAGGGCTTGCTGCCCAGCTTGGCTGTGGCCTTCAGGCCATTGAGGTCAAAGACAACACTGCTCTCGGCGCTCTCCAGCGCCAGATACAGGTTCTGTTCATCACACAGGGCGCCCAGCTTGGTTTTGCCAACGTTTTCACCCAGGACCCAGAACATCTCGTCGGCACTGCCATCCATGGTCAGGTCGGCGGAATTGGTTACCTGGCTGACCGTCAGCTGGGGAAGGGGGGCGTCTTGGGTGATAAGGAAGTCATACAAATTGACGTCGCTCTTATTCTCAACCGTGGTATCACGGCGCAGGGTGGTAATGCCGATAATCATGCTGGTTCCCGTGGCCTTCCGGGTCGGCTTGGGGAAGTTGGCCACGCTCTTGCCGTTGATGAACACTTCAGAGGTAAAGTCATCATTGACCACAATGCGCACGTCAACGTTCTTGGCAGGCAGGTCCAGGCCGGTGTCAAATTGCTTGGTCAAATCGGCAGGTTCATCGTACAGGGAAACCATCAGGTTGCCGTCCTTGTCAGCGAAGAAGCCGTGGCGGCAGTACTCGGCGCTGCGGATATCAACAAAAAAGCCGCAAATAGCCAGATAACCCAGCTGGTTGGCCACGGGCAGGTCGTTGAAGTCGGCGGTGAAGGTGACCTCATAGCCCTGATTCTTGTCCAGATCGGCAATGGGCCAGTTGGGGGCATTCAGCTCGCCGCCCTTTTCGCTCAAGGTGCCGGTGCGGAAGTGGATGGAACCGCCTTCGCCCTGCTCGGCCCACACTTCATTCGTGTCCTTGCCAATGCTTTTGGACCAGGTCCGTGCGGCCACATTGTCCATATTTTCAGACACCACAACGGCGCGGTTTGCCAGCAGCATGGTGCCGGCAAGGGTGTCGCCGCCCAGTTTCAAGGCGAAGTCCACCTGCTGGTTGGGACCGTAGGAGAGGCCCACGGCGGACAGGGGGAGTTCAAACTCCGCCGAACCCTTGGTGACGTTGTGCAGGGCGGAGCCCACCTTGTCGCCGTTGACCAGCACGGTGCCGGCGGAAAAGTCCACCGCAACAGCCACACCGTTAACGGTCAGTTCAGCGGCCGATTGCGTGGTGCGCAGACCAAAGAAAAGCTTTTCCTGATTGCAAAGCGCGGTAAACTCGGCGGCACCGATGCGGTCACGCAAAATCCATTGGTTTTCGTCCAGCTGACCATCTATCGTGATTGCAGCGGCGGTGTAATTGGCTTCGATTTGCGCGCTGTCGGCCGCAGCCACGGGTACGGCCGTGACAGGCGCCATGGAAAGCAGCATGACCAAAGCCAGCACCAGGGACATCATTCGTTTCATAGGGAGTCCTCCTTAACTGTGTGGGGAATTTGGTATCTTAATTGTAACACGAAAAGAGAAAGGGCTAATGTGGGAAATGCACGTTTTTTTCTGGGAAAATGTCTCAATCCAACAGTGTGCAAATTAATGTGAAAAAAGGCAAAACTCCGCAGCCGGAACGGCTGTGGAGTTTTGCCTTTGGAAAATAGGAGAAAGAAGAAAGCGAATTAAATGTTGCGCAGGTAGTTGGTCAGCATCTGCGCGGTCTGGGCGCGGGTGGCCTTCTCGGTGGCGTTGGTGAAGGGGACACCGGTCAGGATGCCCTTGCCCTCGGCCCAGCGCAGGGCATTGGCTGCCCAGTCGCTGTGGCTGCCTACCTTGCTCAGGTCACCGGCACCGCCGGGGGTGTGGCTGTAGTTCCACAGGATAACAGCTACCTGCTCGATGGTCACGGCATCCTCGGGCTTGAACACGCCGCCGCCGAAGCCGCTGACCACGCCGCGGTTGCTGCCCCAGGTAACGGCATTATTGAACCACTGAGAAGCAGGCACATCGGAGAAGCTGTGCTTCAGGCCGTTCAGGTTGGGCTGGCCCTCCTTGTTATAGAGGACCTGCACCACCATGGCGCGGTTCAAAGTATCGTTGGGACCGAACTTGGTGGCGTTGTAGCCGCTCATAATGCCGTTGTCCACGGCGAAGTTCACGGCGTTATAGAACCAGTCGTTCTCCTTTACGTCGGCGAAGCCGGCGCCGGAGGCGCGCTTGATGGGGGAGGTCAGCTCGGTGTTGTAGAAGTCGTCCACGTACAGGAAGCTGGCCTTGTTGCCGGTGGCCACAGGCTGGACGAACTGGACGCAGGTGACCTCGCGCAGCGCGCCCTCGTTGATGCCGTCGTACAGGGGGCCGTCCAAATTCAGCTTGATGTCGCCCGCCGCCTTGCCGTTGACATACAGCTTGCCGGCTTTGGAGGCGATGTCAAAGCTGATGGCCACATCCACCCAGCTGCCGGGCTGCACCTTGGTAACGGCATTCTTGCTGCCGTCGGTGCAGGCGATGCTGACGGTACCGTCACCACTGATGGAAACGGCGGCCACAGAGTTCTGCAGGTGGTTGAAGTTGTAACCGGCCTTCAGGGTCATATAGAAGTCGGCGGCATTGCTGGCAGGGGCCAGTACTTTGGCACCCACGGTGCCGGACTTCATGGAGGGAATCTGGCGGGTGGCGTACAGGGGCTGAGAGCCGTCCAGCTTCATGGACCACAGACCGGAGGCAGACTGCTCACGGCTGAGGTCGAAGTTGTCGCCGGGGTGCTTGAGCCAGCCCTCGTACTTCAGGGACGCGGTCTCAAAGTCCTCGTAGCCGCCCTTGTTTCCGTACAACATCTGGTCGAAGTCTTCCACCAAGAATCCGATGGTAGCGCGAGTGCCCTGAATATGGCGGCGCATGGTGCTGGCGTCCCAGAAGGTGACCACGGCATCCTTGTTGTCGGGGGTGAAGGCAATACCGGGCTGGGTGAAGTGGTAGTACTGCTCATACAGGCCGTCGAAGGAGGTGCCGAAGGTCAGGTCAATGACCTTTTCAAAACTCTTATATTCGTCGGTGGTGTAACCCACGTGCATGGGGGCGCGGAGGTAGGATTTCTGACCCACGCTGTTGTAGCTGGACCACAGCAGGATGCGGTCATTCTTGTAGGGCATGGACACCGGGGAGGTGTTGGATGCCACCACCTTGGAGAAGTCGCTGACCCAGGTGTTGCCGTAGTCGTAGGAAATACCCTCATAGAAGTAGTAGTTGCCGTTGTGCTGGGCGCGGCAGTACACGTGCAGGCTGCCGTCGGACAGCTGGGTAAAGCTGTGCTCGGAGATACCGTCCTCAATTTCCTTGGTGGCATCCACCTGAGGCATGGAGATCTCACCCTCGCCGGACAGCCAGGTCTTGCCGCCGTCCTTGGAGTAGACGGACACCATGGCGTTGACCTTGGTCTTTTGGTGGGTGTCATTATAGACGATGACATAGTCCACATTGGGGCCGTCGCCGTCCCGGTCCTTCAGGGCCAGGCCCTCGCTGTACAGAATGGCGCGGTGGATGTCCTCGGGCATATTGGAAACAAAGATATCGTTCTCTTTCACCGGCTCTTTCACGGGGTTGGACAGACAGAACCAATCGGACCAGGTGTAGCCACAGTCGTCGGTGTAGGTCAGGAACAGACGGTAGTCGTTGCTGTCTTTTGTGGAACCGATGTAGCCAATGACGTACAGGCGGTCAAGCTGATCGTCGTACATAAAGCCGCCGAAGCCCAGCGCCCAACCGGATTTATTGGCTGCTACCAGGGAGGGAATTGTATCGAAGGTGCGGCCGCCGTCGGTGGAGCGAACCAGACCAAGGCTGCCGTCTTCCTTGCCGCCTACATAGCGGCGACCCACCACGATGATGTCGCCGTTGGACATGGTCCAGGGACGGCCGTGGGAGGAGAATTCGGTACCGGCGGTTAGGTCAAACAGAGCAACGTTGCCGTAGGATACCTCAAACACGTTCTCAGCGTTGGAGAAGTCGACGGCGGAGTTGCAGCCCCACTGGGCGGTAATGGTGGCGGGGACAGAGGGGACACGGACATAGAACCCGTCGCTGCCGTTGTACCAATGGGCCAAAGTGGTCTGGCCAATGGTGAAACGGAAGTCGGCGCAGCCGTTTTTGTACTGGCCGGCCTTGGCGCCCAAATCGGCAAGACTGATAAACACGGGGGAGTCCTTCTCGCCGGTGGTCACCTTGACCTCGGCCTTGTGGGCAAAGGCGCCATTAGCACCGGGCAGATAGGGATTGTTGCTGACGGAAATCATGTCCCGAATGCTGTTATAGAAGCTGGGCTGCTCGCCCTCCCGCTCCATATCGTCGTGATAGGTGTGGACCTTCACGTAGCGGGCCTTGGCGTCAAGGTTGTAGATGGTATACTCGCTGCCGTCCTGATGCATCAGCCAGCCGTTGACCTTGGTCCAGGCCTTTCCGTCCTCGCTGATAAACACGCCCAGGTGCTGCTGGGACATACGGGACACATCATCCAAATCGCGCAGGGTGATGGTGTTAAACTGTTTGCTGCTGCCTTGGTCATAAACCAGACTGTTGCGGGTGGTATCGAAGTAGGCAAACTCGTTGCGAATCCAGTCGGTAGCCTGACCCACACGGGGATCCACGTCGTTGAGAATCATAGACACATTGCCGGTGCCGCGCTTGCCCTGAGTGGAGAAGACGAAGCTCTTGCTGGCGCTGATGCCCTCATAGCTGACGTCGGCGGTCAGGGTGAAGGAAACGGGGCTGTCGCCGGGGGTAACAATACCGGTTTCGATGTTGACATAGTCGGCAATCTCGCCGGTGGCACGGTCCACGGCGGTCCACTTCACCTGACAGGGCAGACCCAGACCGGTCAATTCCTTGGGCAGCTTCAGGGCGGTGACGTTTTCGGGGTCGGGGTCGTTGCCGGTCAGCACGCTGTCCTGAGTCAGGGCCAGCATGGTGTTTTCCAGCATACCGGGCACATCGTCATAGATGTTTTCCACCATCTTGATGTCATGCACATAGGCATTGACTGCACCCAGGGTGCCGTCGGCGTTCAGGGCGCGGGTGTGGTTGACGTTCTGCATGATCAGACGTGGCATGTGATAGTTGTCCTTGATGTCGAACTGGGTGCGGTCCAGTGCGGGGAACGTGCCAACATACTGGCCGTTGACATAGACATCGGCAATCAGCTTGTCGCTGACCTTCACGGTGTAGACGGCGCGCTCACCCAGCTTGACGCCGGTGGGGATAGAGGCGGGGCCGCGGTTACCCAGATAGTCCATGATGACCTGACCCTTGCCGTCGCTGCGCAGGCAGAAGCGGGTCTGGAACTCCGGCTCACGCAGCTCCCAGCACAGACCGCGCCAACCGATGGTGGTCTCCACGTTGGGCAGGTCGATGGCGGTAACATCCACCTCGAACTCGTAGTCGCCGCCGCCGGCGTAGTTCAGCAGGGTGGTGAAGTGCTGGTGGGCCTCGTTGCCGGTGCCAAGAGCCTCGGTATCGGACCAGACATTATAGTAACCGTCGCCCTGTTCCCACTTGGTGTACTTGACGGAGCTGGCGGTAATAACGGTGTACTCGCGGGAGTTGAAGTCGCGGCAGGCGTCGCCGAATACCATGCTCTTGGCGGCGAACAGGATTTTACCCTGAATGAAGGAGGTGCCGCCGGCGGCGGTAATGCTGAGCTTGTAGTCCTTCTCAACATTAATGCCCTGCTCCACGCCCAAGTCGGCCAGAGGGACGCGCCACTCGAAGTACTGACCCTGCACGGCGATAACACCGGAGGACGCAGTTACGGCGGTCAGGTCAGCGGTGACGGTCTTGCTGCCCATGGTCAGCTCCAGCTTGTCGGCCTGGCTGGCACTAAACACCTGACTACCAATATACATATACTTGCCGTCCCACAGGAAACCGAAGTCGGCGGCGGGAGCGGTGGCAGGGCCAGCGGCCTCGTGGGCGATGTGCCACTGGTTTTCCTTCAGCAGACCATCAAGAGTGAAATCGTCGGTGTTCAGGTAAGCGGTGGCGTTGCGCAGGCCGTCGTCATCGACAGGTTTGTATTCGGCAAGGGAAAGGGTGGAGGTGCCCAGACCCAAGTCAAAAATCTTTGCATTGTTACCGGAGGAAACGGTGAAGGGGAGGGTCTCGCCCAGGCTCTTGTCCAGCTTCAGCAGGGACAGGGGGATGGTGATTTCATAACCGCCCCTGCCGTCGCCCTTGATGGTGGGACCCATGGTATATCCCACGGCGACCTTAGGGTTCTTACCCAGGGTGGCATTGATGGTGTACTCGCCCAGGTTGAAGGTGATGCTGCTGGCCTGGGTATTCAGGGCCAGGTACAGATTCTCGGTGTCCACCAAAGCGCCCAGCTTGACGCCGCTGACCGCCTCGGACAGAGCCCAGCAGGTCTCGGACACATTGCCGTCCTGGGTGATGACGCCCTCACGGGGCAGGCGGGCGGCCTCCAAAGGCATATTGGGGGCGGCCTGGGTCACCATGATGTCCCGCAGGACCACGTCGTTCTTGCGCAGGTCGTTTTCACGATAGCGGGTGGAGGTATTGAAGTAAAGTATATTGTCGCCGGTAACTTCGCGATGGGATGTGTTAAATTTGGCAACGCTTTTGCCGTTGATAAATACTTCAGACTCAAAATAGTCATTGGCTACAATGCGTACATCCACATCCTTGACAGGCAGATTCAAGCCGATGTCCACAGGCTGAGGCGCATAGGCCACTTGGTCATACTGGGTGACATAGATGTTACCCTCGGCATCGGCGTGGAAACCAATGTGGTTGCGCTTACTGGCACGCACATCCACATAGAAGCCGGTCAGGGCAAAGCGGTCAATGGGCCCCACCTCGGCCGGGATGGCCAGGTCATTGAAGTCCACATTAAAGGTCAACTCATATCCTTTATAAATGTCAAAGGAGGGAGCCACGCGGGAGATGGTGTAGGCGGGCACAGAGATGGACACACCGTCCTTGGTCAGCGTGCCGGTCTTATAATGGATGCCGGTCTCGGCAGCCTCAGCCCACTGCTCGGCAGCGCTGCTGCCCAGATGCCTGGAAATGTCGGACTTGCTGGCCGCGTTGAGGCAGTTTTCAGCAAAGACGAGGGAACGGGTAGCCAAAACGGCAGTGCCGCTGAAGCTGTCCACGCCCACCTCAATGGAGAAGGAAACATTCTGCGCCACATCATAGATGATTCCAAGGTTAATCAGGGGAATCGCAATCTCGATGGTGCCGTTGGTATTGCTGCGGGCAAGGCTGCCGGCAGACTCGCCACCCACGGTCACCGTGTTGGTAGCAAAGTTCGCCACCGCGCTGACACCGTTGACGGTCATGGTGACCTTGTCGGCACCGGTTTTCAGGCCGACATACAGGGTGTCAATGCTGCTCTGCATGGCGATGGGGGTGCTGCCCACCATTTGGTCCAGCAGCCAGCCGGATTCGTCCAGCTTGCCGTCCACTGTGATGTCGGTGTTAGTGTAGTAGGCGGTCAGCTCGCTGCCGGCCGCAGATGCGGGCAGGGTCACCCCGGGCAGCATGCCGATCAGCATGACCAGAGTGAGCAGGAATGATGTGACTCGCTTCATAGACGGTTCCTCCTGAGTACAGAATTGGTGATGCAAGTGCGAATGTTGATAAGGTAATTGTAGCATAAAGTTCGCCGGATTTCTTTCAATATATTGCCTAAAAATTTACCGTGGTTGCCTTTTTGTGGAAGGCACGGTTTTGGAGGTAGTGGGAGAGAGGGGAGGGGGGAAAAACTCCGGGCCCCACATGATAATTTGGTTGCATTATTCAAAAAAAGTGTATATAATGCATAGTGAACTAATTTCGGATAAAACCGGAGGCGATTTACTTATGACTAGAACAGTTGCGCGTGAGATCGCGGTGCACATGGTGTTTGAGCTGAGCTTTGCAGCACGCAGCGTTCAGCAGGTGCTGGACGAAACCCTGACGCAGGAGAGCTTTGCTCAGATTGGCGCGGAAGAGCCGCTGTATGCCAAGTTCCCCGATGAGATTCAGCAGGCGTACATTCGCAAGCTGGTTACCGGGGTGCAGGACCACGGTGCGGAGCTGGATGAATACATTTCCCGCTATGCGGTGGGATGGAACTTTGCCCGTATTCCCCGGGTGGCAGCTGCCATTATGCGGGTGGCCATGTACGAGATGCTCTACATGCCCGAGATTCCAAACGCCGCGGCCATTAACGAGGCGGTGGAGATTGCCAAGGGATACGAGCCGGCAGAGGTCGTGTCCTTCATCAATGGTATTTTGGGCTCTTTTGCCCGTGCCGAGCTTCCCACGGATCAATGAGCGGAGGAGTGCTGGGCTTTGATACCAGCAACTATACCACTTCGGTGGCGTATTTCGATGGAAAACAGGGCCTGAATGTGGGCAAGCTGCTGGATGTGCCGGAGGGGACTTTGGGTCTGCGGCAGAGTGATGCGCTGTTTCAGCATGTCAAGCGCTTGCCCGACCTTGTGGCACAGCTGCGGGCCGACTGCGACCTGACCGGTCTGCAGGCGGTGGGCGCAAGCACGCAGCCCCGGGCGGTAGAGGGCTCTTATATGCCGTGTTTTTTGGCGGGTACTTCTCAGGCGCGGACTATGGCCGACGTGCTGGGAGTGCCCTTTTTGCCGTACTCCCATCAGCAGGGGCATCTGGCGGCGGCAGCCTGGTCCGCCGGACGGCTGGACCTGCTGGATGCACCGTTCCTGGCCTGGCACCTTTCCGGCGGCACTACCGAGTTGCTCCATGTGACCCCGGATGGCTGCAATGTGCAGGCACAGGCTATTGGCGGCACGCAGGACATCTCCGCCGGACAGCTGATTGACCGGGCGGGGGTGCTGCTGGGACTTGCGTTCCCGGCGGGCAAGGCGCTGGATGCGCTGTATGCCGAGGAGACAGGCGGTAAGCCTTTCACCGTAAAATTGAATGAACTGACCTTTTCTCTGTCCGGTATGGAGAACAAGGTAAAGGATATGGTGCAGCGGGGAGAACCCTCTGCTGCTGTGGCGCGGTTCGTGCTGGATACGGTGGCGGATGTGGTGGTTCGCACCACAAAGAGGGCGCAGGAGCGCTACCCCGGTCTGCCGGTGCTGTGTTCCGGCGGTGTGGCCTCCAACCGAAGGCTGCGAGCAGCCATGGAGCAGGCCTGCGGCGCGGTGTTTGCCGAGCCCCGGTACTCCACCGACAACGCCATGGGTGTGGCCATCCTGACCCACCGGGCGCTGGAGAGGGGGACGCGGAATGGATAATGAACTGCGTATCCTCAGCGTGTCCCAAATAAGCCACTACATCAAGGGCATGATGGACCGGGATGAGCTGCTGTCCGGCGTGCTGATTCGGGGCGAGATTTCCAACTACAAACTGTACCCCTCCGGTCACCACTATTTTACCCTGAAGGATGCGGACAGCGCTCTGCGCTGCGTGATGTTCCGCGGGGATGCCACGCGTCTGCGGTTTCGTCCGGAAAACGGCATGCAAGTCATTGCCGCCGGCCGCATCAGCGTGTTTCCCCGGGACGGGCAGTATCAGCTTTACTGCGTCAGCCTGACCCCGGAGGGGGCGGGCCAGCTACAGATTGCCTTTGAACAGCTGAAAAACAAACTGCAGGCGCAGGGGTTGTTTGACCCCGCCAACAAAAAGCCGCTGCCGACCTACCCCGGGCGGATCGCTTTGGTTACGTCGCCTGCCGGTGCGGCGGTGCGTGACATGCTGCGCATTCTCAAGGCCCGCTGGCCCATGAGCCGCGTGCTGGTGGTCCCTGTGCGGGTACAGGGGGAGCAGGCGGCGGAGGAGATCGCCGCTGCCATCGACTATGTGAACTACTACAACTTGGGCGATTTGATTATTACCGGCCGCGGCGGCGGCTCGGTGGAGGATTTGTGGGCCTTCAATGAGGAGCCAGTTGCCCGGGCAATCTTCAACAGCGAAATTCCCGTGATTTCCGCCGTGGGCCATGAGCCGGACGTGACCATTTCCGACTTTGTGGCCGACCTGCGGGCGGCAACTCCGTCCAACGCGGCGGAGCTGGCGGTGCCTGACCGGGCGGAGATAGACAAACGCCTGAGCCATCTGAGCCAGCGGCTTTGGCGGGCGACGGTTCAGCCCATTTCCAACGCGCGGCAGCGGCTGGACCGACTGCGCCGCAGCCGTGTGCTGACCGACCCTGCCGCCGGCATCCGGGAAAAGCGGTTGTTACTGGATTACCAAGGGGGCAAGCTGCTCCACGGCATGGAGCAGGTCCTTGCCGCACAGCAGCGGCGCATGGGCCGTCTGGCAGCGGCGCTGGATGCACTCAGCCCCCTGAAAGTGCTGGGCCGCGGCTATGCCATCGCCCGGGACGAGAAGGGCCGGGTGCTGACCGGTGTGGAACAGATCGAACCCGGCGACAAACTGGATCTGCGCCTTGCGGACGGCAGTCTTGTCTGCCGCGTGGAAGAAAGGAAGTGCCTGTGATGGCGACCAAAAAGCTTGATTTTGAACAGTCCATGGCCCGGCTGGAGGAAATTGTTACCCTGCTGGAACGTGGCGAAGCACCGCTGGAGCAGTCCCTTGCCCTGTTTGAAGAGGGGACCAAGCTGATGCACAACTGCTCTGCGCTGCTGGATAAGGCTGAACAGCAGGTGTCCCTGCTGAAAGTGGGGGCCGAGGGTCAGCCGGAAGAAGTCCCCTTTGAGACGGAGGAATAAGTATGGATTATAATAAACTGCTGCAGGAGGATTGCGCTCTTGTAGAGGACTTTTTGTCCAAGTGCTTTGCCAAACGTGCGAAGTACGGGCAGATTTACGAGGCCATGCAGTACAGCCTTATGGCGGGCGGCAAGCGCATCCGCCCGGTGCTGACCCTGGAGACCTGCCGTATGTGCGGCGGCGACGTGACGGCGGCGCTGCCATTTGCCTGCGCGGTGGAGATGGTACACACTTACTCTCTGATCCACGACGACCTGCCCTGTATGGACGATGACGACCTGCGCCGGGGCAAACCCACCAACCATAAGGTGTTTGGTGAAGCTACCGCCGTACTGGCAGGTGATGCATTGCTGACCGCCGCCTTTGAGATCATGTGTGAGTATGCCGATGGCATTGAACCCGGTCGGGTGCTGGCAGCGGTGGATTGCCTGAGCCACGCGGCGGGCGCCGCCGGCATGATTGGCGGGCAGATGCTGGACATGGACGGCGAGAGCCGTACCCTCAGCCTTGAGGAACTGGAACTGCTGCAATCCCTCAAGACCGGCGCGCTTATCCGCGCGGCGGCGGAACTTGGCTGCATTGTGGCCGGAGGCGACGAGGCCACCCGGCAGGCGGTGCGGCAGTACGCCCAGTGTGTGGGCCGTGCGTTTCAGGTGCGGGACGATATGCTGGACGTGACCAGCAGCGCCCAGGTGCTTGGAAAACCCATCGGCTCCGATGCCGAGAATGAAAAGTCCACTTTTGTCTCAGCACTCGGATTGGAGCGCTGCGGACAGCTGGTGGACCAGTTGACCGAGCAGGCGATCACGGCGTTCAACGGTTTGGAAAACACCGAATTCCACATTTGGCTGGCCAGACTGATGGCCGGTCGGGAGTATTGATTTAACAGGCAGAGAGGAGGACGGCCTGTATGTCTGAACAGCTGGAATTGCATAATATGACCGACGAACAGGCCGTCCGCCTGTGTGCTGATCTGCGCAAGCAGCTGGTGGACAGCGTCAGCCGTACCGGCGGCCATTTGGCGTCCAATTTGGGTGCGGTGGAGCTGACCGTGGCTTTGCACCGGGTATTTGATTTGGAGAAGGACCGCTTAGTCTTTGACGTGGGCCACCAGTGCTACATCCACAAGATGCTCACGGGCCGCAGTGAGCAGATGGAAACCATGCGGCAGTTCGGTGGTCTGGCCGGCTTTCCCAAACCCGGGGAGAGCGATACCGATGCCTTTGTGGCAGGACACGCATCCAACTCCGTGTCCGTAGCTGTGGGCATGGCGCAGGCACGAACCGTGCTGGGGCAGGACTATCACGTGATCGCACTGATCGGTGACGGTGCGCTGACCGGTGGACTTGCCTACGAGGGACTGTCCAACGCCGGACAGAGCAAGGAAAACCTGTTGGTCATCCTGAACGACAACGGTATGTCCATTACCCAAAATGTGGGCGGTGTGGCGGAGTATCTGGCCCGGAAGCGTCTGCGTCCCCAGTACCTTGCCATCAAGAAGCGTTATCGCAAGTTCATGAATCTGACGGCCGTGGGCCGCAAGTTCTATTCCGTTACCCACAAGCTGAAAAAGATGGTGCGTGAGGGAATTCTGCCCTGCAGTATGTTTGAGGATATGGGGTTTTCCTACATGGGTCCGGTAAACGGACATGACGTAAAAGGACTAACCGAAATCCTCCAATATGCGAAAGAAAAAGAAGGACCTGTCCTTTTGCACGTAAGAACTGTAAAGGGTAAAGGCTATACACATGCAGAGGAGCGGCCCAACAAATTCCACGGGGTTGCGCCCTTTGATATTGCCACCGGGCAGCCGCTCAAGCGCGGCGGGGAGAACTTTTCTGCGGTGTTCGGCAAGACCTTATGTGATATTGCCGACGAGGACAGCCGTGTGTGCGCTGTTACCGCAGCCATGCAGAACGGTACAGGCCTCGACGGATTTGCCCAGCGTTTCCCCGAGCGCTTTTTCGATGTTGGTATTGCCGAGGGCCACGCGGTCGCTATGGCCGCAGGTATGGCAAAACAGGGGGCAATTCCTGTATTTGCGGTCTATTCCACGTTCTTGCAGCGTGGATACGATATGCTGATGCACGATGTGGCCATTCAGGGACTGCATACTGTGTTCGCTGTGGATCGGGCCGGCCTTGTAGGGGAGGACGGTGAGACCCACCACGGTGTGCTGGATGTGGCTTATCTGGACAGTATTCCCGGTATGACCGTGCTGGCACCATCCTCGTATGCGGAGTTAGAGGGTATGCTCCGCCGTGGGATTGAGGAATGCAGCGGCCCGGTGGCTGTCCGATTCCCCAGAGGTGGACAGGGGGCCTATACTGCGGACAGCAGTCGGGATCCTGCGGTAGTGCTGCGCCGCGGCAGCGACATTACGCTGGTCAGCTACGGCATGCTGATCAACCGCGTTTTGGAGGCGGCAGACCTGTTGGAACAGCAGGGGATCAGCGCAGAAATTGTAAAGCTAAATGCCATTACACCGCTTGATGCGCAGTTGGTTATTGAAAGTGTTGCCCGTACCGGTGCTATGCTGGTTGCAGAAGACTGCGTGTCGGCGGGCAGCGTTGGACAGCGGCTGAGCGCGGCGCTTGCTCAAGCGGGCGTGCAGGCGAAAATCGTCCTGCGAAACAGCGGAAATGGATTTGTTGCCCATGGCAGTACGCCGCTGCTGGAGCAGACTTTAGGTCTGGACGGAAAAAGTCTGTGCAATACGGCACGGGAGGTGCTGACGAATGGCTAAAGAACGATTGGATGTTGTGATGACCCGCCGCGGACTTGCCGAAAGCCGGCAAAAGGCTCAGGCCATCATCATGAGCGGTCAGGTCTATGTCAATGGACAGAAGCAGACCAAGGCGGGTGCGCCTGTTGCCGAGGAAGATGAAATTGAGGTTCGCGGCAAGACACTTGCCTACGTCAGTCGGGGTGGCCTGAAGCTGGAAAAGGCGATGAAATGCTGGCCCATCGACCTGAATGGGGCGGTCTGCGCCGATATCGGTGCCTCCACCGGCGGATTTACTGACTGTATGCTGCAAAACGGCGCTCAAAAGGTTTTTGCGGTGGATGTAGGTTATAACCAGCTGGACTGGCGGCTGCGTACAGACCCCCGGGTGGTGTGTATGGAACGCACAAACGCCCGATATCTGTCCCCGGAAGTCATTGCCGAGCCGCTGGATTTTGCCAGTGTGGATGTGTCGTTTATTTCTCTGAACCTGATTTTGCCCGCCCTGCGCACCCTGCTTAAGCCGGAGGGACATGTAGTTTGTCTTGTAAAGCCGCAGTTTGAAGCGGGTAAAGACAAGGTGGGCAAGAAGGGTGTGGTCCGGGACAGCGCAGTGCATCTTGAGGTGCTGGAGCATTTTCTTGAGCATGCGAACAATGCGGATTTCACCGTGCTGGACGTGGATTTTTCACCCATCCGCGGCCCGGAGGGCAATATCGAATATCTCGGCTATCTCAAAGCGGGTGCAGGTCAGAAGTGGCAGGGAGATCTTGCTGCATTGGTGGCCCGCTCCCACGGTACTTTGGAGGAGGCAGAGTAGTGAAGGTCATACTCAGTTCCAATCCCTTTCGAGATAAAGGGATGAAGGCGGCCAGACAGGTCGCATCCATTTTGGGAAAAGACGGCGTGGAGTGCTGTTACTGCCTGCCCTTTGAGCTGGGATCGGTCATTCCGCCGGAAATGCCCCGTGACATTGAATTCAAGCAGATGGACAAAGAGTTGAACGGCGCGGACATGCTGGTATGCTTCGGCGGTGACGGTACCATTCTGCATGCTGCCAAAGATGCAACCAGCCACGGTGTGCCTATTCTGGGCGTGAACCTGGGCAGCATCGGCTTTATGGCTGAACTGGAGGAGAGCGAACTGAATCTTGTCAGTCGTATTCCTTCCGGCGGCTACACGGTGGAAAAGCGCATGATGCTGCAGGTGCGTGCCTTTCGCGGCAAGCAGCTGATCTATGACCAGGTCGCCCTGAACGATGCGGTTATTTCCAAGGGCAGCATTGCCCGCGTAGCGGAACTGGATGTGACGGCGGATGGGACCACCCTGCTAAGCCATCTGTCCGGGGACGGCGTGATCGTATCAACACCCACCGGTTCCACTGCGTACTCCATGTCTGCCGGGGGGCCGATTGTGGAACCCAGCTCTGATATGCTTATTATTACTCCTATCTGCGCGCACCAGCTGTCCGCCCGTCCCTTGGTACTGTCCGCTGAGCGGAATATTGCGGTGCAGCTGCCCAAGCGCAGCCGCAAGAGCGTCTACCTGTCCGTGGACGGCGGCAAAGCGATCCGCCTTTCCGGCACTGACCGGGTGGAGATCCGCAAGGCGGACTGCCGCACGCAGCTGGTCCGGCTGACGGGCAAAAACTTCTATCAGCTGCTCAATCAGAAGCTTGGGGGTGGCCGGTCATGAAAAGTAACCGCCAGAATGAGATTTTGAACATCATTGAAACCACCAATGTGGAGACACAGGAGGAGCTGCGCGATGCTCTGCGTGCCAGAGGCTACAACGCCACACAGGCTACGATCTCCCGTGATATCAAGCAGCTGCATCTGGTCAAGGAGCGTTCCGGCGGCGGACATTACCACTATGCCCGTTCCAACCGCAAGCACAACTCCGATGTGGAAGCCCGCCTGCGCACGATTTTCAAGGAGAGTGTGACCTCCTTTGACGTAGCACAGAATATCGTGGTGGTCAACACCATGCCCGGGCTTGCTTCTGCGGCTTGCTCTGCACTGGATTCCATGGAAATCGACAAGCTGGTGGGAACTCTGGCCGGTGATGACACCGCTATTTTGATCATGCGCACCAACGATGCTGCGGCAGAGTTCTGCAGCGAGATGCACAATATGCTCAACTGACCATCATTGGAGGGATAGAGATGCTTTCTCTGCTCCACATCGAGAATATTGCGGTCATTCAATCGGCTGACATTCGCTTTGAGCCGGGGTTCAACGTGCTGACCGGTGAGACCGGCGCAGGTAAGTCCATCGTCATCGACGCCATTGGCGCCGTCATGGGCGAACGCACCAGCCGTGACCTGATCCGCACCGGAGCCGGCGGCGCCCGGGTGAGTGCGGTGTTTTGTGCGCTTCCGGCGCTTGCCTGGTTTGCGGAAAACGGTATTGCTCCCGACGAAAACGGCGAGCTGCTGTTGGAACGCGAACTGCTGGCCGACGGACGCAATGTCTGCCGGGTCAACGGCAGACCCCTGACGGTTGCCCAGCTGAAGCTGTTGGGCCGTCAGCTTTTGAACATACACGGACAGCATGACGGGCAGCAGCTGCTGGACCCGGCGTGCCATCTGGACTACCTGGACAGCTTTGGCCAGACCGAGACGCTTTTGGCAGTATATGCCGAAGCGTATCGCACCATGGCCGACATTCGCCACCAGCTGAACGGCCTGCGCATGGATGAGGCGGAGAAGGCCCGCCGCGTGGACACCCTGACCTATCAAATTGCGGAGCTGGAACGGGCCAATTTGACCGCCGGGGAGGACGAGACTCTCACCGCCCGGCGCGATCTTCTGCGCAACGCGGGGCGCATCATGGATGCGGTGGAGGCGGCGTTTCAGGCCCTGTCCGGCAGCGACAGCGACCGGGGCGCGGTGGAGCTGCTGGCCGATGCCCAGCAGGCCCTGTCCGGCGGCGCCCGGGTCAGCGGGGAGCTTGGCAAAATGGGAGAGAAGGCGGCGGAGCTGCGCTATGCAGCCTACGATCTTGCCGAGGAAATTCGTGACCTGCGGGACGGCTTTGAGTCCTCTGCCGGGGAACTGGACCAGATCGAAGGACGGCTGGACCTGATCTACCGCCTGAAAAAGAAATATGGCTCCACCGTGGACGAGATGCTGGCTTTTTTGGAGCATAGCCGACAGGAACTGGAGCAGATCCAGTACGCCGACGATACCATCGCCCGCTTGGAAGGACAGTTGGCTAAGGCACTTGAACAGGCCAAGGCTGCCGCTGAAACGCTCTCTGCCGCCCGCAAAGCCGCGGCGGTGACACTGCAGGCCCGCATTGAGGACGAACTGTCCCAACTGGACATGCCCAAGGTGCGTTTTATGGCGGAGTTTACCGAGAAAGCGGGGGAGACCGGTCTGGATGAAACGGGTATGGATACGGTGCAGTTTTTGATGTCCGCCAACGTGGGCGAAGAGCTGAAACCTATCCACAAGATCGCCTCCGGCGGTGAGCTGGCCCGCATCATGCTGGCGCTGAAGAACGTGCTGGCGGAGAACGAGCAGGTGACTACCCTGATTTTTGACGAGGTGGACACCGGCGTGTCCGGACGGGCGGCCCAGAAGGTGGCCCGGAAGATGTCCGATGTGGCCCGGACCAAACAGGTGCTGTGCGTGACCCATCTGCCCCAGATCGCTGCCATGGCAGACAGTCATTTCAGTGTGGAGAAGGGTGAAGCTGATGGCCGCACCTTTACTGCTGTGCAGCGGTTGAACGAAGAGCAGCGCTGTGCCGAATTGGCCCGCTTGACCAGCGGCGACCTGCTGACCCCGGCGGCCTTGCAGGGGGCAGGGGAGATGCTGGCTCAGGCTCGGGAGTATAAAGTAACCAAGGCCTGAAAGGGGAGAATGGAATGTTTCTGCCGTTAGGATTGATTGCTTTGGTGGTCATTGGCGGCATTGTTGCCTATATCATCGGCCAAAGCCGATGAAACACCCTTGACAAACCAAAAACAGATGCTATAATCTGCTTGATATGTATTGCGTTGATGAGGAATAGTAGCGCCGCGCACCTGCGCAGAGAGCCGTCCGGTGGGTGAAAGGACGGAGAGGGACCGGCGTGAATACACCTTGGAGCAGCCGCCTGAACGGATATCTCAGTAGGGTGGGCCGGGTGCGCCCGTTACCGCGCGGGAGTGTGTCTGCACTCCGTAAGGCCGCCATCGTGAGGTGTCGGCGACGAGAGGTGGTACCGCATTTTATGCCCTCTGTCCGCAAGGACGGAGGGCTTTTCTTGTGAAAGGGGAGAGTACTATGACCAAACAGCAAAAGGGAACGCTGATGGTGTTCCTGGCATCCGTTTTCTACAGCCTTGGCGGCATTTGCATGAAGGGAATTCCCTGGAGCGGCATGGCCGTCAACGGCGGCCGCACGGCGATCGCCGTGGTGGTGATGGCACTTTATATGTGGCTGACCCATCAAAAGCTGCGCTTTAACCGATGGATCTTCCTTGGTGCGCTGGCGGTGTCCTGCACCAACATTCTGTTCGCCGTTGCCAATAAAATGACCACGGCGGCAAACGCCATCGTGCTGCAATATACCGCTCCGATTTTTGTTATCGTGCTGACTGCAATATTTATGCACAAGCGGCCTGGCCGGCTGGATCTGCTGGCCTGCGCTGTGGTGTTTGGCGGTGTGCTGTGCTTCTTTGTGGAAAGCCTGTCCGGCGGCGGTCTGACCGGCGATATGCTGGCGCTGATCTCCGGCGTGACTTATGCGGTGGTCTTTATGCTCAACGACCTGCCAGACGGCGACGCCCTGTCCGCGGCTTTCTTCGGTCACGTGATCAGCGCGGTGGTGGGTTTGCCCTTTGTGTTTCAGGAAACGGAGTTCGGTGCGACCTGCATGATCAGCATGCTGGTGCTGGGCGTGTTCCAGGTGGGCTTTGCCTTCATCTGCTTGGGTGAGGGTTTGAAAACCACTCCCGCGGTGACAGCCAGCCTTGTTTCCGGTCTGGAGCCGGTGCTGAACCCCATTCTGGTGGCGTTGTTCTATCCCGGTGTGGATCAGATCGGATTCATTTCGCTGGTGGGCGCGGTCATCGTGGTCGGCGGCGTGATTGGATATAACGTCCTGCTGGCAAAGAACGAGCAAAAAGTTGCAAGTAATTAAATTTTGATATAAGAGGAGAATGAACATGACTTGTTATGAAGAACTGAAAGCCCGCGGCCTGATCGCTCAGGTCACCAACGAGGAAGAGATCTCCAAGATGATCAACGAGGGCAAGGCCGTCTTCTACATCGGCTTTGACCCCACCGCCGACTCTCTGCACGTAGGTCACTTTATGGCCCTGTGCCTGATGAAGCGCCTGCAGATGGCCGGCAACAAGCCCATCGCCCTCATCGGCGGCGGTACCGCCATGATCGGCGACCCCTCCGGCCGCACCGATATGCGATCCATGATGACGGCTGAGACTATCCAGCACAACTGCGATTGCTTCAAGGTGCAGATGGAGCGGTTTATCGAGTTTGGCGAGGGCAAGGCCCGCATGGTCAACAACGCCGAGTGGCTGCTGAAGCTGAACTACGTGGAGTTTATCCGTGAGATCGGCGCCTGCTTCTCCGTGAACAATATGCTGCGTGCCGAGTGCTTCAAGCAGCGCATGGAAAAGGGCCTTAGCTTCCTGGAGTTCAACTACATGCCCATGCAGTCCTACGACTTCTACTACCTGTACCAGCACTACGGCTGCAACATGCAGTTCGGCGGCGACGACCAGTGGTCCAACATGCTGGGCGGCACGGAACTGATCCGCCGCAAGCTGGGCAAGGATGCCCATGCCATGACCATCACCCTGCTGCTCAACTCCGAGGGCAAGAAGATGGGCAAGACCGCCAAGGGCGCTGTGTGGCTGGATCCCAACAAGACCACCCCCTACGAGTTCTATCAGTACTGGCGCAACGTGGGCGACGGCGATGTGCTCAAGTGCCTGCGTATGCTGACCTTCCTGCCTTTGGAGCAGATCGACGAGATGGACAAGTGGGAGGGCAGCCAGCTCAACCGCGCCAAGGAGATTTTGGCTTTCGAGCTGACCAAGCTGGTTCACGGCGAGGAAGAGGCCACCAAGGCCGAGCAGGCCGCCAAGGCTCTGTTCGTGGGCGGCGGCGATATGTCCAACGTGCCTGCCACCGAGCTGACCGCTGACGATTTGACCGACGGCGCCATCGGTGTGCTGGATCTGCTGGTCAAGTGCGGCCTGGCTCCTTCCAAGAAGGAGGCACGCCGTTTGGTGGAGCAGGGCGGTGTGGAGGTCAACGGCGAAAAGGTCGCCGCTGCCACCGTCAGCTACACCGCCGCCGACTTTGGCGCCGAGGGCCTGATGATCAAGAAGGGCAAAAAGGTATTCCACCGCGCCCGTATGGCCTGATCGAAAACGAGTGAAGTCAAAACCTCCGCAGGCAAATTCGCCTGCGGAGGTTTTATTTGAGCTGGGAGTGGAAAATATATAAAAGAAAAGCCAAGCAACGGTTGACAAGGATTGGAAAGTGTGTTAAGATAACTCCTGCTGTAAGCCGTACGGAGAGATGTCCGAGCGGTTTAAGGAGCTGGTCTTGAAAACCAGTGACTCGCAAGAGCCGTGGGTTCGAATCCCACTCTCTCCGCCATTTTAATACTTTCATTTATTTGACCTGCAGAAGTACCCAAGAGGCCAAAGGGGCTCCCCTGCTAAGGGAGTAGGCGGGTTAAACCGTGCGAGGGTTCGAATCCCTCCTTCTGCGCCACGAAAAGTCCTGATGCAATCGCATCGGGGCTTTTCTGCTTTTTATACACAACCCAATGGAACGTTAGGAGGAAACACCGTGAAAGAACGTATGGTTTTGTCTACTACTACGGAGCATTGCTTTGCGCTGTTCGGTCCGGAAGAGGGCGTAAAAATGCTGGCGGAGGTCGGATTTGACGCGCTGGACATGAACTTCTGCAACATGATCGACACCGAGGAGTTTTCTGAGGAGAACTATGTGGCGACCTGTGAGAAGCTGCTGCGTACTGCCAAGGAATGCGGTGTCTACTTCAACCAGGCCCATGCGCCGTTCCCCGGCTACATGTTCTACCCGGAGCAGGAGCGCCGGGATGCCTATGTGCAGAAGATGCACCCCAAGGTCATTCGCTCCATCCGTGCCGCCGGATTGTTGGGGGCGGAGCAGATTATTGTGCATCCCCTTGCTTGCCCCGATTTGGATAAGCAGAAGGAGTATAACATTGCCTACTACAACAGCCTGCTGCCCTATGCCAAACAGGCGGGTATCAAGATTGCCCTGGAAAATATGTGGGGCGTCAGCCAGGTGAACCGCCAGCAGATTATGGCCAACGTGTGCAGCTTTGGTCGGGACTTGGCGGAGTACTATGAGGCACTCGATCCCGAGTGGTTTACGGTTTGTTTGGACATCGGTCACTGCGGCCTGGTTGGTGAGTCTGCCGACAATGCCATCCGTGTCCTGGGCGGCCGTCTGCACGCCCTGCACGTCCATGACAACGACCATGTACATGACCTGCATACACTTCCGTATGTGGGAAAGGTGGATTGGAAGGCCGTGACCGCCGCCCTGGCCGAGGTGGACTACGACGGCGACTTCACCTATGAGGTGGGTGGCTCTTTCCTGACACCCTACGTTGAGGATAAGGTGCTCATGCGCAAGGCATTTGAGTTGATGGAGGTCACCGGCCGCAAGCTGATTTCCATGATTTACGCTGCGAAGCAATAAGGAAGCGATACCAATGAAGCTGATCATCATTCGCCACGGGGACCCTAACTACGCGCTGGATACTCTGACCCCGGACGGCTGGAAAGAAGCGGAGCTGCTGGCCGAGCGGATTTCGAAACTGGACGTTAAAAACTTCTACGTTTCGCCCCTTGGGCGAGCGCAGGATACGGCTTCGGTCACATTGAAGAAGATGGGGCGCACAGCTGAAACCTTGGACTGGCTGCGTGAGTTTCCCATCAATGTCATCAAGCCGGGGGAAACGGAGGAAGATGTTCTGTGGGACTGGAAGCCTGCCGCTTGGACGGTCGTGCCGGAGTTCTATGACCCGGACAAGTGGCAGGATGTCCCCATCTTTGCCGCGGCCAACGTGCGTGAGGGCATCCAAAAGGTAAAAGACGGTTTGGATGAACTGCTTGCCAAATACGGCTATGTGCGCCACGGCCTGTACTATAAAGCGGAACGGGCCAACGAGGACACCATCGTGTTCTTCTGCCACTTCGGTCTGGAGTGCGTGTTGCTGGGCCACCTGCTGAACGTGTCTCCCATGATCCTGTGGCACGGTTTCTGTGCCGCGCCCACCTCGGTGACCACCATCTACACCGAAGAGCGCAGGGAGGGGCAGGCCAGCTTCCGCGTGGCGGCATTCGGCGATGTGTCCCACCTCTATGTGGCTGATCGGGAACCGGCCTTTTCCGCCCGCTTTTGTGAGACCTTTGCCAATAAGGACCAACTGCATTGACAAAAACGCCCCTCCGGAGGGAGGGGCGTTTTTACATACCTTTTCTGATCTGAGCCAGTGCGCCTTTTTCCAGACGCGACACCTGAGCCTGTGAGATGCCGATCTCCTGAGATACTTCAATTTGTGTTTTTCCCTGATAGAACCGTAGATTCAAGATATTGCGCTCCCGCTCGGAAAGTCGGGAGATAGCATCCTTCAGGGCGATGTGTTCCAGCCAATGCTCGTCCGTGTTTTTGGAGTCCTTTACCTGATCCATCACGCACAGGGAGTCCCCGCTGTCGGAATAGACCGGCTCATACAGGGAGATGGGTTCGCTGATGGCATCCAGTGCAAAGACGATCTCCTCCCGCTTGATGTTCAGGATGGCGGCGATCTGTTCCACGGTGGGTTCACGCTGATGCTGGGCAATATAGGCCTCTTTGGCCTGCAATACCCGGTAGGCGGTGTCTCGCATGGCCCGGGAGACCCGGACGGCGCTGTTGTCACGCAGGTAGCGGCGGATCTCACCCACGATCATGGGTACGCCGTAGGTGGAGAAACGCACATCAAGGTCGGTGTTGAAGTTGTCGATGGCCTTGATCAGGCCGATGCATCCCACCTGAAACAGGTCGTCTACATTTTCACCCCGGTTGACAAAGCGCTGTATGATTGACAGCACCAGCCGCAGATTGCCGCGGATGAGCTGTTCCCGGGCGAGGCGGTCGCCCTGTTTGGTCCGCAGGAGAAGCTGGCGCGTCTCTTCGCTTTTCAATACGGGAAGCTTGGTGGTATTTACGCCGCAGATCTCAACTTTATTCAGCATCGGTATTATCCTCCGGCCGCGTTACTGAAATCAGTATTTCCCGGGGTGATGGTTTCATACGATGGGCCGCGGGATGAATTATTTATTCGTAAGACTGCTTTCGATGGAAAAAACCAAAGCATACGGGACAAGCGGGCGGCCATACAGTTTATGGAATAAAGGGGAGAGGTGTGATGTGCATGCGATTGGGTGAGCTGAAGATCAAAGAGGTCATCGGTGTGAACAACGGCAATCGGTTTGGCTATGTGGGAGACGTGGAACTGGACCCGGACAGCGGTCGCGTGCTGGGTCTGATCATACCGGGGCGGCTGCGGCTGCTGGGGCTGCTGGGCAGAGAAAAACCAGTGATCATTCCGTGGCACGCGATCCGGCGCTTCGGAGAGGACACGGTGCTGGTGGATCTGGAGAAGGACAGCGGGGAAGTAGGCGGTAAAGAGCCGGAAATGATGATTTAGCCGGAAAAATGAATATTTTTTCGAAAAAACACTTGCATTTTCAGAGGTGTTGTGGTAACATTTCCAAGTCTGAATAAAGGGTGATCCTCTGCGGTGTGCCGACGAGAGTGAATGCGGCACGAAACAACCGGTATGAACGCCTATAAAAAACAGGAGGAAATTACCATGGATCTGATGAAAGCATTCACCGAAAAGCACCTGAAGGCTGAGGCCCCTGCCGCCCAGATCGGCGACACCGTCCGCGTCCACATCCGCGTCAAGGAAGGCAACCGCGAGCGTACCCAGATTTTCGAGGGTACTGTCATTGCCAAGAAGCACGGCGGCATCGAGGAGACCATCACCGTTCGCCGCGTTTCCTACGGCGTCGGCGTTGAGAAGGTGTTCCCCATCCACGCTCCTTCTCTGGAGAAGATCGAGCTGGTTCGTCACGGCAAGGCCCGCCGCGCCAAGCTGTACTACCTGCGCGGCCGCGTGGGCAAGGCTGCCAAGCTGCAGGAGAAGCTGTAATTTATCCGAAAAAATCCGTCCCGACAGGGGCGGATTTTTTTATGCCATTTGGCGTTGTTTTCGTTGGCATTTCTGCACTTGTGTGTTATAATGACTCCAAGTGACCACACATATATAAAAGGAGCGGTTTTATTATGAAACTGGAAGGTGCAAAAATCAACTTTCTGGGAGATAGCATCACAGAGGGCTATGGTGTTTCCAACCCGGAAAAGCTCGTTTGGCACCAGCTGATCAAGCGGGATTATGGTCTGGCACGGGCCAACAACTACGGCGTCAGCGGGACCCGTATCGCGCGCCGTACCATTCCGTATTATGCGACTCCCGTTTACGACGTTACCTTTGAGATGCGAGCCGAGATTATGGACCGAGACGTGGATGCGGTGGTGGTCTTCGGCGGTGTCAACGACTTCGGCCACGGCGACGCCCATTTTGGCGATGTAAACAGCGACGGCGAGGATATTTATACCTTTTGCGGCGCGCTGAACAGTTTGATTTCCAAGCTGAAGCGGGACTTTCCCAAGGCGGAACTGGTCTTTATGACTTCTCTGCACATGACCGAAGAGGAACAGCCTGACACGCCTGACGGTAAGATTTTGGCCGACTATGTGCAGGCGATCCGTACCATCTCTGCTAAGCGTGACGTAAAGGTCATCGACCTGTTTGCCATCAATCCAATGGATTGCACCGACACCTCTTTGGTGCCTGACGGCCTGCATCCCAACGATGCCGGTCACGCCGTTATGGCTAAAGTCATTGCCGAGGAATTGCTGAAGCTGTAAGAAAGCGAGGAAATCACTTGAAACGTACCGAGTACACAGAGGGTTACGAGTTTTCCTTTGTCGCCTATACCGGCGCGGAAATGAATAAAAAGCGACCCCTTATTATTCAGCTGCACGGCGCAGGGGAACGGGGCAACGGCAAGGACGAACTGCAGTTGGTGGACAAGCATGGCTTTTCCAAGTACCTGAAGGAAGCGGAACATGATTGCGTTGTGGTTATGCCCCAGTGCCCGGCAGACAGCTTTTGGGCGGCACGGGTGGAATCCATCGTGCGCTTTGTGGGGCAAATGATCGAGAAGTTCCATGCCGATCCCGACCGGGTATGCCTGACCGGCCTGAGCATGGGCGGCTACGGCACGTGGTTCACGGCCATGGCGCGCCCTGACCTGTTTGCGGCCATTGCCCCGGTTTGCGGTGGCGGTATGGCGTGGAATGCCGGGGTGCTGACCATGCCTGTCTGGACCTGTCACGGTGCCAAGGACGAAACCGTCAGTGTCAACCAGACCGAAGAGATGGTGGCGGCACTGCGCGCTCTGGGCAGAGATGTTACCTACGAGCGACTGGAGGATTATGGCCACAACGCTTGGGACTATGCCTATACGGAACGGCTGATGAACTGGCTGCTGAGCAAGAAGAGGGGATAACAGTGGGGACCAAATCAGTTATCGCGTTTTGGTACAAGAAGCTGAACTTTCCCGCGCGTTACGATGCGGAATTCTATCGCGCGTTGGAAGAAATCGAAATCCCAGCCGACAGTCGGCTGGAGGATTATGACCCCAAGTGCGGGGACGGCAAGCGCAATCTGCTGGCCTACCTGTACTTCTGCGAAGAACTCAAGCGTCGCTACGAGGAAAAGGGGATCGGCGCGGACATCCTGCTGGATACCCTCAGCGACCTTGTGGTGTGGACGGATGTTTGGAGCGAGCTGAAGGGTGAATTGTGGTTGAGCGAGCTGTACTGGCTGAACTTCCACCTTGGTATGCGCCTTTTTAAGCTGGGGCGGCTGCAGTTCTGCCTGGGCAGGGCCAGGCACGATGTACCCACCCACAACCTTGCTAAGGGTGACCCTGTGGTAGAGGTACATATTCAGGCGGTAGGACCCCTGAAGCAGGAGGAGTGCGTTGCTTCCGTGGCCCGCGCCCGGGAATTTTTCGACAAATACTATCCGGAGCATACGTATCAGCGCTTTACCTGCCATTCCTGGCTGATGGACCAAAAGCTGGATGAGGTGCTGTCCCCGGACAGTAACATTATCCGCTTCCGCAATATGTTCGACATCGTCCATGAGCAGCCTTCCGATGCCATTTTGAAGTACGTATTCAAATGGGATACCACGGCGGACTCCCTTGCCGAGACACCTGCAGCCTCCGGCTTTGCAAAGAGGGTGAAGGAGCGCAGGCTGGCGGGGGAGATGTTCAACGAATCGCTTGGTATTTTGAAAGAATAGTTTTTACATGAGAGGGTGTTCTGCTTGAAAATCACAGATACAAAAACAAAGAAACTGGCACTTGCGGCGCTGCTTCTCGCCATTGGCATGGTGCTGCCCTTTCTGACCGGTCAAATCAAAGAGATCGGTGACACCCTGCTGCCCATGCATCTGCCGGTCATGCTGTGCGGCCTGCTGTGCGGCGGTTGGTACGGTCTTGCGGTGGGGGCAATGCTGCCCTTTTTCCGCTCGATTTGTTTTGGGATGCCGCAGTTTCCCGCGGTTATCTGGATGTCGGCGGAGCTGGCTGCCTACGGCGCGGTAACAGGACTGCTGTATAAGCGCTTTTTCAAAAAGCAGCTGTGGTGGCTGTACAGCAGTCTGCTTATCGCCATGGTCGCAGGGCGCGTCGTATGGGGTGTTACCAAGTGGGCGCTGCTGGCGGCCCGGGGCGGTGCGTTCACACTGCAGGCGTTTTTTGTGGGCGGTTTTGCGGACGCCGTGCCGGGCATCGTGCTGCAGCTCGTGTTGGTGCCTGTTATCGTGAGGGGATTTGAAAAATGGGGGAACAAAGGCTTATGATAGATCTTGCATTCCCTTATGGAAAAGAGTATTTGCGCCATAGTTTTAACGAGAACGATTTGGCAGGAGTTTTGACCTCGGCCATTGAGGAATATGTGCCCGAAGCGGACGAGGTAGAGCTGGTTCGCCGCGCCATGCAGGCACCCACCGGCTCCAAACGGCTGTGTGAGTTGGCTGTTGGTAAGCAGAACGTGGTTATCATTGCCAGCGACCACACTCGTCCGGTACCCAGCAAGGTGATTATTCCCGCTATGTTGGCCGAGATCCGCCAGGGCAACCCCAACGCGGACATTACCATTCTGATCGCCACCGGCTGCCACAGAGGGACTACAAAGGAAGAACTGGTGTCCAAGTTCGGACAGGAGATTGTGGATAAGGAGCGTATCTATGTCCACGACTGCGACGAGCGGGAAAAGCTTGTCAGTATCGGCACACTGCCCTCCGGCGGCGATTGCGAGATCAACACCATCGCCATGCAGGCGGACCTGCTGGTGGCAGAGGGGTTTATCGAGCCCCACTTCTTTGCCGGTTTCTCCGGCGGCAGAAAGAGCGTTCTGCCCGGTATTGCAGGGCGCAAAACGGTGCTGGCCAACCACTGTGCCGAGTTTATCGCCCATGAGAATTCCCGTACCGGTGTGATGGGGGACAACCCCATTCATGAGGATATGCTGTGGGCAGCGAAGAAAGCAAAGCTGCGATATATCGTAAATGTAGTGCTCAACGCTGAGAAAAAGGTGATTTTTGCCGTGGCCGGCGATGTGGAGCAGGCCCACAAAAAGGGGACAGATTTCCTGTCCTCTCTGTGCGGCGCCCGGGCCGTGCCGGCGGATATCGTAATTTCCACCAACGGCGGATATCCCCTGGACCAGAATGTGTATCAGGCGGTCAAGGGCATGACCGCGGCGGAGGCAACCGTGAAAGAGGGCGGTGTGATCATCATGATTGCAGCAGCCAACGACGGTATTGGCGGTGACCACTTCTACCACCAGCTGGCGGACGAGGGGGACATCGGCAAGACCATGCAGGCCTTCCTTGCCCGGGGACGAAATGAAACGGTGCCCGACCAGTGGCAGACCCAAATCATGCTGCGTGTGCTGATGCGGGCCCGCGTGATTTTTGTTTCCCAAATGGCAGATGAACTGGTGGAGCAGATGCACATGATTCCCGCCCGCTCCATCGAGCAGGCCCTTGAAACGGCAAAATGGCTGCTTGGAAAGCGGGATGTGACTATTACCGCCATACCCGACGGCGTATCGGTGGTCGTGCAGAAATAACCCGAACAGGAGGGATAGACCATGAATATACAATGGTATCCCGGACACATGACAAAGACCCGCCGACAGATCGAGGCGGACTTAAAACTGGTTGACATTGTGGTGGAGATCATTGATGCCCGCATCCCCATCTCCAGCCGCAATCCCGACATCGACCGTATCGTGGGGGACAAGCCCCGTCTTGTGGTACTCAACCGCGCCGATCAGGCCGACCCGGACAGCAACCGGGCGTGGACAGAGCGGTTCAAGGCGCAAGGGTGGACCGTGCTGGAGACCGATGCCAAGACGGGAGCGGGTGTCAACCGCTTCTCTCAGGTGGTGCAGCTGGCACTGAAGGATCAGATCGCACGCTGGCGGGAGAAGGGGCAGGTGGGCCGCCCGGTCCGCGCCATGGTGGTGGGTGTACCCAACGTGGGGAAATCCACCTTTATCAACAAGGTGGCAAAGCGCAAGTCTGCAAAGGCCGGTGATCGACCCGGTGTGACCCGCGGCAAGCAGTGGGTGAACGTGGACGCGACCCTGGATCTGCTGGACACCCCCGGCATCCTGTGGCCTAAGTTTGAGGACGAACGCACCGGGATCCACCTTGCCTTTACCGGCGCGGTGAAGGATGACATCATGGACGTAGAGACCCTTGCATGCCACCTGATGTGTTTTTTAAGCCGCCGCTATCCAGAGGCGCTGAAGAACGGATACAAGCTTGCTGCGCTGCCCGAGCAGGAACAGGATGAGAATGATGTTGCCTTTGGCTATCGTCTGCTGCAGGTGACGGCTCAAAAGCGCGGTATGCGCATTTCCGGCGGCGAGTTTGATACCGAGCGGATGGCCCGTGTGCTGCTGGATGAGTATCGCGCTGGCAAGCTCGGACGCTTTACACTTGAACTGCCTGAGGATTTAACAGGGGAGGTCGAGGTCAAATGACGGATGCCTCTATGTTTGAATTTGAAGAAAAGTACCGCGCACTGGGTTACCGTGCCGTTTGCGGCTGTGACGAGGCAGGGGCGGGACCTTTGGCCGGCCCTGTGTACGCCGCAGCGGTCATTTTGCCGCCCGATGCGGACATTCCCGGCCTGAACGATTCCAAAAAACTGACCGAACGCAAGCGGGAACAGCTGTTCCCCGTCATTCAGCAGACGGCGATTGCCTGGGCGGTTGCCCGGGTGGAGGCGGAAGAAATCGATGCTACCGATATTCTCAGTGCCCGCATGAAGGCCATGCAGCTGGCTATGGATGCTCTGTCGATCAGGCCGGACTTTGCCCTGATCGACGGTAACCGGGACAAAGGGCGCACTGCCGCCATTGTCACGCCCCACGAGTTGATCGTGCAGGGGGACAGCCGAAGCGCCAGTATCGCGGCGGCCTCCATCCTTGCCAAGGTCAGCCGTGACCAGTGGATGGTGGAAACGGCGAAAGAGTATCCTCAGTACCAGTTTGAAAAGCACAAGGGGTATGGTACCAAACTGCATTACGATCTGCTGCGCGCGTATGGGCCAAGCCCCATCCATCGCCGCAGCTTTTTGAAAAACCTGTGAGCGGGGGACAGAGCAAACTGCTGGGCCGCTGGGGCGAGGCACTGGCAGCGGAGGCTTACCGCAAGAAGGGGTGGCGCATTATCGCCTCCGGCTGGACGTGTCGGTTTGGCGAAATTGACCTGATTGCTGAAAATGGAAAGTATATCGTCTTTGCAGAAGTTAAGCTGCGACAGAATGACCGGATCGCTGCTGCCCGGGAGTTTGTGGACCGCCGCAAGCAGGAACGGGTGCGGACTTCGGCGCAGATGTACCTTGCGGAACATCCCACCGACCTGCAGCCGCGCTTTGACGTGGTGGAGGTCTATGCCCCGGACGGTATGCAGACCAGAAAACCGAGGATCAATGTACTGGAAAATGCCTTTGAATGACAAGTTCCGGGTGTTTTCCTCTTGACCTTGGAAGGGTTTCCTGCCATAATAACAGATTGATATATCACACAAAGGAACGTGAGTTACTATGCAGTATATAAGCACGCGAAACAATCAGCAGGGCTGCACCGCCGCACAGGCGATCTCCCAGGGTCTTGCCCGGGATGGCGGCCTGCTGACCCCTATGTACATTCCCAAGCTGCCCAAGGGTGCGCTGGAGCAGTTGTGCGCCATGTCCTATCAGCAGCGGGCCGTGTATGTCATGAGCCTGTTTCTGGAGGAGTTTTCCGCCAGTGAGTTGACCGGCTTTGCGGCGAAAGCTTACGGCCCGGACAAGTTTGACACCCCTGCCGTGGCTCCGGTTCATTCTTTGAATGACAACCTGCATTGTCTGGAGCTGTGGCACGGCCCCACCTGCGCCTTTAAGGACATGGCCCTGCAGATGCTGCCCCACCTGCTGACCGCTTCTTTGAAGAAGACTCAGGAGGACAAGACCGTCTGCATTCTGGTGGCTACCTCCGGCGATACCGGCAAGGGTGCGCTGGAGGGCTTCCGCGACGTGGACAACACCCGCATTATGGTGTTCTACCCCAAGGACGGCGTGTCTCAGGTGCAGCAGCTGCAGATGACCACCCAGGAGGGCAACAACGTGGGTGTCTGTGCCGTCCACGGCAACTTTGACGATGCCCAGACCGGCGTAAAGAAGCTGTTTTCCGACGAAGCCCTGCGGGATAAGCTGGCCAAGCGCGGCTATTTCCTGTCCTCTGCCAACTCCATCAACTGGGGACGCGTGCTGCCTCAGATCGTCTACTACGTTTCCGCCTACTGCGATCTGGTTCGTGACGGCAAGCTGGTCATGGGTGATAAGCTGAACATTTGCGTACCCACCGGCAACTTCGGCAATATCCTTGCCGCCTACTACGCCGGTGAGATGGGCGTGCCTGTAGGCAAGCTGATCTGCGCCTCCAACAGCAACAACGTGCTGACTGAGTTTTTGACCACCGGTGTGTATGACCGCAACCGCACCTTCTATACCACCACATCTCCTTCCATGGATATTCTCATCTCCAGCAATCTGGAGCGCCTTCTGTACGCCGTGGAGCAGGATTCCGAGGCTGTGCGCGGCTATATGGAGCAGCTCAACGCCTGCGGCAGGTACGAGGTCAGCGACAGGGTCAAGGCGTGGATCTCCCAGCGGTTCTGTGCCGGCTTCTGTGACGATGCTCAGACCGCCAGAGTCATTGAGCGCATTTACCGTGAACACAACTACCTCATCGACACCCACACCGCTGTTGCTTTCGACGTGATGGAGCAGTATCGCCGCACCACCGGTGACGAGACCGCCGCGCTTGTGGTGTCCACCGCCAGCCCCTTCAAGTTCTGTGACAGCGTGCTGACCGCTCTGGGCCAGACCGAGATCGCCGACGGCCTTGCGGTGCTGGATCAGCTGACCGGGGTCACCGGCCGCACCGCCCCCGTTCCTTTGGCCGGGTTGAAGAACAAGACCGTCCGCTTCACCGCCAGTGTGGACAAGGAGCGCATGGAAGACGTGGTTCTGGGGATGCTGGACTGACATGGCACTGTTTACAATCGGCGATACCCACCTGTCCCTGAAAAGTGACAAGTCCATGGAAGTTTTCGGCGGTCGCTGGGATGGCTACATGGACAAGCTGAAACAGGGCTTTGAACAGGTGGGGGAGGAGGATACCGTCGTGATCTGCGGCGACGTATCCTGGGGCATGAGTCTGGAGGAGTCCCGGGAGGATTTTGCATTTCTCAACGCCCTGCCCGGAAAGAAACTGCTGGTCAAGGGAAACCACGATTACTGGTGGACCACCGCGGCAAAGATGAACGCATTTTTCGCGGACAACGGCTTTGATAAGCTGGCACTGCTGCACAATAATTGTGCCTTCTACGGCGATATTGCCCTGTGCGGCACCCGGGGCTGGTTCTTTGAGGAAGAACGGGGCGAACACAGTGCCAAGATCTTCAACCGGGAGCTGATCCGGCTGGAGGCGTCGCTGAAAGCGGCGGGGGAGCGGGAGAAATACTGCTTTCTCCACTATCCGCCCCTGTGTACGGGCTACCGCTGTGAAGAAATACTGGAACTGATGAGCCGGTACGGCGTGACCCGCTGCTATGCAGGGCATCTTCACGGCCCCAGCCATCGGTTTGCGTACTGCGGCACAGACAACGGGATCGAGTTCCGCATGGTTGCAGCCGATTTTATCGGCTTTTTGCCTGAAAAAATTTGCGAATAAACTATAAAAAAAGCAATTTACATCTAGAAAAACAAAAACAAATCTGTTAGAATATATGAGTTAAAGCATTTTGGCATATTATTCCGGCCCAAAACGGACCCGAAATGCCGACAGGAGGAAAAAGAAATGACCGTTACCAATGTTGAAAAGAAAGAAAACAGCACTGTTGAGCTTACCATCGAGGTGGGCGCTGAGGCTTTTGAGGCTGCCGTTCAGAAGGCTTACCTGAAGAACCGCCCCACCATCAGCATTCCCGGCTTCCGCAAGGGCAAGGCTCCCCGTGCTATTGTTGAGAAGCTGTACGGCGCTTCTATCTTCTATGAGGACGCCATCAACGAGCTGTATCCCGCCGCTTACGCCGAGGCCGTTGCCGAGCAGAAGCTGGACGAGGTTGGCTACCCCAAGATGGAGATCGTCACCGTCGGCAAGGAGGGCTTTACCTTCAAGGCTATCGTCAGTGTCCGTCCCGAGGTGAAGCTGGGTACCTATAAGGGGCTGTCCGCTCCCAAGACCGTTGCCAAGGTCACCGAGAAGGACATCAACGAGGAGCTGACCCCCTACATTGCCCGCGCCACCCGTCTGGTGGCTGTTAAGCGCAAGGCCAAGAAGGGTGACACCGCTGTCATCGACTTCGAGGGCTTCATGAACGGCAAGCCTTTCGAGGGCGGCAAGGGCGAGAACTACAGCCTGGAGCTGGGTTCCGGTTCCTTTATTCCCGGCTTCGAGGAGCAGCTGATCGGCGCCAAGGCCGGCGAGGAGAAGGAGCTGAACCTGACCTTCCCCGAGGAGTACGTTGCCGATCTGGCCGGTAAGGACGTTGTGTTCAAGGTCAAGGTCAACGAGGTCAAGGAGTCCGTCAAGCCCGAGCTGGACGACGAGTTTGCCAAGGACGTGTCCGAGTTCGACACGCTGGAGGCCTTCAAGAAGGACCTGGCCGACAAGCTGACTGCCAAGCGCACCGAGGCTGCCCAGCGCGACTATGAGCAGGCCATCATCGACCAGCTCATCGAGAAGATGACCGTTACTGTCCCCGAGACTATGGTGGACGTGCAGGTCGACCGCATGATGGACGACTTTGCCAACCGCGTGGCTGCTCAGGGCATGGACTTCAACCAGTATCTGCAGATGATGGGCATGAATGCCGACATGATGCGCATGAGCGCCCGTCCCAATGCCGAGAAGCAGGTCAAGGTGGAGCTGGCTCTGGATGCCGTTGCTGCCGCTGAGAAGCTGGAGGTTTCCGACGAGGATGCCGAGGCCGAGCTGAAGCGCCTGGCCGAGCAGTACAGCATGGAGCTGGACAAGGTCAAGAGCCTGGTTCCCGCTGAGGAGCTGAAGAAGGACCTGCTGAAGAAGAAGGCCTCCGACTTCGTGTTCGCCAACGCCAAGGTCAAGGCCGCTGCCAAGAAGGCTGCCGCCAAGACTGAAGAGCCTGCTGCCGAGGCCGCTGAGGCCAAGCCTGCCGCCAAGAAGACTTCTACTGCCAAGAAGACCACCGCGGCCAAGGCTGACGAGGCCAAGCCCGCTGCCAAGAAGACCACCACCGCTAAGAAGACCACTGCTGCCAAGGCCGACGAGGCTAAGCCCGCCGCCAAGAAGACCACCACTGCCAAGAAGCCTGCCGCCAAGAAGACCGAGGAATAATCTTCCGGCGCGCGGACATAATGTAGTGACAGATTTGTCCGGAAGGAGATTTACCCATGAGTTTCATTCCCTATGTTGTTGAACAGACCAATCGCGGTGAGCGGTCCTACGACATTTTTTCCCGCCTGCTCAACGACCGCATTATCTTCCTGTCCGAAGAGGTCAACGACACCACTGCAAGTCTTGTGGTGGCTCAGCTGCTGTACCTCGAGGCACAGGACCCCGACAAGGACATCCAGTTCTACATCAACAGTCCCGGTGGCTCCGTGACCGCCGGCATGGCGATTTACGACACCATGCAGTATATCAAGTGCGATGTTTCCACCATCTGCATCGGTATGGCTGCCAGCATGGGCGCGTTCCTGCTGTCCGCCGGTACCAAGGGCAAGCGGTATGCTCTGCCCAATGCGGAGATCATGATCCATCAGCCTTCTGCAGGTACTCAGGGTCAGGTGACCGATATGGCCATCCACCTCAAGCGCCTTGAGATCATCAAGCAGCGCATGAATCGCATTATGGCGGAAAACACCGGCAAGAGTGTCGAGACCGTCACTGCCGATTGTGAGCGTGACAACTTCATGACCGCCGAGCAGGCTGTGGAATACGGCCTGATCGACAAGGTGATCGAGAAACGATAAATCAGCCGGGGAGTGGGGGCAGAGGTCTGCCTCCACTCCTTTGAGCGATAAGGAGTCATTATGGGAAAAAACGACGAAAAGAAGGCACTGCGCTGCTCCTTCTGCGGTAAGCATCAGGAGCAGGTCCAGCGACTGATCGCCGGACCGGGTGCCTATATCTGCAACGAGTGTGTGAACCTGTGTCTGGGAATTCTGGACTCTGATATGGAACAGCAGAGTTATGTCCCTGAGGTTGAAGTGCCGGACGAGATCCCCACTCCCAAGCAGATCAAGGAGTATTTGGACCAGTATATTATCGGTCAGGAGCAGGCCAAGATCGCCCTGTCTGTTTCTGTGTACAACCACTATAAGCGCATCTACTTCGGCGGCGCCGACGACGTGGAACTGCAGAAGAGCAACATTCTGCTGGTGGGTCCCACCGGCTGCGGAAAGACTCTGTTTGCCCAGTCTTTGGCACGCATTCTGAATGTGCCGTTTGCCATTGCCGATGCAACCACCCTGACCGAGGCCGGTTACGTGGGTGATGACGTAGAGAACATTTTGCTGCGCCTTGTTCAGGCCGCGGACTACGATGTGGAGCTGGCCGAACGGGGCATCATCTATATCGACGAGATGGACAAGATCGCCCGCAAGAGCGAGAATACCTCCATCACCCGCGACGTGTCCGGCGAGGGTGTGCAGCAGGCTCTGCTGAAGATTTTGGAGGGTACCGTTGCCAACGTGCCGCCTCAGGGTGGCCGCAAGCACCCCCATCAGGAGTTCATCCAGATCGACACCCGCAATATCCTGTTCATCTGCGGCGGCGCGTTCGAGGGTATCGAGAAAATCATCGAGAGTCGCCTGGACCGCAAGAGCATGGGCTTTGGTGCTGAGATCCAAAGCAAGAAAGAGCGCAATGTGGGCGAGATCATTAAAGAGATCCAGCCCCAGGACCTGTTGAAGTTCGGCATCATTCCCGAGCTGGTGGGCCGTTTGCCCGTGCTGACCACGCTGGAGTCTTTGGATGTGGAGCAGATGGTGCGCATCCTGACCGAACCCAAGAACGCTCTGGTCAAGCAGTATAAAAAGCTGATGGACTATGATGAGGTGGAGCTGGAGTTCCAGCCGGAGGCACTGCGTGCCGTGGCGGAACGTGCGGTGGAGCGCAGCATCGGCGCCCGCGGCCTGCGCGCCATTTTGGAGGAGGTCATGACCCAGGTCATGTTCCAGACACCCTCCGACCCCACCATTGTCAAGGTGGTCATCACGCCGGAGAGTGTGCGGGGCGAGAAGCAGCCGGAGCTGCTGCACGACCCGAACCGACTGGAGCGTCCCACCCTTGGCAAGGCCGCGCTGCGTGCTGAATAAAGCGGCCGCAAAACTTGTCCTTTACACGTCCCGCAGAGCACGCTGTGTGGTCTGCGGGACGTTTTGACTATCTCCGAGAGGAAGTGATCGACTATGGAGAAGCAGATATTCAACCTGTTTATGCCCACTGTGGCTCTGCGCGGTTTGACCGTATTCCCGGGTTCACTGATCCATTTTGACGTGGGCCGCAAGCGGTCTATCGAGGCGTTTGAAAAGGCGTTGGAGGATGCAAGTCCCATTTTTCTGGTCCCCCAGCGCGATATGTCGGTCGAGGACCCTGCGCAGGAGGATCTGTATCCCGTAGGTGTGCTTGCCAACGTCAAGCAGCTGCTGCGCATCCCTGGCAACAACGTGCGTGTCATGGTGGAGGGCTTTGCCCGCGGCCGCCTGGTCCGCATTTCCAAGACCGACCCCTACCTTGTCAGCGAGGTGGAGCAGATCGCAGAGCGTCCCGCAAAGGTGACTGCCAGAACCGAGGCGCTGATCCGCCGTACTTATGAGCTGTTTCAGCAGTATGTCGAAGTGGGGCCGCAGGCCTCCGCCGACCTGCTGATCAAGATTTTGTCCAGCGATGATCCCGGATTCATTGCGGATTTTGTGGCCCAGAATATCCCCATGCGCAACGACGATAAGCAGCTTGTGCTGGCGGAGGTCAATCCCGTGCGCCGCCTGGAGAAGATGTACCGCCTGCTGGCACGCGAGGTTGATATCATGGCGCTGGATCAGCAGATTCAGAACAAGGCCAAGGAGCAGATGTCCGACAACCAGCGGGATTACTACCTGCGTGAGCAGATCAAGGCCATCCAGTCCGAACTGGGTGAGGGCGATGCCGACAGCGAGATAGGGGAGTACCGCGCCAAAATCGACGGGGCAGACCTGCCCCAGCAGGTGAGGGAACGGCTTGTAAAGGAAGTCAACCGTCTGGCAAAGCAGCCATTTGGCTCTGCGGAGGCCACGGTCATGCGCAGCTATTTGGATACCTGTTTGGAGCTGCCGTGGAACAAGAAAAGCAGGGAAAAGGTCAGCGTGGACCACGCACGACGGGTGCTGGACCGCGACCACTACGGACTTGACAAGGTCAAGGAGCGTATTCTGGAGTTTTTGGCCGTCAAGCAGCTGGCCCCCGATCTGAAAGGGCAGATTATCTGTCTGGTAGGTCCTCCCGGTGTGGGAAAGACTTCCGTGGCCATGTCTGTGGCCCGGGCCCTGAACCGAAAGCTGGCCCGCATTTCACTGGGCGGTGTCAGTGACGAGGCGGAGATCCGCGGTCACCGCAAGACCTATATCGGCTCCATGCCCGGTCGTATTCTGAACGCCATCAATCAGGCAGGGGTTTCCAACCCCTTGCTGCTGTTGGACGAGATCGACAAACTGGGTCACGACCACCGGGGCGATCCGGCTTCCGCTTTGCTGGAGGTCCTGGATGGAGAGCAGAACAGCACATTCCGCGATAATTTCGTGGAGCTGCCCTTTGACCTGTCCGAGGTGATGTTCATCACCACGGCCAACACCACCTCCACAATTCCCAAGCCGTTGCTGGACCGCATGGAAGTCATCGAACTGTCCAGCTACACCGACGAGGAAAAGCTGCGCATTGCGAAAGACTATCTCTGTCCCCGGCAGCTCAAACGGCATGGATTGACTAAAAGCAAGCTGGTGCTGACCGATGCCGCCCTGCGCCGGATGATTTGTGAATATACCCGTGAGTCCGGCGTACGCGTGTTGGAACGGCAGGTAGCATCCGTCTGCAGAAAGGCTGCAATGTCCTTTGTTGCAAGCGATGTAAAGAGAATTACCATTACAGCAGAAAATCTGGAGCAGTATCTGGGTGTACCCAAATATCACCCGGAGAGACAGGCGCTTGAAGAGCGCGTTGGCGTGGTCAACGGTCTTGCATGGACCAGCGTAGGCGGTGAACTGCTGGAAGTGGAAGTCAATGCAGTACCCGGGACCGGAAAGATCGAACTGACCGGCAATCTGGGTGATGTGATGAAGGAGTCTGCCCATGCGGCTCATACCTACATACGAAGCCGTGCGGAAAAGCTGGGCATCGATCTGGAGTTCTACAAGAACACGGATATTCACGCCCACTTCCCGGAGGGAGCGGTCCCCAAGGACGGCCCATCTGCCGGTATTGCCATTACCACGGCCATGGTTTCTGCCTTGACCGGTCGGCCTGTGCGGGCCGGAATTGCCATGACGGGCGAAGTGACCCTGCGCGGCCGCGTGCTTGCCATCGGCGGGCTGAAAGAGAAGACCATGGCGGCTCTGCGCAGTGGAATTCATACGGTCATCATTCCACGGGACAATGAAAAAGATCTGGAGGAAATTGATCAGAACGTCCGCGCGGGGCTGCGATTTGTGACCGTAGACCATGTGGATCAGGTGCTGGATTGTGTGCTGGTGCAGCGGGACCGGGAACAGGAGCCTGCTGCTGCGTGCATGGCGCTGGAAGGCAAACAGGCAGATCATGCTGTTTCGGCCTGGAAGCAGTGAGGAGGGATTCGCTTTGGCAATAAACCTTCAGAATGCTGAATTCATCCGCTCTGCGGTCAAGCGCAGCGACTTTCCGCAGAATAAGATGGTCCAGGTGGCCTTTGCGGGCCGATCCAATGTGGGCAAGTCCTCCGTCATCAACCGGCTGCTCAATCGCAAAAACTTTGCCCGCGTGGGCGCCATGCCGGGAAAGACGGTCCACATCAATTACTTTTTGATCGATAAGGCGTTTTATTTGGTTGACCTGCCCGGCTACGGCTATGCGCAGGTTTCCAAAGGAGAGCGTGACCGCTGGGGCAGACTGATGGAGGAATATTTTGCCGATCCCGATCAGATGACCATGGGGGTCATGATCGTGGACTCCAGACACAAGCCTACGGCCGATGACTGTACCATGGCCCGATGGTACAAAGATGCGGGCCGCCCCTTTGTTGTAGTGGCAAACAAGCTGGACAAGCTGAAGAAAAAAGAAATCGAGCCGAACCTGCTGCAAATTCGTCAAACCCTTGAATTAGAAGATGATGTAAAGGTAATTCCCTTTTCAGCTGAAAAGGGGACAGGGCGGCAGGAACTGCTCAATGAGATCTTTGCCTGTGTGGAGCGCGGCAAGTAATGGAATGTGAAAATGCCCGGACAAGAGTCCGGGCATTTTTGTATGGCCGAAAGCGGAGAAAACCGCTTGTAATGTGGCGTAAAATTTGATATACTACTGTAAATTGTGTGGAGTCGTCCACAGGAGGGAGGTGCGGAATGGAAAGCCCCATTTATCATCTGGAAGGCGTGGTCAAGGTCAAGGAAGCGGATATGGAGGATTTTGTTGGGCCTCTGGACCTGATTCTGCACCTGCTCAGTAAGAATAAGATGGAGATCAAGGATATTCAGATCTCCCTGATTTTGGAGCAATATCTGGAGTGGATGGCCCAGCGCAAGGAACTGGACCTGGAAGTAGCCAGTGAGTTTGTGACCATGGCATCCCACCTGATCTATATCAAAACGCGCATGCTGCTGTCCATCCACGATGAGGAAGCTATGTCCGAGATGGAGCAGCTGATCGCCACGCTGGAGGCCCATCAGCGCAACGAGAATTACGTTCGCCTGAAAGAGGTCGTTCCCAAACTGGATCAGCGCTATTCCTACGGTCGCAATTACATTACCAAGGGTCCGGAACCCATTCGGAGGGATCAGACCTATCAATATGTGCACGAGGCGGACGATCTGCGCCGGGCCATGGGAGAGGTGCTCAGCCGCTCCGGCAGCAAGCTGCCCCCGCCGGTTGCTGCATTTCAGGGCATTGTGGGCCGTGAGCCGTACCCTGTGGCCGATAAGGCGGGCGAGATCATTCGTCGCCTGATCCGGTTTGGCGTGACCCGATTTCGGGCCCTGTTCCGGGGCAACAAGAGCCGGTCGGAGATCGTGGCCACGTTCCTTGCGGTCCTGGAGCTGTGTAAGGCCAGTCGTCTGCGGCTTGCCGGAACGGAGGAGGACTGCACGGTGACCTCCACCAAAAATAAAGAAGACGATATGAATTTTACTGCCGACAGCTATTGAGGAGCGTGTACTGATGGAAGTGAAAGAATTGCAGGCTGTCCTTGAGGGCATCCTTTTCGCATCCGGTGAGCCGGTGGCTGCCGAGCGTTTGTGCGCGACACTGGACGTTGACCGCGGCACGCTGGATCAGGTTGCCCAGCATCTGATGGACGAATACAGCTTTCAGCGCCGCGGCATTCGCCTCGTGAAGCTGGAAAACAGCTATCAGCTTTGCTCTGCACCCGAGTACGCCGAGCATATTCGCAAGACGCTGGAAAGCCGTAAGCCTGCCCGGCTGTCCCAGTCCGCGCTGGAAGCGCTGGCTGTGGTTGCCTATTACCAGCCTGTGACCCGCACCTACGTAGATCAGATCCGCGGTGTGGACAGCTCTTACACCATGAGCCTGCTGCTGGAGCGTGACCTGATCGAAGAGTGCGGCAGACTGGCTGTTCCCGGACGCCCCATTCTGTTTCGCACCACGAAAAACTTCCTGCGCTCGTTCAGCATGAGCGGTCTGGATGAACTGCCCGAGCTGCCCAACTCCTCGGCTGAGGACGGGCAGATCACGCTGGAACTGGAGGCGGCTGTGGCCCGCCTGCGGCAGGAAGAGGAACAGGCTCAGCAGGAGCAGGAAGAGCCGATGGTATGACGGGGCTGATTGTTGCGCTGTGTGTGCTGGTCCTGCTGACCGCTGTTCTGCTGCTGCGGGTCGGCGTACAGGTCGAGTATGGTCGGCCGGCGCTGGCTGTGCGCATTCGAATCGGTCCGGGCTATGTCCGGATTCTGCCGGCAAAGCGAAAAAAGGACACCTTGAAACGACCCAAAAAAGGGACTAAACCAAAGGAAAACGCATCAAAACCTGCGAAAAAAGGTCAGACGCTGGAGCTGCTGCGTGCGTTTTTGCCCCTGGTGCTGCGTACAGTAAGGCGCCTGTGCGGTAAGCTGCGTGTGGACGAGCTTGACATGGTGCTGACAGCGGGGGCGGAGGACCCCGGCGATGCGGCACTGCAGTACGGCAGAGCAAACGCCGTTTTGGGCAGCCTGTGGCAGCCCATCGTGACCACCTGTCACGTGGTGGACGGTCACGCGAGGGTGGACATTGACTTTAACGCAAAACACCCTGAGATTTATCTGCTTGCCGGCCTGTCCATGCGGATCGGTCAGCTGCTGGCGCTGGCATCGGTATTTGCCGTGCAGGCGCTTATCATCCTGCTGCGCAGAACTAAGAATACAAACCCCAACTGAGAAAGGCGGTTTTATTATGAGCCATCCCATCAACGAGCTGATGAGTACGACCATGGAGAAAATTCGTACCATGGTAGATTCCAACACTATCATCGGCGCTCCCATTCAGGCGGAGGGCGTTACCCTGATTCCGGTGTCCAAACTGTCCTTCGGATTTGCAAGCGGCGGCAGCGATTTTGCCACAAAGAATCAGAAACCCGCGGCGGCGAACTCCTTTGGCGGCGGCAGCGGTGCCAGCGCTAAGCTGGAGCCTGTGGCGTTTCTGGTAGTGAAAGGCGAGAGCGTGCGTCTGCTGTCTGTAGCACCGCCTCCTGCCACTACGGTAGACCGGGTGATCGAGATGGTGCCGGAGGTTCTGGACAAGGTGACCGGCTTTATTGAGAAGCAGCAGGAGAAAAAAGAGGCGGACAAGGCCGGACAATAAGTTCGGTTTCGAGGATAATCTCCCGGCGGAATCACTATAATAGTATCACCTTGAATTTGGGGTGATCAGATGAAGGAATTCGTGCGGGGGATTGTGTGCGCGGTGCTGTGTCTGGTGCTGTGTGTACCCTGTACGGCGCTGGATGTATCTGCATCCGGCGCCGTTTTGCTGGATGCTGCCTCAGGGCGGGTGCTGTGGGAACACAATGCCCACGAAAAGCGGTATATTGCCAGTATCACAAAGCTTATGACTGCACTGGTTGTCATGGAGTCAGGACATACCCTTGACGAGATGGTGGACATCAGGCGGGAATACACCGGGGCAGAGGGATCTTCCATGTACCTTCGGGAAGGGGAGCGGCTGAGTCTGGAAACACTGATGTACGGTCTGCTGCTGGCTTCCGGAAATGATGCTGCGCTGGCTGTGGCGGGCTACTGTGCCGGTTCGGTGGAGGCGTTTGTGGCGCAGATGAACCGGAAAGCGGCCCGGCTGGGTATGACAAATACCAAATTCCTTAACCCCAGCGGCTTGACACAGGAAGGACATGTTTCCACCGCGTCCGACATGGCCAGGTTGGCCGCAGCCTGTATGCAGGACGAGACCATCGCCAAAATCGTGGCGACCCGCTCCATTACCATCGGAGGCAGGACGTTTACCAATCACAACAAGCTGCTTTGGCGTTATGAAGGCTGCGTTGGGATGAAGACGGGATACACACAGCGGGCGGGACGCACGCTGATTTCCTGCGCCCGGCGGGATGGGCGGCTGCTTGTGGCGGTCACATTGAATGCCCCTGATGACTGGCAGGATCACACAAAGATGCTTGACTACGGGTTTTCTGCATATACGCAGACGGAACTGTCCAAGGCCGGAACGGTGCGGGCGAAGCAGCCGGTATTGGGCAGTCTGATCCCGTTCGTGGGTGTTGAGGAAGCGGCCAGCCTGTCTTATCCGCTGAAACAGGGCGAGCAGGTGCGCAGAGAGGTGTCCCTCGTGCGCTGGACGCAGGCGCCGGTTACACAGGGGCAGACGGCAGGTACGGTGACCTATTATCTGAACGACAGGATCATCGGCATGTGTCCGCTGGTGTATGGAGAGACCGTGCCGCTGAATGTGGTGGCGGAAGGGAAGCTGCTGCAAAGTCTGCGTAAGTATTTTGCACATTGATCTAAAGGGAAAGGTGGGGGTCGAAATGGAAGAACGCTTACAAAAATTGCTGTCTCAATGCGGTGTCGGCTCCCGCCGAACCATGGAGGAATGGATCGCGCAGGGACGTATCAAGGTCAACGGACACACGGCACATTTAGGGGATAAGGCCGATCTGGACCGCGACGAGATCTGTGTGGACGGTGTGCCTGTTCGATTGGAACAGGAGCGGGTCTACCTGATGCTGAACAAGCCGCGGGGATACGTGACCACGCTGGCTGATGAGCGGGGACGAAAAACGGTTGCGGAACTGGTGTCCGGCTGCGGTCGGCGCGTATGGCCGGTGGGAAGGCTGGATCAGGACTCCGAAGGGCTGCTGCTGATGACGGATGACGGCGAGTTGACTCAGCACCTGATCCACCCCAGTCACGAGGTGGAAAAAGAGTATCTGGTTTGGGTCATGGGCGATGTCAACAAGGGGATGCCTGTTCTGACCGGCCCGATGGAGATGGACGGTCAGATGCTTTCTCCTGCGCAGGTGCGCCGGGGCAAATCCAGCGGTGGTGTGACCCAGTTGTCCGTTGTGATCCATCAGGGTAAGAATCGACAGGTTCGCCGCATGTGTGCCAAGGCCGGGTTGAGTGTGCTTCGTCTGAAGCGGATCCGGGAGGGGGAGGTCAGCCTTGACCGAACGCTGAAACCGGGCCAATGGCGGGAACTGACCCGTGAAGAGATCGCAAAATTAAAATGTGAGTAAAGCGGTTTTTGCAGGAAATGCAATTAATCCTGCAAAAACCGCTTGCTTTTTGCAGGGGAAAAAGGTATGATAAACAGGCAGTACAATCTGCCGTACGGCATACAGAGGTGTATAAAATGAGCGGAGATATCCTGACCCTGATACAGGAGAATATGACCACTTTTTCCAAGGGACAAAAGCGCATTGCGGCGTTTATTCTTGCGTCCTACGACAAGGCGGCCTTTATGACGGCCAGCAAACTGGGCCAGACTACCAGCGTCAGTGAGTCCACGGTGGTTCGGTTTGCGGCGGAGCTGGGCTTTGACGGTTACCCCGATATGCAAAAAGCCTTGCAGAAAATGGTCCGCAACCGTCTGACCAGTGTTCAGCGCATTGAGATGGCCAATGATCAGATCGGCCAGGATGGAGTTGTGGCATCCGTTTTGCGTGCGGACATCGCAAGAATCCGTACCACGCTGGAGGAACTTGATTCCGCTAGTTTCGACCGGGCGGTGGATGCGATCCTCAACGCAAAGAATATTTACATTCTGGGTGTGCGCTCATCCTCGGCTATTTCACGGTTTCTCGCGTTCTATTTCAATCTGATTTTTGACAATGTGCGTGAGATCGACGCCAATACCATCAGCGAGGTGTTTGAGCAGGTCCTGCGCGTGGGCAAGGGCGATGTATTGATCGGTGTCAGCTTCCCGCGCTATTCCAGCCGGACCGTAAAGGCCATGCAGTATGCGCAGGATCGGGGAGCCACCGTTGTTGCCATTACAGACAGCGAGAATTCACCGGTGGCCGACCATGCTGACATTATCCTGACGGCAAAGAGTGATATGGCTTCTTTTGTCGACTCTCTGGTCGCACCGCTGAGTCTTGTCAACGCGCTGATCGTTGCGGTCAGCCAAAAACGCAGTCAGGAAGTTGCAAATACCTTCCGTCAGCTGGAGCAGATCTGGGAAGAGTACGATGTGTACGAAAAGAATGAAGATTGACCGCTGCGGCGCGCCCGGGGACAGCCTTTGGGCGCGCATTTGGGAGATACAGCATGGATAAAACTGATGTAATCGTAATAGGCGGCGGTGCTGCCGGCATGATGGCCGCCAGAGGCGCGGCACTTGCCGGGGCGCGGGTGACGCTGCTGGAACGCAATGAAAAAGTGGGCCGGAAGCTGTACATTACCGGAAAAGGCCGCTGTAATGTTACGAATAACTGCTCTGTTAATGAGGTGTTGGCCAATATCCCGGGCAACGGGCGGTTTGTCACCGGTGCAATGCACCGTCTGCCGCCTGATGCGGTGATGGAGTTGTTTGAGCAGCTGGGAGTGCCGCTGAAAGTTGAGCGGGGAAACCGCGTGTTTCCTGTTTCCGATCGCGCCGCTGATGTGATCGACGCCCTGCTGCGGGAATTGCGGCGTTTGCGGGTGAATATCGTGCAGGACCGTGCGGTGTCCATTCAAACGGACGATGGTGCTGTGACCGGGGTGAAGGGCGAGCAGGGGGAGTATCCCTGCGCTGCGGTGGTGCTGGCCACCGGCGGCGCTTCTTACCCCCTGACCGGTTCGACCGGTGACGGGTATGAAATGGCGACCCGGCTGGGACATACCCTTGTGACGCTGCGCCCGTCCCTTGTTCCTCTGGAGGCGAAAGAGAGCTTTTGCAGCGCCATGCAGGGCCTTTCCTTGAAAAACGTTACCCTGAAAGTGAAAAACAGCAAGAAAAAGGTGGTTTTTCAGGAACAGGGTGAAATGCTGTTTACCCATTTCGGTCTGTCCGGACCGCTGGTACTCAGTGCCAGTTCCTGTATGCGGGAGTGGGGAAACGAACAGTACACAGCGATTATTGACCTGAAGCCTGCGCTGGATGAACAGAAACTGGATGCCCGCCTGGTGCGGGAGTTCTCGGAGCGCTCCAATCAGGATTTTCAGAACATACTGGGCGCTTTGGTGCCGCGTCTGATGGTGCCTGTTATGGTAGAATTGACGGAAATCCCGCCCCACACGAAGGGCCATGAGATTTCCAAAGGCCAAAGACGGCGTCTGCTGGAGACGCTGAAAGCAATGACCATTCACATTTCAAAACCCAGACCGATCACCGATGCGATCGTGACGGCGGGCGGCATCAAGGTGAGCGAAGTCGACCCAAAGACCATGGCCTCCCGCAAAGTGCAGGGCCTGTTTTTGGCGGGAGAGCTGCTGGATGTGGATGCTTATACCGGCGGCTTCAATCTGCAGATCGCCTGGGCCACCGGTTTGATTGCCGGTGAGAGTGCAGCTAACTATTGTAAAGCATAATTGCTTGTCGAGGAGGACGTTACAGATGAAGTATATCAGCGTGGCCATAGACGGCCCGTCCGGCGCAGGGAAGAGCACGCTTGCGCGGCGAGCCGCAGCTGAGATGGGTTACCTTTATGTGGATACCGGCGCTATTTACCGCACCGTGGCTGTGGGGGCTCTGCGCCGTGGCGTGGATCCTGCCGATGCGGCGGCAGTGGAGTCGATCCTGAGCGATATGCACATCCGTCTTGCCTACGATCCCAAGGATGGTCTGCAGCATATGTATCTGGACGGAGAAGATGTTTCCGAGCAGATCCGTCTGCACGAAATTTCTCAGCATGCATCTACGATATCCGCGATTCCCAAGGTGCGGGAGTTTCTGCTGGACTTGCAGCGCGATCTGGCACGCAACAATCACGTTGTGATGGACGGCCGTGACATCGGTACAGTGGTGCTGCCCGATGCGCAGGTCAAGATTTTCCTGACCGCCTCGGCCCAGGCGCGTGCCGAGCGTCGTTTTTTGGAACTGCAGCAGCGCGGCCAGCAGGCGGATTTTGACACGGTGCTGCGTGACATTATCCTCCGCGACGAGCAGGACAGTAACCGGCCCATCGCGCCCCTGCGCCGGGCTGATGATGCGGTGCTGATCGATACGACCGAGCTTGATCTGGAGCAGAGTCTGCAGGCGATCGTGTCTGCTGTGCGTAAGGGGATCGCGGTATGAGTGAGGAGCGTTTTTACAGGGTGCTGTATGCGGTGCTTTGGCCTGTGTTTCATCTGCTGTACCCCATAAAAGTCACCGGTCGGGAGAATATTCCGGAGGGGGCGGCGGTCGTTTGCCCCAATCATACCAACGCACTTGACCCGTTCTTTGTAGTCTTTGCGTTTCGTCGCAGGCATATTCTGCGTGCCATGGCCAAGGCGGAGCTGATGCGGATTCCCGTGATAGGCTGGCTGCTGCGGCATCTGGGCGTGTTTGGCGTGGAGCGCGGCGCGGCGGACATCGGTGCGGTCAAGACCTCTTTGCGCCATCTGAAGGATGGCCGCAAGCTGCTGATGTTCCCCGAGGGGACCCGTGTGAGCGAGGGAGAGAGTGTGGAGGCAAAAACCGGTGCTGCCATGTTTTCCACCCGCGCAGGTGTACCCATCGTCCCTGTCTACATAGAGGCACACAAGCGCCTGTTTCGGGTCAACCGGGTAGTGATCGGCGAACCCTTTGCACCGCAGACGGCCGGCAGAAAGGGGACAGCTGAGGAATACCGCGCTATTGCCCATGAGCTGATGGAACGCATTCGCGCACTGGAGGAGGAAGGCGTATGAATATTACGCTGGCAAAATCCGCCGGATTCTGCTACGGCGTGCGCAGAGCCGTGGAGCTTGCGGATGCCACAGCCCGGGAGGGACGGCCCTGTGTGATGCTGGGGTCTATCATACATAACAAGGACGTGGTGCAGCACCTTGCCCGGCAGGGACTTGTTGCGGTCGAAGACGTGGAGCATGTCCCGGACAACAGCGCGGTTATTATCCGCTCCCACGGTGAGGGGCGGGAGATTTATAACCGGCTTGCCGAGAAGAACGCTGTGATTTTGGATGCCACCTGTCCGAATGTGAAGCACATTCACGATCTGGTCATTCAGGCGGAAAAAGACGGACGCACGGCAGTGATCATCGGTACACCCGACCACCCCGAAGTGCTGGCCATTGCCGGCTGGTGCGACCATCCTGTGGTGCTGGAAAATGCTGCAAAACTGGCCCAATGGCTGGATGGAGAGTCGGGAAGACGGGAAATGCCGCTGACCTTTGTGTCTCAGACCACCTCTACAAAAAAGATTTGGTCCGAGTGCGTAGAAATTGCAAAAAAAGAGTGTACAAACGTAAAAATATTTGATACAATATGCGGTGCAACATCGAAAAGACAGGAAGAGGCGCAGTGCCTTGCCGCACAGAGCGATGCCATGGTGGTCATTGGGGACGGAAAAAGCTCCAATACCAAACGTCTGGCCGAACTGTGCAGACAGCTTTGTCCCGACGTGCGCCTTATCGAGCGCGCGGACGAGCTTGACACCGCATCCCTTCGGGAGCTTTCCAATGTGGGCATCACTGCGGGCGCATCCACGCCCGAGTGGATAATAAAGGAGGTCTGTAACAAAATGAGCGAAGAAATCATGGAGATCGAAAAATCCTTTGCGGAGCTGCTGGAGGAGTCGATCAAAACTTTAAATACGGGGGATAAGGTTACCGGTACCGTCGTGGCTATCACGCCGACCGAGATCCAGGTTGAACTGGGCATCAAGTATCCCGGTTACATCCCCGTTGACGAGTTTTCCGACGATCCTGCTGTCAAGGTTGAGGAGCAGGTGAAGGTTGGCGACGAGATCGAGACCTACGTTATTCTGGTCAGCGATCGTGACTGCATGGTCAAGCTGTCCAAGAAGCGTCTGGACATGGTCAAGGGTTGGGAAGAGGTCGAGGCTGCCTGCGAGAACGAGACCGTTGTTGAGGGCATCGTGACCGAGGACAACAAGGGCGGTGTCGTCGTTTCTGTCAAGGGCGTGCGCGTGTTCGTGCCTGCTTCCCAGACCGGTCTGCCCCGCGAGGCTGAGATGACTCAGCTGCTCAAGCAGAAGGTTCGCCTGATGATCACTGAGGTCAATCGTGCCCGCCGCCGCGTTGTGGGTTCCATCAGCAAGGTCACCCGCGCTGAGCGAGCCGCTGCCGCCGAGAAGGTTTGGGCCGACATCGAAGAGGGCAAGCGCTATTCCGGTATCGTCAAGTCCCTGACTTCCTACGGCGCCTTTGTCGACATCGGTGGTGTGGACGGTATGGTTCACATTTCCGAGCTGTCCTGGAGCCGCATCAAGCATCCTTCTGAGGCTGTTTCCGTTGGCGACAACATTGAGGTCTACGTCATTTCCGCCGACAAGGAGAAGAAGAAGATCTCTCTGGGTGTGAAGGATCACGCCGAGGATCCCTGGGCCAAGTTCACCGCCGCTTACGAGATCGGCAGTGTTGCCGAGGTCAAGGTGGTCAAGCTGATGGACTTTGGCGCCTTTGCAGAGATCGTTCCCGGTGTGGACGGCCTGATCCATATTTCTCAGATCGCCGACCACCGCATCGAGAAGCCCGGCGACGTTCTGGCTGAGGGTCAGACCGTTGCGGCCAAGATCACCGACATCGACATGGAGAAGAAGAAGGTTTCTCTGTCTATCCGTGCTCTGATCGAGGTCGTTGAGGAGCCTGCCGAGGAAGCTGCCGAAGAGGCCGCTGAGGAGACTGAGGCTTAATTTACGTATAAAAAGCGGACACCGAATGTTTCGGTGTCCGCTTTTTTGTTGGTGCTGTAAGGAAAAAACAGGAAAAAACGAAAATGTAATCTTGCCGCTTTCGATAAAATGTGATATAATTCAATAGAATAGTCCGTTTGTATCATTGTCATGTTTTACAGGAGGTGGGGAGATGTTCCGGGTTGGCGATAAGATCGTGCATCCTATGCACGGCGCCGGCATCGTGGAAAGCGTTGTTGAGAATAAAATCGACGGTGTGATTCGAGAATACTATGTTATGCGGCTTCCGGTGCGTGCCATGGTCGTGATGATCCCCACTCACAATTGCGCCGAGATCGGCGTGCGGCCCGTGATTGACGGCAGAGAAGCAAAAGAGATCCTCTCCGGCCTTGCAGGGGTACAGGTCGACGTGGAACAGAACTGGAACCGCCGTTACCGTGAGAATATGGAGCGGTTGAAAAGCGGCAATCTGTTGGAGGTCGCGAAAGTTATCAAGGCCCTTATGGTCCGGGATACCGAGCGCGGTCTGTCCAACGGCGAGCGAAAGATGCTGCATTCCGCAAAGGAAATTCTGGTGTCGGAGCTGGTTCTGGCGCTGGAGGACACCTACGAACATATCGAGGCAAGTGTAACTGCGGCGTTGTCTGAATAAGCTGAAAAGGAGCCGTTTGGCTCCTTTTTTGCAGGAGGAATTATCATGTTAGGTTTTCTGTCTAAACTGAAACGCAAACCGCAGCAGGATATCTGCTCGGTGGTTGTTGTGGCCGCGGGAAGCGCCCGACGGATGGAGGGCATTGATAAGGTCATGGCGCCTTTGGGCGGCATTCCTATTCTGGTTCGCACCTTGCGCGTGTTTCAGCAGAGTTCCGATGTGCATGAAATTGTGATCGTGACCCGGGAAGATTTGCTGGAGGAAATTTGCAATATGTGTAAAGCCTATAACCTTTACAAGGTTTCTGCAACAGTTATTGGCGGGGCTGAACGTGTGCTGTCTGTCCAGGCCGGCATTGACCGGGTGCGGCGCGATGCACAGCTGATTGCCATTCACGACGGTGCCCGCCCGTTTCTCTCGCAGGCGGTGCTTGGGGCGGTGCTGAGGCAAGCGAAGCAGAGCGGTGCCGCTGCGCCTGCGATCCCGGTAAGCGATACGGTCAAACGGGTGGATGGAACCGAGCTTATCACAGAAACAGTGGATCGAAGCTGTCTGCGTGCGGTACAGACTCCGCAGGTGTTTCAGGCGGATCTGATCCGCGCGGCGATCAAAAAAGCGGTAGAAGACAATGCGCCTGTAACTGATGACTGCTCCGCTGTGGAGAGGTTGGGAATCGGTGTTGTGCTGACACCCGGAGATCGTGAAAACATCAAGGTGACGACACCCTTTGACATGGTGCTTGGTCAGGCAATTTTGGATGCGAGAGGGGAATGAGTTATGGTTCGGGTTGGACACGGATATGATGTACACCGGCTGGTTTCAGACCGAAAGCTGATTTTAGGCGGTGTAGAAGTTCCCTATGAGCTGGGCCTGCTGGGACACTCCGATGCGGATGTGCTGACTCACGCGGTGATGGACGCTCTGCTGGGCGCCGCAGCGTTGGGTGATATTGGGAAGCATTTTCCCGATACTGACCCTGCGTACAAGGGGGCTGACAGCCTGAAGCTGCTGGACCATGTGATGGAATTGTTGGCGGAAAAAGGCTGGCGGGTGGGCAACGTTGATGCGACCATTGTGGCGCAGCGTCCCAAACTGGCTGTCTACATTCAGCAAATGAAAGAGAACCTGGCATCGCATATGGGTGTTGACCCGGAGCAGGTCAATGTGAAGGCTACCACGGAGGAAAAACTCGGCTTCACCGGTGCTGGCGAGGGCATGGCCGTCCACGCGGTGGCCTTGCTTGAAAAGTGAATTTCGTAAATGGGACGGAGCGATCGCTCCGTCCTTTTTATGTGCCGCGGGTGTGGTCAGCGCATAAGATGGTCTGTGAGGGATCATTGCCATGAAAGGATGGGATCGGGATGGTCAATTACCTCATTTTGTGCCGCTCGCTGACCTATGCCCAGCGGTCTGCGCGGGCGCTGGAACGGGCCGGGCTGATGGCGCACATCATGCGCTGCCCCAAAGGGATCTCCACGGAGGGCTGCAGCCACTGTGTTAAGATTAAAAACAATGCTCTTGAACGGGCAGTCGATATTCTGGTCCGTGCCGGCCTGAAGCCAAAGCACGTATTTGGAAACGATGGTGCGGGGGGATATGAGGAGGTCGGAGTGGTTGGTTTATCTTGACAGCGCAGCCACCACCATGCAGAAACCGCGCTGCGTCGCGCAGGCGGCGGCGCGTGCCATGCAGACAATGGCCAGTCCGGGACGCGGCAGTCATCGTCCGGCAGATCTGGCGGCGACGACCGTCTTTGCATGCAGGGAAGAGGCGGCGCGATTGTTCGGCCTGACCGACCCGGAACAGGTCGTGTTTACCTGCAACGCCACCCATGCGCTGAACATTGCCATTAAATCGCTGGTCGCGCCGGGAGATGCGGTCGTCATTTCCGGGTATGAGCATAATGCGGTCACGCGCCCGCTGCACGCTATGGGACGGGTGGACATCCGCGTGGCCGATGGGCCGCTGTTCCAGCCGCGGAAGATACTGGAACGCTTTGAGAAGCTGGTTACGTCGGATGTGGCGTGCGTGATCTGCACCCATATGTCTAACGTGTTCGGCTATATCCTGCCTATGGATGAGATCGCGGAGCTTTGTGCGTGCAGGGGTGTGCCGCTGATCGTGGATGCATCCCAGTCGGCAGGTTGTGTGCCTGTTGATGCAGGAAAGTGGCGCGCGGCCTTTGTGGCGATGCCCGGGCATAAAGGGCTGTATGGGCCGCAGGGGACGGGACTGCTTTTGTGCAGCGCACCGGCAAAACCGCTTATGGAGGGCGGAACAGGCAGTGCGTCCGCACTGCAGACGATGCCCGATTATTTGCCGGACCGGTTGGAGGCGGGAACGCACAACATTCCCGGCATTGCCGGTTTGCTGGAGGGGATACGGTTTGTAAGCAGACGCGGCGCTGAGCAGATTGGATACCACGAAACAACGCTGAGCCGAAGAATGGCAGAGGAATTAAGCAAAATCCCGGGTGTCCGCGTGTATGAGCAGGATTTGGGTGATCGTTGCCGAGGTGGAGTTCTGTCTTTCTGTGTGGACGGGAAGGACTGTGAGGAATTCGGCCAGCAGCTTGGAAAAATGGGGTTTGCTGTGCGCAGCGGACTGCATTGTGCGCCCCTTGCCCACGGTACGGTGGGGACACTGGATACAGGTACGATCCGGGCAAGTATTTCTGCCTTTAATACGGCGGACGAAGTGGCCCGGTTCGTCCGAGCGGTGGCGCTTGCTTCGAAGTAAAATGGCGGCATCGCCGCAGCTTCCCGGGAAGCCGCGGCGATGCCGCTTTTTTGCATGCATATACGAAAAAAATACTACAGTTTCAAGGCCTGAACGCTTGCTATTATCACTCAAATATAGTATAATGTATTAGTATAGCTATATTATGCCCGTTTGCCGGTTTTGGCAAGAAAGGGAGGAGTTAACATGCAGGCGGTCATTCGTTTTTTCGATACATTTTTTGGCATCGTGCGTATCAGTGATATTCTCGATATTGCCCTTTTGTCCGTCTTCATCTACAAGTTGATCTGGATGACCAGAAAGAACAGCTTTGGCCGTGTTTTGAAGGGCGTTGGTGTTCTGCTGGTGTTTATGGCGCTGGCTTCGGTGCTGAAGCTGTATGCCGTAAGTTATCTGTTCAACATCGTGATCGACTGGGGCGTATTTGCGCTGATCGTTATCTTTCAGCCGGAAATCCGGCGTCTGCTGGAGCGTGTGGGCGACAGCCGTCTGTTCGCCGCGCTGCTGAAGTCCCAGAGCCGTGATCTGAATGCCGTGGAGCATGCTATCAAGGAGACGGTGGATGCCTATGAGATGATGTCCCGGGACAAGGTCGGTGCGCTGATGGTTTTCGAGCGCAACAATCATCTGGACGACATCATTAAGACCGGCACGGCGCTGGACGCCGCCGCCAGTTCCGAGCTGCTGAAAAATATTTTCTGGAACAAGGCACCTTTGCACGACGGTGCGGTCATCGTCCGAAACGGCAGGATCGTGGGCGCTGGCTGTATGCTGCCCCTGTCCGGCAATGTAAACCTGAGCCGTGACCTTGGTATGCGGCATCGTGCCGGCATCGGCATCAGTGAGCATTCCGATGCGGTGGTCGCCATTGTTTCGGAGGAGACCGGCTCTGTTTCCGTTGCGGTTGGCGGTATGCTGAAGCGCCACCTCGCACCGGAGACTTTTAAGCGGCTGCTTGAAAATGAACTGTTGACCAAGGAAGAGACAGAGAATGTGAATATCATAACGCTGATCTCTTCGCTGCTGTCGCGATCCAGAAAGGGGGATGAGCAGGATGAAGTCAATTAAGGAGAGCAAGTGGGTCTACGTTCTGCTGTCCGTGCTGATCGCCACAACCCTTTGGCTGTTTGTCCGCATGGATGAGGATCCTGAAATGGAAAACCGTGAGCGGGGCATTCCTGTGATAACCTCCGGAGAAAGAGTGCTGGAGACTCAGGGACTTATGATCGAGCAGATCGCGCCTGCCGATGTTATGCTGGTCTGGAAGGGCAACTGGCGCGAGGTCAGCCAGCTGAATAAGGAGAACGTCAGCGTCAGCGTTGATGTGTCCAAAATTACCGAACCCGGCGAATACGAGCTGGAATTTACCCCGAACTATCCTGCAACCGTGGCATCTTCCGCGGTATCGCTGCAGAGCAGTATTCCGCAGACCATCAGGGTCACGGTGGCCAAAATCTACTCAAAGCCCATGACCATACAGCCTGTTTTCAAGGGCAGCGTTGAGGATGGCTATCAGGCGGGCGAGTTTATCGTCGAGCCGGAGCAGGTACAAATCAGCGGCACGCAGGAAAAGGTGGACAGCGTCCAGACGGTTCAGGTCGTGCTGGAACAGAAGAAGATGAAAGAAAGTTTTTCCGGCGAGCTGGAACTGCAGTTCCTTGACAAGGCCGGAAAACAGGTTGATACCGAGGGATTGCGGCTCAGCGCGGAGCGTGCCAACGTCTATATGCCCATTGTGGTCATGAAGGAAGTACCCCTTGCAGTGGAGTTCATTTCCGGCGGCGGCGCGACGGAGGACAACGTTGCGTGTGTGATCGAACCGAAATCCATCACGGTGTCCGGCCCTGAGGAGGTTCTGGAAAATCTGGAACACATTTCTTTGGGCAGCATCGATCTTGCGCAGGTTATCGGTGAATATACCGACGAATACCCGGTCTATTTGGATGCGGGTCTGGTCAACATCAGCGGAACGGATACGGCTGAGGTCCGTGTCACGGTCAGCGGCCTTGCGACCAAGACGGTTGAAGTGGAAAACATCCAGCTTGTCAACGTGCCAAAGGGGTACAAGGCTGCGCTGGTCACCCAGAAGCGGGCCATCACCCTGCGCGGAACACAGCAGGCACTGGACAAGGTGCTGGTACCTCAGATCCGCATGATCGCGGATCTGTCCAACGTGGCGGCTACCGGTTCTTACAATGTGCCGGTCACGATCTATCTGTACGCCGGCAACGAGGTGGGTGTGATCGGGCAGAACAACGTTGTGGTCAAGCTGACCCGCGGCTGACCGGCAGAAGGAGAGGTACCCTGTGATCCAGACGGCGATCGTCAAACGAATTCTGTCATCCGGACAAGCTGAGGTCTCCCTGATGCGGCAGATGGAGTGCGGACTCAGCTGCAAAAGTTGTGAGGGCTGCCCTCAAAAGCCGAAGGACGAACTGCTGGCCCTTGCAGATAATGCCGTGGGCGCAGCGGTTGGCGATGTGGTAACGGTCAAACCGAACCGCTGCGGTACTTCCGGTGCGGTGCTGCTTGTTTGGCTGCTGCCCTGTATAGGATTGATCCTTGGCTACATTTTGGCCGGACTGCTCGGAAGTTCCGAGGGAATTTGCATTGCAGCGGCTTTCGGCGGTCTTGCAGTTGGATTTGTCCCTGCGGTAATTGCAAATCGCATCGCTGCCGGAAAAAATGGACCGGAATTCACCATCGTTTCCCTTGGGAGGTGAGGGCGTATCTTCGGATATGTACGGCCCCTGCGCGGGGAACTGAAATGCAAAGATCTTGACCTGTATCGGGCCACTTACTGCGGTCTGTGCCGTACTTTGCGCCGGCGCTGCGGTGTTGTGGCACCTATGATACTCAACTACGACTTTACCTTTCTTGCGCTGCTGCTGGCCCCGGCGCGGGGGGAATCGGTAACATGCAGACACCGCTGCCACGTGGTTCCCACCAGACGCTGTATGTGCGAACAGTCTCCTGCTCTGGAGCAGGCGGCAGATACCAGCGTGATTCTGACTTACTGGCAGCTGGAGGACAAAGTTCGCGATGAAAAGGGCATTGCGCGGCTGAAAGCTGCGATTGTTAAGTGTCTGCTGAGTGGAGCGTACCGCAAAGCCGCTGCGCGGCAGCCTGAGTTTGCCGGTGTGGTTTGCGCGCAGCTGGAGGAACTGCGCCGGCTGGAGCAAGAGCGATGTGCCTGTGTCGACAGACCGGCTGATGCCTTTGCCAGACTTCTGGTCGCAGCGGCCCCCGCGCTGCCGGATGAGGGGCAGCGGCGGGCTATGGAGCAGCTGCTGTACCATCTTGGCCGATGGATCTATCTTGTGGATGCCAGAGACGATTTGCAGGAGGATCTCAAGTCCGGCGGCTACAACCCCGTGGCATTGCGTTGGGGAGATGCTCCGGAGGATACGGAGCTTGACCTGACCCTGACCCATTCTGTTTCGCTTATGCGGTCTGCGGCGGCCCTTTTGGAGCTCGGCAGACAGACGGAAATCGTTGAAAACGTACTGAATTACGGGCTTCCGGCGGTACAGAAGGCTGTGCCTTCCGGGCAATGGAAGCAAATGCAAAAACATAAGATTTGGAGTAACAAAGCATGAATGATCCTTACAGTGTGCTGGGCGTAAGTCCAAACGCCAGCGACGAGGAAGTCAAGCGGGCCTACCGGGAACTGGCCCGGAAATACCACCCGGACAACTACCAGAATAACCCGTTGGCAGACCTTGCAGAGGAAAAGATGAAGGCTGTGAATGAGGCCTATGATGCCATTCAGAAACAGCGCCAGGGCGGGGGAGGAACCTATGGTTCCCAATCCGCTTCTTACAGTTCCTCCGGGACTAAAGATCCGGCGTTTGCACGAATTCGCAGCGCGGTCTCTGCAGGGGATCTGCAGCTTGCAGACAGGCTGCTTAGTGAGATCTCCGACCACGGTGCCGAGTGGCATTTTCTCAGCGGTGCGGTTGCCTATCGGCGCGGCTGGCTGGATGAGGCCAGACAGCACTACCAGATAGCCTGTCAGCTTGACCCGGGTAATATGGAGTATCGACAGGCTCTTGCGATGATGAACAACGCCGGCGGCGGTTTTTCGTCCTACGGCACCGGGGGCGGTATGTCCGATTGCTGCACGACCTATCTGTGTCTGCGCTGCCTGTGTCCCTTTGACGGCGGCCTGTTCTGCTGAGGATAAACGAAAAGAGGAAGTGTGATCATGGTCAAAAGTATGACCGGCTACGGCCGGGGAGAGGCTGTGCTGAACGGCCGCTCCATCACTGTTGAAGTTCGCTCGGTCAACAATCGATACCTCGATTGTACCGTTAAGCTGCCCCGGCTTTACATCTTTGCCGAGGATGCCATCAAGACCCGGGTGCAGAACAGCATCTCCCGCGGCAAGGTGGATGTGTTCGTCAGCCTTGACAATGCCGAGGCGGAGGAGGTCGTGATCTCCGTCAACAAGCCGGTTGCGGACAGCTACTATGCTGCGCTGATCGCGCTGCGGGATCAGTACCAGCTCAAAGACGACATCTCGGTATCTCTGCTGTCCAAGTTCCAGGACGTTCTGCTGGTGGAAAAGAGTCAGGAGGACATGGAGGCGGTTGCCGCCGATATCTGCAGCGTGCTTGATATGGCCCTGACCGATTACACCGAGATGCGCAGCCGGGAAGGCGAGAAGCTGGCCGCTGATGTACGTGAACGCGCGGAAACCATCAAGGGCCTGCTTGCCAGGGTGGAGGAGCGATCCCCCAAGACTGTCTCCGAGTATCGAGCCAAGCTGGAGGCGCGCATGCGCGACGTTCTTTCCAACACCCAGCTGGACGAGAGCCGCATCCTTACCGAGGCGGCCATCTTTGCCGATAAGGTCGCCGTGGATGAAGAAACGGTCCGTCTGCACAGCCATCTGGAGCAGCTGGATACCATGCTGGCAAGCGGCGTGCCTGTGGGCAGAAAGCTGGACTTCCTCATTCAGGAATTCAACCGCGAGGCCAACACCATCGGCTCTAAATGCACCGATCTTGAAATTTCCCGCTATGTGGTGGACATGAAGGCGGAGATCGAGAAGATCCGCGAGCAGGTCCAGAACGTGGAATAAGGGGAGTCGAGCATCGTGAAACTGATTAACATCGGCTTTGGAAATATGATTTCAGCCGGACGGCTGGTTGCCATTGTCAGTCCCGACTCGGCGCCCATCAAGCGTATGGTGCAGGAGGCGCGGGACCGCGGCATTCTGATCGATGCCACCTATGGCCGCAAGACCAGCTCTGTGCTGATCATGGACAATGACCATCTGGTGCTTTCTGCACTGACTCCGGAAACCGTGGCCGGCCGCACGGAGGAAGGCGGAACCTCTGTCAGCGAGGAGGAGAGACTATGACAGGCAAGCAGAAAAAGAAAGGACAGCTGATCGTGCTGTCCGGCCCGTCCGGAACGGGAAAGAGTACGGTGATCGCCGAGCTGATGGCGCAGCGGGAGCTGTTTTTCTCTGTATCGTACACCACCCGCGGCCCCAGAGTGGGGGAGCAGGACGGTGTGAATTACAATTTCGTTACCCGGCAGGAGTTCGAGCGGATGATCGCCGCCGACGAGCTGTTAGAGTACGCGGAATATGTGGATAACTACTACGGCACGTCGCTGAAAGTCATCAATGAAAAGCTGGATGCGGGCATCGACGTGCTGCTGGATATCGAGGTCAAGGGCGCGGCGAAAGTGCGTCAGCGCTGTCCCGATGCCATTTTTATCTTCATGATCCCCCCGTCTTTTGAGGAACTGTCCCGCCGTCTGCACGGTCGGAACACGGACAACGAAGCGGTGATCACCGGCCGGCTGGAGAAGGCCCGGTCGGAATATAAGGAGATCCCCAACTACGATTACCTTGTGGTCAATGACAAGGTGTCCCACGCGGTTGGCGAGATCGAGGCGATCCTGACTGCGGCGGAGTGCCGCGTGGAAAACAGAAAATACATTGTTGAAGGAGATAATGCGTTATGATGCTCTACCCCCCTATGAAGGACCTGCTGGCCAATGTGCACAGCCGCTATGAACTGGTGAATGTGGTTGCATGCCGCGCTCGTGAGATCGCGTTCGAGGCTGAAGAGGCCGGTATCGCGCTGGAGGATAAGCCTGTCAGCATGGCCATCCGCGAGGTGGCTGCCGGCAAGGATGCCGAGTAAAACAAACCGATAAAGGCAAGTGGGAGAAAACTGCCTCTCACTTGCTTTTTCGATGAAAAGGGGCGGTGAAATGGCAGAACAGACGGTGGCAAAGGTCGCACTTTCCAGGGCGCTGTATGCCATTGACAGGCCCTATGACTACCTTGTGTCGGATACCATGGCGGAAACGCTGCGTCCGGGTATGCGGGTGTTGGTACCCTTCGGAAACGGAAACCAGCCGAGCGACGGCATCGTTCTTACTCTGGACAAGGGCAGCGGGACGGGGCTGAAAAGCGTGATCAGCGTACTGGACGACGAGCCGGTACTGAACGAAAAGCTGCTCAAGCTGGCCCTCTGGATGCGGGAGCGGTGCTTCTGCACCGTGTACAGCGCGGTGAAGGCTATGCTGCCCGCGGGGATGTATTTCTCGGTGCGGGATTGCTGCCGGATCCACCCGGATGTAAGCCGAGAGGCAGCCTATGAGGCTGCAGGGCAGTCCGGGAACGCCAAAAAGCTGCTGGACATGCTGTATGCCTGCGGCGGAAGCGCCGATATGGAGCAAATTCGAATTGCTTTTGGTGAGAAGTCGCCCTCGGCGGCCATCAAGCTGCTGAGTGAGCGGAACATCATTACCGTAGATGCCGATGCCCACCGGGCGGTGAACGACAAGACCCAAAGCATTGCGGTTTTGGCGGTCCCGGCGGAGGAGGCTATGGCACAGGTAACGCCCAAACGCAAAACAGCGCCCCTGCATTACAGTGTGATAGAACTGCTGTGTGCGATCGGCAGTGCCAACAGCAAGGAGTTGTGCTACTTTACCGGCGCATCGCCGGCTACACTGCGCACCCTGGCGAAAAAGGGCCTGATCACCCTTGAAAAGCAGGAGGTACTGCGGCGAAAAGCGGTTGAGGTCGAGCCGGCAGGCCCGGTGCAGCTGAATGAAGAGCAGGAATCTGTTTTCAAGCAGCTGTATGCTCTGGCAAGCAGAGACAAGGCCGCGGCAGCGCTGCTGTACGGAGTGACAGGCAGCGGCAAGACACAGGTATATATCAAACTCATTCAAAGCGTACTGACCCGCGGCCGGACAGCCATGGTGCTGGTGCCGGAAATTGCCCTGACCCCTCAGCTTCTGCGTATCTTTACCGCCCACTTCGGCAGTGACATTGCCGTGCTGCACAGCAGCCTGCGGGCAGGGGAGCGGTACGACGAGTGGAAGCGGGTGAAAAGCGGCAGGGCGCGGGTGGTCATCGGAACCCGTTCGGCGGTGTTTGCCCCCCTTGACAACATCGGGGTCATCATTCTGGACGAGGAGCAGGAGGCTTCCTACAAATCGGATAACAGCCCCCGCTACCACGCCAGAGATATTGCAAAATACCGCTGCGCGCAGGACAACGCGCTGCTGCTGCTTGGTTCTGCGACTCCCAGCGTTGAAACCATGTACCATGCCCAAAACGGCCAGTACAGCTTAATTCGTTTGGAAAAGCGGTATAATCAAAAGGCGATGCCCAAGGTGCTGGTCGCCGATATGAAGGACGAGCTGCGCCGCGGGAACGGCGGTGCTATCAGCACCCTGCTGCAGGATGAAATTCAGGCCAATCTGGAGCGCGGCGAGCAGACGATCCTTTTCTTAAATCGCCGGGGAGCCAGCCGTATGGTATCCTGTGGGGAATGCGGCCACGTGCCGGAGTGTCCGCGGTGTTCCGCGCATTTGACCTATCACTCCGCCAACAGGCGCCTGATGTGTCACTACTGCGGTCATTCCCAGCGTCTGCCGGACGTCTGCCCTGAATGCGGCGGCGGACTGAATTTTATCGGCGTGGGGACTCAGAGAGTGGAAGAGGAGCTGGCGGAGATATTCCCCGGCGTGGAAATGATCCGCATGGATACGGATACCGTTACAGCATCCAAACCCCATGAGTACTATCTGGAGCGCTTCCGAAAAGAGAACGTGCCGATCATGATAGGCACCCAAATGGTGGCCAAGGGATTGGATTTTGAAAACGTGACGCTTGTCGGTGTCATTGCTGCCGACCTTGCGCTGTATGCCGAAGATCTGCGTGCGGCAGAGCGCACATTCTCGCTGTTGACTCAGGTTGTTGGTCGTGCAGGGCGGGGCGAAAAGACCGGTCGTGCCGTGATTCAGACCTATACTCCGGAGCATGAAGTGATCCGCTTCGCGGCTCGGCAGGACTACGACAGCTTCTTTCAGCAGGAGATCGGTCTGCGAAAGCTGCGTGGGACGCCGCCCTTTTCCGATTTAACGGTCATCACCGTGTCCGGTCCGGACGAGACCTGTGTGCTGCGTACCTGTATGAAGTTGCGCGGCGGTCTTAAGCAAGGACTTGAGGGAGAACCCTGCCAAATTCTTGGCCCGGCCCCCGCGGTCATTGCAAAGGTGAACAACCGCTACCGCTACCACCTGACACTGACGGGGAAGAGTACCCCGGAGCAGCGCAGGCTGGTTGCCCACCTGCTGCGGGCGGTTCATCAGGATAAGGAATGTAAGGGTGTGTCGGCCTTTGCAGACATTAACCCCATGGATTAAAGGAGTTGTTATCTGTGGCAATCAGAGAAATTGTGACTCAGGGTGACCCTGTGCTGAACAAGGTCTGTCACCCCGTGACCCAGTTTGACCAAAAGCTGTGGGATCTGCTGGACGATATGCACGACACGCTGGCCCAATCCAACGGCGTGGGTCTTGCTGCGCCGCAGGTCGGTATTCTGCGCCGCGTGGTACTGGTGATCAACGGCGAAGATCGCGTGATCGAACTGATCAACCCCACCATCGTCAGCACCTCCGGAGAGCAGGAGGGGCTGGAAGGCTGCCTGAGTGTGCCGGGCAAATGGGGCATGGTCAAGCGCCCCATGCGCGTGCGTGTACGTGCTCAGGACCGCAACGGCAACTGGTTTGAGGAAGAGGATGAAGAGCTGACCGCCCGCTGTTTCTGCCACGAGCTGGACCATCTGGACGGCCATCTGTTTTCCGAACTGGCTGACCGTCTCTACACGTCCGAAGAGCTGGATGCCATGATGGAGGAAGAGGAGTAAACCATGCGGATTTTGTTTATGGGAACGCCGGACTTTGCCGTGCCATCTTTGGAGGCGCTGGTCAATGCCGGCCATGAGATCTGCGGCGTTTTTACCCAGCCGGACAAACCGAAAAACCGCGGAATGAAGCTGCAGGCACCACCTGTAAAGGAATTTGCCCTTGCACACGATCTTCCCGTGTTTCAGCCGGAAACGGTGAAGGACGGCAGTGCGCTGGCTATTATTGAGCAGCTTCAGCCGGAGCTGATCGCCGTGGCGGCCTATGGCCGCATCCTGCCGGTGGAGATTTTGGATTATCCCGCCTATGGCTGTATCAATGTGCATTCGTCCCTGCTGCCCAAGTATCGCGGTTCTGCACCCATTCACTGGGCCATTCTGAACGGCGAGGTGGAAAGCGGAGTGACCATCATGCACATGGCCAAAGCCATGGATGCCGGTGACATTATCGATCAGGCGGCGACGCCCATCGATCCCAATGAGACGGTGGAAACCCTCCACGACAGGCTGGCGCAGATGGGCGCGACTTTGCTTGTGGATGTTGTGCAGCGGATCAAGGACGGTACTGCCACGCGGACACCTCAGGACGAGAGCAAGGTGACCTTTGCGCCCATGCTTTCCCGTGAGCTGTCCCCGCTGGACTGGACGCGGCCTGCCAAGTGCCTGCACGATCAGGTACGCGGCCTTGTGCCGTGGCCTGCCACCACGACGGACATTATTGGCGCCCAGCCGGTGAAAGTGTTTGAGACCGAACTCACCGGGCAGACCACCACCGCTGCCCCCGGAACCATTTTGGACGCGGGAAAGAACGGCATTGACATGGCGTGCGGCGATGGCTGCGTGCTGCGTATCAAGCAGCTGCAGGCCCAGGGCGGCAAGCGCATGGCTGCGGCTGACTATCTGCGCGGCCACCCGATCGAACTGTAAGCTTATAAAACGATGATGGGAGGTGTTCCTATGGATGCAAGACAAGTGGCGCTGCAGACCCTTTGCGCCTGCGAACGGCAGGGGGGCTGGTCCGACGGTGTGCTGAAAAAGCAGCTGTCTCAGGCCGGACTTGACAGCCGCGATGCCGCCCTTGCCACCCAGATCTGCTTTGGTGTGGTGCAAAACCGCATCCTGCTGGACTTTTACATCTCCAAATTCTCCAATATTCCGCTCAAACGCATGGAGAGCAAGGTGGTTCAGGCGCTGCGCATCGGCCTGTACCAGATGCTGTTTTTGACTCGCATTCCTCACAGCGCCGCAGTGAACAGCGCGGTGGAAATGACCCGGGAGAGCTGTAAAAATCCCCGGGCCGCCGGTATGGTCAACGGAATTCTGCGGGCGCTAGAGCGCAATCTGGATCACCTGCCCCTGATCGAGCAGGGGGATACGGTGGAGTATCTGTCCACACTTTACAGCCACCCTGCCTGGCTTGTCCGCCTGTGGATCGATAAGCTTGGGGCGGAGGAAACAGCACAGCTTCTTGCGGCAAATAACAGCGCGCCGCCCGTGACGGCGCAGGTAAATACCTGCCGCATCAGCACTCCGGCGCTGCTGACCCGTCTGTCCGAGCAGGGGGTGGAGGCGCAGCTGCATCCGTGGCTGCCCGACTGCCTGATCCTGCGGGATACCGGGAGCATTGAGGAACTGGATAGTTTCAAGCAGGGCCACTTCCACATTCAGGATGCCGCCAGCCGTCTGGCCGTTATGGCGGCGGGGGTACAGCCCAACATGCGGGTGCTGGATGCCTGTGCTGCACCGGGTGGAAAGTCATTTTCCTTGTCGGTTGCTATGGAAAATCAGGGTGAAGTTATCTCCTGTGATCTGCACCCGCACAAGAAAAAACTCATTCAGGCGGGGGCGGATCGGCTTGGTCTGTCCATCGTCACCCCAATGACCGCGGATGCGGGCGTGTTCAAGCCTGAGTGGAAGGACGGCTTTGATCTTGTCATGGCCGACGTACCATGTTCCGGTCTGGGTGTTATCCGCAAGAAGCCGGATATTCGCTATAAGGATCCGGAGCCGCTGGCCGACCTACCCGCGGTGCAGAAGCGTATTATTGAAAACGTTGCAAATTATGTGCGGCCCGGCGGCGTTCTGCTCTATTCCACCTGCACGCTCCTTGAGCGGGAGAACAGGGAGGTCGTAGAGTACCTGCTGTCCGTCGACCCGCGCTTTGTCCTGGAACCCTTCGCGCTGCCGGACCCCGTCGGCAGGGTGGAGGACGGTATGGTTACTTTGTGGCCTCACCGCCACTGTACCGACGGATTTTTCTTTGCAAAACTAAGGAGGCAGGCATGATCGACATCAAATCCTACGGCATGGCCGATATGTCTGCGCTGTTCAAGCAGCTGGGGGAGCCGTCATTCCGCGCCAAGCAGGTGTTCCGCTGGCTGCATCGGGGGGTGACCTCCTTCGAGCAGATGAGTGACCTTTCCAAGGCGCTGCGGGAAAAGCTGGCGGCCCAGTGTACCATCAGCAGTCTGCAGGTAGAGCGTAAGCAGGTATCTGCCATTGACGGCACGATCAAATATTTGTGGCGGTTGCCTGATGGAAACTGCATCGAGACAGTTCTGATGCGTTACAAACATGGCAATACAGTCTGCATCTCCTGTCAAGTGGGCTGCCGGATGGGGTGTGCGTTCTGTGCATCTACGCTGGGCGGAAAGATCCGGGATCTTACCCCGGCAGAGATGCTTGATCAGGTTCTGTTTACCCAACTGGACAGTGGAGAACAGATTTCCAACATTGTACTGATGGGAATCGGTGAACCTCTGGACAACTTTGATACGGTTATGCGCTTTTTGGAACTGGTCAATTCGCCCGATGGACTGAACATCGGTATGCGGCATATCTCACTGTCCACTTGCGGTCTGGCAGAGAAAATCGATTTGCTGGCGCAGCAGCACCTGCAGCTGACGCTGTCCGTCTCTCTCCATGCGCCGGATGACGAGACTCGGTCCAAAATCATGCCTGTCAACCGCGCATTCAATGTGGGGCGGCTGATGAAAGCATGCCACGACTATTTCAAAGTCACCGGACGGCGCATCTCTTTTGAGTACGCCATGATCGATGGGGTCAACGATTCGGATGCGCAGGCGGATATGCTGGCGCGAATGGTGAAGGGTATCGCCGCACATGTAAATCTGATCCCCCTCAACCACGTTGAGGAAAGTCCGCTTAAACCCAGCCGACGGGTCAAGCAATTTCAGCAGCGGCTGGAAGAGCAGGGAATCACCGTTACCGTCCGGCGCAGGCTGGGCAGCGACATTGATGCTTCCTGCGGTCAGCTGCGCCGCAAGGCAATGAACGAGCAGCAGGAATCAGGAAAAGAGGCTGACACATGAATATGTGGGGAATTACCGACCGGGGTGTGGTCCGGGAGGAAAATCAGGATGCATATGCCCTGCTGCGGTTGACGGATACGCAGCAGCTTGCGGTGGTGTGCGACGGCATGGGCGGTGCCCGTGCCGGCAATGTCGCCAGCACCATGGCTGTGGAGGAGTTTTCCAACGTCTTTTCCGCCCTTTGGGATGCCGGAGAGCGCGCAGCAGACGTTTTGATGCAGACGGCTGCATCTCAGGCGAATGATGAGGTACATCACCGTGCCATGACGGACGGAGCCTGCCGCGGTATGGGTACCACCATGGTGGCGGTTTTTCTGGATGGCAGCCGTGCAACGGTGCTTAACGAAGGTGACAGCCGTGCGTATTTTATTACACCGGAGTCTATTTCTCAGGTGACGCAGGACCACTCGCTGGTGGAAGATTTGGTGCGCAGGGGCGAACTGACCCCCGAACAGGCCCGTATCCATCCCAATAAAAATCTGATCACCCGTGCGCTTGGCTCGGAAACGGTTCTGCATGCAGATATGTTTGAGCTGGAAGTGGAGCGGGGACAGTTTTTCCTGCTGTGCAGTGACGGTTTGAGCAACGTGGTCTCCGAACAGGAGATGCTTTATGAAATTCTTCATGGCGGCCCTGTGGAGGAATGCTGCGAGCGGTTGCTGGAAATTGCAATAAAACGCGGGGCGCCGGACAATGTGACGGTGGTCCTTGTGGAATGCTGAGGAGGTGAGAGATATGGATCAAAACATCGGAAAATTATTGGATAACCGCTATGAGCTGCTGGAGCTGATCGGCGTCGGCGGTATGGCAAAGGTCTATAAGGCCCGCTGCCACAGACTAAACCGTCTGGTTGCGGTCAAAATTTTGCGGGACGACCTGTCTCAGGACTCCGACTTCCGTCGGCGCTTCTATGATGAGTCTCAGGCTGTAGCCATGCTCTCTCACCCCAATATTGTGGCTGTGTACGACGTCAGCCGTTCCGACGATCTGGAATATATCGTTATGGAGCTGATCGACGGCATCAGCCTGAAGCAGTACATGCAGAAAAAGGGCAACAAGCTCAACTGGCGTGAGGCACTGCACTTTATCACTCAGATCGTAAAAGGACTGGGACACGCCCACAGCCGCGGCATTATTCACCGTGATATCAAGCCCCATAATATCATGGTCCTGCGGGACGGAAGCGTCAAGGTGGCCGATTTCGGCATTGCGCGACTGGCCTCTGCCGGCCACAGTACGCTGACACAGGAGACGCTGGGTTCCGTGCATTATATCTCTCCTGAACAGGCCAGAGGCAGCCATATTGATGCCCGTTCCGACCTGTATTCCGCCGGTGTGGTACTGTACGAGATGATCACGGGCCGTTTGCCCTTTGAGGGCGATTCGCCCGTATCGGTGGCCATTCAGCATATCAACAGCATCCCGCTGTCTCCGCGGGAATTGAATGCGGACGTGCCTGAGGCACTGGAACGCATCACTATGAAGGCTATGGCCTCCAACGTGGAAAAACGCTATGACAGTGCGGCCTCTATGCTGGCCGATCTGGAGGAATTCAGAAAAAATCCCAGCATCAACTTCGACTACACGGAAGAAGATCTGAAGACGTCTGCGGAGGAGGAACCTGTCGGCGCGGAAAAGACGCAGAAGGTAACGGTCGGCGCACTGCCCCGCGGCAATCGTGCGCAGCAGGAAAAGCTGCTTGAGCGGCTGCCCTGGAAGCGCACTGCCAAGCCTGAGCGGGCAGCAGAGGACGATGACGACGAGGGACAGGGCGAAGTCTGGCCTATCTTTGTGGCCATTGCCGCTATCCTGTTGTTTGTGGTCGGCGTGCTGTATTTCCTGACAGGTCTGATCCGCCCCATGTTCCAGACAACTCCGGATTATGTTGTGCCCAATCTAGTGGGAAAGACTTACAGCGAAGTGGAACAGGATACGGAACTTTTGGGTCAATTCAGCATTTTCCTTGCCGAGAATGTGACCAGCGAAGAGCCGGAGGGAACGATCCTGAAGCAGTCTCCCGATGCTGAAAGCACGGTCAAAGATCCAAAGACCCAGATTTCCCTGACGGTCAGCAGCGGACCTGAAATTATCGTTATGCCAAGCGTTGTTGGTCAGGAGTATCATAAAGCGCTGGTGACCCTGCAGAACATGGGGTTGTTCGTTCCGGTGCCCAGTTACTCCGCGCATGAGGAAGTGCCTACCAACCACGTTATTTCCCACACGCCCCTGGAGGGGACTCAGCTGCGGCCGGGGGATAGGGTGGATCTGGTGATCAGCACCGGCCCAACAGAAAAACTTGAGCTTGTCCCCCTGTTTATCGGCCAGACCAAGGAGTGGGCCCTGAACAAAATAGATCTGCAGAACCTGAAGCTGGGAAATGTGTTTGAGGTTTGGAGCGCTGAGATCGAGGCCGGTATCGTGGTTGACCAGAGTATTGCAGCCTATACCGAAGTGCCTCAGGGTACCCAGATAAATCTTCAGGTGAGCAAGGGACCTGATCCCAACGCCAAGCCGCCTGCTTCCAACCGCAGAACGGTTTCGGTCACGCTGCCGCCGGACGCCGGACAGATACGAGTTACGCTGAAGGACGGACAGACCGTGATTGGAGAGCAGACCGTTGATACTGCCCTGAATGCAGCGGTTTCCTTCCAGGTCAGCGGAACCGGAACAAAAACGTACGATATTTATTTTAATGATCAATTCCACGCAAGCCAAAGCGTGGACTTCAACGGTTGATATGGCAGAAGGAACGATCATTAAGGCGCTGAGCGGATTCTATTACGTTCACAGCGCCGGAACAGTTTACACCTGCCGGGCAAGGGGGAAATTTCGCCACGGAAAGCTTTCTCCGCTGGTGGGTGACCGGGTGGTATTTACGCCTCTAGAGGATCGGACCGGTGCTTTGGACGAGATCCTGCCCCGGATCAATCAGTTTATCAGACCTGCCGTTGCCAATGTGGACCAGCTGGTCATCATCGTGTCGCAGGCCATACCGGTGACCGATCCCTTTCTGATTGACCGCATTATTACCGTTGCGGCAAGCCGCGGCTGCGGCTGCGTGGTGTGCGTGAACAAATGCGATCTGGATTCGGGTGATGATCTGTTTGATACGTACAGCGCCGCCGGTTACCCCACGGTACGTGTCAGTGCTGAAACAGGGGAGGGGATCGATCAGCTTCGCCGGCTGATATCTGGAAAGGTATCTGCCTTTACAGGCAACTCCGGCGTAGGGAAGTCGAGCATTTTGAATGCACTTTCTCCGTCTTTTGCCCTTGACACGGGTGAGGTAAGCGAAAAGCTGGGGCGTGGTCGCCATACGACCCGGCACGTGGAGCTGTTTGCGCTGGATGAGGATACGCTGATCGCGGATACCCCAGGGTTTTCCTCCTTCGATACAGAGGGGGCGGATCTGTGCCGCAAGGAAGAACTGGTGGATTACTTCCCGGACTTTGCGCCATATACGGCGGATTGCCGGTTCCCGGACTGCGCCCATCTGAAGGGGCGGGGCTGCGGTGTGCTGGAGGCGGTTGCACAGGGTAAAATACGCCCCAGCCGCCATGCAAGCTACGTGCGCCTGTACGAACAGGCCAGTGCCGTTCCGGACTGGGAACGCTAGAATGTAATATTGAAAAAGCTGCTCTCCATCCGGGAGGGCAGCTTTTTTGTGTCCGGGAAAAAGAACGCACATATACTGGGATAGTCCGTTTCTTACGGAAATTCTGGTTAGGAGGCAGAAAATATGAATGTTGTGGTTGTAAAAGCGCCGAAATTCCTGCGCAGACTGCTTGGGAAACTATTTGGCCTGCGCTGACATAGCCGGTCCTTCCGCTGCATATAGTTGGGCAAGACCCAATGTGAATTGCAAGGAGAGGATACACTATGGAACTGGAACTGAACTGGGAGCGCATGAATTACCATGAACTGCTGCTGGATACCCAAGTCTGCCGGGAGGAGACACAGGAAACCATCGTCCCCGACTCTTACCCCGATATTCTGCGTATTGTGGAGGCGGGCGGACAGCTCTGTTTGACCGAAAAAGAACTGAAGGACGGGGGAGTAACGGTCGGCGGAACGGTCGACGGCTGGCTGCTCTACGAACCCGAAAGCGGGGAGGGACTGTGCAAAATCGATTACCGGATTCCTTTTACTGTGAATCTGGAAGCACCGGGAGTTACTGCGCAGGGGCGCTGTGTCGTGCGGCCGATATTGGGTAGGATCGATGCACGTACATTAAACCCGAGAAAGGTGCTTGTCCGGGCAGACATCTGCGCAGACGTCTGCGTGTACGAGCACCGGGAGCTTCCTGTATGCTGTGGGATGGAGTGCAGTGCCGAAATGGGAGTGCAGCAGCTGACCGGCGAGCGGCGCGCCTATCTGACCACTGCGGTATGTGAAAAACCTTTCTCGGTCTATGAAGAGGTACACGCGCCGGCCGGACTGGATGCCGAAGGAGAGCTTGTTTGCATGAGTGCGCAGGCGTGGTGTACGGAGGCCAGACTGATCGGCAGCAAGCTGGTGATCAAGGGTGAAGCAGGCGTTCGTGTGCGATACCTTGCAGGCGGACAGATGAATTCTACCTGTATTCCGGTCAATTTCTCGCAGATCTTGGAGGTTGAAGGCGCTGGAGAGCAGGCAGACTGCAGCGTCAGCCTGTACGTGACAAACGTGGAATGCACACGGGCTGGGGAGGATGGCCGCCAGCTGAACATTGCGCTGGAGCTGATGGGGCAGGCAGTGGTTGCGGACAGCTACCCGCTGGTGGCCCTGCAGGATGCTTACAGCACCTGCGGAGAGCTTACCGTTGAAATGCAGAATTTCTTTGTCACCGATTTGTTGGAGCGATATGTCCGGCCGCAGAGTATGCGGGAATTGCTGGAAACGCAGGTGCAGGCCAAGAGCGTGGTGGATGCTTCCGTGCGGGTGTGCCGGGTGAGCGTTTCCGGCGCGAATATGGAAACACAGCTGCAGGCTGACGTGATGTACCTGGATGAACGGGATCAGCTTCATACCACCGGTCGGACGATCCTTATTTCGGGTCAGCTGGACGTTCCGGAGGGAGTGCAGTGCCGGATGTCCTGCACTTGCCCCGGTGAGGCGTTTGCAGCTGTTACTGCCGGTGGTCTGGAGGTGCGGTTCAATCTTGAGATGCGCGGGTGTATGACCAGGCAGGAACCGGTTGTCAGTGTGAAGAATGCTCGCTGGACAGAACGAAGCCGGGACGCGCAGGAAAGCCGCCCCTCTGTGGTCATGCGGGCGGCCATGCCGGGTGAAAGTCTTTGGGATATTGCAAAGGCATACGGTACGACCATTCGGCGCATCGGTCAGGCAAATGGACTTGAGCAGGATGAAGCGCCGGTTGGCAGACTGCTGCTGATCCCTGCAGGTCGATAAAGAGCAAAGGACCGCCTTTAGGCGGTCCTTTGTCATATTCAACAGCTTATCCCCATAGAATGTACAAGAAACAGCGGCTCGCGGGCCGAAGGAGGAATTCAAGTGGAAGATCGCAAAATCTACGAGGATATCGCGCTTCGGACCGAGGGCGATATCTACATTGGCGTAGTTGGTCCGGTGCGGACGGGCAAATCTACCTTTATCAAGCGGTTTATGGAGACGTTGGTCATACCGAACATCGACAACGTGTACCGCCGTGAGCGGGCGCGGGACGAACTGCCTCAGAGCGGCTCCGGGCGCACTATCATGACGGCGGAACCGAAGTTTGTGCCGGAGGAAGCGGTGGAGATCACCATGGATGGCGGCGCTGCGTTTCAGGTGCGCATGATCGACTGCGTCGGTTACATGGTGGACGGTGCGGCAGGACAATTGGAAGGGGAAGCTCCCCGCATGGTTACCACACCGTGGTATGACCATGAAATTCCCATGACCGAGGCTGCAGAGCTTGGGACACGAAAGGTCATTGCGGAACACTCTACCATCGGCATTGTCATTACAACCGACGGCACGATCACGGATATCCCGAGAGAGGATTATGTGGAAGCGGAAGAACGGGTCATCGGAGAGCTGAAGGAGCTGGGAAAACCGTTTGTGGTGCTGTTGAACTCCGCGCAGCCGTATTCCGCACAGGCCAAAGAGCTTTGCGCCGAGATCGCGGAGCGTTACGACGTGACCTGTAAGGCGGTAAATTGCCTGGAACTGGACCGGGATATGATCTCGGAACTGATCGCAAACGTATTGTATGAGTTTCCGATCAAGGAGCTGGAGCTGTTCCTGCCCGCATGGGTGGATGCCTTGGAGGCGGAACATCCCATCAAAAATGAGCTGTACAGCGCCATCCGGGACAGCGCGAAGGGAATGTGCCGCATTCGGGACGTACAGTCTGTTACAAAGCGGATCTGCGCCTGTGAACAGGTGAGCGAAGCGCGTGTCGGTTCGGTGGAACTGGGTACCGGAGTGGCGGCGATCACGTTGGATCTGCCGCGCAGTCTGTTCTATCAGACGCTGTCCCGGCAGTCCGGATTTGACATTCGGGATGACGGCGATTTGCTCAACCAGCTGACCAGTCTTGCAAAAATCAAGGCTGAGTACGACCATGTAGCGGCAGCACTGCGCGAAGTGGAAGAGACGGGGTATGGAATCGTGGTACCCCAGCCCGAGGCCATGGTACTGGAAGAACCGGAGATCGTTCGGCAGGGCGGGCGGTACGGCGTGCGCCTGCGGGCCAGCGCGCCGTCCATTCACATGATCCGTGCGGATATTCAGACGGAAGTCGCGCCCATCGTCGGAACGGAGAAACAGAGCGAGGAGATGATCCATTACCTTTTGCAGGAATTCGAGGGAGATACGGGCAAAATCTGGCAATCTAATATTTTTGGAAAGTCCTTCTATGAACTGGTAGGGGAGGACCTGAACACCAAGCTGAAGCGGATGCCGGAGGATGCCCGCAACAAGCTGCGGGAGACGCTTCAGCGTATCATTAACGAGGGTTCCGGTGGATTGATCTGCATTATCCTGTAAGAAAACGAGCGCCGAAAATCGGCGCTCGTTTTTATGCAATTTCCGTAAAAAACACTTGCAAAAAACAGTTGCGTGCTTTAGAATACAGGTAATGCCCAAAAACATTATTTGACGGAGGTCAAAACTATGAAACCTATCTCCAGAATTGCAAAGGCAATCGCCCCTTCCGCCACTGTGGCCGTCGATACCCTTGCCAAGCAGATGAAGGCGGACGGCATCGACGTGATCGGATTTGGCGCCGGTGAGCCTGATTTTGATACGCCGGAACTGGTCAAGCAGGCCGGTATCCGTGCCATCAACGAGAACAAGACCCGTTATACTCCCGCTACCGGCATCGTGCCGCTGCGCAAGGCTGTGGCCGAGTGGCTGGAGAAAATGTACGGTGTGAGCTACAAGCCCACCCAGATCTGCGTTTCCAGCGGTGCCAAACACAATGTGTTCGTGGCGCTGCAGGCCCTGTGCAACCCCGGGGATGAGGTGATCCTGCCTGCTCCTTACTGGGTCACCTATGAAGAGGCCATCAAGATGGCCGGTGCTATTCCTGTCATCGTCAAAACGGACGAGACTACCCGCTTCAAGCTGACCCCCGCTATGCTGGAGGCGGCCATTACCCCCAATACCAAGTGCCTGATCCTGACCAACCCCTCCAATCCTACCGGCATGCTCTACTCCCGCCAGGAGCTGGAGGAGATCGCCAAGCTGATCATCAAGTACGACCTGTATGTCATCAGCGACGAGATTTACGATCAGCTGGTCTATCACGGCACCTTTACCTGCTTTGCAAGCCTGAGCGATGAGATCAAGGAGCGTACCGTTATGATCAACGGCGCGTCCAAGTCCTTTGCCATGACCGGCTGGCGTATGGGCTTTGCCGCCGCCAACGAGGAGATCTCCAAGGCTATGAGCAGCTATCTCAGCCACTCCACCGGCGGCACCAGCACCATCACCCAGTACGCCGCCCTGGCCGCCTACGAGTGTCAGGAGGATCTGGTAGGGAAGATGGTCCTGGCCTACACCCGCCGCATGAAGTACTTTATGGAGCGAATTGCCAAGATGCCCGGTGTCACCGCACTGGAGCCGGACGGCGCATTCTACGTCTTTATGAACGTAAAAGAGCAGATCGGCCGCACTATCCAGGGCGTGAAGATCAATTCCAGTGCCGACTTTGCTCAGGCACTGCTGGAAAAGGGACTTGTGGCCGTCGTTCCCGGTGAGGCCTTCGGCGCCCCCGGTTACGTCCGCTGGTCCTACGCCACCTCTATGGAGAACATCCGGGAGGGTCTGGACCGTCTGGAAAAGTTCCTGGCCGAGTAATTTGCAAGAGCCGCTGTGCAACGGTACGGCGGCTCTTTTTTTCGCAAAAAGGAACAGGGGAGAGCCAGGAGTGAATATGCCCAAAATTTTTGTGGAAAAATGTGTGTAAATCATAACTCGACCTATTGAATTTTAGAAAAGACAATGGTACAATAAATTGCAAATTTTAATAGAGGAGTTGTTTTTTATGCCACTCGTCACTACAACCGAAATGTTCAAGAAGGCCTACAACGGCGGCTACGCTGTCGGCGCCTTCAACGTCAACAACATGGAGATCGTTCAGGGTATCACCGAGGCCGCCCGTGAGGTTAAGGCCCCTCTGATCCTGCAGGTTTCCAAGGGTGCCCGCAACTATGCCAACCCCACCTACCTGACCAAGCTGGTTGAGGCTGCCGTTATCGAGTGCCCCGAGATCCCCATTGCCCTGCATCTGGACCACGGCGACAGCTTCGAGACCTGCAAGTCCTGCATCGACGGCGGCTTCACCTCCGTCATGATCGACGCCAGCTCCAAGCCCTTTGCCGAGAACATCGAGATCACCAAGAAGGTCGTTGAGTACGCTCACGATCACGGCGTGGTCGTCGAGGCCGAGCTGGGCTCTCTGGCCGGCGTGGAGGATGAGGTCAACGTCTCTGCCGAGGATTCTTCCTACACCCGTCCCGAAGAGGTCGAGGAGTTCGTGTCCAAGACCGGCTGTGACTCTCTGGCCATCGCCATCGGTACCAGCCACGGCGCCTATAAGTTCAAGCCCGAGCAGTGCACCCGCAATGCCGAGGGTATCCTGGTTCCTCCCCCCCTGCGTTTCGACATCCTGGAGGAGGTCTCCAAGCGTCTGCCCGGCTTCCCCATCGTTCTGCACGGTTCTTCCTCCGTGCCTCAGGAGTACGTCGCCATGATCAACCAGAACGGCGGCAACATGCCTGACGCCGTGGGCGTGCCTGCCGAGCAGCTGCGCAAGGCCGCTTCTCTGGCCGTGTGCAAGATCAACATCGACTCCGACCTGCGTCTGGCTCTGACCGGCACCGTTCGTAAGTTCTTTGCCGATCACCCCGAGAAGTTCGATCCCCGCGAGTACCTGAAGCCCGCCCGTGCCAACATCAAGGAGCTGGTCAAGGACAAGCTGATCAACGTTCTGGGTTGCGACGGCAAGGCCTGAGCTGCAGATTAAGCCTCTTACACAGACCCGGCTGACATACGTTAGCCGGGTCTTGTACTGAACACAGAAAGGAACGATCACTATGGATGTCAAACGCCTGAATCAGCTTGTCGATGAGCACAAGGACGAGCTGTTTGCCCAGCTGTGCGACCTGATCAAAATCAATTCCGAGAACTTCGGTACCCATGGAAATGAGAAGGAGTGTGCGCGCTATATCCATGAGCTGTGCCGGGAGCTGGGCCTGGAGAGCGATTTTTACAGCCCCATGGAACTGGACGGCTTTGCCGAGCATCCCGACTATTTCCCCGGCCATGGCGTGGAGGATCGCTACAACACCGTTGCCGTTTGGAAGGGCAAGCAGGACGTGAACGAGCTGATGCTGATGGGTCACACCGACACCGTGGTTATCGGTGACCTCGCCAACTGGAGCGTTGACCCCTTGGGCGGTACCATTAAGGACGGCAAGATCTACGGCCGCGGTGCCTGCGACGACAAGTATGCCCTGGCCACCGTGCTGTTCCTCATTAAGTTGCTGAAGAAGGAGGGCTTTGAGCCCAAGGCCAACCTGGTCTTTGCCGCCTTCTGCGATGAGGAGCTGGGCGGCTCTCACGGCGCCATGGCTGCTGTAGTGAAGTATCCCTCCAACCGCATTGTATGCATGGACGGTCGGGAAAATCAAGTTTGGAACGTGGCTTCCGGCGGACAGGTGGTCAACTACAACTTCCACGTGACCCATGCTGTGGACAGCGCCATCCGCACTGCCGAGGCTCTGCCTATCGTCATCGAGGAACTGAAAAAGTTTGGTGAGCGCCGGTATGCGGAACTGGAGGCAAATCGTTTCTACGCCGGCACCAACATTCCCGGCACCTCTCTGCGCTTTATGGAGGTCCGTGCCGGCGACAACGGCGCGGATATGGGCGTTGGCAAGGTACAGGTCACCTTCTATACCGACAAGAGCAGGGAAGAAATTTGGGCTGAGCTGCACGAGATGGAGAAGGTTCTGGCCGAGAGGCTTGCGCCTATGGAAATCAAGGGCGACGGGTTTACGCCCTTTACCCGATTCTTCCACTATGGCTTCTGTGAGCCGGACAGCAAGGAAATCACCGAGCTGCTGGAAGCGTCTCAGGAGGCCACAGGCAAGCAGCCGCTGGTCTGCGGTTCCTGCCTGTCCGATCTGTCCATCGTGTTCAAGCATGGCGGCCCCAATTCCTTTGCGTTTGGCGCGGGCCGCGGCTTTGACAAGACCGGCGGCGCCCATCAGCCTGATGAGTTCATCGTCTGTGATGATCTTGTGGACTATACCAAGGCCATTGGTGCCTATATTCTGAAGGTGCTTGGCTAAACAGATGATCTCCGGTAAGCGCCCCGGACAGGGGCGCTTACTTTTTGGGCGGAAGAGGTGAAACCCTATGAACCAAAACAAAAAACTCAGTGCGCTGCTGCCGGTAGGTGTATTTCTTGCGCTGTATCTTGGCTTTGGTATTCTGTTTGAATACGTTCTGCATACACCCGGCGGATTTTATGATGTTCAGGCTGTGGTGGTATTCCTGATCGCACTTCTGGTTGCGGTGATTCAGGATCGTGCGCACAGCTTTGAAGAGAAAATAAGTATCATGGCCCGGGGCGTTTCGGACAGCAACATTATCCTGATGTGTCTGGTATTTCTTGCTGCCGGCGCGTTCTCCGGTGCGGTAGAGGCTGCCGGCGGGGCGGAGAGTACGGTTGCGCTGTTCCTGACCATCTTGCCGGACAAAATTGCGGTGGGCGGACTGTTCCTGATCGCCTGTTTTATCTCGTTGTCCATGGGTTCTTCCTGTGCTACCATTGCTGCGCTTGCTTCCTTTGCGGTCGCAGTCAGCGAGGCGACCGGCTTCTCAATGGCGTTGTGCCTGGCGGCGGTGGTGGGCGGCGCCATGTTTGGCGACAACCTGTCTGTTATTTCCGACACCACCATTGCGGCAGTCAGAACGCAGGGGTGCGAAATGCGGGATAAGTTTCGCATGAACTTCTGGATCGTGCTGCCTGCCGCAGTGCTGACATTTGTGCTGCTGATCGTCATGACGCCGTCGGCGTCCACGCAACTGCAGATAGGGGAGTACAATCTTCTCAAAGTCCTGCCGTACCTGGTGGTGCTTGCTGGTGCGCTGATCGGCGTCAACGTGTTTGTCGTGCTGCTGGCCGGAACGGTGCTTTCTCTTGTGGTAGGAATTGCCAGCGGAGCATTTGCGTGGACGGAGAGTTTTAATATCGCATTTTCCGGTATCAGCGCTATGTACGACATTACGGTGATTTCCATCGTGGTGGCCTGCATCGGCGCGTTGGTCAGGGAGAACGGCGGCATTGATGCGCTGATCGGCTTTATTCGCCGGCGTATGCGGTCTGAGCGCAGCGCACAGCTGGGCATCGGCGCTTTGGTAATGGGTGTGGATGTGGCCACAGCAAACAATACGATTGCGATTGTGATGAGTGGTCCCATCGCCAAAGAAATCAGCGCTGAGTATGGGATCTCTCCCAAGCGGACCGCATCTCTGCTGGATATTTTTGCAGCGGCTATGCAGGGGATCCTGCCCTATGGAGCTCAGCTGCTGTATGCCGTCAGCGGTGCGGCTGCAGCCGGATATGCTATCAGCTCTTTGGACATTATCCCGTACCTGTATTATCCGATTTTTATGGCAATCAGCGCTGTTTTGTTTATTCTTGTTCAGAAAAAGGGAAAATAAAGCAAAACCCGGTATCCGCACGGTGCGGATACCGGGTTTTTGTGCCATGGGAAAGGGAAGGGCATAGAATAGGGAAGAGGGGAGGGGAACAGTATGCCCGACATGATTCCGTATGACCGCCGCGCTGCCGTGCGTTACGCCCATCGCTGGGCCTTCGGCCGCAATCCGCGGTTTTATGATTTTGAAAATATCGGCGGTGACTGCACCAACTTTGCATCCCAATGTTTATATGCCGGTACGGGAATTATGAACTTCACACCTACGTATGGCTGGTATTATATCGACCCGGAAAACCGGGCGCCGGCATGGACGGGCGTGGAGTTTTTTTATGACTTTCTGACCCGCGAGGAGCGTACCGCCGGTCCGGTTGGTGTGCTGGCTAATATGAGTATGCTGCTGCCGGGTGATTTTGTGCAGCTGCGGCTGACCAAGGAGATTTTTTCCCACACGCCAATCATTGTGGAGATTGATGGTCCGCCCACGCTGGACAACATCCTGATCGCGGCTCATTCCATTGATTCCGACTATCGGCCGCTGAGCACCTACGATTTTCAGGAGATACGGTTTTTGCACATTGTTGGGGCTTACAAGCCGGAAAGCAGGCCGATTTTACAATAAAAATAGAAACCGCAGTCCTTTTTTCGGGACTGCGGTTTTTAGGATTAATCTTCGGATTCTTCGGCTTTTTTTGCCTTTTTTGTTACGTTGGACAGGGGATTTGCCCGGGCAGCGGTGCGCAGGTTATCGCTGTCGATGTGGGTATAAATCTGGGTGGTATTCAGGTTTTCGTGACCCAAGACCTCCTGAAGCGTGCGTACATCTACGCCATTTTGCAGCATCAGGGTGGCGGCCGTGTGGCGTAGCTTGTGAGAGGAGTACTGCGTGCTGTCCAGTCCGGCTGCGGACAGATGCTTTTTTACAAGTTTATGAACTGCAGCGGTAGTAATGCGCCGCCGATTTTGCAGCGTGACAAACAGAGCATTTCGGTCTATCAAAGTCATGGCATTGCGCTCGACCAGCCAATCGTCCAAAGCCTTGCGGCAAGCGGGATTGAGGAAGATCACGCGCTCTTTGTTGCCCTTGCCGAGTACACGCAGCTGCTCGCCATGGATATCGGTAACATTCAACCCAACCAGCTCAGAAATACGCAGACCGCAGTTCAAAAAAAGAGTTAGCATACAGTAATCACGAGTCTGATTTTTTCCGTCGACACTAGTTAGCAGGTCCAAACTCTCGTCCAGCGTCAGATATTTGGGCAGGGATTTGCGCAGACGCGGGGAGTCCAGGTCCTGCATGGGGTTTTCGGCCAGCAATTTTGCCTTGCTGCAAAGATATTTATAAAAGGAACGGATCGCGGCAACCTTGCGGGCGCGGGCTGCGGCGGACAAGCCGTAACTGGTATCAGGGCTGTTGCGATGGGTCGCGCGGTCCCGGCCAAGGTAATTCATGTAGGAATAGACGTCGCTGAGCGTAATGGAGCGAATCAGCGCCAAATCCACGTCATCAATAGGAATTTGGTCGAACGGAACATCAGGAGAAATTTTACGCTTTTCAAGTTTGATGTAGCGGAAAAAATTGCGCAGATCCAAATAGTATTCATCGACCGTGCGGAATGAATGTCCCTGAATGGTTTCGTGATACGTCAGGAAATCACGCAGAATGGCTGGTGTATCGGCAGGAAAGCTCATAAGCAGTGAAAGACCTGAGAAAGGGCTGGAAAGGGCCAAAACCCCTTATTTACCCGATTTCCCCTCCACTCAGGTCAACAAAATTTTTATTTTGTTGACCTGATGTAGTCTTTCCATAGACCTCCTCTCGTCCGCAGGACCTGGGGCAATTTTGCTTGCCCCGGCATTGCGTTGCTTTGCTGGTGTATAAAAACGGTTTGCTCATTTGTTATGCTGTGGTGATTTACACGATTGCGGCAAGCGCCTGGCGGATATTATCAACGCGGATCAGTTCTAACCCATCCGGCACGGTCAACTTACTGCTGCTTCGGCTTGGTACGATGCATTTTGTGAAACCCAGCCGACGAACTTCGCTCAACCGCTGACCAAGGCAATTCACGCTGCGAAGCTCTCCGGTCAGCCCCACTTCCCCGATGGCTACCAGATCGCCGGGAACCGGCTTGTCCCGGAAGCTGGATGCCAGCGCGATCATCAGCGCAAGATCTGCAGCAGGTTCGTCCAGAGACAGGCCGCCAATCACGTTGATGTAGGCATCACAGTTACCCATCAGCAGACCACCGCGCTTTTCCAGCACGGCCAGCACCAACATGGCACGGTTATAGTCGAAGCCGTTGCTGGTGCGTCTTGGATTGCCGAAATTACTTGGGACTACAAGGGCCTGCACCTCAGCCAATACGGGCCGCGCGCCTTCCATAACGCAGGTAACGCAGCTGCCCGGCGCATTGACGGGACGGCCTTCCAGCAGGGCCTCCGAGGGGTTCGGGACTTCAACAAGTCCTCCGTCCTGCATCTCAAATACGCCGATTTCATTGGTGGCGCCGAAGCGGTTTTTCGCAGCGCGCAGAATGCGGTAGGACATCTGCTGTTCGCCCTCGAAGTACAGCACGCAGTCCACCATATGCTCCAGCACTTTTGGGCCGGCGATGGAACCCTCTTTATTGATGTGACCGATGACAAAAACGGTCAGGCCCTCCCCTTTTGCAAGCTGCATCAGGGCCATGGTGCATTCTTTGACCTGACCAACGCTGCCGGGTGACGTGGTCTGCTCGCCGCTGTACAGAGTTTGGATAGAGTCTACGATCAGCACATCGGGCTGCAGCTGACGCACCGCTTCCTGTACTCGGTCAAGGTCCGTCTCTGCAAGCAGGTACAGATTATCTCCGCTGACATTCAAACGTTCGGCACGCAGCTTGATCTGACGGGCAGATTCCTCACCGGAAACGTATAAAACCTTGCAATTATTGCACATTTGCTGACAAATCTGCAGCATCAGCGTCGATTTTCCAATGCCGGGCGCACCGCCAAGCAGCACCAAAGAACCCTTTACCGCGCCGCCGCCCAAAACTCTGTCCAACTCGCTCATGCCGGTGGCAAAGCGCAGTTCATCGCCGCTTTCCACTTCGGCCATACGGGTCGGAACAGACTGTGGCGCAAAGCCTACAGAGGATTTTACGCCTCCGGCTCGTTTGGGTGCGGCAGGCTGCTCTACAATGGTATTCCATTCGCCGCAGCCGGGACACTTCCCTGCCCATTTCGGCATCTCCTGTCCGCATTGCGTGCAGTAAAAGAGCGTTTTGGTTTTCAACTCGTTCCCTCATCTCTGTCTTGGAGTAGAAAAGTTCCGCTGTAGTTCAGCCAGCATCCTGACATGGCAGCGGCCAGTTTTGTTTGGTAATTTGCATCCTGCAGCAGCCGCTCTTCGGTGGGATTGGTCAGAAAGCCGCACTCCACAAGTACTGCGGGACACGAGATATGGTTCATTAGATATACGCTTTGAGCAATAGCAGTCGCCTGCCTGCCATTTGTGGGGTCTGCGGCGGTGCGAAGCGCCTCCTGCAGCGCAATTGCAAACGGCTTTGAGCCGGCGGTCGGGGCAAAAAACACCTGCGCCCCGCTGTATTTGCTGCTGGGAAAGCTGTTTTGATGGACGGAAAGCAGTACTGCGTTTTGCTGCTGGGATACCAGTTCAACACGGTTATGCAGGTCGGAAACCTTCTTCTCGCGCAGCGTTTTTGCCTGTGGATCGTGCAGCGAAACATCCTCCCGGCGCAGCATGACCGCTGGTGCGCCGTATAGTCCCATTATCAGGTCCACCCGTCCGGCAATGGCTAAATTCAGATGACTTTCCGGTATCCCGGACAGAGATATGGCGCCCCCATCCTCACCGCCGTGACCGGCATCAATTACCAAATAGGGGCGCAGCGGAGTAAACGGCGAAAACACAGGCGTTAATTGCGGAAAAACCAGATTCAATGCCAAAACGACGGGTAAAATTGCGATAAGAATAACAAAAACCATCCGCTTGCACAGCAGCATAAGCAACCCCCTCCCTGCTCAACAGACTATGAACAGAGGCGGGTGTTTATACAGATTAAGTCACATCTCTAAATATTCTATCATAAAGCGGAAGGGAATTAAAGTATAAAGTATTGGCTTGAACGCGAAAAGAGTGGCGCAAGCAGAAGTTTTAACTTATGTATTGTCAAGAATAAACAGAGGTTCTTTTTACAAACGGTTCTTGTAGACAATGGGTAGAAAATTTATAATAAAAATGTTAGGCAATTACAGGATTTGAAAGGCACAATATCGCCCCGCTTAATATTTGACCTTGTCAATTAAATTACGAAAAACCAACCATATTTAAAATATCTGAACGGAGGAAATCATAATGCGAGATGCAGTAATTACCGATTGCGTCCGAACTGCTGTTGGCAAGATGAACGGCGCTCTGAGCGAGTATGACGAGCAGGAGTTGGCCGCTATCGTGATGAAAGAGGTTCTCGAGCGCTCCAAAATCACCGCAGATCAGGTGGACGAGGTTATTTTCGGACACGCAAAAATGAATACATACCCCATGAACGTGGCGCGCTACGGCTGGCTGGAAGCCGGGCTGCCGGACAGCGTACCCGGCTATACCCTGCACCGGGCCTGCTCTTCCGGCTCCCAGTCCATTTTCGATGCCAGCCAGATCATTGCCTGCGGAGATGCAGACGTTATTTTGGCCGGCGGTGTGGAGAACATGACCAAGTCCTGCTATTTCCTGCGGGATGCCCGCAATGGTCTGGGTACCAAAAACGTTACGCTGCAGGACAACATTCTGGAGGGTTCTGCCGGCAACTCCCCCGAGGAGCTGTTTGGTGTACTTCCCATGGGTCTGACTGCCGAGAATGTGGCTGAGATGTACGGCATTGAGCGCGAGATTCAAGACCGGTTCGCTTTGGGTAGCCAGCAGCGCGCCCGCAAAGCCATCGACGAGGGCAAGTTCAAGGAGCAGATCGTTCCTGTGGGCGACTTTGACACCGATGAGCATCCCCGTTCCACCACCTACGAAAAGCTGTCTGCCATGAAGCCCGCCTTTAAGAAGGACGGCAGCGTTACCGCCGGTAACTCCTCCGGCCGCAACGACGGTGCCAGCGCTGTGCTGGTCATGAGCCGGGAAAAGGCTGATGCGCTTGGCTATGACTACTACCTGCGCCACGTGGCTTCTGCCGTTTCGGGGGTTGAACCCAAAATCATGGGTGTAGGTCCCATCGAGGCTTCCCGCAAGGCCCTTGAAAAAGCCGGACTGAAGATCGAGGACATCGGCCTGATCGAATTGAACGAGGCCTTTGCCGCTCAGGCTGTGGCCGTTATGCGCGAGTGGGTCAAGTGGTCCGACACCGAGACCTTCGACTCCATCTGGGAGCGTACGAACGTCAATGGCAGCGGTATTTCTCTGGGCCACCCTCTGGGCGCCACCGGTGGTATCCTGACCACAAAGCTGTTCTATGAGCTGAAGAACCGACCCGATGCGCGATACGCCATGGTCACCATGTGCATCGGCGGCGGAATGGGCTTTGCCTCTATCTTTGAGCAGTGCAGAAAGGACGGTTGATCAAGATGAAGAAGGTTATCATTGCCGACAGCGTGCGTACCGCCTGGGGCAAACCCGGTGCAGGCCTGTCCCCTTTCCTTGCCTCCGATTTTTCTGCCAAGCTTTTGCAGGAGCTTCTGACGCGCACCGGCGTGGATGCCGCGACTGTGGACCAGGTAGTCTTTGGTCAGGCGCACCCCTCCACCATGCCCAACAACATTGGCCACTATGCCTGGCTGAAGGCGGAGCTGCCCGTAGAGGTCCCCGGCTACACTGTGCAAAGCTGTAGCGGTTCTTCCCTGCAGGCCCTGCGCAGCTGCTACAACCTCATCGCCACCGGTAACGAGAGCATTTGTATTGCCGGCGGTGCAGACAGCTATTCCGCTGCCCCCTTCGTTCTGCGGGATGTGCGCAATCATTTTTATCAGGAGAACCGTACCTTTATCGACTCGGTTGAAGAAGCCGAGCAGTGTACTCAGCCTGTCCCTATGACCCGCAAGGAGCAGTATGAGCAGGCTCACGGTACAGTTATGAGCGACGAAGCGATGGCTTTCGCCAAGGAGAGCATTGCAAATGCGCTGGCGGCCGAAGATGCCGGTCAGATCCTGCCTGTCTGCTACGAAGTGCGCAAAAAAGGAACTGTCACCGTGGACACGGACGAGTATCTGGCCTGTGCCGATGCCGCTTCTCCCCTCTCCCCTTACGCCGACGGTGCCGCCGTCACGATGCTCATGAGCGAAGACAAGGCAAAGGAACTGGGTGTTGTGGCCAAGGCTGTTGTTTCCGGCTTTGCCGTGGCAGGCTGTGACCCCAGGAAACCTCATACCGCAGGTGCGGCCGCTGTGAAGAAACTCCTGAATAACAAGAGTTTGACGATGGCTGACATCGCTGTGGTCGAGATCATGGAAAACAGCGCACAGGACGTGTTGGATACCGTTAGCGCGCTTGGCGGCTCCCCGGCAGTCAATCCCATGGGCGGCGCGTTGGCCCGGGGCAAGAATGACGGTGCCGAGGGCATCGCCATGCTGATGCGTTTGGTGGACAGCCTCAAGGTCGGACAGAAAGGCGTACTTTGCACCTACACTGCCGGCGGTCAGGGTATGGCCGCCTTGATTGAAAAATAAAGCCAAAAGCGAATCATAAAATCCGGCTCTCTGCACTGCGGCGGAGGGCCGGATTTTTCGTGTTCTGATCGCATCGTTACCCGTCTGCAGACTGCGGCATAGAATGTCGTGGGGAGCGTCCTCTCCCCTTTCAAATTATCCAAGGAGGAATCTGGTATATGGAAAACGGCAGCATTGCCCGCTGTGGTGACAAGAGCGGCACCCTGCCTTCCTGCGCGCCGCTGGCCACCGGGTACGTCCCCTTCCAGCAGAGGGACCCTCAGCGCTACGACCAGCGCGATGCCCTGAGCAACGGCACGCTCTTCCCCGGCCTGAACCTGCCCTTCCACCTGGCGGTTCCCGGCAGTAAGGTGCCTTCCGGCAACCGGACGGATCTGCAGGCACTGTGCTTTGTGGTGGCGGAGCTTGGCCTTTATCTGGATACCCACCCCGATGATGCCGAGGCCTTTGCCCTGTTCAAGCAGTTCTCCAAGATGGCAAAGGATGCCAAGGCCGACGTGGAAAAGGCCAACGGTCCTTTGACCCAGAAGAATACGGCGGACTTCGACAAGTACTGCTGGCTCAAGGATCCGTGGCCCTGGAACTACGATGAAAATGAGGTGAAGTGATCTATGTTTATCTATGAGAAGAAGCTGCAGTTTCCCGTCAAGATCGCGACACCCAACCCCAAGCTGGCGGCGTTCATTATTAGTCAGTACGGCGGCCCGGACGGTGAGCTGGGCGCTTCCATGCGCTATCTGTCCCAGCGGTATGCCATGCCCTATGCCGAGGCCAAGGGGCTGCTGACGGACATCGGCACGGAGGAGCTCGGTCACCTTGAGATGGTGGCAGCCATCGTCCATCAGTTGACCCGTAACCTGACCGACGATCAGGTCAAGGCAGATCCGGCCTTTGCATCTTATTTTGTGGACCATACCGCCGGGGTCTACCCTACCGCCGCCTCCGGCTTCCCCTGGACCGCGGCATCCATGCAGTCCACCGGTGACGTCATCGCTGACCTGACTGAGGATATGGCGGCAGAGCAAAAGGCCCGCAAGACCTATGACAACATTCTGCGGCTGTCCGACGATCCGGACGTGAACAATGTTATCCGCTTCCTGCGTGAGCGGGAAATCGTCCACTACCAGCGCTTTGGCGAGTGCCTGCGCATGGTGCAGGAGAAGCAGGATCAGAAGAACGTCTATCTCTACAACCCCGCCTTTGATAAAAACCGCATGGCAAAGGGTTGAACCCAATGCGCAAAACAAGGCACGGTCATTTGACCGTGCCTTGTTTCTTACTTACTTTTTCTCAACGGTAAAATTCATCAGGATCTGCGCGATCTGGGCGCGGGTCGCTTGCTCGGTTGCATTGGTGAACGGCACGTTGCTCAGGATACCCTTGGCAGTACACCAGCGCAGAGCGTTGGCTGCCCAGTCGCTGTAGCTGCCCATATTTTTCAGCGTGCCGGCGGCGTTCGGGTTGCCCGCGTAGTTCCACAGGATGACCGCCGCCTGCTCGATGGTCACGGCATCCTCCGGCTTGAACAGGCCGCTGCCAAAGCCGCTGACAACGCCTCGCTTGCTGCCCCAGGTCACCGCGTTGTTGAACCACTGCCCGGCGGAAACATCCTTGAACGAATGCTTTGCGCCGTTCAGGGCAGGTTTGCCCTCTTTATTGAACAGAACCTGCACCACCATGGCGCGGTTCAGGGTATCGTTGGGACCAAACCTGTCGGCGCTGTAGCCGCTCATGAGACCGCTTTTCACTACATAGTTCACTGCGTCGGCATACCAGGCATCGGCGGCCACGTCCGACATGACCGGCTTCCAATGGGCGTAAACTGTCACGTCAAAGGGTGCATTGTACCGCATTTGGCCGTGGATAAGGCTGCCCCCCTCCGCCTTTCCGTACCAGCCGTCAAAGATGTATCCGGCTCGGGTGGGAACAGGCATATCGCCAATGATGGTATCGAAGACCATGGCACGGCTCTTTTCCGCGCAGGTGCCGCCATTGGCGTTGAAGATCAGGTTATAGGTTTTGGGTGTCCAGTGGGCATACAGGGTCAAATTGACCGTCGCATTGTAGGTGGCGTAATCGTTGACCCGGGAACCGCCCTCCTTTTGTGTGTACCAGCCGTTGAAGGTATAGCCCTCCCAAATGGGAACGGGCAGCACGCCGATGGTGGTGGTGTACGGAATTTTACGTACCTGCTTTTCCACCGGTGCGCCGTTGGGATCAAGTGTCAGCTCGTACAGTACGACCTCCTGCTTGGGTTCTTCCGTCGCAGGTGGAGGGGTAACCGGTGTGGGGCCGTTAGTAGTGAATCCGGTCCTTCCCCCTTCGTGGGTCACGCCGTCCACCACAGCGTAGAATTGGTACATATAGTCTGTTCCGGGCGTCAGGGTCAGGCCCAGTTCACTTTGAATGTCATACCAGGCGTGGAAGCTGGTCAGGGATGCCCCCACGTTGGTCACCGCTTCGCGGTGGTCCTTCAGCAGGGTGCCGTCACTGCTGAAAATGCGCAGACCGCAGGCGGTAACGTTGCTGCCCGCAGGCTTTTGGATGTTTGCCACGAGGGTGGCCGTGGTCTCGCCGATAACGCGCTTGGCTAAATAGGCGGGGTCCGTAGGACTCTGCACGAACACCCAGCTTGAACTGGAAGAGGTCCCTCCCCCACTGCTGCTGCCGGAGGAAGAACCGCCGCCGCCAACCATCTCAGTATCGTTCAGGCTCTCGCCCGTCTCCTCCGGGGTGTAGTCCGGCTCCACAACGCGGCTGCCGGTCAGGTTGTTGTCAAGGATATAGCCGGGAACGAAACCCACGGTGTCTTTGTACCGGACGGCGCGCCAGTTGGGATCGTACTGGGAAATTTCGTCGGGATAGTAGGTGAACTCCGCATTGGCCGGGATATGGCCTACCGTACCGTGATCCCAACTCGGGCAGTACCATATATCCGTTTCAACGGAAAGCTTGACTTTTTGATGGGTCGTTTCGACGTAGCCCTGCCAGATCCAGCCGCCGTTCCAGCGGTCATCGTAAATGCGGTACCACTCTTTACCGTGGCCGTTGACCACTTTGGCATCCACGGTTATTTCTCCTGTGTAGGTCATGAACCTCGGGGACTTGCCGTAAGCGGCAAAGTGTATCTTCGCGTGATCTACTTTCAGGGTCGTGGGCCCTGTCCAAACGGCGTAATAGTAGCCAACATCCTTTCCGTCTTTATACGCGTAGCAATAGGGGCAGAACCCCTCGGAGTTCCAGCGATGGGTGTGGGCAGTCAGATACTCCCCGCTGAGCCACTCACCGCTGGCAAGCTGATACCAGGTGTTGCCTCGGGCGTTGACGAAGCTGCCCCGGACGTACACCGTCTGGCCGGCTTTGTAGCGGTTGCCCACGGGGGCCTCCTTGTAAGGGGCGTCAAAGTGACCGGGTGCGGAGGTCTTGTCGGAGCCGGCAAGGGTGATGTCCATGTAGGCCCCCTCTCCGGACAGAGTGGGCGTGGGATAAACGTCCTGACACAGGGAACACTTGACCAAATCCTTATTGTGGTACACATAGGTGGATTTGCCGTTTTCTTTGTGGTCGCATAGCGTATAGCTGTATTGGAGTACATCAGGGTTGCTGTTTATGGAGTACGGCCATCCATCATAATAAGTACCTCTTATGTCTACATTTGAGCAGAGTTCGAAATGGAGATGCTTCGCTTCCGAATTACCCGTACTACCCATATATCCAAGGAACTGTCCTCGTTTTACCTGCTGGTTTAAGCTAACGTGGACGGAGTCCATGTGTGCGTACATGGAATACCCAGAACCATCCGTGTGCTGAATGATCAAGCCGTTTCCATAACCCCAATGCGTTCCGTTCACACTATAAACGGCAACGACAGTTCCGGTCTTTGTGGCGCGAATCGGCTGCTGTGCCAAATTCCAACCAATATCAATGCCGTAATGCGTTTGTCCATTTCGAACATTGCCCCACCGTTGTGTGACCCCTCCCGGATTATCCGGAACAGGCCAATAGTAGCTTTCGGATACCACAGGTGCCGCCGCCGACGGCATCACCGGCAGCATAATCGCCGCCATTACAAGCACTAAAAGCGCGGAAATAACTCTTTTTCTCACGATTCGCTCTCCTTTTCTTACAGTCGCCCTGCCAGCTCATCCAAAACACCCAGATCCCATGCAAGGCGGGACAGAACATACTTGTCGCGGATATCCTTGGTAGCCTTGAAGGTCATCCGGGCACACTCCCGGTCAACGCCGAGGGTATTCAAATCCGTGGAAATGCCAATGGTGTCCATGACCTTGCTCAGCTGGGCCGCCGTAGGCAGTTCCTCATCCAAAATATCAAGGATATTCTGCCAGTTGGCGGCGATTTTCTCGAACCGGGCGGGATGGGTGGACTTATCGTACTTGCGCTCTTTGTGCTCCTGGGCAATCATGGTTTCGCCGCTTTGGCCAAGGAAGTCGCGCAGCTGGTTGTTCCAATCTTCAAGGTCAAAGGCGGCCACAGCGGCGGCAGACTTCTCCCGGTCAGGGGTCATGGTCTTGATGGCCTCGTACAGTTCCACAGCCTTTTGGGTCGCCATGGCGCACTGGATGCCGTGCAGATCCACCCGGGTGCCAAACTCCAGCCCCCGCATATCCCACACGTGACTGAAATAATGCTCCACACCGGAGGCGGGCCGGGACACCCCGGCGTAGGCCATGGCAACGCCGCCGATAACAAGGCCCTCGAATACGGCTTCGACGGCTGCTTCCTCCCGCTTGAGCAGACCTGCGGCGTTGTCCACGCACTTTCCCACGGCGGTGCGGATGAGCTGTGCCACCCGCTCGCAGTAATACTCACCGGTGATGAGGTGGGCAATACGCCACTCGGCGATGGACACATACTTGGCAAGCATGTCACCCAGACCGGACTTCAGCATATGCTCCGGAGCGTTTTTGAGTATGTCCGTGTCACCGATGATGACGTCGGCACAACGGCTGGGCAGAGACACTTTCAAGCCGTCTCTTGACATGGAGGACGTGGCAGAGGCGTAACCGTCCATGGAGGGCGCAGTACCTACAATGATATAGCGCTTGCCAGTCACGTTGCTCAGGATCTTACCGATGTCGTTGATGACACCGGAACCCACGCCGATGACCAGATCGCAGGTCGGGTCAAAGTGCATGACGGCAGAGCCTACCGCCTGCTCGTCGGGTTCCAGATGGCCATCAGGAAACACGTATTGGGCGTAGGCAATGCTGTGACGGTCCAGCAGACCCGTCACCTGCTCCCCTGCCGCTTTGTAAGTGTTGCAGTCGGCGAGGATAAACGGCTTTTTCGCGCCGTATTTTGACAGGAACTCCGGCAGGCGGGCCAGCGCTCCCCTGCCGATAACCACGTCATCAATGGCAACGTCGTGCGCCTTGCCGCAGGAACACTGCACAGAGCCGAGATAGTTTTTCATCGTATCAGTCCTTATTCCAGCATTTGGGCGAATTCATCTTCACTCAGTACAGGGATGCCCAGTTCGTTGGCCTTTTTCAGCTTGGAGCCGGCGTTCTCACCCGCAACCACGTAAGTGGTTTTCTTGGACACGGAGCCGGAAGCCTTGCCGCCGCGGTCCTCGATAAGGGCGGAAGCCTCGTCACGGGTAAATCGCTCCAGCGCCCCGGTCAGCACAAAGGTCATACCCTCAAATCTCCGGTCACTGCCGGTCTGTGCCGCGGTCATATTGACCCCGGCTTGGCGCAGGCGGTCAATAAGGTGGCGGCTCTGCTCGCTGTCAAACCAGCTGCGCAGGTTATCCGCGGTGATGGTGCCGATATCATCCACGGCGGTAAAGTCCTCCACCGTGGCGTTCTGAATGGCCTCCAAAGTACCGAAATGCTGGGCAATGGTTTTGGCGGCCTTCTGCCCCACCTGACGGATGCCGAAGGCGTAGAGCAGGCGACCCAGATCGTTTTCCTTGGACTTCTCCACGGCGGCAAGCAGGTTCTCCGCAGACTTTCTGCCCATGCGCTCCAGCGCCGCGACCGACTGTGGCTCAAGGAAATAGAGGTCGGCGGGACTCTTGATGAGCTCAGCCGACACCAGTGCCTCCACCACGGCAATGCCAAGGCCCTCGATGTCCATGGCGTCACGGCTGGCAAAGTGGGCCAGATTGCGCACCAGCTGGGCGGGACACTCAGCGCCGGTGCAGCGGATGTGGGCGCCGTCCTCGTCCCGGGTTACAGGCGCACCGCATACGGGACAGACCTTGGGCAGATGGTAGGGTTCAGCCTCCGCCGGGCGCAGTTCGGTCAGGACGGACAGCACCTCCGGGATGATCTCCCCCGCCTTGCGCACCAGGACTGTGTCGCCGATACGGATATCCTTGTCCGAAATAAAATCCTGATTGTGCAGGGTCGCGTTCGTTACCGTGGTACCGGCCAGACGGACGGGTGCCAGTACCGCCTTAGGGGTCAGCACGCCGGTACGGCCCACCTGCACCACGATATCCAGCAGCTTGGTGGGTTTTTCTTCCGGGGGATACTTGTAGGCGGCGGCCCATCTGGGGAACTTGGCGGTGCTGCCCAGCAGTTTACGCTGGGACAGCTTGTCCACCTTGACTACCGCACCATCAATGTCAAAGGGGAAGTTTTCGCGTCCCTCGCCGATGGTTTCAATACATTCAATCACCTGTGCCACGGTTTTACAGGTGTAATGTGGAATGACTTTATAGCCCTTTGTTTTCAAATAGTCCAGCGTTTCCTTGTGGGAAACAAAATCCAAATCCTCGGCATACTGTACGTTGAACAGGATGGCATCCAGCCTGCGCTGGGCCGCAATGGCCGGGTCAAGCTGGCGCAGGGAACCGGCTGCAGCGTTGCGGGGATTGGCAAACAACGGCTCTCCCCTGTCCTCCCGCTGCTGATTGAGCTGATGGAACACGGTCTTGGGCATAAACACCTCACCGCGGACGATGAGCGTTGCGGGTGCATCCGGAATGCGCAGCGGAATGGAGCGGATGGTGCGCAGGTTTTCAGTTACTTCCTCCCCCACTCTGCCGTCGCCCCGGGTGGCGCCTCGGACAAACAGACCGTCCACGTACTCCAGCGCAACGGACAGGCCGTCGACCTTGGGTTCCACCACGTAGGCGGCATCGGGAACGACGGCGCGCACACGCTGGTCAAACTGACGCAGCTCATCAAAATCAAATACGTCCTGCAGGCTCTCCAGCGGCACACGATGCTCTACCTCCGCAAAGCCGTCCACTGCTTTGCCGCCCACGCGCTGGGTGGGTGAATCGGGTGTGACCAACTGGGGGTTTGCAGCTTCCAGATCTTCCAGCCGGCGCAGCTTGTGGTCATAGTCGTAGTCGGACATAGTGGGGTTATCCAGCACGTAGTACTCGTAACCGGCCCGGTCCAATTCCTGCCGCAGCAGCTCAATTTCCTGTTTTGCATCCATGGTTATCCCTCCTGGCTGCCTACGCGCGGCAGTCCACTCAGCATCGTCTGCGGGACACGGCCCACAATTACGGTTTCCGCTACGCAAACCTGTACAGAAACCAATGTATCAACGGAAATACCCGGTAAAATCACCGTCAGGGGAACATTCACATCCAGCAGGATGCGGTGCAGCGTCTGGTTGATGCCCGCGGAGGTAAACTCGCTGTGAGCCTGTACGTCCGCCGTACCCGCCACCAGACTGTGTACGCGAATGGCAGGTCCTTTGGCCCAGACAAGGTCCATGTCCAGCAAGCTGCCCAGAGGTACGCCCAGCTCATGCACATCGATCGTTTCCACCGCGGAAAGCACCCGGTCTGCCACCTGATTGCGCAGAGCGTTGACCGCCGCCATGTTCGTGGTAACGGCCAGCACAGCACCCTGCTGATCCTGTTGGGTGGTAACAAGGGTGTTGTAATCGGTATTGATCTCGCTCAGGGCGGCATTGATGTCACCGGTGACACGGTTCTGCACCTGTACCGCCGCCAGTTCCTCTACCACCGGACGCAGGCGGAACTCAAGCAGACCAATTCCGCTGCAGGTAATGGCAACACCGAGTGCGATCGTGACGACCCACGGGTCCATACGAATCATGTGTCTTCTTCCGGCGCCGAAATGCCAGTGGCGCAGTGAAAGAAAAAATCTGCGTAGCATACCATCCCCCCCGTTGGGAGAATATGCACGGACAAGGCTCGATTAGTCCTGACCCAGCAGCTCCTGCACCGCCAGCAGCACACCCAATCGGCCGGATTCATAAGTCAGACCGCCCTGCAGATAGACAGTATACGGCTCCCGCATGGGGGCGTCGGCAGACAGCTCAATGGAAGCGCCCTGCACAAAAGCACCGGCAGCCATAATGACCTGACTGTCGTAACCGGGCATATCCCACGGCTCCGGAGTCACATAGGAGTCTACGGGTGCGCCGAACTGAATGCCCTTGCAAAAGCGCTTGAGAGCCTCAGGTTCTTTCATATGGATCATCTGAATGATGTCATGGCGCACTTCACTGGACTTGGGTAAAGCCTCGTAACCCAACAGTTCCATTACGCCGGCGGCGAACACCGCGGTCTTAACTGCCTGTGCCACCGTGTGAGGCGCAAGGAACAATCCCTGATAGAGCAGGCGGTTCTGTCCCAGGGTACAGCCGCACTCGCCGCCGATTCCCGGGGCGGACAGGCGCATGGCAGCACCCTCCACCAGATCGCGGCGGCCGGCAATATAGCCGCCGGTAGGCGCAATGCCGCCGCCGGGGTTCTTGATCAGGGAACCGACCACGAGATCTGCACCCACCTGTGTAGGTTCCAGCTCCTCCACAAACTCGCCGTAGCAGTTGTCGACCAGAATGCTTACATTGGGGTTGACCGCCTTGATGCGGCGGCACATCTCCCCAATCTCCGCCACGGACAGGGAGGCCCGGGTCGCATAGCCGCGGGAACGCTGAATGAGAACTGCCTTGACCCGGGGGTCGGCCACGGTGCGCTCCATACCCTCAAGGTCGGGGGCGTCGTTGACCAGATCCACCTGGCGGTACTCCACACCGTAGTCCAGCAGAGAGCCGTGGCCCTTGTCCACGACGCCAATGGCGCCCAACAGGGTGTCGTAAGGTGCGCCAACGGCAGAAACCAGCACGTCGCCGGCCTTCAGGGCGCCGAAGAGCGCGCAGGTGATGGCATGGGTGCCGTTGACGAACTGAATGCGCACCAGAGCCGCCTCGGTGCCGAAAATATCGGCATAGATCTCGTCCAACTTGTCCCGTCCCAGATCGTCGTAGCCGTAGCCGGTAGTCCCGGCAAAGAAGTTCTCCGCCACACGGTGCTTCTGGAACGCTGCCAGCACCTTTTCGGTGTTGGCCCGGGCGATGGCGTCGATGCGGTCAAATTGGTCCCGCAGATTGACCTCGGCCTGTGCGCCAAGGGCGCGAACTTTGTCATTTATCTGTAAAGCCATATTACATTTCAGTCCAATCTATATCTCAGTTATACGGGTTTCAAATCTGCGTTTGCCACAGCTGTCACCAAATTAACACAGGCGGAAACATCGTTCAGATCCACCATCTCGCAGGGTGTGTGAATGTAGCGGCAAGGTACACTGATGCCGCCGGTAACGACACCGGCACGGTTGACCAGCATCACACCCGCATCGGTGCCGCCGGCGCGCAGAACGTCCCGCTGCATGGGGATGGCGTTGTCCGCAGCAACCCGTTCCAGCAGCATCACCATCTCCGGGTGGCAGATCACGCTGGAGTCCATCACCTTGATGGCTGCGCCCTTGCCCAGCTTGGCAGTACCGCTGCACTCGCTGCCCGGCACATCGTCCACATCGGTCACGTCCACGGCGATGCCGTAGGCGGGGTCAATGCCGTATGCGGCAGTTTTGGCGCCCCGCAGGCCAACCTCCTCCTGTACAGAGAAAACGAAGTAACAGTCGTTGGCACAGGTGTCCAATTTGCTCAACGCCTTAAGCAAAACGGCGCAGGAAATGCGGTTGTCCATGTAAGGGGAAACCACTTTATTGCCGCTGCAATAAGCGGGAGCATCGTATACTGCGGTGTCCCCTATCCGGACCAGTTTCTTGGCCTCGTCCTCATCCTTGGCTCCAATATCGATATAACACTCGTCCAGTTTCAGCTTGCCAAACTCGGCCTTTTCTTCCTTGGCAAACACGCCCCGCACGCCGTTTTTGAAGCGCACGGAGGTAAATGCGATCTCCTTGGGATCCACGCCGCCCAGCCGACCGCAGCGGATGAAGCCATCCTTTGTGATGTGGGTGGCGATCAGGCCGATGGAATCCATGTGGGCGGAGAACATCAGCCGGGGACCATCGCCTTTTTTGCGGACGATGAGATTTCCCATGGTGTCCCGGATGATCTCATCTGCGTAAGGTGCTGCCAGCCTTTCTATGACATCAGCCACAGCGCCTTCGTCCCCGGCGGGTCCGTGGGCGGCATTGATGGTATTGAGCAGTTCAAACAGTTCCATTTAGTTGCCCTCCTTCATGCCTTTGGCTACGGCATCAATAAACAGCCGGCTCAGGCGCAGGGTGTTTTCGAAATCGCGGATGCTTCCCACACCGGCGGGAGCGTGCAGGTAGCGCACGGCGGCGGCCAGACCCGCCACCCGCACACCGGTCTTGGTGCGCTGAACAGCCCGGGCATCGGTTCCGCCGGCGATATAGTGCTTCATCTGCCAGGGAATGTCGTTCTCTTCTGCCAAATCGCGCAGCAGCTCGAACAGGCCCCGGTCATAGATGGTTCCGCCGTCCATATAGGAGATCACCGGCCCATCACCGGGAACACACACCCGCTGATGCTCCGCGCTGGTGGGCAGGTCCGCCGCCGTGGTGGTCTCCAGCACCAGTGCGATTTCCGGCGTGACGCAGAAGGCTGCACCGAAAGCGCCCCGGGTACCGATCTCTTCCTGCACCGTGAAGGCAAAGGTCACGTCCATGGGCAGCTCCTGTCGAAGCAGGGCCAGCATCACGGCGCAGCCAAGGCGGTCATCGATGGCGCGGGCCTTGAACATCCCGTCACCAAATTCCACGCAGTCGCTGTCGAATACCGCGTAATCGCCCAGGGAAACCAGTTGTTCGGCATGTTCCTTGTCCGCCGCACCGATGTCGATATAGAGGCTGTCCTCTTTTGGAACGGACTTTTCCTCTTCCCTGCCTACAAGATGGTATGCCTTGATGCCGATGACACCGGGAATAGCCTTTTCCCCTACCAACACCCGCTTTCCTATGGCAACGCGACGATCAACACCGCCCAGGAAGGCGAATTTCAGATAGCCGTCCTCGGTGATGGAGCGGATGATCAGCCCCACCTCATCCATGTGGGCGCACAGCATCAGCTTGCCGGGAGCGGACAGCGTCCCTTTCTTCTCCACGATCAGGTTGCCCATGGCGTCCACACGCATACTGTGGGCGTAAGGTTTGGCTTCTTTGGAAATATAGTCACGCACCGCATCTTCCCATCCGGAAGCACCGGGCAGTGTGCAGAGTGTTTTCAGCTCATTCAGCATACCGCCACCTCCTCACCGGGTTCGGACACAAACGCCGCCAGCAGACGGGCCACAGACTCCATGTCCGCCCTGTTGACCACCTCAATGGGGGTGTGCATATACTTCAGCGGCAGGGACACCACAGCAGTGGCGACTCCTTCCCGGCTGATCTGCATGGGCCAGGCGTTGGTGCCGGAGTGGCTCTCCATCACCTCGCGCTGATAATCGATGTGTTCGCGGTCGGCCAGCTCGCACAGGCGACGGCTCATCCAGCGGGTCATGTTGGGTCCGATGCCGATGGCGGGGCCGCCGCCCATCTTGAAGGTCTTGTCCTTTGGCCCGTCGGGGGTCTGCCCATGGGTCACATCCACAGCAATACACATCTGCGGTGCGATCTGCCACACAGCGGCGGCAGCGCCGGCAGCACTGACCTCCTCCCGGGTGCTGAACAGCACATACAGGTCAACGGGCAATTTCCTGTCCGCCAACAGCTCCAGCGCACACAGGATGGTCACGATACACGCCCGGTCATCCAGTGCCTTGCCGCAAAACTGCTCGTCCCCCAAAGCGGCGCAGCCGCCGCGGAATGTGCCGGGAGTACCCACGGGAACGTGAACTTCGTCCCCCCTGTGGCCAATGTCGATAAACAGGTCGCTGATGGGGGTGGATTTTTCCATGTCCTCACGGCTCTGCAGATGGGGCGGCATACAGGTGACGATGCCGTAGGTGGGCGGATCGGTCAGTAGAGTAACCTCCCGATCGCACAGCATACGGGGATCTACGCCGCCGATGGTGCGAAAGCGCAGAAAGCCCTCCTCCTGCCCCGTGACCAGCAGGCCGATCTCGTCCAGATGGGCGTCCAGCAGCAGGCGGGGGGCATTGTCCCTGCCGCAGCGGCGCACGCCCACCACGCTGCCAAGGCGGGTGGTGTAAACCTCATTCACCAGCGGGGTCAGCAGGGTTTGGGCAAGCTCCGCCACCGGCCCCTCGAATCCGGACGGGCCGCTGCACGCGCACAGCTGTTCCAATGTCGTTTGAATATCCAAATCAGGACACCCTCTCAAAATTCGTTGACGATCTGCTTAAAGAACTTACCGCGCTCCATAAAGTTACGAAAGCGGTCAAAGGCGGCACAGGCCGGAGAGAGAATGACCACATCCCCGTCCCGGGCGATCTTCCGGGCATAGCACACTGCGTCTTTGAAGTCATCTATCATGGTGATGGGCGGCTTGCCTATCTCGTACCGAGGCGCCTGCTCTACCGCCGTGCGGATTTTCTCGGCAGTTGCGCCGGTCAGAATCAGGTGCTTGACGTGATCGACGATCTCACCGCCCAGCTCGTCAAAGGGGATCTTCTTATCGTAGCCGCCGGCGATCAGAATTACCTTTTGGTCAAAGGACCGCAAACCGGATTTGGTACGGCTGGGACTGGTGCCGATGGAATCGTTATAGTAGCGGACACCATCCAGTGTCCGCACCAGCTCGATGCGGTGCTCCACACCGCCAAAGGTGGTGGCAACCTGACGCATCACCTCGTCGCTGACAAGGCCGTCAACCGCGGCGATGGCGGTCATATAGTTCTCCACATTGTGGATACCGGGCAGCAGGATGTCCCCGGCGGACATGACCTCGCGCTCCCCTGCATCGTTGCGGGCGCAGATAACGTTGTCCTCCCGCAGCCAGACGCCCCGCCGAGGTGCCTTGGTGCGGCTGAACAGGGCCACAGTTCCCTTTGCTTTCGGAATGAAACTCGCCGTAATTTCGTTATCGGCGTTCAGCACCAGACGGTCGGCGGCGGTCTGATGCAGATAGATGTTCTCCTTTGCGGCGATGTATTCCTCCATGCCCCGGTGCATATCCAGATGGTTGGGGGCAAGATTGGTCACTACGGCGATGTTGGGGCTTTGCTGCATGGTCAGCAGCTGGAACGAGGACAGCTCCAGCACCGCAATGTCGTCGGCCTTAATGTCCTCCACCTCGGGCAGCAGAGGCTTTCCAATGTTGCCGCCCACGTGGACGGTGTAACCCGCGGCTTTCAGCATCTCGGATATCAGGGTTGTGGTGGTGGTCTTGCCGTCGCTGCCGGTGATGGCGATCATGCGGCAGGGGCAGACCTTGAAAAACACCTCCATCTCGGAGGTGATCTCGCTACCCCGCTCACGTGCCTGCAGCAGCTGAGGCACGTCCGGGCGCAAACCGGGGGTGCGGAAGATCACGTCGTGGTCAAGGCCCTCCAGATAGTCCTCACCCAGCTTCAGCACGGCGCCAAGGCGCTCCAGCTCCTCGGCAGGGCCGTCAAACTGCTCCCGATTTCGCTTGTCGCAGGCGGTAACAGAAACCCCGGCATTCAGCAGCAAACGAATCAGCGGCGTGTTGCTGACACCGATGCCGATGACTGCCACGCGCTTGCCCTGCAGCCCCTGCAAATATTCTCTGATGGCGGACATATAAACGTCCCCTTTCCTATAACTTCTCAATATATTATATTACCATAATTCCCCACCAAATTCAATTGTAAACTACAATCTTGACAACCGTTATTGCAGTTTGTTACAATACCTTTTGCAAGCAGGCTGGACAGCCGCGCGGGCGGGGCGAAAGGCCCGTCTGTGAGGAAAGTCCGGGCTCCACAGGGCAAGGATAACGGGTAACACCCGCCGGGGGCGACCCCAGGAAAAGTGCAACAGAGATATACCGCCGCGCGCCCCTATATCGGGGCCCCCGCACGAGCCCAGCGAAAGCGGGTCGTGTGGGGAAAGGAGGAGCAACGCAGTGACCGCATTTTGCCGCTTGCGGCAAAACAAGGGATACGAAGTTTGCGACGACGTGGTAAGGGTGGAAAGGCGAGGTAAGAGCTCACCCAATGGCGTGTGAAAGCGACCATTGCTGTAAACTCTATCCGGAGCAACGCCGTGGAGGGACACATGGTCGGCCCGACCGTCCCACGGAGGCGGCTGGAGCGTACCGGCAACGGTGCGTCGAGATAGATGGCTGTCTTAAATGACAGAACCCGGCTTACAGGCCTACTTGTACCAAAAAACCGCAGCAGATTGCTCTGCTGCGGTTTTCATTTTACATTAAAGCTTTTTCAGGAACTCGATCAGGCAATCAGCTAAAACCGCATGACCTGCATCATTAAAGTGCAGACCATCCACGGTGTAACGCTGCGCGTCCTCCTCAATTTTGGGGTCAATGGGCAATTTAGTATACAAATCCAGTACCGGGATGCCGTGCCGCGCTCCCGCCGCCTTGATTACGTCTACATACGCGGCAAGGGGTTTCGCGTCAGGTTGCTTTCCCGGCCTGCGCGATGGCTGGGTATCACAAAGCTCAAAGAACCGCATCCGGGCCGGAGTCATAAACACAATGGCCGCATCGGGATACAACTGTTTCAGTAGTGTCATCAAAAACTCAACACCGCCGCAGAAGGTGGCTGGGGTGGTATCCCCCTCTGCACCAAAGGGAGCGTCGCCGTGGATATAGTCGTTGACGCCGCCGTACACCACGATCACATCTGCCTCGGGATCCAAATTATAGGCCCGCCCGCAAAAGCACAGGTCGTATCTGGGGGGTTCGCTGGGGTGGATTTGGTGCGCCAGACGAGTGCCGCCGATACCGTAGTTATTTGCCGCTTTCAGGCCACACTTACGCAGGATGACTCGGTCATAGCGATTGTTCTCACGGTCAGAAACACCCACACCCTCGGTAATGCTGTCACCGAGGAAGTTGACAACTTTTCCTTGTAGCTCCATCGTAAATCACTGCTCCCAGTTGTGGTAGACGTTCTGCACGTCGTCGTTCTCCTCTAAAGTTTTTTCAGGAACTCGATCAGGCAATCAGCTAAAACCGCATGACCTGCATCATTAAAGTGCAGACCATCCACGGTGTAACGCTGCGCGTCCTCCTCGATTTTGGGGTCGATGGGCAGCTTGGTATACAAATCCAGCACCGGGATACCGTGCCGCTCGCCCGCCGCCTTGATCACGGCCACGTAAGCGGCAAGAGGCTTTGCATCCGGCTGCTTCTCCGGTTCCTTGGACACATCCAAATCACAGAGCATAAGATCGCGGTAGAACATGCGGGCGGGGGTCATGAATACGATAGTCGCCTTGGGGAAGCGCTGCTTCAGGGTGGTCATCAGGTAATCCACGCCGCCGCAGAAAGTGGTGGGAGTCTTGTCCCCCTCCTCACCAAAGGGCGCATCCCCGTGGATGAAGTCATTGACGCCGCCGTACACCACGACCACGTCTGCCCCACGGTCCATGCGCCAGGCGCGACCGCAGAAGTACAAATCAAAAGAAGGATCTATTGAGGGACGTGTCTGGTAGGCGATGCGAGTGCCGCAGATACCATAGTTGTTGGCCGCTTTCAAACCGCACTTGCGCAGGATGACCCGGTCATAGCGGTTATGCTCCCGATCGGAAACGCCCTCTCCCTCGGTGATGCTGTCACCGAGAAAGTTGACTGTCTTACCCTGTAGCTCCATCGTAAATCACTGCTCCCAGTTGTGGTAGACGTTCTGCACGTCGTCGTTCTCCTCAAGGAAGTCGATGAGCTTTTCCATGTTCTTGATGTCGGCCTCGTCGGTCAGGGTGACGTAGTTCTGGGGAACCATCTGCACGCCGGCCTCCAGGAAGGTGTAACCCTTGCCCTCCAGGGCGGCAACCACATCGTTGAAGGAATCGGGGTCGGTATAGACCTCGAACACGTCCTCGTCGGCCTGCATATCGTCGGCGCCGGCCTCCAGCGCGTCCATCATCATGGTATCCTCGTCCAGATCCTCCGCCTCGATGACAATAACGCCCTTGCGGTCAAAGGACCAGGACACGCAGCCGGTGGCGCCCAGACCCTTGCCGTACTTGTCCAGCAGGTGGCGCACCTCGGGGGCGGTGCGGTTGCGGTTGTCGGTCAGGGCCTCCACGATCACGGCAACGCCGTTGGGGCCGTAACCCTCGTACACCACGTTCTCAAAGTTGTCGGTGTTTCCGGCACCCAGAGCCTTGTCAATGGTGCGCTTGATGTTGTCGTTGGGCATGTTGGCCGCCTTGGCTTTGGCAATAACGGTGGCCAGACGGGAGTTGTTGGCGGGATCGCCGCTGCCGCCGGCCTTGACCGCCACGATCATCTCGCGGGCGATCTTGGTGAAGATCTGAGAGCGCTTGGCATCAGCCGCGCCCTTGGTTTTCTGAATATTGTGCCACTTGGAATGTCCGGACATAAGTATCTTCCCTTCTTTTTTCTTGGTCAAAAGCGGTAGTAGTATACCACATTAGGACGGATATTGCAACTGTTTTACCCCTGATTTATACGCAGGAATACACCTCGTGATGGACTGCGGATTTCTGTACGGTCAGGCCGGGGAATTTCTCTGCCAGCAGGTCGCAAAGCGGCTGAATAACGACATCTTCCGTAGCAAAGTGACCCGCATCCAGCAGGTTGATGCCCAGCTCCGCCGCATCCAAAAACACATTATACTTCACATCGGCAGTCACAAAGGTGTCACAGCCTGCAGCGACGGCATCGGCCAGCATACTGCCGCAGGACCCGCCGCCTACCGCCACCCGGCGGACATCCCTGCCCGCGTCCACATAACGCACCCCGGCAGCGTTCAGTTTTTCTTTCACTTCTATCGCAAAGTCTTTCACCTTTACAATGCTCTTGGTTCTAACTGTTCCGACCCGTCCGATTCCATAGGGACGACCAAACCGATCCTCTCCCTCACTGTGCAGCTGTTCCAGCTCACAAAGACCCAAGGTGCGGGCCAACAACTCGTTGACACCACCCTCACAGGCATCCAGATTGGTGTGGGCGCAGATAGCCGCAATGCCGTTTTCGGCAAGCTTCAGCAGCTTGCTGCCGGTCAGACTCCCGTCGGTGACGGAGCGAACCGGATCAAACACCAGCGGGTGGTGAGAGATGATCAGTTGGGCGCCGATCTGCCTGGCTTCCTCGATGACAGCGTCGGTGATGTCCAGCGACACCAGCACTTTGGACACTTCCCTGTCCCCTCGGCCCACCAGAAAACCGGCATTATCAAACTCCGCCTGTGTTTCAAAGGGCGCAAACTGGTCCAGCTGCGCATAAATATCCTTTACTGTTGCCATGCATCCCACTCCTTTTTCATTGCGGTCAGTTCCCTCTGCACCTGTCGGAGGTGTTCCAGCCGCGGATCCTGCAGACCGGACCTTCCCCGGGAAATACCCGCTATGGCCCGGTCAACTTTCTCCAGCAGGCGGGCAAGATATTCAGCGCGAAGCGGTTGGACCATGTCCCTGAGCTGCCGGCCGGCCCATTCCTCACCCGCAGTCAGCTGTACAGCATCCCCATAGCTTGCTACAAGGATATTGTAAAGCTTATCTCCTTCACGGATAATTTCTTCTTTTTGGATGGAAAATCCGTTGTGCCACAGCCAGCCGCGCAGGTCACTTTGGACACTCATCGGCTGTAAAATCAGGGCGTACCGCCCGTCCTGTACCCAAGGCGCCGCCTGCAGAATAGCGGCGATGGTCTCGCCCCCCATACCTGCGATCACGATGGTGTCCACCTCGTCCGGGGCGATGCCCGCAAGACCGTTGCACAGGCGGAAGTCCATCTGCTCGGTGCAGTTATACTGCTGTGCGGTCAACCTTGCCCGATCCAGCGGGCCTTTGTTGATGTCTGCCGCGATAGCACGCCGCACCAGTCCCCTGCCCAGCAGCCACGCAGGCAGATAGGCGTGGTCGGTTCCGATGTCGGCCAAAGCGGCGTTGGGCGGCACAAGGTCCGCCACCGCCTGCAGCCGCGGGGTCAATTCAAGTTCTTTCAGACTGTGCCACCTCCTTTTGGCAAAAAAACACAGGCGGCCATGGGTTTGACCGCCTGTATTTCAACCTCAGTTACCGGCTGCGATGACTTCGTTGACCTTAGCCAGCAGCTCCTCAACGTTTACACCGTGAACGGCGCAGGCCTGCTCCACAGTCTCGCCGCGGGAGGCGGGGCAGCCCAGGCAGTGCATGCCGATGGACAGGAACACGGGAGCGGTCTGGGGGGCGATGTCCAGGATCTCGCCAATGATGGTATCCTTGGTAATAGTCATGATAAAATTCCTCCATTTGCTAAGATGGCAATAGTATACCCTATTTGTCGACTTTTTTCAATGGGTATTTGTAAATTGGCAAAAAGAAAACACGCCGAAACGGCGTGTTTTCCTTAGTTGGCTGATTAGGCCTCCTCGCGCATCTTGGCGAAGCAGTCGCTGCAGTAAACAGGACGATCGGACTTGGGCTCGAAGGGAACCTTAGCCTCGCCACCGCAAGCAGCGCAGGTAGCGGTGAAATACTCGCGGGGACCGCGGGCAGCGTTCTTGCGAGCATCGCGGCAAGCCTTGCAGCGCTGAGGCTCGTTCTGGAAACCTCTCTCAGCGTAGAACTCCTGCTCACCGGCGGTGAACACGAACTCAGCACCACATTCCTTGCATACCAGAGTCTTGTCTTCGTACATGTGTTTTCCCTCTCTTTGACTTGTGCCCAGGCCCGGAATTTAACCGAATTTGCTGGGTCAGAATGATATTTGCGATCAGCCTTTGCTGATGTCGCCGGAAGTAAGTTGGCGCGCAACCTTGCGCCGGATGCGCTGGACCGCATTGTCCACCGCCTTGGTCTGCCTGTCGGTCTGCTGGGCGATTTCTGCGTAGGAATAGCCCCCCAGATACAACTGCAGTACGGTTGCTTCAAAACCGGTCAAACAGTCTTTAAGAGCATTTAACCGCTCGGACCACTCTTCCCTGTTGATCAGGGATGACTCGGGGTCGGGCCCGCCGTGGACAGGCAAACCGCCCTCATCGAATTGAGGGTGCTCCAGAGAAACGGAGTCATTCAACGGAGTGTGCTTACCGCTGGCGGCCTTCCGTACAGCGGAAACCAGCTTGGTGCGGATGCAAACCTCAGCATAGGTGCGGAACTGCGCCTGACGCGTCGGATCAAATCCACGAATGGCGGCAAGTACGCCGAACATACCTTCCTGCAGCAGATCCTCGCTGTCGCCGCCGGCCAAAAACAGAGGCCGCGCACAGACACGCACCAAGCGGGTGCAGCGAGTGACCAGCAGTTCTTCCGCCTCGGCACTGCCGCCCTGCGCCAAAACACAAAGCTGCTCATCGGTGCGGGTATGGAGGTCTGTTTGGACACTACTCATGCTTCTACTCCTTGAACAGTTTAATAAATTCCCAATGTTTTGTCAAGATATTTTTACAAAAAAAGTTTGTTATCTTACGCTAATATCGTTACTTTTCGCCTATTTTCGCGCAATTACAGGCTTTTGACCAGATCAGCCAGCCGCTGGGCACAGTCCCGTGCAGCCTGTTCGGTCTCCGCCTCTACCATAACGCGCATCAGTGCCTCGGTGCCGGAGGGTCGGACCAGAACACGGCCCTTGCCGTCCAGAGCGGCCTCCTCAGCCTTGACCGCATCCCACAGCTTGTCGCTGGCCATGATGGCCTTCTTCACGTCGTTGTCGGCTACGGTGATGTTGATCAGCTCCTGAGGATAGCGAGGGCAGGCACCGAAAATCTCGCTGGCCTTCTTCCCCTCCTGCTTAAGCAGAGCCAGGATCTGCAATGCAGTCAGCTGACCGTCGCCGGTGGTGGCATGCTCCAGGAAGATCATGTGGCCGGACTGCTCGCCGCCGATGGCGTAGCCATGCTCCACCATGCACTCCAGCACGTTGCGGTCACCTACGGCGGTGCATTCCAGCTTCAGTCCGTTTTCCTTGGACCACATATGCAGACCCAGGTTGGACATGACCGTAGCTACAATGGTGTCACCGGACAGTTTACCCTTCTTCTTCAAGTCCATTCCGCAGGCGGCCATAATCTGGTCGCCATCAATGAGATTGCCCAGCTCATCCACCGCAAGACAGCGGTCAGCGTCGCCGTCAAAGGCAATACCAAGATCGTAACCGCCGGCGATGACCATGGCGGCCAAAGCATCCATGTGAGTGGAGCCGCACTTGGTGTTGATATTCACGCCGTCGGGGTCGGCATTGATGATGTCCACACGCAGCTTGGAAAAGCGGTTGAACAACCGACGGGCGGTAGCAGAAGCAGCACCGTTGGCACAGTCCACCAGAATGCGCAAACCGCCCAAAGTGGAGTCCACACTGTCCTCCAGATGGTCGATATAGTCCTCGCTGGCCTTGTCCGCCACATAGGTCACGCGGCCAATCTCGCCGTGGGTCTTCATTGGTACGTTGTTGTGGCCGAAAAGGACGATCTCTTCGATCTTCTCCTCCAGCTCGTCGGGGAGTTTGAATCCCTGACCGTTGAAGATCTTGATTCCGTTATGCTCAAAGGGGTTATGACTGGCAGAGATGACGACGCCCGCGTCCGCCTGCTGATCCACAGTGACCCACGCCACGCCGGGTGTAGCCAAAGTGCCGAGGTCCAGCACGTCTGCACCGGCGGTGCAAAGACCCGCGATCAAAGAACCTTTCAGCAGATCGCCGGAGATGCGGGTGTCCTTGCCGATGGTAACAAGGGGCTTCTCCCCTTTCTTCTTGCCCTTGGACAGTACCTGCGCCGCCGCAAGGCCGACCTTATAGGCAAGGTCTGCATCCAGTCCGGCATTGACCACGCCGCGGATGCCATCAGTTCCAAACAGTTTTCCCATACAAATTCTCCCTTTCCAAATATCAGATCAAAAACTGAGCTGTTCCGGACAATCGCAGCTGCCGGGTACGGACAGTCCAAGATACTCATAGGCCTTCGGGGTCACGCAGCGACCGCGTGGCGTGCGGGTAAGGAAACCAAGCTGCATCAGGTAAGGCTCGTACACGTCCTCCAGCGTTACCGCTTCCTCATTGATGGTGGCGGCGAGGGTATCAAGACCCACAGGGCCGCCGCGGTAGTTCTCAATAATGCTGTGCAGCATGCGGTGGTCAATGCTGTCAAGGCCCAGCGCGTCGATCTCCAGCGCAGTCAGGGCCTGGTCGGCAACTTCGCGGGTAATGACACCGCCAGCCTTGACCTGCGCGAAATCGCGCACACGGCGCAGCATGCGGTTTGCAATACGGGGCGTGCCGCGGGAGCGGCGTGCGATCTCCAGCGCACCCTCGTACTCGATGGGAACATCCAAAATACCGGCAGAGCGGACTACGATCTGCGCCAGTTCTTCCGGGGTGTAAAGCTCCAGCCGCAGAGTAACGCCAAATCGGTCGCGCAGGGGCGCGGACAGTTGTCCCGCCCGGGTGGTAGCGCCCACAAGGGTGAATTTGGGCAGATCAAGGCGCACGGAGTTGGCCGAGGGTCCCTTGCCGATGATGATGTCGATGGCGTAGTCCTCCATGGCGGGATACAGAACTTCCTCCACCGCCCGGTTGAGCCGATGGATCTCATCCACAAAGAGGATGTCATTCTCCTGCAGGTTGGTCAGCAGCGCCGCCAAATCTCCCGCCTTTTCAATGGCGGGGCCGGAGGTAATGCGCACGTTGACCCCCATCTCGTTGGCGATGATGCCGCTAAGGGTGGTTTTGCCCAGACCCGGAGGGCCGTGCAGCAGCACGTGGTCCAGGGGCTCGTTTCGCATCTTGGCCGCCTGAATGAAGATCTCCAGATTGCCCTTGGCCTTTTCCTGTCCGATGTAGTCGGCAAGGGTACGGGGCCGCAGATTCTGCTCCCCCTCGTCAAGACCGGTCAGGGATGTGGTAACAAGGGGCTGAAATTCCTCGGTGTCAAATTCAGTTGTGGAAAAATCAATGGCCATAGGGTCACTTCCTGTCTTATTCTGCCGTGTTTAGCCCGGGTATCGCTCCACCAACTCCCGGAACTTATCCAAAAAGCTGTGTTCACCCCAGGTGTTGAACTTGAAGAAAACTCCCTGGCTGCCGCCGGAGGTGATGGCAGACACGTGCAGCTCCTCCCCATCCCCCACCAGCATCAGGGTCAGGGAAAGGCGGTTGCTGCCGGTGTAGCTGTACCGCTCGTAGACGCGGACACAGCAACGCACGCCGGCAAACATGGTATAACTCTCGTCCTCGTAACTGGCAGACATGCTGCCATTCAAAATACCCTCGTGGAAATAGCGCAAAGCCGCATCGAAATCGCCCCGCAGGGTACGTTCATACTTTGCCATGGCGCACCTCCGTATTCTTCAAATCACACGAACTGCTCCACAAACTCAATGATGGGGGTGGGATCCTTCAGGCTGTGGGGGTGATGGCCCACCATGGACTTCTCAATGACCTTGAGGGTGCCGCCGTGAGCCTTGTAGTAGTCCTCCAACACCTTGCCGTTCTCGTGGTAAGGTACTACCACATCGGCGTTGCCGTAGAGCATGATGATGGGGATGTTGTGCTCAATCAGCTTGTCAAGGTGGTCGATGGGGCTGCCGCGGAAGGCCACCACGGTGGACTTATTGAAGCCATAGGCGCTGACCATCTCGTTCCACATACCGGCGCTGAACTCGGCATCGCCCAGACCGGCCAGGCTCAGGATGTTCAATGCCGGGGCGTCGAGGTACATAACGGGTACCAGCTCGGGGTACATCTGGGCCAGACGAGCGGCCTGCAAACCGCCGCAGCTCATGCCGGCGGGGATGACCTTCTCGCTGCAATGGAGCTTCTCGGCCATGGCACGGACGAAGCGGGCCATCTGGTGGATGGTGTGGTCGGGGGCCCAGCGGTTGGCGTGGGTGATGTTGATGACGTGGTAGCCACGGCGGAGCATGGCCTGCTCAAAGTCAGGGAATGCATCCAGATACTCGGTCTTAAGTACCATCTTGCCGTTAGGCTCCACCGTGGGGTACAGAACGGTGGCCAGCTGATCCTCAAAGGTAAACTCCTCACCCTTGAACTCTTTCCAAATCTCGTGCATGATAATCTCTCCTTTTCCAATAGCAATTATGATAATTGATTAAACAAATTGCTCTACAAACTCGATAATGGGTGTGGGGTCATCCAATCCATGAGGGTGGTGGCCGCACATGGACTTCTCAATGACCTTGAGCGTTCCGTTGTGGGCGCGGTAATAGTCCTCCAGCACCTTGCCGTTCTCACAGTAGGGTGCAATGACATCGGCGTTTCCGTAGACCATAATGATGGGGATATTGTGGGCAATCAGCTTATCCAGATGGTCAATGGGGCTGTCCCGGTGGTTGATGAGGGTGATGCGGTCAAAGCCGTAGCCGTTGACCAGTTCCTGCCACACGTGTGGCGGCACTTCCCGCTGACCAAGACCCGCAAGGCTCAACAGGTTCAGACCCGGCGCGTCCAGATACAGCACCGCGGCCAATTCCGGGTGATAGGCCGCAAGCTTTGCCGACATAGTGCCTCCTGCACTCATGCCCACCATAATGCACCGCTTGTCTGCGTTCAGCTTTTGGGCCACATATTCGACAAACCGAGCGGTCAACTCCACACAGTCGGCGGGAGCATAGCGGTTGCGGTGGGACACGTTGATAACGTAGTAACCCCGGGCCAGCATCATCTGCTCGAACTTGGGGAATGCGTCCCGATACTCCCCTTTCAGCACCAAACGTCCGTTGGGAGTGATGTTGGGGTAAATGATGGTGCCAACCTGATCTTCAAAGGGAAACTCCTCTATTTGGAAGCCTTCCCAGACGTTTTCGCTCATACAATCGCTTCCTCTCACGCCTTCATCATGGCCTTAAGCGCCTGCTTGATAATCTGCTCCAGGGTCAGGCTCTCCATATCAATGCCACGCAGAGCGGCGGCACTCTCCGCCGCGGAGTAACCAAGCACCGCCAGGGCGGCGGTAGCCTCGGACAGCTTGTTTTCCGGAATAACCGTAACGCCGGTGCCGGCGTAACTCTCCCCTGCACCGCCGGAAAAGGATTGGTCCTTGGCCAGCTTATCCTTCAGCTCCAAAATCACCCGCTGGGCAATCTTCTTGCCGATGCCGGGAGCCACGGTCAGCGCCTTTTCATCCCCGGTGATGATGGAGAGGGCCAGGTTGGCCGGGGTACTGGCGGACAGGATGGACAGGGCCGCCTTGGGACCCACACCGGACACGCCCAGCAGCAGACGGAACAGGTTCAGCTCGTCCTGACCGGCAAAGCCGAACAGATCCACCCCGTCCTCCCGGACGTTCAGGTGGGTAAACAATTTGCCCTTCTCCCCCTTTTTCAGGGCGGACAGGGTGGTGGTGGTAGTCTGACAGGCATAGCCCACACCGCCGCAGTCGATGACCGCCAGATTGGGGCCGATATGTGCAACCGTTCCGGACAGATAATAGAACATGGTCGTTACCTCTTACGTTGTATTATATTTCGCGGCATCGAAGACTCGCTCGGTGTTCAGCAGGGACGTGGCGGCTCTCCCATGGCAGATGGCCAAAGCCAGCGCATCCGCCGCATCGTCGGGTTTCGGCACTTCTTTCATACCAAGCAGCCGCTGGGTCATCAGCTGAACCTGTCGCTTCTGCGCTCCACCGTAGCCGGCAACCGCCTGCTTGACCTGCATGGGGGTGTACTCATAGATGGGGACACCCGCTTTTTCCGCCGCGAGCAAAATAACGCCGCGACCATGGGCCACCGAGATGCCGGTGGTGATATTCTTGGTAAAGAACAGCTCTTCCACCGCTATCTCATCCGGCTTAAACTGAGTCAGAAGCTCATCCATGTCCCGGGAAATCTGCAGCAGCCGCTGTGAAAGCGGAATGCCGGCAGGAGTGGTGATGACACCGTATTGCAGCAGAGTATTCGTCCCGCGCTCGACCCGCACAAGGCCGAAGCCAATGGTGGCAACGCCCGGGTCAATGCCCAAAATGACCATACTCCCACTCCTTACCTAATAATAAAAAATTCTACCACACTTCCCCCTGCCGTGCAAGGAAAAATTACGCGTCCCGCCTTGAATAAACCGGGCGGTTGTGGTATGCTTTTGCCACACATTTCCGCCTGGGAGTTGATGCTATGTTCCGCAAAGCTTCTGCCGCCGATCTGGACGGCGTATGGGCTGTTTTTGATGCTGTTTTGGAGGGCGAAGAGGCCGGCCTCACCAGCGTTGGCTGGGTGCGGGGGATCTACCCCACTCCCGAACTGTTCCGCACCAGTCTGGACGAAGAGATCCTCTTTGTTTGTGAACGTGACGGTATGATCGCCGCCGCAGCCCGGATCAATCAGGTACAGGCGGAGGAATACTCCCGAGTCCCGTGGACCATTCCCGCCCCGCCGGATAAGGTCATGGTACTGCACACCATGGCGGTCCACCCTAAGATGCAGGGCCGCGGCATTGCCACCGAATTTGTCCGTTTTTATGAGCGATATGCCGCCGAGCAGGGCTGCACCTGCCTGCGGCTGGATACCAACGCCACCAACAAACCCGGCCGCACACTTTACCCTAAACTCGGCTATCGTGAGGCGGGCGTTGTCCCCTGCACCTTCAACGGTATCGAGGGTGTGGATCTGCTGTGCTACGAAAAGTCTTTGTGAAAGGATGTTGTCTGATATGAAAACCGTTATTACCGCCGCCAATGCCCCCGCGGCGCTGGGTCCTTACTCCCACGCCGTCGCCGCAGGCGATCTGCTTTATACCTCCGGTCAGATCGGCCTTGACCCCGTCACCGGCAAGCTGGTCGGGGACAGCATCGAGGCGCAGACCGAGCAGGTCCTGCGCAATCTGGAGCAGGTGCTTTCCGCCAACGGCATGACCTTTGCCAACGTGGTCAAAACCACCGTGTTCCTCACCGATCTTGCCGACTTTGCCACGGTCAACGGTATCTACGCCACCCGCTTCCCTGCCGACCCCCCTGCCCGGTCCTGTGTGCAGGTTGCCGCCCTGCCCGCCGGGGCCCGCATTGAAATTGAACTGGTGGCCGCAAAGTAAGGCAAAAACACAAATCCCGGACTAACTTCAGTCCGGGATTTTTTACGCCCTGGGATGGGCGCGGTTATAAACATTTTTGATTTTTTGGTTGACCAGCTGGGAATAGATCTGGGTGGAGGAAATGTCCGCATGCCCCAGCATCTCCTGGATGGAGTGCAGGTCCGCGCCGTTTTCCAGAAGGTGCGCCGCAAAAGAGTGGCGCAGGGTGTGAGGGGTGATCTCCTTGGAGATCCCCGCCTTCTCCTGATAGTACTTGACCAGCTTCCAAAACCCCTGGCGGGACATGGGTTCACCGGTCATGTTGACAAACAGAACGTGTTCGGACGCGTCCTCGATCAGCTGGGGACGGACTTTTTTCATATAGTCACGCAGGGCTCGGACCGCCGCGGGATAAAGCGGGATAATGCGCTCCTTACCCTTGGCACAGCAACGCAGGAACCCGCCGTCAAGATTGATGTCCTCCATTTGCAGACCGATCAGCTCGCTGACCCGGATGCCGGTTGCATACAGCAGTTCCAGCATGGCGCGGTCACGCACGCCCTTCAGATCAGCACCGCTGGGCTGGGCCAGAAACAGCTCCACTTCCTTACCGGACAGAATCTGGGGCAATTTGCGCTCTACCTTGGCCGTGGCAACACTGCGGGCGGGATTTGCGCCGGCATAGCCGGTCTTTTGCAGGCAGGTATAAAAAGACTTGACCGATGCCATGGCCCGTGTGACCGTAGCGGCAGACTTTCCGTTATGTACCAGAGCCTCGCAGTATCGTTCCACATCGGCGTGCATTACCTCGGTCAGAGGGATGCGCTGTTTGTCCATGCTGGAAGCAAACTGCTGCACGTCGCGCATATAGGAGCTGACTGTATTCTCCGATGCCTTCTTTTCAGTTTTCAGGTATTGTTCAAATACCGCCAGCAGATCCATCGTACATATCCATCTTTCTGTAAATAATTAAGTAAACTGCAGTACCAAACGTGTCATTACGGGAACAAGCAGATATTCTGCCGCCGCGGCACATACTGCCAGCGCAAAGCAGATCCCGCAGCGGCCCCAGTACCGCCCCGCAGACAGGGGCAGCGGATAGCGCCCCTCCCCGGTCACGCGGCGCATAAGGCCATACGAACAGGCAAAACCCGTCACGCCGAGTTCAAACAGTGCCGGAAGCCACAGTACCGCAGACACGCCAAACAGACACAGTCCAAGCAGCAGACCCCGCACACCCATCAGGCGGACAAGCACCGAGCAGGCGTAGCACAGGCAAAAGCCGCGCGCGCCGAACAGGACCGGAAGTCCCAGCACCCCCAGCGCGGTCAGCCCCAGCAGAAACGCCGCAACATGCGTGCGGACGATCCGCCAAAGCACAGGAAGAAATCGAACCGAAGCCGAGCCATTTTCCAGAACAGCCCAGTAACCGTCCAGACTCTCCGCCACGACCCCATCGCCCGACCACAGCCCCGCCGTCATGCATCCGGCAATACTCCCGGTTAAAAACAGCGCGGCAAGCAGCCACAGCACAGCCGTCCGTCCGGACAGTAAATTCACGCTCCACCTGCGCGGTCTTCTCATCGCCCTCACCTCACAGCAACCTATGAAACAGGCGAAAAAAATAGACCACCCGGTGAACCGTCTGTGGACAGACACCGAATCGGCTACGGTCTAACATTCAGCTTTGTACCAACTATACCTGTTAAATCTCCCTTATGCAAGACTTTTTTGTAAATTATGTTAATTTTGTCACTTATGTCAATACTTTATGTCAACAGTATTATGTTAACGTCCGCGCCCGCCAAGCCAGTTTATGAAACGCTCATTCAACATGCGGTGAGCGCATCGATATCCGGACCCTAAATATTGGTGTATTACCCGTTTTAGGATTACAATTTGTATAATTACTTCCTGTAATCATCTTTTTGGATTTCTCCGTCCTCCGCTGCGCATCGCATACAGCACCCCCGCAAGCAGACCGCCGCCCAGACACCCGGCCGCACACACGCCCATCTCCCCTGCCCCGGCTGCTCGGCCAAAACAGATCGCGCCGACCGTCAGCAGCAACAGCCACTCGATCGCTCCGACAGACGCACCAACCGGTAAATATCCGCGATCAGACCGCTTCAGCGCGCATACTCCGCCCGCTAATGCTCCAAACACGCAGGCCGGTACTGCACTTTTGTCCGCCAGTGACTGATTCAGCAGGCCCATCGACACCAACAACGATACTCCAGCCAATATAACAATGGCAGTCACCAAAGCTATCGCGCCGCCTTTCAGCAGTCGGACCCACAGCTCCGCGCCCGGCTTTTGCTTTTTTTCCTGTTTCATTTTTGGCATAAAAAAACACCTCCTCTGCACAAACCTATGCAAAGGAGGTGCTGATATTCCGCTAATCTGATCTTACTTGGCAGGAGTAGCCTCGGTGCCCTTGGAGGACACGGCCCACTTGGTGAACTCCACACGCACGCGGTCAGCGCCGGTCTCGATCACGATGGTGGCTTCCTTCACAGCGCAAACAGTGCCGACAATGCCGCCGATGGTGGTGATCACATCACCAACAGCCAGAGAGTTGCGCATCTGCTCGGCAGCCTTACGCTTTTTGTTCTCGGGACGGATCATAAAGAAATACATGGCGCCCAGCATCAGCGCGATCATCAAAATACCTTCCAAAATCAGTTCCTCCAAGTTAAATTAATAGTTTACATCACAGATGTCACGGATATTATAGCGGGGTTTCCCGTATTTTGCAAGCTTATTTTTATATTCACAGTGCAGGCTTGCCCAGCTTTTCGGAGTATTCCTGCCGGAACTGCTCAAATCGATCCTCATCAAGGGCCTGACGGATGCGCGCCATCAGTTCATTGTAAAAATACAGGTTATGCAGCACCAGCAAACGCATAGCCAGCATCTCTCCGGCATTGAGCAGGTGGCGGATATAGCCTCTGGAAAAGCTGCGGCAGGCAGGACAGCCGCATCCCTCGCTGATAGGACGGTCATCCAGCTTGTACTTTTCATTTTTTATGTTTATTGTCCCCTGCCACGTGAACAGCTTGCCGTGGCGGGCATTGCGGGCCGGCATCACGCAGTCAAAGAAGTCCACGCCCCGGGCCACACCCTCTATAATGTTGGAGGGCGTCCCCACACCCATCAAATATCTGGGTTTGTCCTTGGGCATGAAGGGTTCTACCGCATCAATGATGTCATACATGGTCTGAGTCGGCTCGCCCACCGCAAGACCGCCGATGGCATAGCCATCACAATCGATTTTTGCCGTCTCCTTCATATGCCACACCCGCAGGTCCGGGTGAGTTCCGCCCTGATTGATGCCGAACAGCATCTGCTGAGGATTGACAGTATCTGACAAGGAGTTCAACCTGTCATGCTCTGCTTTGCAGCGCTCCAGCCAGCGCAAAGTCCGCTCACAGGAGGCTTTGACATATTCGTGGGGTGCGGGGTTTTCCACGCACTCGTCAAAGGCCATGGCAATATCGCTGCCCAAATTGGACTGGATGCGCATGGACTCTTCCGGCCCCATAAAAATGCGCCTGCCGTCGATATGGGAGGCAAAGGTGACACCCTCCTCTGTGATCTTGCGCAGGCCGGACAGGGAAAACACCTGAAAGCCGCCGCTGTCGGTCAGGATAGGTCCGTCCCAATCCATAAACCTGTGCAGACCGCCAAACTGCCGCACCACTTCATCGCCGGGCCGCAGATGCAGATGGTAGGTGTTGGACAGTTCCACCTGACAGCCGATCTCCTTCAAATCATGGGCAGATACAGCGCCCTTGATGGCGCCCTGCGTGCCCACGTTCATAAAGACAGGGGTCTGCACCACGCCGTGGGCGCATTCAAAGCGGCCCCGACGGGCTTTCCCTTCTGTTTTCAGTACTTCAAACACAGCATTCTCTCCCGATCACGAAATAAACATAGCATCGCCGAAGGAGAAAAAGCGATACCGCTCCTCCACCGCCTGACGATAGGCTTCCAGCACATTCTCCCGTCCCGCCAGCGCAGAAACCAGCATGATAAGTGTGGATTCCGGCAGGTGGAAGTTGGTCACCAGTGCATCCAGCACTTTGAATCGATAACCGGGATAGATAAAGATGTTCGTCCAGCCGCCGCAGGCGCGCATGGTGCCATCCTCCCCGGCCCAACTCTCCACCGTGCGGCAGGATGTGGTCCCCACGCAGATGACCCGACCACCGTTCCGCTTGGTTTCGTTGATAATATCAGCCGTCTCCTGGGGAATCACGCAGTACTCCGAGTGCATCTCGTGTTCGTCGATGCTTTCCGCTTTGACAGGCCGGAATGTGCCAAGTCCCACATGGAGTGTAACGTAGCAAAGCTTTACACCTTTTGCCTCGATTTTTGCCATCAGTTCCGGGGTAAAATGCAGTCCTGCGGTAGGCGCGGCGGCAGAGCCGGTCACCTTGGAGTAGACCGTCTGGTACCGCTCGGAGTCCTCCAGTTCCGCCGTGATGTAGGGCGGCAGCGGCATGCGGCCAAGCCGCTCCAAAACCTCAAGGAAGATACCCTCGTACTCGAAGCGGACCAGGCGGTTGCCGCCCTCCACCTCTCCGACAACGGTGGCAGTCAATTCTCCGTCGCCGAAGATGACCTCAGCCCCCTGCTTCAGCTTTCGGCCGGGGCGCACAAGGCACTCCCACACATTCTCCCCCCGGTCGATGAGAAGCAGCACCTCGCATGCGCCGCCCGTGGGCCGGTGGCCGATAAGTCGCGCCGGCAGTACGCGGGAATTGTTCAGCACCATGCAGTCACCCGGCTGCAGCTGGTCCAGCAGGTCGGTAAATACTCCATGCCGCACCGCACCTGTGTGCTTGTCCAGCATGAGCAGTCGGGAGGCATCCCGCTGCTGCAAGGGGGTCTGGGCGATCAGTTCCTGAGGCAGTTCAAAGTAAAAATCAGATGTTTTCAAGTCGTTCCCTCTGCTTTTTCACCGACATGAACGCCGGTAAAGTAAAATTCCAGAATTTCGTCACAAGTAAAGCCAAGCTGCGCCATAGCGTAGCCGCCCCACTGACTGTAACCGATGTTGTGTCCCCAGCCGCTGCCGCTAACCAAAAAACTCCCCTCAGGGATAGGGGATTTTTTCCCGGTGGAAACCACCTTGCCCTCACCGGTAATGGCATAGGGAACAATTCCGGTCAGTTGGGTCAGCTGACCGTCTGCACCAAGTACAAACAGGCCGTCCACCCGCTCCAGCGTCTGGTCCTCGTTGACCGTGCAGGACTCCGGCGGGATCTCCCCTCCCCCCAGCACCGTGAAGTGCAGAGAGCGGCAGCCCAGCTTGCTGCGCAGCCAGCTGCTCTTGTTGGCAGAGAAGGTATTGCTTTTCCCGTTGGCATAGGTGAATTTCAGCTCCAGCGCGTTGCCGGTGCGGGATTGCTCGGTCACCCGGAAATCCACCACAGTCGTACCCATGGCGTAACCCTTGGCCCGCAAAATATCCGTCAGCTGCGCGCAGGTGAAGGTGTTGGAAAAATAGTAGTTGGGAATGGTGTCGGCAAACTGCACCTCGTAAATATCCTCCACACCCGCAAGATACGGATAGGTGGCCTGATTGCTGCCCCAGACCCGGGACACATCTTCCGAGCCTCCGCCATTGCTGGAGTAGAAATAAGTATGAGCCAGCTTCTCGCCGTACCACACATACATGCCGCGCACCTCATCCACCGCCCGGTCGCTGAGTTCGCTGGGGTAGATGTTGCCGCTGCCCGCGCCGTAGTATACCTGACAGTCGGTTGTGTTGCACACATCAAATCCGTTGCCCTTATGTTTATTTCGATTGATCAGGGCGTAGTTTTTGGCGCACAGCGCCTGTGACTTCAGCGTCTCCAGCGGCCAGATCTTGACCGACTCATATGGGACGACCCCTTTCAAATATGTATCAAGGGGCAGGATGTTGACCACGGTAATGTCTCCGCCGTCCATGCGCTGATAGCGGAATCCTCCGTAATACTTAAATCCCTTGAACCACGTAGGACGCGGGTCATCATCACCAAGGCCGGGAATGATGCCCAAAGCGCGCTGCTCTCCGCCGTCAAACTGGAAGAGAATATCGGTCGTACCCGTCTCCACCACGTTCACACCGTACTTGGTGGTGGCACACACGGTCCAGACCGGTTCTGCAGGGGCGGCGGGTTCAACAGGTTCATCGGGCTGCACCCCCTGCGCATCGTCCGCGTTTCCGGCGCTGTCGGGATCCTCCGCCGCCGTTTCACTCTCCGGCATCGTTATCTCCACAGCCGCAGCAGCTACCGCCGCATCCCTGTTAGTATAGGACCCACGGCGCACCTGATACTCTCCGTTGATCCACGCGACGAATGCACCCTCGGTCTCCGCGGCAAATTCCGCAGCAGCTTCGAAGCTGTCAAAACTGTCCGGATGGCGCAGGTGATAGCAGCCTAGCACCTTGTGGTCACCGGACGGCACTTGTGTATAGAATGTTTCACCGACCAGATACATGTTGGTCGTCTTGACCATGCTCAGCGCCCGGACCTCTTCGTCCCGGGCCAGCTCGACAAAGTTTCGCTCTTCATCAAAATAGCCGAAGCGGTAGCCGGTACCATATCCATCGGCGATCAGCAGCTTCGCTTCGTGCAGAACACCGGTCTTGCTGCCGGACCAGGCAAGACCCACCGCGATCTTACTGTCAATGTAGGGGTCCGTTTCTTCGCCCGCTTCCTGTTCTTCCTTCAAAAGCTCGGTGTCCTCCACCCAGGTGCCGGACTCCTCCTGAATGGATACAGAGGTGTCCGCGGCAGCACTTTCATCCGGCAGCGCCTGCGCAAATCCGGCGCACAGCGCCGCAGCCAGGACAAAGGCCGCAAATTGTCTTATTTTTGTGGTCATAAACCGCTCCATTTCTCCAAAAAAGCCAATACCCTGTTCATTGACAGACATAGTTCGGCGTGGTATCATTACATATTAACAGTAGTGTAATTTGCAGTCGAAGATCGTGTTTCTCTGCCGTTTATTATACCGACTTTCCATCGGCTTGGCAACACCGACTTTTCCCGATGTGCAGGTTACCTCATTTTGCCAAATACATTAACCGCATCGACCGATGCGTGAAAGGAACGATGAGCATGAACAAGTATAAAGTTGGTATTATCGGCGGCACCGGCATGGTGGGCCAGCGGTTCGTTACCCTGATGGAGAACCACCCCTGGTTCGAGCTGGTCGTCATCGCCGCCAGCCCCCGCTCCGCCGGCCAGACCTATGAGCAGGCCGTCGCCGGCCGCTGGGCCATGACCACCCCCATCCCCGAGCAGGCCAAGTCTCTGGTGGTCATGAACGCCACCGAGGACGTGGAGAAGATCGCCGCCGCCGTCGACTTTGTTTTCTGCGCCGTGGATATGAAGAAGGACGAGATCCGCGCTTTGGAGGAGCTGTACGCCAAGGCCGAGTGTCCCGTGGTGTCCAACAACTCCGCCCACCGCTGGACCGACGACGTACCTATGGTGGTTCCCGAGATCAACCCCGAGCACATCAAGGTCATCGACGATCAGCGCAAGCGTCTGGGTACCAAGCGCGGCTTTATCGCCGTCAAGTCCAACTGCTCTCTGCAGAGCTATGTTCCCGCCCTGCATCCTCTGAAGAAGTACGGTCTGGAGTCCGCTCTGGTCTGCACCTACCAGGCCATTTCCGGCGCCGGCAAGACCTTCGAGCGCTGGCCTGAGATGGTGGATAACTGCATCCCCTACATTGGCGGCGAAGAAGAGAAGAGTGAGCAGGAGCCTCTGAAGCTGTGGGGCGAGGTCGCCAATGGCAAGATCGTCAAGGCCGCCGGCCCCGCCATCACCGCCCAGTGCTTCCGCGTTGCCTGTCAGGACGGCCACATGGCCGCCGTGTTCATGAAGTTCAAAGACGGCTGCAAGCCCTCCATTGAGCAGATCAAGGCCGACTGGGCCAACTTCAGCGGCCGCGCCCAGGAGCTGGAGCTGCCCTCCGCCCCCAAGCAGTTCCTCCACTACTTCGAGGAGGATAACCGTCCTCAGACCAACCTGGACCGCAACACCGAGAACGGCATGGCCGTTTGCCTGGGCCGTCTGCGTGAGGACAGCCAGTACGACTACAAGTTCGTCGGTCTGTCCCACAATACTCTGCGCGGTGCTGCCGGCGGTGCAGTCCTGCTGGCCGAGCTGCTGTGTGCCGAAGGTTATATCGACCATAAGTAAGCGTTCCCATCTTTCTTGAAAGGGTGTATGAATATGAGAACTCCTGTTTTCACCGGTAACTGCCCCGCGCTGGTTACCCCCTTTAACAACGACGGCAGCATCAACTACGACGCTTTCGGCAGGCTGATCGATGCCCAGATCGCCGCCGGCGTGGATGCAGTGTGCGTCTGCGGCACCACCGGCGAGTCTGCCACCATGTCCATCCGCGAGCATATCGCGGCTGTGGAGTACTGTGTCAAGCGCGTTGACCACCGTGTCAAGGTCATTGCCGGCACCGGCAGCAACGACACCTCCGCCGCCGTCTACCTGACCCAGCACGCTCAGGAGTCCGGCGCCGATGCCGCCCTGCTGGTCACCCCCTACTACAACAAGGCCAGCCAGGCCGGTCTGATCAAGCACTACGAGTACATTGCCGACCGCACCGAGCTGCCCATGATCCTGTACAATGTTCCCGGCCGCACCGGTGTGTCTTTCACCGCCGACACCTACAGGACGCTGGCTCAGCATCCCCGCATCAACGGAGTGAAGGAGGCCAGCGGCAACTTCTCCCTGCTGGCCCATACCCGCCACCTGTGTCCTGAGGACTTCTACATCTGGTCCGGCAACGACGATCAGGTGGTCCCCATGATGGCACTGGGTGCCAAGGGCGTGATCTCCGTGGCCTCCAATATTATTCCCGAAGTCATGATCCGCATGAGCCATCTGTGTCTGGAAAACGACTTCGAGGCCGCCTCCAAGCTGCAGATTCAGTACATGGACCTGATCGATGCTCTGTTCATTGAGGTCAACCCCATCCCCATCAAGGCCGCTATGAACCTGCTGGGCATGGAGGCCGGTCCTCTGCGCCTGCCCCTGTGCGACATGGGCGAGAAAAATCTGGAGACCCTGCGCCAGTCCATGCAGCGCATGAACCTGCTGAAGTAAGGAGCCGTCCGCTATGCATAAGATAATCATCTCCGGCTGCAACGGTCACATGGGCCGCGTAGTGCGGTCCTTGTGCGAGGCCGACCCCGACGTGCAGGTGGTCGCCGGTTTCGATATTCTGGGCAACACCGACCACCCCTTCCCTGTTTTTACCGCTCCCGAACAGTTTGACAGCGAAGCGGACGCCGTGATCGACTTCTCCAGTCCCGCCGCTCTGGACGGTCTGCTTGCCTTTGCGCAGGCGCGGCACATTCCTCTGGTGCTGGCCACCACCGGCTATACCCCGGAGCAGGTGGCTAAGATCGGTGCCGCCGCTGTGAACGTACCCATCTTCCGTTCCGCCAATATGTCGTTGGGCATCAACGTGCTGCTGGAGCTGGTGAAGAAGGCCGCCTCCGTGCTGGGCGACAGCTACGACATCGAGATCGTCGAGCGGCATCACCGCCGCAAACTGGATGCCCCCAGCGGCACCGCCCTGATGATCGCCGATGCTGCCGCCGGTGCCTGTGGACACGAGACTGAATACGTCTACGACCGCCAGAGCGTCCGCCGCCCCCGGGACAAAAAGGAGATCGGCATCAGCGCCGTTCGCGGCGGTACCATCGTAGGCGAGCATGAGATCATCTTCGCCGGTCATGACGAAGTCATGGAGATCAAGCACACCGCCCTCTCCCGGGACATCTTTGCCGCCGGCGCCATTGAGGCTGCAAAGTTCCTGTCCGGCCTCACCGCCCCCGGTTTGTACGACATGTCCTGCATGCTGAGCAATTAAAGAAAAAGCGATGCGGTATATATTGCCGCATCGCTTTTATTGACATACGCGCCCTTATCCCCTACAATCTACACAGAGAGCGAGGTGGCACCATGAACGATCAATTTTCCCGCAGCGAACTGCTGCTGGGCCGTGAGGCCATGGAAAAACTGAAAAACGCCAAAGTCGCCCTGTTCGGCGTTGGCGGTGTGGGTGGCTACTGTGCCGAGGCACTGGCACGGGCAGGCGTGGGTACGATCCATCTCTATGACGACGACACCATTTCTCAGAGCAACCTTAACCGCCAGCTGGTGGCCCTGCATTCCACTTTAGGACGCGGCAAGGCACAGACCATGGCCGAGCGTATCCGGGACATCAACCCCGATTGCAGTGTGACCGCTTTCCCCATGTTTTATCTGCCCCAAAACGCCGACGAGGTGGACCTGAACCGGTACGATTATGTGGCCGACTGCATCGACACCGTCACCGCCAAGCTGGAGCTGATCTCCCGGTGTAAGGCGCTGCAGATCGGTATTATCAGCGCATTGGGAACAGGCAACCGAATCGACCCCACCGCCGTCATCTGTACCGACATCAGTAAGACCCGGGACTGCCCCCTTGCACGGGTGATTCGCAAAGAACTGCGCCATCGGGGCATCAACCACCTGGATGTCATCTGCTCCACCGAGCAGCCGCTGACACCCCTGCGGTCTGCTCAGGCGGAGACGCCGGAAACCGACACCCGCCCCGGCTCCACCGCCCGGCGGGACACCCCCGGCTCTCTCCCCTTCGTCCCTGCGGCGGCAGGACTCGCTATGGCCAGTACCATCGTGCGCAGGCTGACCGAGTTTTAAACAAAAAAATCCCACCTCGTCAGAGGTGGGATTTCTGTTTTATCAGCCGTAGAACCGATGGCCGCCAATCTCGGCCACGCACTGCTTGTTGCGGGCAGCCCAACTGCTGCGCAGGTAGGTGTCGAAGAAGTAGGCGCGCTCGGCCCCCTCCACCACGCCGCCATCCAGCACCAGCTTGGCCGCGACCACACTGCCGGCGTTGGGAGTACGGTTGGCCAGTCTGCCGCCCTTAAAGGTGCTGAACTGGTTGCGCTGGGAGATCACGCCGTAAATACTGTTGGGCCATGTGGGATGATTGGTGCGATTCAGCACCACGTTACCCACGGCCATCATACCGTCCAGGCTCTGGTTGCCGCTCTCGGCGTAGATCACGCGGGACAGCCAGAACAGGTCATCTTCCTTATAGAATGCGTCGGAAGACTCGATGGGAGCCTCGCCGCGGTTGACAAGGAAAGTCCCGGCCTCGCCGTCCCAGCCGGTAGCAGCACCGAAGGCCTTGGCCAGCGCGTCCAGAGAGACCATCATCTGGTCATCCACCATCTGCACGCCGTGAGGCATGTAGAGGTAGCGGCCATTGGCAACGATATACACGTCCCCTTCCCGGGCAGTCAGTTCCAGTCCCTGAGCGGAGACAGTGGCAGTATTGCTCTCATGATCCCAGCTGACCTGAGCAGTCGTGTCCAGCTGCTGGGACATGACCTTCAGGGAAACATAGGTTGTGTTGGAGATAGTCATGCGTTTGACCGCCTTGGGAACCGGCTGCCCATCCAGCAGGAGGACACGATCCAGTTCAACAGGAGGCACATCGGTGACAGGACTTTCTGTTTCTATGTTGTCAGCCGGCTTTTCCGCGGGAGCCGCAGGCTCCTCTGTCCGAGTGCTGCTGGTGACAGCTTCCGCCGCCAACGCCACAGTGTCCACGCCCGCACCCATAAGCAGGACGATGGCAAGGCCACTGAGCAGCAATGCAAACAGTTTGCGTTTCAAGTCGTTCACTTCCTTACAGCAGGTTTGGCGCCAAAGGCGCAAAAAAGCAACGCGAAAACTCTTTGTTACTTTTTGTAACCGTATTGTAACTGATTTGCGTTAACCGTTTCAAGGGCAAACTGTCACAATCCTGCCCCGTAAAATTTGTGCAACTTTCCCGAAATTCACAAAAATCAGCCGCTCTACACAACACTTTCCGTTTTCCCGTTCTTAAAACCGCAGATTTGCATATCATTTTCCCACTTTTCTGTCCAAAACGGTTTTGGTCAAAAAAACGGTGGCATTTTCACGCTCGCAGTTCCCTCCGAGCTGCCGAAAATTTCTTTTAGTTTTCTTATTTTTTTCGTACAATCCCCTTGACTATCTGAAAAAAACTGATATAATACAATTCGTTGTCCGGCGACCGCGGACACGCCGTTGGAGAGATGGCTGAGCTGGTCGAAGGCGCACGATTGGAAATCGTGTAACGGTTAATACCCGTTCGAGGGTTCGAATCCCTCTCTCTCCGCCAAAAAAATCCTGAATGCATTTGCATTCAGGATTTTTTCTTTGCTCAATTCGTTTACAGCTCCCGCACGGACAGCTTCAGCTTAAAGTCGATGCTCTCCCCTGCTTTGATGGTGCTGTAGGTAAACCCATTGTCCAACAGACAGCTGCACGGCTCCAGACCCAGGGCATAATCGCCGCTGACCATGGACTTCCACTCCACGAAACAGGGCAGCGTGTCCCCGGAGTAGTCCAGCACAAATTCCTTGCCAATGGTCTTATTGACAATGGATGCCTGCGGGTGGTTCATCTTGATGAAATAGCAGGTTTCCTCAGTGTCTGCCACAGGCTCTTCCATGATAAAGCGACTTTCAATGTTCTGCTGCGCCCAATCCGTTCTGCCGCAGCTGCTTTTCTCGTCCAGCCGGACCACCACGCCGGCATCCAGCATGGGGTAGCCAACGTTCACATGGTACAGCAGGCAGTAATCCCGATCCTTGAAGCTCAGGTTGGTCAGACAGTCTTCCACCTCGACGCAATCGGCACCCACCGCACAGGTAACCCTGCGCTTCATGGCCAGATCCTGACCGAAAATTGCCGTATCGCGAATTATGGCCTCCACCTCGATCCCCTGCTCATCGCAGCGGGCCGTCACCACCTGCGCCGGAATGGTGTGATATGTCCCGTGGGGAATATATCCTTCACGGTCGCCGATACTGTCCAGACCGCAAGTATAGAGCATACCGCCCTCAAAGCGGTTAAGAAAATCCCGGTTCTCTCTGGAGAAGCCGTTCCGGGACACGAAGGACACGTTCTGCCCCTTGTGATAGAGCTGCATGATGTCCAGTCCCTTGCTCACATTCAGCAGAAAGCGCAGGTTGCCGTTGTCACAGTCGATGACATCAAGGCCGCATTCTTTTCCTTCGGTCATAGTGTACCGCCGCAGAGAGGCTACCTGCTGGAAGTTGGAGATTTTTCCGTTCATCGTCATTCCTCCTGTTGATTTGCTTAAATATATATAGTAAAATCCAATACAGAAACTCTGCGTATATTATATATTGTATAGGAGGCTGCGTCAATGGACGTATGCAACATCAACGATATTAAAGCACTGCTGGGCCGCCACGGCTTTCATTTCTCCAAGTCCATGGGGCAGAACTTTTTAATTGAATCCTGGGTCCCGGAGGACATCGCCTCCGCTTCCCGGGCCGATAAGACCTGCTGCGTGCTGGAGATCGGCCCCGGTATCGGTCCCCTGACCCGTCAGCTGTCCGACCGGGCCGGTAAGGTCGTGGCCGTGGAACTGGACCGCACCCTGCTGCCCATCCTTTCCGAAACGCTGGAGGGCCGGGATAATGTCGAGATCGTTCCCGGCGACGTGATGAAGCTGGACATTGGCGAGCTGGTCGCGACAAAGTTCGACGGTCTGACCCCTGCCGCCTGCGCCAACCTGCCTTATAATATCACCACCCCGGTGCTGACCAAGCTGATCGAAAGCAAGCTGTTTTGCTCCATCACCGTGATGATACAGCGAGAGGTGGCTCTGCGCATCTGTGCCGCACCCGGAACCGGCGACTACGGTGCGTTCTCCGTGTTCTGCCAGTACCACACCAACCCGGAGCTGCTCTTCGATGTTCCCCCCACCTGCTTCCTGCCCGCACCCAAGGTGACCTCTTCCGTCCTGCGGCTGGTCCCCCGCGAAAAACCCGCCGAGGTGGAGGACGAGGATTTCTTCTTCCGGGTGGTCCGCGCCGCCTTTGCCCAGCGGCGAAAGACCCTGCACAACAGCCTCACCTCCGCTTTGGGCCAGCCTTTTTCCCGGGAAATGATTGCCGAGGCCATTGCCGCCTGCGGCCTGCGCCCCGATGTAAGGGGCGAACGGCTGGGTATCCCCGAGTTCGCTGCACTTGCAAGCTCCCTTGCCGCCATGATCAAGTAAAAAAAAGACCGTGTACCACACTGGTACACGGTCTTTTTTTCATTCTCCGAATACAGGCTGCTCCGCAGGCGGCAGGGCGCACAGGTCCTCCCCTGCTCCCTCCCTGATCTCGTCGAGGGTTTCCGCCAGCCAATTTATCTGGTCCTCGGTCAGCTGGCACTGCTTTTCGCCGAGCCTGACATATCCGGCCGTCAGGTTGATGCCGTACTCCGCCTGCTCAAATTCCGTTTCCACGTAGTATTCCGGCAGACAGCGGCAAATATTATCACTGTAGTCCAGCCAGCGCAGGAAATCACTCAACCCCACGGAACTTCCGCCCCAAAAGGATCGCTCCCAGCGCTCAGTCTGCTTCCCCGGCTTGTCACAGCGCACGGTGGTAACGGTGTTGCCGCAGTAGCCCACCGGGTCGTGATGGATCACATTATCACCCTTGGGCGCGACGTGGTCGTGTTCCGGCAGGGACACTCCCGCATCTACCGCGAAAGGATCTACGCTGCATCCTGTAAGCATGAGTGCAGCAAGGCCAAGCACCACACAGCAGCACAAAATACGACGTCTCACTGCTCTTTTTCCTCCGCTGCAGCCTTAGCCGCCCTCTTCGCCCTGCGCACCTTGACATACTTTCTGCCCGCGAACACACCGCCTACGGCCACAACGGCGAGGATGACAAGACCAATGAGGTTGTAGCTGACCCACACAAGGAAGTTCTGTACACCATCCACCACATCGCCGGCGCTGCTGATAATGCCGGTCTTCATGCGCTGCAGCAGACCTGCCTGCTGACCGGGGTCATCGGTGATGCGCTGCATCTCCTGAATATTTACGTCGATGGTAGCGTAGCCAACCAGACTGTCATAGCGCCTCAGCTGGGATGTGTACTGCTCGATCTGGTACTCCACGTCTGCCAGTGCGTTTTCCAGCGCGATGATGTCCTCCATGTTCCTGGCCTGCTTCAAAAGCTGCTGCAGCCGTTCCTGCTTGGTGCGCTGGGTGGTCAGACGGCTCTCCGCATCAAAGTACTCCTGTCCCACATCCTGAGTGCTTTCGGTCCGTCTGGACAGATAGCCTATGCCGTCGATCTGACTCATAAAGCTGTCGTAGGACTCGGCAGGGATGCGCACCACATAATAGCCCGAACGGTGGCTGCCCTGATTGTAATAGCCGCCGCTGTAAAGCTCGGCATTCTCATAATAGCCGTTCAGGCTCAGCACCAGCTGCTCCAGCGCCGCAACAGACTTGTCAAACTCCACCGTCTGCACCTGCAGGTTGGCCCGGCGAATGAGCTTGACCCCGCTGTTTTGATATACGCTCTGGGACGCAGCTGCTTGGGCCATGGGCTTGACTTCCTCCCGCATTGCACTGTCAAACAATGCCTCACCGGCTGCCACATCGGTACTCATCATCTCATTTTTGTACTTGTACCCGCCGTCGTCTGCCGCCGTCCCGGCGGACTGCGCGCCGCAGGCGGCAAGGGACATCACCAGCAGAACACACACAAAGCCCGCAAACAGTTTTTTCATAGAAATACCTCCTTCGTTTTATCCTCTTACCCACAAAGACGCAATCACGCGCCGCGCGTCGCACGAACAGGCCGCTTTTTTCATAGGATGGAAAAAACAGGAGGTATCGCCATGCCCACCATCTATCTCTCTCCATCCACGCAGGAAAACAATCTGTTCGTCAGCGGCGGCAGCGAGGAATATTATATGAATCTCATCGCCGATGCCATGATCCCATACCTGAACGCATCCGGTATCCAGTATGTACGCAACACACCCCAGATGAATGCGAGCAGCTCCATCGCCGCCTCCAACGCCGGACAGTACGACCTGCACGTTGCCATCCACTCCAACGCCGCCCCGGAGGGCCGCTACGGCACCGCCCGAGGCTCTATCGTCTTTTACTACCCCGGCAGCGTTCAAGGACGCAGAGCGGCGGAGATCATGGCAAAGAACCTGCGCAGTATTTATCCCCTGCCCGACCTTGTCCGCGCCGAAGCTTCCACCCGAATCGGCGAGCTGCGTCTGACCCGGGCCCCCTCCGTTTTTCTGGAGCTTGCCTTCCACGACAACACCGACGACGCCGCGTGGCTGAAGAACAATATTGATGCCATTGCCCGCAATCTCGTCCTGTCTCTGACCGAATACTTCGGCATCCCGTTCCTGACCCCACAAACGCCCCGTCAGGGCCGGGTAGATACCGATGGCGCAAATCTGAATATCCGCTCCCGGCCCAATACCGGCGCCCCCATTCTCACCCAGGCTTATGACGGCGCGCCGATCACGATCCTCAACCAGTCGTCACAGGGATGGTATCTGGTCCGTTACAACGGTGTGACCGGCTACGCCAGCGGCGAATATATCACTATGACGTGATTTTCCCTTTGCGGCACTTGAAACTATTTCCCGCTTGTAGTAGAATATGGTCAAATTCTGAACAAAGGAGGACATTCCCATGTCCATTGAAGTTGGTCTGCGCGGCCGCGCAGAAACCGTAGTTGATAGCACCAACACCGCCGCCGCTGCCGGCTCCGGCAGCCTGACTGTGTTCGGCACCCCCTTTATGGTTGCCCTGATGGAGAAGGCCGCCTCCGAGTCCTTCCTCCCCCACCTGCCCGCCGGTGACAGCTCTGTTGGTACCAAGGTCAACATTGACCACGTGTCCGCCACCCCCCTTGGCATGAAGGTCTGGGCAGAGAGCGAAGTCACGCTGGTGGACGGCAAGCGCATCGAGCTGACCGTTACCGCCTACGATGAAAAGGGCCTGATCGGTAAAGGCACCCATGAGCGTTTCCTCATCACCGACGAGCGTTTTCTCGCCAAGACCGCCCGAAAGCTGGAGGGCTGAGCCATGTCCATCGAACTGGTCCGTGAGTACTTCCGCCCTTTGGGCCGCGAGGGTGACATCCTCGAGTTTGCGGTGTCCAGCGCCACGGTAGAGCTGGCCGCTCAGGCCGTTGGGGTCATCCCCGCCCGCATTGCCAAGACCCTGTCCTTCCTTGTTGATGAAGGCTGCGTACTGGTGGTGGCCGCCGGCGATGCCAAGATCGACAACAGCAAGTTCAAGGGGTTCTTCCACACCAAGGCCAAGATGCTCTCCGCCGAGCAGGTGTCCGAATTCACCGGTCACGCCATCGGCGGCGTATGTCCCTTCGGCAATCCCGCCGGTGTGCGCACCTATCTGGACGTCTCGCTCCGGCGATTCGATACCGTCTTCCCCGCTGCCGGCAGCAGCAACTCCGCCATCGAGCTGACCTGTGAGGAGCTTGCACAGTACTCCAACAGTCTGGGTTGGATCGACGTGTGCAAAGGCTGGCAGGACGAAGAATAAGCAAACAAAAAGCACCTCATCCGATCGGATGAGGTGCTTTTTTCATCTTTTTTTGTAAGGCTGCGTATTGCTCTCGCGGCAGATAAAGATGGGACGGTTCTTGACCTCCAAATAGGTCTTGGCCAAATACTCGCCCAAAATACCCATGCAGAACAGCTGCAGACCGCCCACAAACAGGATCACACAGACCAGCGACGGCCAGCCGGCCACCGGGTCACCAAACAGCAGCGTACGGACAATAATGACCAGAATAAATACAAAGGCCAGCAAACAGCACACAATGCCCGTTACCGCGGCGATGGCAAGGGGCGCGGCAGAAAAGGCCACAATACCCTCGATGCTGTACAGCAGCAGTTTCCAGAAGGACCACTTGGTCTCCCCCGCCGCCCGCTCGATATTCTCGTACTCCAGCCACTTGGTCTTATAGCCGACCCAGCCGTACAACCCCTTGGAAAAGCGGTTGTACTCCCCCAGTTCCAGAAGGGAGTTGACGAATTTACGGGTCATCAGGCGGTAATCCCGGGCGCCATCCACCATCTCTGTCTTGGAGATACGGCGCATCAGCTTGTAGAAACAGCGGGCAAAGAAGGAACGGATGGGCGGCTCTCCCTTGCGGGTCACCCGGCGGGTGGCAACGGAGTCATACCCCTCGTTCTTAATGGCATCCATCATCTCCGGCAGCAGAGCAGGCGGGTCCTGCAGGTCGGCGTCCATCACCGCCACATAATCGCCGCCGACATGGGTAAATCCGGCGTACATTGCAGCCTCCTTGCCGAAGTTGCGGGAGAAAGACACATACTTCACCCGCTCATCCTGCCCGGCAAGTCCACGAATGACCTCCATGGTCCCGTCCTTGGAGCCATCGTCCACAAACAGGAACTCAAAGTCATACTCCCCCATCAGGCCGGCCACGCGGGTGACCTCCTCATAAAACAGGGGCAATACCTCCTGCTCGTTGTAGCAAGGTACGATAATTGAGATTTTTTCCATTTCCGTCACCTTCCCGGTTCGGATTTTATATTGCTATCCTATCACAGCATGGAGAACAGGTCAAGCTGACTGGTTTCGGGCAGTGTCCCGAAGGCTCCCGCCGCCTTCAGCAGTTCAATGTGGGTCTTGGACACCTTGGGGCAGGCGGCGGACATCTCCTCAATGGAGACAAACTGCTTGCCGCGGCACTGCTCCACAATGGACAACGCCGCCGTTTCGCCAAGTCCCGCCACGGACACGAAGGGCGGACGCAGCGTCCCTTCCTCCTCGTTCATGGTGAAGTTGATGGCATCGGACTGATAGATGTCGATATTGCGGAAGGAGAAGCCGCGCAGATAGAACTCGTAGCACACCTCCAGCGTGGTGAGCATGTCCTGCTCCACGGCGGAGGCCTCCTTATCCTTGAGCTGGATCTCCCGCATTTTCCGCTTGACCACATCCATTCCCCGGCACATGAACGCCTCGTCAAAGGCCTTGGCCCGGATGGAAAAATAGGCCGCGTAGAACGCCAGCGGACGGTGTACCTTAAACCACGCAATGCGGAAGGCCATCATCACGTAGGCCACCGCGTGGGCCTTGGGGAACAGATAGGCAATCTTCTTGCAGGAGTCGATGTACCACTGTGGCACACCGGCGGCTTTCATGTCGTCCTCCGCCCCCTCGGGCAGACCGCGGCCCTTACGCACCGCCTCCATGATCTTAAAGGCACGCTTGGGAGCAATGCCCTTGGAGATCAGGAAAATCATAATGTCATCACGGCAGCCGATGGCCTCGTTGACCTTGGCAGTTCCGGAGGTGATCAGGTCCTTTGCATTGCCCAGCCACACGTCGGTTCCGTGAGAGAAACCGGACAGGCGCACCAGGGTATCGAACTGGTCCGGCTGGGTGTCCTCCAGCATACCGCGGACAAAGGTAGTGCCGAACTCCGGGATGGCTGTGCCGCCGGTTGGGCCCAGCACGGGATCATCCTCATACCCCAGCGCCTTTGATTTGCTGAAGATGGACATGGTATCCTTGTCGTCCAGCGGGATCTTTTGCGGATCTACCCCGGTCAGGTCCTGCAGCATGCGGATCATAGACGGGTCATCGTGACCCAGAATGTCCAGCTTCAAGAGGTTGGACTCCATGGAATGGTATTCAAAATGGGTCGTAATGATGTCGCTGTTTGGGTCGTCCGCCGGGTGCTGAACGGGACAGAAATCATAGATTTCCTTGTCCTGTGGGATGACCACCATGCCGCCGGGATGCTGACCCGTGGTGCGCTTGACGCCGGTGCATCCGATGGCAAGGCGGTTCTCCTCCGCCTTGGATGCGATCTGGCCATGCTCGTCCAGATACTTCTTCACATAGCCAAAGGCGGTCTTTTCCGCCACCGTACCCACCGTACCGGCGCGGAACACGTGGGTTTGTCCAAACAATTCAAAGGTGTAGCGGTGGGCGTTGCCCTGATACTCGCCGGAAAAATTCAGGTCAATGTCCGGCACCTTGTCGCCGCCGAAGCCAAGGAACGTCTCAAAGGGGATGTTAAATCCGTCTTTGGCGTAGGGCGTGCCGCACACCGGACAGTTCATGTCCGGCATATCCGCACCGCAGCCGTAGGGATGCTCCGGGTCCTGTGCGTAGTCAAAGTCCGAGTGCTTACAGTTGGGACAGCGATAGTGGGCCGGCAGGGAGTTCACTTCCGTAATGCCGGACATAAACGCCACTAGGGATGATCCCACCGAACCGCGGGAGCCAACCAGATAGCCATGGGCAAGAGAGTCCTGCACCAGCTTCTGGGCGGACATATAAATCACGTCGTACTTGCAGCCGATGATATCGCCCAACTCGGTATTCAGGCGATCCACCACGATCTGAGGGGGCTGCTCACCGTAAAGCTCATGTGCTTTACCCCACACCAGCCGCTTGAGTTCCCCGTCGGAATCTTCCAGTTTTGGAGCAAACAGGCCCTTGGGAAGCGGCACAACGTTCTCACACCAGTCGGCGATCAGGTTGGTGTTGGTGACTACCACTTCTTTGGCCACATCTTCACCCAGATAGGCAAACTCCTCCAGCATTTCGTCGGTGGTTTTGAAGTAGATGGGCAGCGGCTCGTCCGCATCTTCAAAACCCTTGGACGCCAACAGGATATGGCGGTAGATCTCATCCTCCGGGTCCATAAAATGCACGTCGCCGGTGGCGCACACAGGCTTGTTCAAGTCCCGACCCAGCTGTACGATGGCACGGTTAAAGTCCCGCAGGTCCTCCACGCTGTTGACCATGCCCTTGCGCAGCATAAACATGTTGTTGCACACGGGCTGGATTTCCAGGTAGTCGTACCACGCACCGATCCGCTTCAGCTCGTCCCAGCTCTTGCCCTCCACCAGCGCACCGAACAGCTCGCCGGCCTCACAGGCAGAACCGATGATAAGTCCCTCGCGGTTTTCATTGATCAAACTCTTGGGAATGATGGGGTAGCGCTTGAAATGCTCCAGATGGGCCAAAGAGATCAGCTTATACAGGTTGCGCAGGCCCTCCTGATTTTTGGCAAGGATGATCAGGTGTTTGGGCTGGCGCTTTACCTTGCTTCCCGCCTGACTGCGCAGCGGCTCCATGGCGGGGTTGATCTGCTGCAGGGTGCTGACACCCAGCGCATTCAGCTTTTCAAACAGGGGCGGCAGCATATAGGCCACAGTGACGGCATCGTCGCTGGCCCGGTGGTGGTTGAACTCCGGCAGGCGCAGGTACTCCGCTACGATGTCCAGCTTGTACTTGCCCAGCTCCGGCAGCAGGTTTTGGGCCAGCACCAGGCTGTCCAAAGATGTATTGGTAAACGGGATGTTGCAGCGGCGGCAGCCCTCGGCAATGAAGCTCATGTCGAAGTCCGCGTTGTGGGCTGCCAGCGGCCGATCCCCCACAAAGTCCAAAAATGCCCGCAGGGCCTCCTCCTGAGAGGGCGCACCCTTCAGCATTTCATCCGTAATTCCGGTCAGCCGGATGTTCTCCGGGTCCAGAATGCGGCCGGGGTCTGCAAACGTGTTAAACGTCTCCGCCGGCTTGCCGTCCCGCAGCACCACCGCGCCGATCTCGGTGATGCGGTCCAGCTTCCGATTCAGGCCGGTGGTCTCAATGTCAAAGCAGACGATCTCGTCGGTCAGCGGCTGCTCACGGTCACCGTGGACCGCCACCCGGTCGTCCACGTCGTTAATGTAGTATGCCTCCACACCGTAGAGGATCTTGATGTCCTTGGCCGAGTGCCACGCATCCGGGAACGACTGTGCCACACCGTGGTCGGTGATAGCCACCGCCTTGTGTCCCCAGGACTGCGCCCGCTTGACGAGGTTCTTTTCCGGTCCCAGCTTGGGTCCCACACAGGTCAGAGCATCCATAGAGGACATGGTGGTGTGCATGTGCAGCTCCACGCGCTTTTCCGGGGCGGTATCCTGCCGCATCTCCTTCTTCCCCTCCATAATGGAGGCGGGTTCCAGCACCATGTCGCCGTAGAAGCGGTCGAGGTTCAGCCGGCCCTGAATGATCAGGTGCTGACCCTTCTTTACCCCGTCCACGATAGCTTTTCCCTCTTCCGCGGGCAGAAATTTATTCACCCGCACCGACCCGGTATAGTCGGTCACGTCAAAGGCGATCACCCAGGCGTTGCGCTTTTTCAGCTCGCGGTGGTCGATGGCAAACACGTCGCCCTCGATGACTACAGTACCCATATCCAGTTCCAGATCCCCCATGGGGATCGGCTTTTTCTTCACTACGTGGCCGTAGATCACTTTGCCGTGCATACCATTGGCTTTTTTCTCCTCGCCGGAGGGAACGGCGCGGACAATATTCTTCATTGCCGCCTCCCGAATGGCCTGAGTCCGGGCAAAAACATCCTCGGGCGCAGCCTCCTGCTCCGGCTGCTCATGGGCGGACGTTTCTGCATCAGACGGCCCCGACCGCACCGGCTCGATCACAGCGCGGTTGAGTCCGTAGGCCCGGCAAAGCTGTTCCTGTGCCATCTGCAGCACAACGTCCCCCGCCTGCTCAGCACCCTCCACACGGATATGGGCGCTGCGCGCGGCGCGGTCAATGGCCGCAGACACGATAAGCCAACCCGCTGCGGCGCGGGACAGTTCTCCCTCGCCGCACAGGGCAGCAAACATTTTCAGAAACGGGATCTTCTCGGACATTACGGACTAACTCTCCTTACTGCATATCACAACGCCTTACAGCGTGTCTATCAAAGCAAACAACTCGTCCACCAGCTGCTCCTGGGGAACTTTCTTCACGATCTGGCCTTTTTTGAACAGCAGGCCCTCTCCGATTCCGCCGGCGATGCCGCAATCGGCGGCAGACGCCTCCCCCGGACCGTTGACCACACAGCCCATGACCGCCACGGTGATGGGCTTGTCCACATTGGCAAGCCGCCGTTCTACCTCGTTGGCAAGGCCGATCAGATCAATGCGGGTGCGTCCGCAGGTGGGACAGGAAACCAGCTCCGCCCCCTCTTTGCGGATCCCGGCCGCTTTCAGAATGTCCCGGGCAGCGTACACTTCCTCCACCGGGTCGGCAGACAGGGACACACGCATGGTATCGCCGATGCCCATGGCCAGCAGGCCGCCGATGCCCACCGCAGATTTCAGTGTTCCCATGCGGACGGTTCCCGCTTCTGTCACACCAATATGTAAAGGATAATCGCTTTTCATGCGCATCAGCTGATAGGCTTTCATGGTCATCGGAACGCTGGAAGACTTCAGTGAAATGCAGATGTCATCAAAGTCAAACTGATTCAGCAGGCGCACGTGTTCAAAGGCAGACTCGACCATGGCCTCCGGGCAGACCCCGCCGTATTTGGCAAGCAGCGACTTCTCCAGCGAACCGCCGTTCACGCCGATTCGGATGGGGATATTGCGCAGACGGCAGGCATCTGCCACCGCCTTGACCCGGTCCTCTCCCCCGATGTTGCCGGGATTGATTCGCACCTTATCAGCACCGGCGGCAATGGCCTCCAGCGCCAGTTTGTAATCAAAGTGGATGTCCACCACAAGGGGAATGTCGATTTGTTCCTTAATGGCACCCACCGCCCGGGCGGCATCCATATCAGGAACCGCTACACGGATGATCTGACAGCCGGCTGCAGACAGGCGGCGTATCTGCTCCACAGTAGCCGCAACGTCATCGGTACGGGTATTGCACATGGACTGGATCGAAACCGGTGCGCCGCCGCCTACCGGGACTTTGCCCACCATGATTTGTTTGCTCACAGAAATCACCTGTCCTTAGCTGAAGATACGGACCAGATCGTTAAAGGCTACCACCGCCATCAGTGCAAGCAGCGCCAACAGGCCCGCAAAGTGAATATACCCCTCGTACTTGGGGTTGATCTTCTTTCGGAACACAAGCAGCCACAGGGCGTTGACAAGCAGGAAGAACACCCGTCCTCCATCCAGCGCGGGCAGCGGCAGCAGGTTCATCACCGCCAGATTGACCGCGATCAGCGCACCGAAATACAGAATATTCCGCACCGCAACGGACACCGTGGCCGACTGACTGCCCACCTGCGCAATGGTGTCCACGATACCAATAGGGCCGGTCAGGTCCTTGACCCCGGCGCTGCCGCTCAAAAGGTCGGTCAGACTCAGCCGCACCAAACGTACGAAGTCCACTGCATTGAGCCAACTGTTGCGCAGTTTGGCCCAGACAGTGGCATCCTCAGTTTCAAAATACAGGCCGTAGCGCTGCAACTGCTGGCCGTTCACGTCATATTCCCGCAGGGTCAGCGGCAGGTCGGTCAGTTCCACCTTCTGTCCGTCGCGCTTGACCACCAAATCAACACTGTCCCCGGCGCGGCTCAGCAGCAGAGAAATGTCGCTGGCGAGATACACCCGCTCGCCATCAATGCTGACAATGCGGTCACCCGCCATCAGGCCCTGTTCGCCGACCAGCGGAAAGCCATCCATAAAATCGGCAATCACAGGCGTGGCAAAGGATTTTTCTCCGGCATACAGCAGCATGACCAGCAGTAAACCGACGATAAAATTCATAAATGCGCCGGCGCACAGGATGATCAGCCGCTTCCAGACAGGCTGCGCGCCAAAGGCCTTTGGGTCATCGGAGTCATCGTCCTCCCCCTCCATGGCACAGTAGCCGCCCACAGGAAACGCGCGCAGAGAATACTGCGTTTCGCTACGCTGCCGCTTCCATAGCGCGGGACCCATGCCGATGGCAAACTCATTTACCCGCACACCAAGCAGCTTCGCAGTGGCAAAGTGGCCAAATTCATGGACGGCAACCAAAACACCGAACAGCAGCAGCGCAATCAGGATATAAACCAGCATAGTTCCTCCAAAAAACAAGTGATTATGCCCGGCTCAGCACAACCTCACGGGCCGCGGCATCCGCCTGCAGCACGTCATGCAGCCCATTTACCGGGGCAAGCGGCACCTGCTCCATGGCATAGCGCACCAGCCGCGCAATATCCGTAAAGCGGATCTTTTCCTGCAGGAACAGCGCCACTGCAGCCTCATTGGCGCCGTTGAGTACCGCGCCCGCGTTGCCGCCGGTACGGGCCGCCGACAGCGCAAGGCCAAGGCATTCGAAGGTCTCCGGGTCAGGGGGCGCAAAGGTCAGATTGGGGCAGGTCAGCATATCCAGCGCCGTGGCCGGGCCGGGAATACGCTGGGGATAGGTCAGTGCGTACTGAATGGGAAGGCGCATATCTGCCGAGCCGATCTGAGCCAGGATTGCATTATCACAGTATTCCACCAAAGAGTGAATGATACTCTCCCGATGAACCACAATGGAGATTTTTTCCGGGGGTACGGCGTAAAGATGCATAGCCTCGATAAACTCCAACCCCTTGTTCATCAGGGTAGCAGAGTCGATGGTTATTTTTGCTCCCATGGACCAGTTGGGGTGCTTGAGGGCCTGAGCCAGTGTCACCTGCTCCAGCTGCTCTTTTGACCAGCCGAAGAAGGGTCCGCCGGAGGCGGTGAGGATCAGCCGCTTGACCTCTCCCCTGTCCCGATTGGCCTGCAGGCATTGGAACAGAGCGGAATGCTCGGAATCTACGGGGACGATCTCTGCACCATACTTTTTTGCCGCAGCCATTACCACGTCGCCGCCGCAGACAAGGGTTTCCTTGTTGGCAAGGGCGATCCGCTTGTCCGCTTCGATGGCTGCAAGGGTGGGGCGAAGACCCACCATGCCCATCACGGCGGTGATGACAGTATCCACGCTGCCCAAAGTTGCCGCCTCGATCAGGCCGTCCATGCCCGCCGCCACGCGAATATCGGTGTCGGCAAGGCGCAGCTTCAGCTCCGCCGCAGCCTTCTCATCCATCAGAACCGCCAGCTCCGGTCTAAACAGTCGGGCCTGCTGCTCGATCAAATCCACGTTATTGTTTGCCGTCAAGGCCGCCACACGCATGCCGCAGGCTGCGATCACGTCAAGGGACTGCTTGCCAATGGAGCCGGTGGAGCCAAGCAGAGAAATCACACGTTGTTTCATAGAAGAACCTCTTAAAACGCAGGTAAAATGTTGACCAGCACCCACATGGCGGGCGCGGCAAAAATCGTGCTGTCAAACCGATCCAGCATACCGCCGTGACCGGGCAGCAGATGGCCATAATCTTTGATACCCACCTGCCGCTTGATCAGCGAGAATGCCAGGTCACCCAAAATGGTCACAAGACTTCCGATCAGTCCGTACAGCGCCATAACGGGCATGGACACGTGCAGGTGGAAGTACCGCTGCAAAACCACGCCGTAACACAGCATAAACACCACACCGGACAACATCCCGCCTACAAAGCCTTCAGCCGATTTCTTGGGACTGACCAGCGTAACACCACGGTGTTTGCCAAGGAACATGCCCACAAAATAGGCCCCGGTATCGGTCAAAATAGCAACTACTACCGGCAGCAGGACCTTGAAAGGGCCGTTCTGCTCCATACGCAGCTGAATCAGTGAAGAGAAAAACACAGGAATCAGGATTCCACCCATCAGGCAGAACAGGATCGTCCCGGAATCCGCAGCGCCCTCGCGCTCATAACGGAAGACCGCATAGGCAAACAGCGCACAGACAAGTGTAACGGCAATCACCTTTACACCAATTGTATTCCAACCCTTCCAAACCAAAAAAGGCACTGCAGCAGCCGAAACCACAGTAAAGAGATACAAACACCACTGCACCTTGGTCACACCGACGGCACGCAGCAATTCGAATGCGGCGATGGAAAGGATTCCGGCCACCATGATCACCAGCACAAGTTCCGGCAGTACCGTCAGCGCCGCCACAAAAATGGGGGCCAGCACCAAAGCAACGATGATACGAGTGAGCATCATACACCTCCGAACCGGCGAGAGCGTCCCTGAAAGGCCGCAATCGCCCGATGAAGTTCTTCCTGATCAAAGTCAGGCCACAGCACATCGGTAAAATAGAACTCGGAATAGGCCGCCTGCCAGGGCAGGAAATTGGAGAGCCGCAGCTCACCACTGGGTCGAATGATCAGGTCCGGGTCGGGTACACCCTTGGAAAACAGATACTCGCCGAACTGTTCCGGGGTCAGGCTGTTGGCAGATGCCCTCCCTGCTCCGCAGTCCTGCGCATAGGCCATGGCAGCGCGGACGATTTCGTCCCGCCCGCCGTAATTCAGGCAGATATTCACTTGACAGCCGTCGTACCGCTTGGATATCTCGCGGGTCTTTTGGCACAGCTCCTGCAGCTCGGGGTCCAGCGCAGTCAAGTCTCCGAAGAACTCCATCTTGACCCGGTCACGCTCCATCTGCTCGATGGCTTCCAGCAGGTATTTTTTCAAAAGGCCCATCAGGGCACCCACTTCCTCCGCAGACCGCTTCCAATTCTCGGTGGAAAAAGCGTAGACTGTTAAGTACTCAAGACCGATCTCCTTGCAGTAAGTCGCAATGTTGCGAAAGGTCTCCGCCCCGGCGGCGTGGCCCGCGGTGCGGGGCAAACCGCGCTTTTTCGCCCAACGGCCGTTGCCGTCCATGATGATGGCAATGTGGCGGGGCAAGCGGGTCAGATCCGCCTGAATCTGCTCTTTCTTGTTCCGATTGAAAAGACCCATAACAAACATCCTCTGCCTAATTTCTGTGAAAAGGTGCAGGATGCGCTTTTTTGCACCCTGCACCCTTTGTCAAGTCGGTTTATACCGCCATGAGCTCCTGTTCCTTCTTGCCGCACAGCTCGTCGATGTCCTTGCAGCGCTTGTCGGTCAGGTCCTGCAGTTCCTTCTCCAGATTCTTCTGGTCATCCTCGGTAATCTCGGAGTTCTTCTTTGCCGCCTTGATGTCGTCCATGGCGTCGCGCCGGATGTTGCGCACAGCAACCTTGCCGTCCTCGGCGTACTTTTTGACCTGCTTTGTCAGGTCCTTGCGGCGCTCCTCGGTCAGCTGGGGGAAAGACAGGCGGATCAGACGGCCGTCATTCTGGGGGTTGATACCCAGATCGGACATCTGAATGGCCTTTTCGATCTCCTTCAGGATGCTGGCATCCCAGGGCTGAATGGTCAGGGTGCGGGGGTCGGGAGTGGACACGGCAGCCACCTGGTTCAGGGGCGTGGGGGTGCCGTAGTACTCCACCATGATGCGGTCCAGCACACCGGCGTTGGCGCGGCCGGCACGGACGGAGGCGAAGTTGGCCTTGACCACCTCGATGGTCTTCAGCATCTTGCTGTCATATTCTTTGATCTCAACGCTCATAGTATCGTTCCTTTCTTGTTAAGCTTCCACCACGGTGCCGATCTTCTCGCCCATGACCACGCGCAGGATGTTGCGGGGATCCTTCAGGGCGAACAGCAGCACGGGGATCTTGTTGTCCATGGACAGGGACGTGGCGGTGGAGTCCATCACCTTCAGGTGCTGGGCCAGCACGTCGTCATAGCTAATGGTGTCATACTTGACGGCAGTGGGATCCAGCTTGGGATCGGCGCTGTACACGCCGTCAATATTCTTGGCCAGCAGGATCACATCGGCGTCGATCTCCGCCGCACGCAGCACCGCGGCGGTATCGGTGGAGAAGAAGGGATTGCCGGTGCCGCAGCCGAAGATGACCACGCGACCCTTCTCAAGGTGACGGATGGCCCGCTGACGGATGTAAGGCTCGGCCACAGACTTCATCTCGATGGCGGTCTGTACACGGACTTCCACACCCTTCTGCTCCAGCACATCAGCCACGGCCAGGGCGTTGATGCTGGTAGCCAGCATGCCCATATGGTCGGCACGCACACGCACCATGCGGTCGCCGCCGTCCTTCAGGCCGCGCCAGAAGTTGCCGCCGCCAACTACAATGCCAACCTGCACACCCAGATCAACACACTCTTTGATGACATCGCAGACCTGACCGATCACGTTGAAGTCAAGGCCGCGGGAAGCGTCACCGGCGAGAGCCTCACCGCTGATTTTCAGCAGGACGCGCTTATAATGAGGTTTGGCCATGTAAAACATCTCCTTTTTCCGCCGACCGGATGTCGGCACATTCTTAACACCTATTTTAATATATAATTCTGTTTTTGCATAGGGGGAAAGTGAAAACTTTATAAATTTTCTACAAACAAAATGCCGCGCAGTCCGTTCGGACTGCGCGGCTTCGGTTTCATTACGCAAAAATCATCTTAAGTCGTTCCATTTTTTCCTCACCCGGCACATCGAAACAGGTGCCCTCCATGCCAAGGGCAACATACTTCCCCTCGCCCAGAGTGTGGTACGGCAACAGCTCCACCCGCTCCGGCGTTCCGCAGGAATCAAGGAACCGCTTGATTTCCTTCATCTCTTCCTCGGTATCGTTGAACGTAGGAATAACCGGAATGCGAACCCAAGTCGGTTTCCCAATGGCCAAAAGGCGCTTTAGGTTATCCAAAATCAACTCATTGCCAACCCCGGTGTATGCCTTGTGCTTGGCGCTGTCCAGGCATTTCACGTCGTACAGAAACAGGTCCGTGTAAGGCAAAATCCGTTCGAACCGCTCATAGGGCACATGGCCCGCCGTGTCCACCGCGGTGTGGATTTCTTCAGCCTTGCAGGCCTTCAACAGCTCCTCCAGCGCATCTATCTGCAACATACATTCGCCACCGGAGAAGGTCGCGCCGCCGCCGGAGTTTTTGTAATACACCGCATCCTTGCGAATGCGGTCCATCACATCCTCCGCGGTGTATTCCTTGCCGCTGATACTGCGGGCCTCGTTAGGGCAGATAAATTCGCATCTGCCGCAAAAATCGCAGGTTTCAAGCCCGTTGGGACACACCCGCTCACAGCGGCCGCAATGGGTGCACTTGTCCCGATAGTATAGCATCTGCGCCGTCGGATTTTGGCTTTCCGGATTGTGGCACCAACGGCAGGACAGATTGCACCCTTTGAAGAACACCGTGGTGCGAATACCGGGTCCGTCACCGGTGCAAAAGTCCTGAATATCAAATAACATCGCTTGTTTCACACCGGCTCCCCCCTTTTCAACGCACTTCTTCCCGGCGGATGATCTCGTCCTGTCCGCGCTGGCACAGGTCCACAAACACCGCGCTGTAGCCCGTAATGCGCACCAGCAAATCCTTGTGCTGTTCCGGATGCTCCTTGGCGTGGCGCAATTCCTCTGTGTCGGCAACGCTGATTTGCAGCTGCATGCCGCCCTGGTCAAAATAGGACTCAATCAGGGCCTTCAGCCGCATTTTTCCCTCTTCCCCAGCCACCATAGACCGGCTCAGGCGCAGATTCAGTACGCCGGAGTGAATGCGGTCAAAGGGCAGCTTGGCCACGGAGTTGAGCATGGACGTGACACTTTTTTGATAGCCCACCGTGGGCGAAAAATGCTCGCTGAGCGGCTCCCCCGCCAATCGGCCATCCACCGTAGCTCCCATGCGGGAGCCAACCCGGATATGGAACATATCGGCATTGCCGGCATTCAGCGTGTAGATATCCCGCTGTCCCCGCTCGTTGGTCGCCTCCCGATCCACCGCATCCAGCAGCGTGTTCATCAATCGGCAGGCGTGCTCGTCGGCAAGCCTATCCCCGGTTCCGTACTTAGGTGCCTTGCGGCAGTAGTGCAGCAAGTCCTCCGCGCCTTCGAAATTGCGCTCCGCCGCCTCCAACAGCTGGGGCAACGTGCAAATCTTCTTCTGAAATACCAGGGTATCAATGGCGCACAGCATATCCGTGGCCGTACCGATGTGGCGCAGACGGACGTAAACCGCCGGGTACTTGGCCGCGCCGTTTGCCATTCTGCGTCCGCTTCGAATGGTGCCGCCCATGAAGCAATCCTTGATACCCAACATTCCGTCCGGCGCAACCTCCCCGGAGCAATATTGAGCGCGGTAGGCCTCAAAGGTGGGGCGCAGCTGGCCGGTAAAGGTCCGGTCCACCTCGGCAAACAGCTCGTCCATATTGGCGTAATCGCTCCGCGCCTTCAGGGTTCGGTTCAAAATCGTCGGCATGCTGTCACAGCACTGGTCAAAAATGCTGTAGCCGCCGTCAATCTCCGGCCAATTACAGGGATAGACGCTATAGTTGATGGCGTTATGCTCCTCGATTCCGATGTGCCGCTGGGCGGGAATCATGGTTTCGTCATTGTATAGAATCAGCGAGGCATTCTGTTGCATTTTCTCACACAGAATATTCCACAGTTCATCGTGGCGATCCCCGGTGTAGCGGCAGATGTAAATGGGGTTTTTCAGTTCCGGGTGAATGTGTTTGGCAAACAACAGGGTTAGCGGATTTTCCTTGTGGTTGCGCGTGTTGCTGTAACCACCAAGGAGAATGTATGCCGGCGAATCATACACCGGATTGCGCTGCCAGCCGGTGAAAATATAGTCCGCTTGCAGCTCGGCCATCTGATGCTCGCCGCGCCCCAGATGCAGGCTCAGCTTGGCGGAGAAATCGTCAATCAGCGCACCGGCCAGTTCCTCGGTCAGCGCACCGCTGTTCAAGTCGTTTTCGTACAGGGACAACAGGGTGTTGTCCAATCGTCCTAGGGTCAGGCAGCAGTTGGTTGTGCCAATGTGAGCCAAGTAAATGGTGTACACAAACAAAATCAGCTGCAGCGCCTCGTGGAAGGTGCGCGGCGCGCCCTTGACAAGCTGTTCACAGACTTCTGCGCTGACCAAATGACCGGCCGCACGCGCCGCCTTGCCATAGCGCTCGATGTACAGCACAACCGCCCGGTGCACCCACAGCATGCCCTCAAATACCAGGATGATGTTCGGGTCCGCCCCCTCGTCGCGGGCCGTCTGCAGGTTCTGCTCCGTCTGGCGCAACAAACCCGCAATGCCTTCTGCCACAATCAGTTCCCAATCGAACATCGTGTGACCCCAAGTGCCTTCAAAGGGGCAACCATCCTTGTGGCTTTCCTGCAGACGTTCCAGCTTTTCCTGCTCCTCCGGCGTGGGTACGTGATCATCGTACCGACCAAGGAGCAAGTCGTATTCTTCTATGGGCAACGAGGCTCGTTCCAAAATGTAGTAAAGGCCCTTACCCTGCTGCAACGGCTGGGGCAAATCCGCCACCGCGTCCCACGCCGCAAAGCGCAGGAAAAAATGCTCCAGCATGGTGCTTTCGGGGGACTTTTCGCGCAACAAACGCGCCCCAATTTCGATGGACTTTTTCGCTTTCAGCAGTTCGGTCATGGGGGTCACCTCCACCCTAATGTAAGACAACTATATAGCCCCTCTCCCCCCTTGTCAAGGGCTTTCCGCACAAAAAAGCCGCGCAGGCTGAATTGCCTGCGCGGCTTTGGTTTGCGGGTTTAATTACTTGATCATGGAAGCGACCTCGGCAGCGAAGTCGTCCACGCGCTTCTCAATACCCTCGCCCTTCTCAAAGCGCACAGCGCTGACGAAGGTGACGGTGCCGCCCAGAGCCTTGGCAGCGGAAGCGATATACTTCTCGACGGTGAACTCGCCGTCCTTGACGAAGTCCTGCTGCAGCAGGCAGTTCTCGGCGTAGAACTTGTTCAGCTTGCCCTCGACGATCTTGACCTTGACCTGCTCGGGCTTGCTGGCCATCTTGGGATCGTTGTCCATCTGAGCCAGCATGATCTTCTTCTCCTCGTCCAGGACGTCCTGAGTGACCTGGCTCTTGTCCCAGAAACGGGGGTTCAGAGCCGCGATCTGCATGGCAACGTCCTTGCCGATCTCGGTGGCGTCGATGCCGCCCTCAACCTTCAGGTTGACCAGCACGCCGATCTTGCCGCCGGCATGGATATAGGGAACGGAAGTGTTCTCAGCGAAGAAGAAGAAACGGCGAACCTTGATGTTCTCGCCAATGACCAGCACCATCTCCTGCTGCTGCTCGGTAACGGTCTTGTCGGTACCGGCATACTTGCAGGCCATCAGGGCATCCAGGTCGGCGGGCTTGTTGGCAGCCACGGTAGCGGCAACGCCCTTAACAAAGTCCACGAACTTCTCGTTCTTGGCAACGAAGTCGGTCTCGGCATTGACCTCGACCACAACGCCCATGCCGTCCACGACGGCGGCGTAAGCCATACCCTCGGCGGCGATGCGGCCGGCCTTCTTGGCGGAAGCGGCCAGACCCTTCTCACGCAGGATCTCGATAGCCTTGTCGATGTTGCCCTCAGCCTCGGTCAGAGCCTTCTTGCAGTCCATCATGCCCACGCCGGTCATCTCGCGCAGGTTCTGTACGTCCTTAGCAGTAATAGCCATAGTAAATTACCTCCATAAATTTATTACATTTGTAAAGAAATGAACGCCCGCCCAACCCGGCGGGCGTTCATAAAGTGCGCTTGATTACTCGGCGGCTTCCTCAGCAGCCTCGGCAGCGGGGGCGTTGTCCACACCCTGCTTGCCCTCCTGAATGGCGTTGGCCATCACAGAGGCGATCAGCTTGATGGCGCGGATGGCGTCATCGTTGCCGGGAATGACGTAGTCGATCTCGTCGGGATCGCAGTTGGTGTCGACGATAGCAACAATGGGGATGTTCAGCTTGCGGGCCTCGTTGATTGCGTTGCGCTCCTTGCGGGGGTCAACGACAAACAGGGCGCCGGGCAGCTTGCGCATCTCGGTCACGCCGCCCAGGTACTTCTCCAGCTTGGCGATCTCGCCCATGTGCTTGATAACTTCCTTCTTGGGCAGCATGTCGAAGGTGCCGTCCTCCTGCATCTTCTTCAGCTGGTTCAGACGGTCCACGCGGCCACGCATGGTCTTGAAGTTGGTGAGCATGCCGCCCAGCCAGCGGGCGTTGACCCAGTACATGCCGACGCGCTCGGCCTCCTCACGGATGGCGTCCTGAGCCTGCTTCTTGGTGCCCACGAACAGGATGGTCTGATCGTTGGCGCCCAGCTCGCGCACGAAGCTGTAAGCCTCTTCCAGCTTCTTCACGGTCTTCTGCAGGTCAATGATATAGATACCATTGCGCTCGGTGTAGATGTAGGTGGCCATCTTGGGGTTCCACCGACGGGTCTGGTGGCCGAAGTGAACGCCGGCCTCCAGCAGCTGCTTCATAGATACGACTGCCATAGTTTTTGTTTCCTCCTAAAATTTGTTTTTTACCTCTGGAATGTTCATCTCCCCTGCCAACCTGACGCGGTCAGGCAACCGGCAGAAAATCCCATTCCATGCGTAATGCTCGGATATTTTAGCATAGTTATTTCCGATTTGCAAGCTTTTTTTCATCTTTTTTCCTTAAAACATCAAAGGAATTGCTCGCCCTCCGCGTTCAGCGCCTTTTTGCGGTGGAAGGACACAAAATCCGGGGCATAATCGGGGAATTCCTCGCAGAAAGCCGCGCGGATCAGGTCCGGGTTCAGGCCGGGATTCTGGGCCGCCAGCACCACGTCGATCATCAGGGTATCCCGTCTGCTCTCCACGTGCCAACTCTTAATCAGAGGGATCAAGTCCACCTCGGTAAAGCCGGCCTTGGCTTTCTTAGACTTTTTGCGCACCACCACACTCTCCCGGCTGAGCAGCTGCTTCATGGCGTTCTCCACACCGAAGGGCGCGCCGGCTTCATAGGTAAAGGTGATGATGTAATTCAAATGGGTCAGCTGCTTGATAGGCCGATTGGCCTTGTAGCATTTATGAATGGTAATGCCCTCGGGCAGGGCGGCGTTCATGCGGGCGGGAACCTCGTCCTCCCCCACCCCGTCCAGCAGGCCGAACTCCAAAATCTCGCACTCGCTGGAGAAACCAACAGACAGAGGCAGAGCGATAGACACAAAGGCATGGGGATTGAAGCCCTCGGTATGCTTGATGGGGATGTCCGCCCGGAAGAAGGCCCGCTGGAAGGTGCGCATCAGGTCAAGGTGGGAAATGTACCGGGCGCGGCCGGTCTTGGAAAACAGCAGACGATGCTCAGCCATTGCACACACCTCCCTCAAGGAACTTATTGGCGCCGCAGCCGGCGCAGCGGGTACGGCAGTCCGGCGTGGTCACGGACTGATAGCACAGCTCACGCTCGTGCCACAGGAACTGTCGGCTGACACCCACGCTGGGGACGGACCAGGGGAACACCTCGTCCTTTTCCCGCACGCGGTGGGCATAGAAATCGCCGTCCAGACCGCAGGCGGAAAGGGCATCCATCCAGCGCTGGAAGTCGAAATACTCGCTCCAGGAGTCGAACTTTGCGCCATGCTCCCACGCCCACTCGATCACATCGGCCAGGCGGCGGTCACCACGGGAGAACACCGCCTCCATATAGCTGGTCTCCGGGTCGTGCCAGTTGTAGGTGATGGACTTGTCCCGCTTCAGGGCATCCCGCAGCAGGTTCACCCGGCGCTGATACTCCTCCACAGGGATCTGCGCCTCCCACTGGAATGCGGTGTGGGGCTTGGGCACAAACCAGGACGTGGACACGGTAATACGCACGCCCCGGGCCTTGTTGGGGGCGCACTCCCGCCAGGCAAAATACACCTTGCGGGCAAGGTCGGCAATGCCCAGCACGTCTTCGTCCGTTTCCGTGGGCAGACCCAGCATGAAATAGAGCTTCACGCCGTTCCAGCCGCCGGAAAACGCGGTGCGCACAGACTGGAGCAGGTCCTCCTCCCGCAGGTTCTTATTGATGGCGTCACGCAGGCGCTGGGTACCGGCCTCCGGTGCAAAAGTCAGGCCGCCCTTGCGCACCTTTTGCAGTCGCTCCATCAGATTCATGGAGAAGGTATCCGCCCGCATGGAGGGCAGAGACAGACTGATATTGCGGGGTTCACAGTACTCCAGCAGATCGTCGCACAGGTCCACCAGACCGGGATAGTCGGTGGAGGACAGGCTGGACAGGGTCATCTCCTGATAGCCGGAGTCGTGGCAGGCCTCCCTGCCCATCTCGGCCAGTTTCTTGGCGTCCCGGCAGCGGACGGGGCGGTAGGCGTAACCCGCCTGACAGAACCGGCAGCCGCGGATACAGCCGCGGAACAGCTCCAGCATCACACGGTCATGGACAATTTCCGTGGAGGGAATGATGGTCTTGACCGGGAAGTAGGCCTTTGTCATATCCTCCACAACGCGCTTGGTCACCGTGGCGGGAGCGCCGTCCATGGGGGTAATGGCGGCAACAGTGCCGTCCTCGTTATAAATCACATCGTACAGAGAAGGCACGTAAATGCCGGGAATCTGCGCCGCGCGGCGCAGAAACTCTTCCTTGTCCCAATCCTCGTCCCGGGCCTTTTTATAGAGGTCGATATACTCAAGGGTGACCTCCTCCCCCTCGCCCAGAACAAAGAAATCCACAAAGGGCGCAAGGGGTTCGGGGTTGTAGCAGCAAGTGCCACCCGCAACCACCAGAGGAGTCAGTTCGGTGCGCTGCTCACTGCGCAGAGGCAGACCGGCCAGATCCAGCATGTTCAGCACGTTGGTATAGGCCATCTCGTAGCCCAGAGAGAATCCGATAATGTCGAATCGGTCGATGGGGTCACCGCTCTCCAGACCGTAGAGGGGTACACCCTCTTCCCGCATCTGGTCCTCCATATCACCCCAGGGGGCATAGACACGCTCGCACCAGATATCCTCCCGCTCGTTCATCAGGCCGTACAGGATCCGGCAGCCCAGATTGGACATACCGATCTCGTAAGTGTCCGGAAAACACAGGGCATAGCGCAGGTCTACCTTTGCGGCATCCTTCACAACGGCATTATATTCTCCGCCGGTGTAGCGGGCGGGTTTTTGTACCTTGGGCAGAATTCGTTCCAGAGTTTGGTTCATGGTAACACGCATCCAATCTGTAAAAGTCAGTACAGACCATTTTACCTGTTCCGTGTCCCATTGACAAGTCTTTTTTCCGCCATTTTTCCACCCAATTCTTTACGGAGTACAGCAAAAGCCATCCGCCAATAATACACAACGTGACCCCGCCGCCTTTATCTATCACAACCGCCCCCACAGCCAGCGCAGCTGCCGCCAGTACTCTGTCCAGCCACATCTGCACGCGCATCGCATCGTCCGGATCGCCGACCATCGACCAAACACAGCGCAGGCTCCGCCCTCCGTCCAGCACGCCGATGGGCAATAGGTTAAACAGTCCCTGCGCCAGATTCATGCCCGCAAAAACCAGCCATCCAAGCTGCGCCGCGGCATAAGCCAGCATCAGATTGACCGCCGGGCCCGCCAGCGCGCAGCACAACTCCGCCGGATAGGACAGCACCCCCTCCACCTGCATCTGCGCCCCCACAGCAGACAGCCGCAAGCGACCCACACGCCCGCCGCACAGCCGTATGACCAACCAGTGTCCCGCTTCGTGGGCCGCCGCAGCACAAACACCCAGAGTCAGCAAACTCTGGGTGTCACTGTAATTCAGCCAGGCCATCAGCAGCAGAAAGCCGGCTGTGACCTCTACCCTGCCCAAACACAGCATTTACGCCTCCCGCAATGTAATGTAGTGCATGGGGTCCAGACGCACCTGCCCTAAACGCACTTCAAAGTGCAGGTGCGGCCCGGTGGACTTGCCCGTAGAGCCAACCTGTGCTATCTGCTGCCCCGCCTTGACCTGCTCCCCCTCTTTTACCGAAATGCTTTCGCAGTGGGAATAAAAAGTCGAAACTGTATTTTCATGTTTCAGCTGTAGATACAGGCCGAAATCTTCACTCTCCCCCACAAATTCCACCGTGGCATCCGCAAATGCCCGTACCGCCGTTCCTTTCGCTGCGCCGATATCCACCCCGCCGTGTACTGCGTAGGTCCCGATGGTCGGGTGGTCGCGATAGCCAAATGCCGAGGTGAGTTTCCCCTCTACCGGGTCTGCTGTCTCCAGTTCGCCAAGGTACAGTTCATTGTATGTGTAATTTTCCGGCAGCTCCTGCCCTTCCACAGCAAAGGTCTCCACGACGTCACCCACCTGATACGCCGGCGATTCCGGTTCAACTGCCGTCTGCGGCGGTTCATCCACCCTGACCGGCTCAGGCTGCAGAACCTGCACCGGCACATCCTCAGACTCCGTCTCCTGCTGTGCGCCAAACACCGTCACGCAAAACTGTTCCAAACCCTCCAGCAGATCTTTCTCATCTGTCATCGTACCGCCCAGAGCCGCAAATGCTGCCCGGAAATCAATATTTCTCTCGATCACACCCAACAGCTGCGGGCCTACCTGCGCCACACGTTCCGGGAACGCCCCTTTTCCTATGTAAAGCACCAGAAACAGCACGGTGCAGACGACCAGCTGTGTCAGCTGTCTGCCCCTATCCCGCTTCACATCGCCTCCCCGGTGCTTCACCGCCGAGCTTGTTTCATTCAATCGCACCCGCATGTCCATTCCCCCTTTATCCCAACTGTATTCCTTCGGGCAGGAAATTATAACATCCAGGCAGGAAAACAGCCGCCCCATCGTTCGGAGCGGCTGTTAATCAGTTCTTGTAAAGCAAATTCACTTTCCAGTTAAACGACCCGTTCCCCTTTGAGGAAAACCGCTTTTACATCAAAGTTTTGGTCAAATACCACCACGTCGGCACGGCGTCCAACCTCCAGTTCGCCCCGGTCGGTGCAGCCGCAGGCTTTGGCCGGATTGACTGCCGCCATCACGGCAATATCCTCCGGTTTGACGCCCATGCGGAACAGGTTCCTTGCACCATCGCTCAGGCACTTGGAGCTTGCGGAGATGGTGCCGTCTTTCAGGGTACACAGTCCGTTTTTCACGTAAACTTTGCGGTCGCCCACATCGTACTCGCCATCCCCCATGCCGCAGAACATAGAACCGTCGCTGACCATGGTAACTCCCTGGGCACCCTTGGCACGCAGCACCACGCGAATGGCCGGTGCTGCAACATGATGCAGGTCGCAAATCAGCTCGCACTTCACCCGTTCATCGTCTAATCCGAGGCCCAGCAGGCCGGGATTGCGGTGGTTAAAGCCATTCATAGCGTTGAAGGTGTGGGTCAGGCGGCTTGCGCCCCATTCCACACCCAGCGCTGCCTGCTCATAGGTGGCGGCACTGTGTCCCATGGACACATGGATGCCCAGCTTTGTGCAAGCCTTGATGACCTGCTCCGCCCCCTCCATTTCCGGGGCAAGGGTCATGATTTTCAGCTTGCCGTTGGAGGCTTTCCACATCTGCTCCAGGGTACTGCAATCCGGCGCCTGTATGCGGTTTTTCCGCATACCACCCGCCTTTTCCGGATTGATAAAGGGGCCCTCGGCGTGGACACCCAAAATCCGATCGTCCCCAGTCCCGGTCAGGTGGGCAAGGTCGTGCTCCAGTTCCACCATGGTTTCGCTGCAGGTGGTGGGCAGGATGCCCGTCACACCGTGGCGGGTCAGCCAATCCAGCGCGGGAGTCAGCGCATCATCGGACCAGTAGAAGCAAACGCCGTTGGTCCCATGAATGTGGGTATCGATCAGGCCGGGCAGCACGTAGCAGCCGGTGGCATCAAACTCGCCACCGGACGATGTTTCGGTGATCACGCCCTTTTCAAAGCACAGATCTGTGTCGTGCATCTTGTGGTCGATTCCAAATACGCTTCCGCCAACGATTTTCATCCCGGCACCCCCTTTTCAAGAGTCTTAAGTGGTTACCAGCGCGCCAGCAGCGCCTGAATCTTCTCGTGAATGTCGCGCACCGCCACCTCGTCGCCGGATTTCAGGTTCAGGAAAGGCGCACGCACGCCGCCCAGCTCCTGACCGCGCAGCTGCAACACACCCTTGGCCGCGGCGTACAGAGAGCCGATTTTCAGGGTGTCATAGATAATGGAGGTGATCTCCTTCTGCATGGCGGCAGCCTTCTCCATTTCACCGGCGTTGACCAGGGCATCCAGCTTCAGGAACGCCTCGGGCATATAACCGTAGGTGCCGCCGATACCGCCGGAGGCGCCCATCATGCGGCCTGCTACATACTGTTCATCGGGGCCGTTAAAGATGGCCATATCCTCGCCGCCGGCCATGCGGAACTTCAGAATGTCCTGCACGGAGCCGGAGGAGTTCTTCACGCCGGCAACACGGCCGGTGGCCAGCATCTCCTGCAGCAGCTCCACAGGCAGGTTGAAGCCGTTGGTGGTGCCGGGAATATTGTAAATGAACAAAGGCACATTGTCGGTGGCCTCCAGCACGTCGCACCAGTACTTGCGCACCACAGGCACCTTCAGCCCGTAGTAAAAGCCGGGAACCATGGCAATGGCATCCACACCCAGATTCTCGGCGTGGCGGGCCAGCTCAATGCTGTCTCGGGTGGAAGGCGCGGCGATGTGGGCAATGATGGTCATCTTGTCGCCCACGGCCTCCATCACGGCCTCCAGAGTGGCCTTGCGCTCTTCCACATTGTGGAACACGCACTCGCCGGAACTGCCGGTCACGTACAGACCCTTGACTCCCACACCGGCATAAAACTCCGCCAGTTTGGACGCGCGGTCGCGGGAGATGTCGCCCTTGTCATCATAGCAGGCGTAAAACGCCGGGAAAACACCGGTAAATTTCTTGTCGACAGCCATTATATGTACCTCTTTTCTTACTTCTCAAGCACCTTGACGTAGCGCTGGGTAATCTTCATGGGACGGGTGATGGCAGAGCCCACCACACAGGCGTGGACGCCCTGATCCATGGCCATGCGCAGCTGCTCCGGGGAGAAAATTCCACCCTCAGCCACCACAGGGATATGCAAATTTTCCGCCAGTCTGCGCATAAAGTCGAAGTTGGGCGGCGGCATATGGCGGGTGTCGTCGGTATAGCCGTTCATGGTGGTGCCCACCAAATCAAAGCCAAGCTCCTGGGCCTGCACCGCCTCCTCATAAGTAGCGCAATCGGCCATAAACATCTGGTCAGGGTATTTGGCCCTCACCTCGGGGAAGGTTTCGGCAATGCTGCGCCCATCGGGACGAGGGCGGTTGGTGGCGTCCATGGCGATAATATCCACGCCCACCTCGGCCAGCGCATCCACCTCTTTCATAGTGGGGGTGATGCGCACCTTGCAGCCCTCGTAGTCCTGCTTGATCAGGCCGATAAGCGGCAAATCCACCGTATTCTTAATTTCCTTGATGTCCTCCACGGAGTTGCAGCGAATACCCACCGCACCGCCCAGCTGGGCAGCATAGGCCATGCGGCCCATGATAAAGCTGCTGTGCAGCGGCTCGTCGGGCAGCGCCTGACAGGACACGATCAAACCGCCCTTGATTGCTTCAAATACTTTCTCTTTTTCCATAATACTCACCTGTCCTTATTTCGTTTCACCGATGAAACATCCAACGTGTTCCTTATCATGGGGGTGGGCCATGGCCCAGCGAGCGTAAGCCGCCGCGCCGTACAGTCCTGCCCGGTTACCAAGCTGCGCCCGGACCAGCCGCACGTCCTTCATAAAGGGACTGTCATTTGCGCAGAATCGGTCGCGCACCCGGTCCAGCACCTCCTGACGCTCCATCACGCCGCCGCCTAAAACAAAACACTCCGGGTCGAAGATGTAGGTCAGGCTGCGCAGCCCTTCTGCAATCTCGTCCACCCAACCGTCCACCACGCATTGAAGCGCAGGTTTAGCGGGCAGTAAATCAAACAGCTGCCGGGCATTTTCCAGTTCCGGTACAACCTTCCTTCCCTCCCGCACCAGGGCAGTGGTAGAGGCATACTGTTGATAGGCCCCGTCCTGATTGTACTTACCCGGCAGACCGCCCACATGGGTGACCATATATCCGATTTCGCCGGCAATGCCCCGCCGGCCGGTCAGCAGTGACCCGTTCAGCACGATTCCGCCGCCCACGCCGGTGCCGTAGGTCAGGCACAGGAAGTTGCGACACCCTCGTGCCGCACCAAAGCAGCCCTCACCAAGAGTAGCCGCGTTGGCGTCGTTCAGTACGAACACCGGCTTGCCCACTGCCCGATGCAGAACCTGACCCACCGGGTATTCCGGCCTCTCCCCCGGCTGCAGATTGCTGCGGAACCGCACGGTCTGAGTGACGTGGTCAATTTGACCGGTCATGGACACGGCCAGCACATCGTAATTGTCATAGGCCTGCACCGCCGCAAGGGCGTGTTCCACCAGCACAGGCGCAGGCCCCGGCTCGGAGGGAAACTCACGCAGATTCGAAATCTGATTGTTCCGGTCAATCAGCGCAGCCTTGACGGCGGTACCGCCAACGTCCAGCGCAAGAGTGTTCACAGCCATTCCCCTTTCTCGCTATGATACATCTGTATTGTAGCACTATAACACGGAGAATTATAGACCATTATTGCCCTGTTTTTTACTGCTGTTGCTTTTTTAATAAATTATGGTAGAATGTGTTGGGGTGATTATATGAAAACCGCCTTTTATCCGCATGACATTGGCAAAGATCCTCTGTACAAAACCTGGCACGCACCGAAATGGAATCTGTTCATTTACTTTTACTCCGATGGCGGCAGTATCGTCACCGGCGAAAAGATTTTGCCCATCAAATCCGGTGCTTTAGCATTTCTCCCTGCCGGCACCTATCACTACACCATGCCCGACGTACCCGAGCGGTACGACCGCACCAAGCTGACGTTTTCCTCCTCCGTATTCTCAAAAGTCTTTGACCTGCTGGGCAAGAATCCGGAATACAAGGATTTTTTCGACAAATCTCTGGTCTATGCCGAAATCCCGCCCGAACAGCAGTCCACAGTAGACCGGATTTTTGAACAGCTGGGCACCAGCATCGACTGTGATGAGAAAGAGCCGCTTTTGCTGTCCTGTCTGCTGCATTTGGTCTACCTGCTCAACTGCTACACCACGGAGAGTACCGCCACCGCCGGCGGCTTCATGGGTCGGGCCATCAAACATATCAACGAACATATTTCCTCCGATTTGGACATCGGCAACATCTGTCAGGCCATCGGAATCAGCAAATATTATTTCTGCCGCCGGTTTAAGGAACATACTGGCACATCGGTCATGAAGTATATTCTCCAGACCCGCATCATATTGGCAAAGGGTGAGCTGGAGAAAACCACCTCCTCCATCACCGAAATCAGCGAGCGCTGCGGCTTCAGCAGCACATCTTACTTCTGCCGTGCCTTCAAGCAGGAATTCGGCTACTCTCCCCTGCAGTACCGGAAAAAGATGCGAACAAAATAACAAAACAGCGGTCGGGAATGTCCCGGCCGCCGTTTTGTTATTTCTCATACTCGTAGGTTCTTCTTGCCACACCCAGCTCTTCGTTGGCGGGGACGACCCATACCTTCACCCGGGACTCCTCCGCGGAAATAATGCGAGCCTGATTGCTGCGCTGGGCGTTCTTCTCTTCGTCCAGCACGATGCCGAAATGGGCCACCGCCTTACAGACTTTTTCCCGCACCAGAGATGAATTCTCGCCGATGCCGCCGGTAAACACCAGATGGTCCAGACCACCCAGTTCCGCATAGTAGGCGCCCACGTAGTGGATGATGCCGGCGCAGTACACGTCTACGGCCAGCTGGGCGCGCTCGTTGCCGCCCTCGGCGGCGATCTGAACGTCCCGCAGGTCGTTGCTCACGCCGGAGATGCCCAGCAGTCCGCCCCGCTTGTCCATACCTCTGGTGATCTCGTCAATGCTCATACCCTGAGACAGCAGATAAGGAATGACATAGGCGTCGGTGTCGCCAATGCGGTTTGCGTGGATGGGTCCGGCCTGCAGAGAGAAGCCAAAACTGTTGTCTACACTGATCCCGTTTTGGATGGCACACAGAGAGCCGCTGCCGCCCAAATGGCAGGAGATAGCGTTGCCCGTTCCCCCGCACTGCTCGGTCAGCACATCGGCAATGTAGCCGTGGGATGCGCCGTGGTAACCCATGCGCTGGATGCCGTACTGCTCATACCACTCATAAGGAATGCCGTAAATGCGCCGCTCCTTGGGAATGGTGGTGTGAAACGCCGTTTCAAACACGCCCACCAGCTTGACCCCGGGCAGCACCTGCTGAATTTGACGAATGGCCTCCAGATAGGGGCCGTTGTGGGCAGGGGCCACCACCAGATAGTCCTCCATAGCCTGCAGAACTTCATCCGTCAGCTCGTGAATGCCGTAAAAACCCTTTGCCAACACGGTCTTGAAGCCCACCCGTTCAATCTCCGACACATCGGCAATCACGCCGGTCTCCGGGTCGGTCAGGCAGGCCAGATACCGCTGGATACCCTCGGCGTAGGAGGGAATACTCTGCCCCTCCAGCTGAACACTGTAGCCGGTACTGCGGTTGCCGTAATGGAAAATGGCATCTTCTCTGCCCACGCGCTCCACCTTGCCGTCAGCCAATACCTTGTCCCCGGGCATATCAAAGAGCTTAAATTTCAAAGACGTGCTGCCGACGTTGCAAACCAATACTTTCATATTGTTACCCCCATGCGTAGCATTTGGAATTTCAGTTCTTTGAACCATCATACTACAAACACCGGCAAATGAACAGAGAAACTTTAGAGCAAAAACAAAAAGCTCTCTGCCAAAGGCAGAGAGCTTTATTGGTCCGAGTGCTGAGATTCGAACTCAGGGCCTCTTGAACCCCATTCAAGCGCGATACCAAACTTCGCCACACCCGGAAATGCGCCCCGGTTACCCGGACAGCTTCGTTATGATACCACACTGTTTTCCCTTTTGCAAGTGTTTTTTCAAGAAATTTTCACTTTTTTTCAAGCGCCGTCTGCGGCCCCTCCCGCTCCAGCTCCCGACGTCGGACAATGAGCAGGTCATACAGCCGCACCAGACGGTTCCACGTCTGCCGGTCCATCACCCCGGTGACGGGCAGGCCGGACACCTTTTGCAGCCACATCGTATTATCTACGGCTGCTCCGGTATGCATGCCGTCGTGTTCCTCGTCCGCGATGCCGTCCACCGCTCCGGACAGGATACCGAACAGGGTCTGCACCAGCAGAGCAATGTCATCTCGATCCCCTATTTCCAGTTGGAACGGTCGGACGGGAAATGCACGCAGAGCGTATGGCTTTTCCCTCTGCCTCATTTGGCCATCGTAGCGGCGCACCACTTCGTCCCACGTATCCGGGTCCACCCGGCCCGTGACCGGCAGGCCGAATTCCCGCTGAAAGATCATCACCGCCTCCAGCGTTTCCTCCCCAAACCGGCCGTCCGGCACCAAAAAGGGCAGTGCTTTATACCCATAAGATAGCTGCCGTAGCATGGTCTGCAGGCTTTCGATGGGTCTGCCCAGCAAAAACACGTCTTCTCTCATACCAACGCCTCTCCCCTCTCGTCCGATTGCCCCAAAGTCAGCTCCCGCCCGGGATTTTGCCGCATACGGCCTGTTAATCCGTAATCCGCCTGCTCCGTCGCTGCGGTGGTCTGCGCCGCCACCGGGAAGCGGATCTGACTCTGCAGGTAGCGGTTTTCCAAACTGGCAAACACACGATAGACCATGATCCACGTCTGCTCTCCGGCGATGCCGTCCTGAGCCAGACCTGCCGCTCGTTGGAACGCCCGCACCGCTTCCTGAGTGGCCGGACCGTAGCTTCCGTCCACCGCTACGTCGGGGATAACATCGTAAAACTCGCTGATGGCACTGAGCATATACTGCAGAGCGCTGACAGACTGACCTGTGCTGCCCGGGCCGGTCACACCCGGGTAACGGAAGTTGACTGCTGTAAAGCGCTGACCTTTACTGACAAGCTCTGACAAGCGGTTGATGGCGTTATAGAGGGACACCATCTTGTACCACGTAGCCTTGCCTACAATGCCGTCCGGGGTCAGGCCGAAGATCTGCTGGAACTTCTGCACCGACCGCTCGGTATTGGCATCAAAAACCGCGGCGGTGGGCCAGATTTTGGGGATGGCGGGATAGTCCTGAGAAATGCGATTGAGCATCACCTGCACGATCAGTACGTCTTCCCCGCTGTCACCCCGGCGCATATTGCGGCCCGGAAAGCTGTCCCGGGGCTGCTGCAGCGGCACGTCGGTGACCAATTCGATGTCGTTTCCGTAGTAATTGCGCAGGATGGCAATGGAGTCGTACCCCTGTTTGGCAAGCTCCTGACTGCCCCACTGGGACAGGCCCGCGCAGGTCACGGTGGTTCCGTTGCAGAACTTGGCGGCCAGCGGTTCCACGAATCCGCGGCGGCGGATATAGCTGTCAAACACGTCGTCCACGATTTTGGACACACTCTCAAAGATGTTGCGCCCACGGATGAACTTCTGGTCGTAGGCCGTGGATGAGGTGATGTCAAAATCATACCCGCGGCTGCGGTAATACTGGGTATAGACCCGGTTTAAGGCAAAGGAAATCTGGGCCAGCACATTGGCCCGGATAGCCGCAGGCTCCCACGTGGGATAGATCTCACTGCTGGCCACATTCTTGATATAGTCCGGAAAGGACACCGTCACATTCTCTGCATTTTGAGTGGGCGCACCAAGATGGACGGTAATGGTGGTAGGAATATAAGGTGTTACGACCGCCATGCCGCCACCTCACAGTTCCTGGGGAGGAATGGGCCGCACATCGGTGCGTTCGGTCCAGCTCTCCCCCGCTACCAGCGGATTCAACTCCACCTGCTGTACTGTCTGCTGCCCGGCGAAGATCTGCACGTCCTCCAGCCACATGACCTCGTACCCGGGATGCTCCACCCACACGTCCACCACAGCAAAGGGCTGTTTCGTCTGCTCGGGGCTGGTGCTTTCCCCGGCGGGCGGCGCGTCCACCCGGACCGGTTTGATGTTTCCGCTTTCGTCCGTCTCCTGCAGAGAGATCATCTGATACTTCCCGTCCCGGCCACGGCTTGCCACGATGACTGCCGCACCCACCACCGGGATCTCCGCCTGAGATGCATACACCCGCACGTGTAATGTACCCGACTGCGCCATAGTCTGCCTCCTTTTGCGGCAAACGCCGCCTGTTTCCCCATGCTATGAAAGCAACGGCACACAGGTGCAAAAAGAGCGTGGTCGGCTGACCACGCTCTTGCATTGTTATTTCTTTTCCCGCAGGAAGGCGAATTTGGTTTCCGAACACAGCACTGCCACAAAAATGACAACAAATCCGGCCAGCATCATGACCGTGACCACATCGTGGTAGAACACCACGGAAAACAGCACACCGAACACCGATTCCAGTGACAGAATAACAGATGCCGATGCCGGGTCGGACCAGATTTGACCCACATTCTGGAACAGCAGAGCCACAGTGGTTGGCATCACGCACAGATAGGCCAGCGGCAGGAACACCGCAGGATCCTGCAGGGCCTGTACCGGTATGGTTTCAAAGGCAAAGCTTCCGGCCCACGCGTACACACCTGCAAATGCGAACTGAAGCACGGTCAGCAGGTAGATGTCCTTGCCCGGGGCGGTCTTTTCCACCGCGATAATGTGGGCGGCGTAGAACCCGGCGGCGATCAGAGTCAGCCAGTCGCCTGTGGCAACAGTCAGGTCACCGTTCAGCGACACAAGGCCCACACCGGTCACGCACAGCACAGCCGCAATGATGTTATAGCGGTCGGGACGACGCTTCATCACCACCCAGTAGAAAAAGGGCACCAGCACGCAGTAAACCGCCGTCAGGAAAGCATTTTTCGATGGTGTGGTCCGTTCCAGGCCGAAGGTTTGAATTAAGTAGGCCAAGAACAGGAATGCACCGATGATCGCTCCGCGCCAAAGGTAATCCCACGTAAAGGTCTTCCACTTCTTCGCACACACCGCCGCCAGCAGGCAGGCGCCCGCCGTGAACCGGATGGCCAGCAGGGTAAACACCGGCATCACATCCAGCGTGTTCTTCATGATAAAGAAGGATGTTCCCCATATGATCGCTGCCGCAAACAGCATGGGCTTGGCTAGCTTTCGCATTACATTCGGACTCATATCTGCACGCTCCGTCTATCTGGTCTGCTGGGTATTGTAACAGAAAAGCGCATGGTATGCAAGTGCATTTCTCCCTCGAATTTGTGAACAGTACTTTTACTTTACATCAACTACTATTTCTAACTGTTAAGGTGTTTTTGCAACAAGTTTAGTGCCTGAGGCGACAGAAAAAGCAGCGCTGTCAGATTGGGCAGTGCCATTAATGCACTGAACAGGTCCACCAATTGCCACACCAATTCCGACGGGGCTACGCTCCCCCAAACACAGGCCAAGAGAAACGCGCACAGCCAGGTCGGTTTTACCCACCGGCCCGTGAACAGCCACTCCATGGCCGTTTGGCCATAAAAACTCCATCCCAGCACCGAGGAAAAGGCAAACAGCACTACGCTTGCCTCCACCACCCATGCTCCCGGCTGACCCAGCACGCGGCCAAAGGAGTCTGCCGCAAGGGAAACCCCAACGTCCGTACCCGCTCCCCCCGCAGTCGGGTCATACACCCCGGCACAGAGGATGACCAGCGCAGTTGCGGTGCAAACCACCAACGTGGCGAAGAAAACCTCGAACATGCCCCAAAGTCCCTGTTCCCCGGGGTCTTTTGTGTCTGCATTTGCATGGGCAATGGCGGTGGAACCCATCCCCGCCTCGTTGGTAAACACCCCCCGGGCCACGCCGTAGCGCACCGCCGCCACAGCCCCCACACCGCCTGCCGCCGATTTGGGCGACAGCGCACTTTTCACGATCAGCGTGAATGCACCGGGCAGTCGGTCCCGACACAGCCACAGGACCACCGCGGCGCTGCCCAGAAACAGCAGCGCCATGGCGGGCATCAGCAGCTCACTGACCCGGGCGATGCGTCCGATCCCACCAACCAGTATCACTCCCGCCAACACCGCCGCTGCGACACCCACCCAAAGCCTGCTTGCTCCCGCCGCACCATGAATACTCTGGACAATGGCGTTGGTCTGTATCATCCCCCCGCCTGCCAGCGCTCCGCCTATACAGGCAACGGAAAACCACACCGCCAAAAAGCGGCTTTGCATCCCCGCTGCGATATAGTACATGGGTCCACCCCGCCAGCCGCCGGCTCCCGGCTGTCGCCAGCGCAGGGTGAGTATCTTTTCCGCACAGCCGGTCATCATACCAAGCAGTGCGCTGACCCACATCCAAAACACCGCACCCGGCCCGCCGAACCAAATCGCCGTCGCCACGCCGGTCACGCTGCCCGTTCCGATGGTAGAAGCAAGGGCGGTGGTAAGGGCTTGCAGTCTGGTGATTCCCGTCCCCTGCCGCCTACCTGCCCGCAGCAGCCTGCCCGCCGTTCCCCCCAACCAGCGGCGAATGCCAAACAACTGAAAAAAGCCGGTACGAACGGAGTAGTAGAGACCCACAAGCAGAAAAAGTCCCAGCAGCCACGGAAACCACATGAAGTCCGCCGCCCGCGCCAGTGTCGCCACATCCATCACCTCTGCAATACTGGTATGTGACCCTGCGGTCGCCCATGCCCGCTTCGCGTAAATACCCCTTTACTTTCATAAACTAATTTGATAAAATACTCTGTGATTATAATGCTTCTGTCAGAAAGGAGCGACCCCGATGAAGATCCCTCCGCGCCAACCGAACGACATCCTGTATCAGGCTATCCTAACCCTGAAGAATATGGACGAGTGCCGCCGCTTTTTTCAGGACCTTTGTACTGTGTCCGAACTGCGCGCCATGGAACAGCGCATGGAGGTGGCTCTGCTGCTGAATGAGGGCATGATCTACAGCGATATTCTGGAGCGGACCGGTGCCTCCAGCGCCACCATCAGCCGGGTCAACCGCGCCCTGATGTACGGCGAGGACGGCTATCAGACCGTTATCCCCCGCCTGCAGGAGGAAACCGATGGCAAGCTATGATTTTCTGGCCGGCTGCTACGACCGGTTTACCCGTGACGTGGATTACGCCCGCTGGGCCGACTACATTCAGCGGCACTTTGACCGCCAGGGCCTGCCCGGCAGCACGGTGCTTGACCTTGCCTGCGGCACCGGCTCGCTGACGTGGGAACTTGCCCGCCGGGGCTATGAGATGATCGGTGTGGATCTGTCCCCGGACATGCTGGCTCAGGCCGCGGACAAGGCCGACGATACCGTGAGCATTCCCCCCATCTTCCTGTGTCAAAGTATGGACAAGCTGGACCTGTACGGCACCATCGATGCCTGCGTGTGCTGTCTGGACAGCATAAATTATGTTACCAACCCCAAAAAGCTGCAAAAGGCCTTTGAACGGGTGCATCTGTTCCTGATGCCCGGCGGCCTGTTTATCTTTGACTTCAACACCCCCTCCAAGCTGCAGGCAATGGACGGTCAGGTCTTTCTGGACGAGACCGAAGATGCCTACTGCGTGTGGCGCGGCGACTACTCTCGCAGGCGGCGCATTTGTTCCTACTTTATGGACATTTTTGCGCTGGACGAGGAAACCGGCCTGTGGGATCGCGGCGAAGAACTGCACGAAGAATACGCCTACACCCCCGAAGAGCTGACTCAATTTCTGCGTAATGCCGGATTTCGGGATGTGCGGCAATACGGCGAACTGTCCATGCGCCGCCCCCACCCCGACGAACAGCGCATTTTCTTCGTAGCGAGAAAGGATACTTGATTATGGCAGACGAAATTGTAAGAGCAATTACCGGCGACGGATTGATCCAGGCCGCCGCCATTACGGGCCGTAACATTGTGGAGCGGGCCCGCAACATCCACACCACTCTGCCCGTGGCCACCGCGGCTCTGGGCCGCGCCCTTTTGGCCGCCGGACTCATGGGCGACGCTTTGAAGGCCGAGGGCGGCTCCCTTACCCTGCAGATCAAGGGCGGTGGCCCGCTGGGTACCATTCTGGCCGTGTCCGACAACCACGGCAATGTCCGCGGCTACGTACAGCACCCCGACGTAGCCCTGATGGAGATCGAGCCGGGCAAGCTGGACGTCGGCACTGCCGTAGGTGAAACCGGCACTCTGACCGTTATCAAGGATCTGGGCATGAAAGAACCCTATGTGGGCAGCATTGGCATGTTCACCGGCGAGATCGCCGACGACATTGCCATGTACTTTGTGGAGAGTGAACAGATCCCCACCGCATGCGCTTTGGGTGTGCGCGTGGACACCGACCAATCCGTCAGCGCCGCCGGCGGCTACCTGATCCAACTTTTGCCCGGCGCAGACGAGAGTATGATCGAAAAAATCGAGAAAGGTGTGCGCAGCCTTGGCTCTGTGAGCAAGGCGCTGCTTGGCGGTCTGGATGCAGAGGGCCTGCTGCGGGCTGTGCTGTCCGACTTTGAGTTGGAAGTGCTGGAACGGCACCCGGTGGAGTATCGCTGCTACTGCAGCCGTGACCGGGTGGAGCGGGCTTTGATCAGTATGGGCCGTCAGGAGCTGGCCCAAATGATCGAAGAGCAGGGTCAGGCGGAACTTTCCTGCCAGTTTTGCGACAAGCTTTATAGCTTTACACGCGAGGAGTTGGAATATCTTTTAACAAACATGTGAGGTGAAACCATGGATTTTGAACAGCTGATCGATCAGCGCTACTCCGTGCGCGATTTCAAACCTGAACACCTTTCTCAGGCAGTGCTTGACAAAATCATTGCCGCCGGTCACAAAGCACCCACCGGCTGCAACTATCAGCCCCAGCGCATCCTTGTCCTAAACACAGATGAAGCGATTGCCAAGCTGCGCCAATGTACCAAGTGCCACTTTAACGCGCCCACTGCCCTGCTTGTCTGCCATAACAAGACCGAAAGCTGGAAGCGTATCTACGACGGCGCCCTTTCCTCCCCGGTGGATGCCACCATCGTCACCACCTATACGATGCTGGCAGCACAGAACGAGGGCGTCGGCTCCTGCTGGGTCATGCATTTTGATCCCGCCGCCATGCGGGAACAGTTCAATATTCCCGAACAGATCGAGCCGGTGGCTTTGCTGGTACTGGGTTTCCCTTCCGACAAAGCAAAACCCATCGACATGCACTTTGCCTTCCGCCCTGTGGAAGAAACTGTCCTCTACGAGACATTTTAAGCAAACAGAAAAACCCCCGTGCCATGCGGCACGGGGGTTTTATTATTATGTATCAGTCCTTCAGACCGTACAGGTTCATGGCGTTGTTGTAGAAAATATCCTCCACCTGGGTGCGATCCAAATCAAGCAGCAGCGCCGCCTGACGAACGGCCAACAGGTTCTCCTGCGCCACAAAACACGGCTTGACGTTGTAACGTCTGAACAAGTCAGACAACGCATCGCACGCCGCCCCGGTTATCCATGCAAAACTGTCGTTGATCGAGACCACCTTGCCCCGGACCAAAGTGATGGGATAGTCGCTACCCCACATGACCCGCTTGCCCGCCGTAGCCTTGATACAGGCCATCATGGGGGCGGGTTCGGTGATCGCGGACAGGTCGAACCAGACATTTTCAAGGTGAGACAGTTTCCCAATCGTCTCAACCCCCGTCCACGAGGCAAAGCTGCGCGCACAGTGAGCCAAAACAAGCTTTGCATCCGGGTAACGCTTCACCATGGTAACGATCTGATCAAAATTCTCCGGGTCAGCCAAGGCGGCCGGGCGCATCATGTGTAAAACGATGGAAAGCTTTTTCTCATTTGCCACTTCCCATGCGCTTTCAGGCAGGTATTCATTGATAGCGCAGGCGTTCGGATTAGCTGCGCCGGTAGTGTGGGCATAGCATTTCAACCCCTTGATCCCGGGATGATCCACGATCTGCTCTACCCGTTCCCTGCTGTCGCCCGCACCCACAAACGCACAGCCAACGCAGTTGGGAGCGGCATCCAACCGCTCATAGATCTGGCGGTTTTCTTCCTGTCGTCCCTCCGGCGTGGCGGCATTGCGGGTGGCGTGGGGCAACGCGTTGATGCGAATTACAGCGGGATCACACAGCATCGGCCCCATCTGCGCGCAATAGCTCTCATAGGTGTAATCGATCAATTCGGCCGCACCGGGCGTTTTTGCATACAGATGGGCATGGGCATCAAACACCTTGTCCGGTACAAAGTCGCGCAACAGCTCCCGCGCGCGCAGGTCCGCCTCGGTCAGTTCCAGCCTAGTATTGGCACTCATCGTCGTTTCCTCCTCATCACAGGCAGATTAGCGGTTCAACAGGTAGTCGCACTGAACGATCTTTTCCGTCAGGGCAGAGCGCGGCACATAGTAGTGGTTGGCCGCCTCATAGCCAACTGCACTGTTGCGCAGAGCAATTTCAAGGGCCAATCGGGTTTTTTCCAGTTCGTCGGCAACCGATTCTTTCATGGTCATGGCATCGGCGGCACCGTCGCGCTGCAGCACATAGTCAATTTGGTTGGCGGAGCAGGCAAACAGCGTGTAGCCATAATATGCCATATCCTTAAACTCGCAATCGGGCATATCCTCAATGAGTTTCAGTCCCTCTTCCCACTTTTCACGCAGCTTGTGGTACTGATCCTGATAGACCTCCAGCGGGTAGATATGCCGCCAGCGCTCGACGTCATCGTAGGGATAGCAAGTCATCGTGGCCCGCATACCGGAGGGTTCCGGATAGAACAGATTGCCTGCACCTGTGTTGGACGGGCCAAAGTACATGCTCTGAACGCTGAAAGGGAACTGGGCAAACGCCTGACAGAAGCAGTCGCTGGCCGCCTTCACCTTGTCCGCCCAGGGGCCGAAGTCCTCTTTCAGGGTCTTGTCAAAGAGGTCGCCCTCATCGGCGTTCACATCCTCGAAGAAATAGGCCGCGGCAATGCGCAGGTTTTCACCGACATAGCCGCCGTGGGTCCAGGACAGCATCAGGTTCTCCACTCCGGCATTCACCAAATTGGAGATGTGGCGATCTACATTGCCGAATACGGGCAGGAAGGGCGCGGCGGCGCACTCCCAGGAGGTGTTGACCTGCACCTTGGCCATGGTCTTCAAACCGCCGGCCTTGGCAAGGGCCCACTCGCCCTTGGTCGCCTGACTGGGACCAACCTGAGACAGGCTGTAATCCCCTACCAAGCTGTCCACGCCGCCGATGCTGATGGGCATGGCCGTCTCGCTGACCTGCAGATAAATCATGTCGTTGGGCAGCAGACCGATCAGCCGTTCCAGGTCGCCGTCTTTGAAGTCCTTGGAGAAGCACCAGGCGTAGAGAATAATATTGATTTTATCATTAACGTCCCGCACACCTTGGTGGATGGCACTTAAAACATCGTACAGGGTGTCGGACATCTCGCGCCCGGCACAGACGGGACACATATGGACCACCTTGGGCGCGTTATGGCTTTTGTGGTAACCGTTGGCGTAGCAGGTGGTGTTATTCTCCGACTGGGTCAACACAATAAAGCCGCCAAGATTGGGCGCCGCGGAACACAGGGTGCGCATGGAGTCCCGCAAATACTGATGTACCCGCTCATGTGAGGAACACAGGGTGGCCACATGGGGCGAATCTGCGCGCATGGTTCCCTTCATGTCGGGGTGTGCATCAAAGAACTCGACCGGCAGCTGCCGCGGCTCATTGATGTACATGTAGACCTTTACACCGTAACGTGCGCAGCGGTTACACAGGTCGGCCAGAGTTTTCAGCCGTTTCTCCCACCCCTCGCTCTGCTCGGGCATAAAGGGGTTGGGTGTCAGCTGGGACAGCAGCCCCTGGATCCACACGCCGTTGACTCCGGCGCGGCCATAGGCCGCCAGCAGCTCGTCGGGGAACGAGATGCGGGTATCGCATTCCAGTACATCGGTGTAAAGTCCGCAGAAGGAATTAATGTAGCGGATCTTAATGCGGGTCCTGCGCTTGATGTCCATGGGTTCAAAGGCAAACACGCCTGTGCGCTCAGCCTGATTTTCCAGCACATACAGACCGCGCAGCGCGCCGGTAGCGGTGCCGGCACGGATGGTGATGGCGTCCTTCGTGACCGTGACCTCGTGATACTCCTCGTCCTCAATGGACTTGTCCAGGGTGATGGTGATCCCGCGCGCACCGTTTTCGGCAAATTTCACACCGTACCCGGCAGCAAAGGTGCGGAAGTCTTCAATCATTTCCAACAGCAGCGCATCCCCGGTGGGATAGCGCAAATACCAGCTGCCGTCCACCTTTACTTCGCCCACTTTGCCGGCACACAGGGGTTCATAGCGATGGGTATTGAAAAAGTCAAACGGCTCCTCGAACCCGCGCGCCATCAGCGGCGCCACATATTTGTCCATGGCGGCCTTGATTTGGCGGGTGCGCGCCATCTCTTCCCCGGTCAACTCCCGATAATACACCGGGGCGCAATCACACTTCTCACCCAACTTATAGTCAAGGAAGTCGTCTTCTTTCAGGATGAACTTCAACCGTTCCTCGGTGTAGTCCAGCAGCTGCAAAATCTGCTCATAGGGCAGCACATTCCAGATAGCGCGCAGAATGGTGATGTAGCCGCGGGAATGCCACTTATCCAAATAAATCTGCTCGCCCAACCCCATGTCGGCGGCAGCTTTCTTTACGTTCTCTTCGGTGGTATGCAGCACCTCGGCCAGTTTGGCACAGGAAACACATTCCCACAGGCGGAAAATAACCGTCTGAAATGCGGTGGGAAAATGAGAAACTGCAAGGGTTTTGCCCGGCGTGGGCGCGGGATTGATGGCCATAGAAAACACCTCTTTAAGCCGCACACGCAGCATTTGCCTCATTATACCATCTTGTCTTCTGTTTGACAATGTTTCGATGTGCCGCATTTTTATTTTTTCCGTCCGTTTCAGCACATCTATGCCGTCTAAAAACAAAAACGGACATCCTTTCGGATGTCCGTTTGGTGGAGATAAGCGGGATCGAACCGCTGACCTCTTGAATGCCATTCAAGCGCTCTCCCAGCTGAGCTATACCCCCATACACGCATCATCGGCTTTCGCCTCAGCGCAAGGGATATGATAACAGACTTCCCTGCGCTTGTCAATATAAATTTTCAGTCGAAATCAACAAAACTTCCCCTGTTTTTTAGGTTGTCTTTTCCTACTCATCCGCTTGCTTTTTCAGCAGAATAGTATATACTTGTCTAGCTTATTGTTTATAATGGTTTGTTTTCGGCTTTTCGCACCAATGCACATATGTCAGGAGGAAAACTATCATGGCTACTCTGCTTTCCGTTTCGATCGCCCTGCTGGCGGGTCTGCTGATGACCCGCGTACTCAAACCCTTTAAAATGCCTGACGTTACCGCCTATCTGCTGGCGGGCGTACTGGTGGGTCCTTTCTGTGTCGGCCTGCTCGGTATCGAGGGTCTCGGCTTCACCAGTATGGAGGCTGTGGAAACCTTGTCTCTCGTTTCCAGCGTGGCGCTCGGTTTCATCGCTTTCTCCATCGGAAATGAGTTCCGCATGGAGGAACTCAAGCACATTGGCCGTCAGGCTGTTGTGGTGGGTGTTTTTCAGGCGTTGGTAGCCACCCTGTTTGTTGACCTGGCTCTGCTGGGTCTGCATTTCGCTTTCCCCAGCCTGATCTCCCAGCCTCAGGCCATCATCCTCGGCGCCATCGCCACCGCCACCGCCCCCGCCGCTACCCTGATGGTAGTCCGTCAGTACAAGGCCAAGGGTCCCGTCACCGATCTGCTGCTGCCCGTAGTCGCTCTGGACGATGCGGTGGGCCTGATCGTCTTTGCCGTGTCCTTCGGCATTGCCCGCACCCTCATCAGCGGTACCATTGATTTCGTCTCCATTTTCATCAACCCCCTGATTGAGATCTTTGCCTCCCTGCTGCTGGGTGCTGTGATGGGTTGGCTGCTGACTCAACTGGAAAAGCTGTTCCACTCCAACACCAACCGTCTGAGCATGACCATCGCCTTCGTCTTCCTGACCGTCTCCCTGTCCATGCTGAAGTTTGAGATCGGTCCCGTCCACATCGGCTTCTCCTCCCTGCTGGTGTGCATGATGCTGGGTACTGTGTTCTGCAACACCTGCCCTCTGTCCGAAGACTTGATGGAAAAAGCCGACCGCTGGACCGCCCCCCTGTTCGCCCTGTTTTTCGTCATCAGCGGTGCCGAACTGGAGCTGAACGTGTTCTCCAATGTGGCTATCGTGGGCGTGGGTGTGATTTACATCCTGTTCCGTTCCGCCGGTAAGATCTTCGGTTCCTTCATCAGCACCAAATGGACCCACTGCCCCCCTGCCACCTGCAAGTACCTGGGCATTACCCTGCTGCCTCAGGCCGGCGTGGCTCTGGGCATGTGCGCCCTTGCCGCCAAGGAACTGGGTGCCGAGGGCAACCTCATCCGCAACATCACTCTGTTCGCCGTGCTGGTCTACGAGCTGGTCGGTCCCATGATGACCAAGTGGGCCCTGACGAAGGCCGGCGACATCCAGCCCATGTCGGAAGAGGTCAAAAACCGCCGTCAGATCAAGTTGGAAAATATCAAAAAATGACCGAAAGGGTCGGGACATTGTCCCGGCCCTTTCCTGCTCTTCCAATTGTTCTCAATTACTTTACGCCCCGTTCTTTTTATGTTCATATTTTCAGGTTAGTCTTAGATGGTATTTCTGCGAAAAGGAGATTTTCGACCATGAAGCTGTTGAGCAAGAAGTCCCCCTCCGCCGCCGATGGCATAAAAAAGAGCAAGAAACCGCTTGTCATCGCCCTTGTGGCGGTGGTTGCGGTCATTGCTGTCATCGTTGCACTGCTGCCGAAAGGGCAGCACACCGTCCGATCCGAACAGACACAGTATCGGTACGACAGCGCCCGGCTTCGTGACCTGACTTCCACCCTGACGGACAGCGGCTCTTTGGAACCCGCCAACTCCTACACCGTGATCAGTCTGGTATCCGGAGAGATCCTGTCTGCCGACTTTGAAACCGGCGATGTTGTTTCCAAGGATGACATGCTGTATCGGGTGGATTCTTCCGACGCTGCCAGCAACATTGAGCGCGCAGAAAACACATTGGAGCAGCGCCGGCGCAGTTATGACAAAGTACTGCAATCCAAACAGGACCTGACTGTCAGCGCCCCCATCGGCGGAACAGTTTCCGGCCTGTCCATTCAGGCAGGAAACAAGGTCAGCAACGGGGCAGTGGTCGCCACCATTGAGGACACCGGCAAACTGCTGCTGACCGAATACTACAGCGATGAGTACATTGCCGACATTTATCCCGGGATGGCTGCCACCGTGTCCGTACCCGACCAGATGATGACCCTGACCGGAAGTGTCAAACAGGTGCACAACCTGCGTCGTCTCTCCCCCACCGGCGTATCCTGCTTCGCGGTGACCGTTCAGGTGGATAACCCGGGTTCCCTCACGTTGGAGTCCAAGTCCACCTGCTGGCTGCACGGCTCTGACGGCGAAATCTACCCCACCATCGCCGACGAGGACGGCTTTGAGGCTTTTGACCGCAAGACGGTTTCTGCCAAAATATCCGGCACGGCAGAAACTGTCCACATCCGCAACGGTGAAATCGTACAGGCCGGTCAGGTTCTGGTGGAATTGAGCAGCGATACCATCGACGACGAGATCACCAGCGCACGGGACAATCTGCGGGATGCAGAGTTGTCTCTTGAGGACCGCTATGATGCTCTGGACAACTACACCATTCAGGCTCCTATCGACGGGACCATCGTGGATAAGTACTACAAAGCCGGCGAAAACGCTGAGACCGGCAAGACCCTGTGTACGATTTTTGATCTGTCCTGCCTGACCGTCACCCTGTATATTGACGAGCTGGACATCCACAATGTGTCTGTTGGTCAGCGGGCTCAAGTCACCTGCGACTCCATCGAGGGTAAAACCTACGACGGCACGGTCACCGAAGTCAGTATCAACGGTACCGCCTCCGGCGGTGTGACCACCTACCCCGTTACGGTGCAGATCGACCAGACCGATGGTCTGCTGCCCGGCATGAACGTGGACGTTTCCATTTTGATCAGCGACAACCCGAATGTACTTACCATTCCTCTCGATGCCGTCCAAACCGGCAGCCGCGTGCTGGTCAAGACTGCCGACGGCTCCACCGGAGAGGGCGCCCCCGAGGGTTATGACTACGTCAAGGTGGAGATCGGCATCTCGGACAGCGATTATGTCCAAATCATCTCCGGCCTCTCTGAGGGCGATCAAATTGCCTGGCAGCCTGCCGCCGGCAGCAGCAACATATTTGGTATGATGGGTATGCCTATGGGCGGCATGCCCATGGGTGGGATGTCCATGGGCGGTGGCATGCCCGGCAGTCAGATGGGCGGCAACCGCCCCTCCGGCGGCGGCAGTATGCCCGGCAGCCGGGGTTAAGGAGGTGCCGCGCTTGGAACAGCAGAAAGCACCTCCCCTGATAGAATTTCGTAATGTGTGCAAGACCTACTACATGGGTGACACCGTTGTGCGGGCAGCCGACAATATCAACCTGTCCATTTATGCGGGTGAATTTGTCGCCATCGTGGGCAAGTCCGGCTCTGGCAAGTCCACCTGCATGAACATCATCGGATGTCTGGATGTGCCTACCAGCGGACAGTATCTGTTGGATGGCCGAGATGTGGGGCAGATGAGCAAGGATACCCTCGCTCAGTTCCGCAATGAAAAGCTTGGCTTCATCTTCCAGCAGTACAATCTGCTGCCCAAGCTGTCGGTTCTGGACAACGTCGCCGTCCCACTGATGTATGCCGGAAAAAGCCGCAAGGAGCGCAAAGAGATCGCTGCGCACGCGCTGGAGCGTGTTGGTCTTTCTGACAAGCTCAAAAACCTTCCCAGCCAGCTTTCCGGCGGTCAGCAGCAGCGTGTTTCCATTGCCCGCGCCCTTTCCAACGGTCCCAGCGTTATTCTGGCCGATGAACCCACCGGCGCCCTCGACTCCCGCACAGGCCGCGAGGTGCTGGGCATCCTGCGCTCTTTGCACGAGGCGGGAAACACCGTGGTCCTCATCACGCATGACAACTCCATCGCCGCCACTGCAGAGCGGGTCATCCGACTGGAGGACGGCCGCGTTGTGTACGACGGCCCGGCAGATGCGCCCGCTTCCGGCGTAAGGAAAGACGAGGTGGCCGGACAATGAAGCTGACAGAAAGTTTTCGCCTTGCGCTGCAGAATATCCGCACCTCGAAGGCCCGTTCCTTTCTGACCATGCTGGGCATCATCATCGGCATCGCTGCCGTCATGGTCATCATTGGCATCGGCAGCGGTATGGAGAGTTATATGCGCTCTATGTTCCAGGACCTGGGTACCAATACGCTGACGGTGACCATGACCGGCACGGGCACCTCCCGCGAGGTGTCGGTGGACGATATGTACGAAATCGTGGAGGCCAACGCCACTTTTTTCTCCGACCTGTCCCCCACCGTGACCATGCGCAGCACCGTCAAGGTGGGCAGCGAGTCTCTCTCCTCCACCTCCACCACCGGCGTTGGTGAAGGATATTTCGACATCAAGGGCTACAAGCTGGAGCAGGGCCGCGGATTGAGCTATGTGGACATGGCAAACCGCGGTCAGGTCTGCATCGTGGGCAACTACATTGACGACGTGTGGTTCTCCGGCCAGTCTGTGGGACAGACCCTGCGCATCGGCGGCAGCAAGTTCACCATCATCGGTGTGATGGAACAGCAGGCGGACGAAATGGACGAGGGCGGCAGTGATGACGTTGTGTTCCTCCCCTACTCCACCGCTGCCCGGCTGAGTGGACAGGGTACTCCCTCCTCCTACACGGTTCTGCTGTCGGACGAGGATCTGACCTCTGCTGCCAGCGACGTGCTGGAGCAGGAGCTGTACTCCCGTCTGCGTTCCGACGATGCCTACCGGGTCACCAGTATGTCTATGGTACTTGATATCATGACAGAGATGATCAACGTGGTCATCACCGTTTTGGCAGTCATCGCCGGCATCTCCCTTGTGGTTGGCGGTGTTGGCATTATGAACATCATGCTGGTGTCAGTTACCGAGCGCACCCGGGAAATCGGTATTCGCAAAGCGCTGGGCGCCAAGGAACGGTACATCCTCTCCCAGTTTGTCATCGAGGCCGCCGTCATCAGCGCCATCGGCGGTGCCATTGGCATCGCCATGGGCTTTGGCCTTTCCTCGGTGGCTACGGTACTCATTTCCACCATGCTTGAGGTGGAGATGACTGTCACCCCCACCGTCCAATCCATCTTGATCGCCTTCGGCGGCTCCGCCGCCATCGGCATCGTGTTCGGCTATCTGCCTGCACGAAAAGCCGCACTGCTCAATCCCATCGACGCCCTGCGTTACGATTAATGGAGGTTGTTTCTGTGAAAAAGAGATTTCTCAGTCTTCTGCTGGCAGGCTGTCTGCTCTGTCCGGCTGTGACCGCACCCGCTGCCGCCACCTTTACCGACATCTCCGACCCGGAGGTAGCCCTTGCCGCCGGCGTACTGGAGGGCATGGGCATCGTCAGCGGCGTGAGCCAGGGGGTCTTCTCCCCCGACACCACGCTGACCCGTGCACAGTTCTGTGTGTTCATCATCCATACGCTGGGTCTGAAAGAATTGGTCAACACCTACACGCAAAAGACACTGTTTACGGATGTAAAACCCGGCAGCTGGTACACCGGATACGTCAACCTCGCCTATTCGCAAAACCTGCTGTCCGGTTACGGGAACGGTAAATTCGGCCCCGACGACCCCATCACCTACGGGCAGGCCGCCACGCTGCTGCTGCGGGTGCTGAACTACTCCGGCAGCGATGTAGGCAGGGTATGGCCTGCAGACTATGTCACTTACGCCCGAATGCTGGAGCTGGACAAGGGTCTGTCCCTGACCGCTGACGACCGTATCTCCCGCGGGCAGGCCGCCATCCTGCTTTACAATACCCTGAACACCCACCCCAAGGATTCTTCTGCCGAGTTCTATCGCTCCTTCTCCGACACCGCCTCCGCCAGGACCGCTATCCTGCTGGACACCGATGCGCAAACCAGCACCCAGGACGGACTTGTTAAAGCCTGCGTGGTGGGCAGCAGCGGCGTTTCCATCGAGTACTTCTCCCAGAAAAATCTGCAGTCGGACGCCCTCATCGGCTGCGTGGGTGAGCTGCTGGTCAACAGCGCCAACAAGGTGGTAGGCTTCATGCCCTCCTCCACCCGTACCCGGGACGTGGTCATCTCTCAGGCAAAGGCCTCCGGCATTACAGACCCCACCGGTGCAGTCCACAAAATCACCGGCAGCGCCGCCACTATCATTGGCGAGGACCTGTATAGCTGGAACACCAACGGCTATCTGCAGACCAACAGCCATAAGGATAAAACCGCCCGACTGTTCTATGATGACGAGGGCGCTGTAAGCTATGTGTATATTGGTGTCGGAACGGCTTCCGCCTCCACCGCCGCCACCTATGCCCAAACTACTTCTCCCGTGACCGAGTTTGTGCGTTCCCTCGGCATTTCAGGCAGCTATGCCATCACAAAAAACAGCGCACCTGCCAATGCCGACGACCTTGCCAAATACGACACTGCTTACTTTGACAGTACCAGCCGCACCCTTTGTGTCAGCGACTACACCATCACCGGCTATCTGCAAACCGCCCTCCCCGCCCTCGACGGTGCCGAGACCGTAACGATTGCCGGCTGCACTATACCTGTGCTGGAATCCGCCTGGGACACTTTGGGTCGGTACAGGCTGGGCGACAGGGTCACCCTCCTGCTGACCGACAACGGCAAGGTGGCCGCCGCTATCCCGCCCCAGAATAACGAAATGCTGGGTGTAATGAGTACCGACGGCACAAGCATCACCCTGTGCGGCAGCGGTCTTGTTATCTCCGCCCCTGAGCTGGAGGCGGACTCTCGGCTTGCCGGTACGCTGGTGCGCTGCCGTGTGGACAAAGACACCATTTACGCTTATGCATATACCTCCTCTGTCTCCGGGAGTTTGGATCTGACAGGCAGGACTTTGGGCAGCTATCAGCTGGCCCCCTACTGCCAGATCTACGAATACGCAGGCGGCAAGGGTGACTACAGCTATGTATACAGTCTGTCCGGCGTGCCGGGACAGGCCTCCACCGATTTTTCCGCTATTGACTGGACCACCACCATCGCCCCCGCCGACATCCGCGCCACACAGCTGAACTCCGCCGGTCAGGTGGATGTGATCTTGCTGCACGACGTCACCGGCAACAGCTGGCAGTACGGCGAATACACTCCCTACCGTGACAGGGAGGGTATCGCCGGCAACTCCGGCGGCCGGGTCATCTACAACGACGCCGCCACCCTGACCAACACCTCCGGCACCACCCGCAAGTTCCTGTCCTCTTACGGTGCAGTTCGGCATACCGCTTTCTGCGGTGTTGCCCTTGGCACCGGCGAAACGGCCCAGCAGGCTGCCGGGGTAATCTCCCTCAACTCTGTGGCCGTAAGCACAGAGGACTTTTTCCTGCAAGACGAGGAGTGGTATGTATCTTGCGAAGACATGATCCTGCCTGTCAGTGAAATGATACAGGTGTGCATCACCCCGTCCGACACCTGGCTGGAGGGTGAGGCCGGTGTTCGCGCCGCCATCTCCTCGGGTCTTTCCCTGCGTGCCTACTACGAAAAGGACCCCACACAGGGCGGTCAGGTCCGCATTTTGACCGCTGAATAAGATAAAGTCCGGCTGCAAAGTCAGCCGGACTTTTATTTGTGGTCAAATTTGTCTTTCCCTCTTTACTCTCACGCTTTAATGTGTTAATATATTGGAGTGAAAACGCGGCACAGCCGCCATCCGAAAGGAGCAATATCATGGCAAAGGTAGAGCGTAAAGAGCGCAGTATCGCGCTGTATGAAACGATACTGAAGCTGAAGGATCTGGACGAATGCTGCCGGTTCTTTGACGATCTGTGTACCCCTACGGAGCTGCGCTCCATGGAACAGCGCTTCGATGTGGCTGTCTATCTCAAGCAGGGCCTTGTCTATCTGGATATTCTGGAAAAGACCGGCGCCAGCAGCGCCACCATCAGCCGTGTGCGCCGTTCTATGCTGGACGGCGGTGCCGGCGGCGTGGTGGGTCATGTGATCGACCGCGTAAATGAAGAAAAAGAAAGCTAATTTTGAAAAGAGGAAAAACCAACTATGAAACAGCTTGTATTGGGCAACGCCGCTGTTGCCCGCGGTCTGTATGGGGCCGGCTGCTGCGTAATCTCCAGCTACCCCGGCACTCCCAGCACCGAAATCACCGAAGAGGCCGTCAAGTTCCCCGAGATTTACTGCGAGTGGGCTCCCAACGAAAAGGTCGCCATGGAGGCTGCCTTTGGTGCCTGCCTTGCCGGCAAGCGCTCCTTCTGTGCCATGAAGCATGTGGGTCTGAACGTGGCTGCCGACCCCCTGTACACCATGTCCTACACCGGCGTCAATGCCGGCATGGTCATCGGCGTGGCCGATGACGCGGGCATGCACTCCTCTCAGAACGAGCAGGACTCCCGCCACCACGCCATCGCCGCCAAGGTCCCCATGCTGGAGCCTTCCGACTCTGCCGAGTCTTTGAAATTTGCCAAGCTGGCCTTTGAGCTGAGTGAGCAGTTCGACACCCCTGTGCTGCTGAAGATGTGTACCCGCGTGGCTCACTCCCAGTCCCTTGTGGAGCTGTCCGACCGTGTGGAGCAGCCTGTGAAGGCCTATGAGAAGAATATCGGCAAGTTCGTCATGATGCCCGGCAACGCCATCCGCCGCCACCCGGTGGTGGAGCAGCGCACCGCCGCCCTGACCGAATGGGCCGAGACCGCCCCCATCAACCGCGTGGAGATGGGCGGCACCGAGCTGGGTATCATCACCTCCTCCACCAGCTATCAGTACGTGAAGGAAGTGTTCGGCGACAGTGTCAGCGTGCTGAAGCTGGGTATGGCCAATCCCCTGCCCATCAAGCTCATCCGTGACTTTGCCGCCAAGGTCAAGAATGTCGTTGTGGTGGAGGAACTGGACCCCATCATCGAAAACCACTGCCGTCAGCTGGGCATTGAAGTGTCCGGCAAGGATGTTCTGCCCATCACCGGCGAGTTCTGCCAGAACCTCGTGGCCGAGAAACTGGGCGGCGAGGTCCACACGGGCAAGGCACTGGAAGACGTCATTCCTCCCCGTCCTCCCGTCATGTGCGCCGGCTGCCCTCACCGCGGCCTGTTCTACACCCTGAGCAAGAACAAGTGTACCGTGCTGGGTGATATCGGCTGCTACACGCTGGGCGCTGTGGCTCCCCTTTCCGCTATGGACATGACCCTGTGCATGGGTGCCTCCGTTTCCGCCCTTCACGGCTTTAACAAGGCTCTGGGCGAAGCTGCCGGAAAGACTGTCGCTGTCATCGGCGACTCCACCTTCATGCACTCCGGCATGACCGGTCTTGCCAACATCGCCTACAACGGCTCCAACTCCACCGTCATCATTGTGGACAACTCCATCACCGGCATGACCGGTCATCAGCACAACCCCACCACCGGCTACAACATCAAGGGCGATCCCGCCGGCAAGATCGATCTGGAGGCCCTGTGCCGCGCCATGGGCTTTGAGCGCGTGCGCGTGGTGGATCCTTACGATCTGAAGGCCTGCGACGCCGTGTTGAAGGAAGAGCTGGCCGCCGATGCCCCCTCCGTCATCATTTCCCGCCGCCCCTGCGCCCTGCTCAAGTCTGTCAAGCATGCTGCCCCCCTGACTGTGGACACCGACAAGTGCCGCAGCTGCAAGGCCTGTATGAAGATCGGCTGCCCTGCCATCTCCATGAAAAACGGTAAGGCCCATGTGGACAACACTCTGTGTGTTGGCTGCGGCGTGTGCGAACAGCTGTGTGCCTTCGGCGCATTCAAAAGCACCAAATAAGGAGGATGCAGAGATGAAAACAAAAAATGTTATGATCGTCGGTGTTGGCGGTCAGGGTTCCCTGCTGGCCTCCAAGCTGCTGGGTCATCTGCTGATGGGTCAGGGTTACGACGTCAAGGTTTCCGAAGTCCACGGCATGAGCCAGCGCGGCGGCAGCGTGGTCACCTATGTGCGGTATGGCGATAAGGTCTACTCCCCCGTCATCGACAAGGGCGAAGCTGACTACATTGTTTCCTTCGAGCTGCTGGAGGCCGCCCGTTGGCTGAGCTATCTCAAGCCTGACGGACAGATCGTTACCTCCACCCAGCAGGTGGACCCCATGCCCGTTATCACCGGTGCGGCGGAGTATCCCACCGATCTGGTCAACAAGATGCTGGCTACCGGCGCCAAGGTAGATGCTTTGGACTGTCTGTCTCTGGCCGAGCAGGCCGGCAGCGCCAAGGCGGTCAATCTGGTACTGCTGGGCCGCCTGTCCCACTACTTTGACCTGCCCGAGGAGGCCTGGCAGAAGTCCATCGAGGCCTGCGTCCCCGCCAAGTTCCTGGAACTGAACAAAAAAGCCTTTGAATTGGGCAAAAACGCCTGATTTTTCCGCATTTTACATAGAAAGGTCTTGATCCCCATGGAGAGATACTATCAACCCGAAATCGAAACCATGCCCCGGGACCAGCTGCGCGCCCTGCAGGACGAGCGGCTGGTCAAACAGGTCAGGCACGTTTGGGACAACGTTCCCTACTACCGCGCCAAGATGGAGGAAAAGGGCGTTACCCCCGACGACATCAAGGGTGTTGCTGACCTGCACAAGCTGCCCTTTGTCACCAAGGCCGACCTGCGTGATGCCTATCCCTACGGCCTGATGGGCAAGCCCAAGAGCGAATGCGTCCGCATCCACTCCACCTCCGGTACCACCGGCAAGCGCGTGATGGCTTTCTATACCCAGCACGACGTGGACCTGTGGGAGGATTGCTGCGCCCGCGCCCTGACCGCAGCCGGAGCCACCAAGGAGGACGTCTGTCAGGTAGCCTACGGTTACGGCCTGTTCACCGGCGGTGCCGGTCTCCACGGCGGTTCTCACAAGGTTGGCTGCCTGACCATCCCCATCTCTTCCGGCAACACCGAGCGGCAGATCGGCTTTATGCAGGATCTGTCCTCCACCATTCTGTGCTGCACTCCTTCCTATGCCGCCTATTTGGGTGAGACGATGAAGGAAATGGGCCTTGGTCCCGACGACATCCCCCTGAAAGCCGGCATCTTTGGTGCCGAAGCCTGGTCCGAAGAGATGCGGCAGGATATTCAGAAAACTCTGGGCATCAAGGCTTACGACATCTACGGCCTGACCGAGCTGTCCGGTCCCGGTGTCTCCTTCGAGTGTTCCGCCCAGCAGGGCATGCACATCAACGAGGACCACTTCATCGCCGAGATCATCGACCCCGATACCGGCGAGGTGCTGCCCGACGGGTCCAAGGGCGAGCTGGTGTTCACCTCCCTGACTAAGGAGGCGTTCCCCCTGCTGCGCTACCGCACCCGTGACATCTGCCAGCTGAATTACGAACCCTGCTCCTGCGGCCGTACCCACGTGCGCATGGCCAAGCCTATGGGCCGCAGCGACGATATGCTCATCATCCGCGGTGTCAACGTCTTCCCCTCTCAGATCGAGACCGTACTGCTGAACAACGGCTACGCCGCCAACTATCAGATCATCGTGGACCGCGTCAACCACACCGACACGCTGGAGGTCCGGGTGGAGATGACCCCCGAGATGTTCACTGACAACCTGGGCGAGATCGACAAGCGGCAGAAGCAGCTGGTAGACGGTCTGCGCTCCATGCTGGGTCTGTCCGCCAAGGTCAAGCTGGTGGCCCCCAAGTCCATCGTCCGCAGCGAGGGCAAGGCGGTCCGCATCATCGACAACCGCAAGATTTAACAGGAGGTGCCGTTATGAGTGTCAAGCAGATTTCTGTTTTTTTGGAGAATAAGCCCGGCGAACTCAACGCCCTGACCGGCGTTTTGGCTGACCACAACATCGATATGCGCGCCATGTCTCTGTCTGAAACCAACGAATTCGGCATCGCCCGCATCATCGTGGACCGTCCCCTGGATACCGCCACTCTGCTGAAGGATGCCGGCTATGTCTGCACCGTCACTTCTGTGCTGGCTGTGGACATCCCCCACGTCCCCGGCGGCCTGAATCAGGTGCTGAACATCCTGTCTGATGCTGAAATCAACCTGGAATACGGCTATGCCTTCCTGGGCGGCCGCAAGGACAGCGCCTACATGGTATTCCGTGTGGCCGATAACGCCGCCGCCACCGCTGTGCTTCGTTCCAAGGGCATCCGAGTAGCTGAAGAGGGCGAGCTGGAAAGCCTGTAATGTCTTTCCACTTTACAATAAATCATCAGCAAAAGAACGCCCGTCCCAGTTGGGACGGGCGTTCTTTCATACTTGATTGGCTTATTTCAGCTTATCCATACCGATCTTCATGCGGCGGACGACCTCGTCACGGCCCAGAATATGGCACAGCTCCACTGCGCCGCCGGGGGTGACCGCCTTGCCGGCGATGGCGATGCGCAGAGGCCACATGAGGGTGGCATTCTTGACCTCCAGCTTTTCGGCAAGGGCGATCAGGGCATCGTGGATCGGCTCCTGCTCCCACTTGTCAAGGCCCTCCAGCACGGGCAGAGTGGCCTCCAGCATGGCAAGAGAGACCTCGTCGTTGGTCTTGGACTTCTTGTTGGTAAACAGCTCCCTGTCGTACTCGGGCAGGGTGTCGAAGAAGTCCAGTTTCTCGGGGATCTCGGTCAGCTTCTCACACCGGGCCTGCAGCAGGCCGGCGATCTGTGCCGCGTCAAACTGCTCTCCCTTCACCGCCTGACGGATATAGGGTTCGGCCAGCTTTGCAAACTCGGCAGGCTCCATAGCGCGCAGGTAATTGGCATTGAAGTAGGTCAGCTTCTCGATGTCAAAAATAGCGGGAGACTTGGAAATACCGGCAATGTCAAAGGCCTTTGCCAGCTCTTCCAGAGAGAAGATCTCCTGCTCGGCAAGCTCCCCCCGGGGAGACCAGCCCAGCAGAGCCACGTAGTTGAGGATGGCAGGGGTGATATAACCCAGCGCCTTCAGATCCTCATAAGAGGGGTCACCGTGACGCTTGGACATCTTGTTCTGGGCGTCGCGCATGACGGGCGAACAGTGGACGTAGGTGGGGATATCCCAGCCGAATCCCTCGTACAGCAGGTTGTACTTGGGCGCGGAGGACAGATACTCGCTGCCCCGGACCACGTGGGTAATGCCCATGAGATGGTCGTCAATGACGTTGGCGAAGTTATAGGTGGGCAGGCCGTCCCGCTTGAGCAGCACCTGATCGTCCAACTCCTTGTTCTCCACGGTGATGTCACCGAAGGAGATGTCGTGGAAGGTGGTAGAACCCTCGTGAGGAATGCGCTGACGGATGACGTAAGGCTTTCCGGCTGCCAGATTGGCGGCGACTTCCTCGGCGCTCAGGTCGCGGCAGGGGTCGTCACCCCGGTTGAACTCACCGGAGTCCTCTTCGCTCTCGGTTTTTTCGCAGAAGCAGTAGTAGGCCGCACCCTTTTCCACCAACAGCTCCGCAAACTTCTTGTACAGGGGGCGGCGCTCGGTCTGGATGTAGGGACCCACGGGGCCACCCACATCGGGACCCTCGTCATGGGTCAGGCCGCATTCGGCCATGGTGCGGTAGATGACCTCGGTAGCACCCTCCACCAGACGGCCCTGATCCGTGTCCTCAATGCGCAGAATGAACGTACCGCCGGCGTTGCGGGCGATCAGCCAGGTGTACAGCGCCGTGCGCAGATTACCCACGTGCATGTAACCCGTGGGGCTGGGAGCAAAGCGGGTGCGCACCTTTCCCTTGGGAATGCGGGACTCCAGCTCCTCAAAAAACTTCATATCAACAGCCATTGTTTATCCCTCCGTAGCGGCTCATACGCCGTACATTTTCAACTTAGTATTATATTGGATTTTACCGCGTTTTGCAAGATACTTTGACGAACTATTAACAATAGGTGAATTTTCCGAAGTTTAGTTGCTTTTTGCAGTGTTTTCGGCTATGCTATTGGTGTATAAATTCCTCTGTGAAAGGAGCTATTGTATGAGATTTCTTCGTCTTCCCAAAGGCCGCGTTGGTGTGACTCTGGTCAGTCTGCTAATCACCGTGATAGTCGGTTTTGTATCGTTCTATATCAGCCTGCCCGCACTGAATCTGCAGGCCAACGAGTTTTATCGCTTTGTGGGGCTTTTGTGCATCGTGTTCTGCGCCAGCGTATTCCTGCTGTCCGGCGGCGCCCACAAGGACGACAACGTAGTCCGCACCGGCAAGGAAAAGTTCCTGATGTGGCTGTCTTTCATCAAAAGCCGCTGTCTGCCCGTTGGTCTTTTGTTTGTTGTCCTGGTGCTGGTGGCCATTATCGGCAACCTCATCTCCATGCCCATCTTCCGGGCCGGGGCCTACCGTCAGCTGCTGGATGTGCAGGACGGTGATTTCGCCGCCGATGTGACCCAGATTTCCTTTGACAAGATCCCTACTCTGGACCGCACCTCTGCCGAGTATTTGGGCGACCGCCAGATGGGTACCCTCAGCGACATGGTCAGCCAGTTCGAGTACTCCAATGACTCCACTCAGATCAACTATAAGGGCCGCCCCGTCCGTGTGGCTCCCATCGATTACGCCGACCTTGTCAAGTGGCTGACCAACCGTAGCAATGGTCTGCCTGCCTATGTGCTGGTGGACATGGTCACGCAGGAGGCCAGTGTGGTCCGCCTGCCGGAGGGGATGCGGTACTCCTTCTCCGAACCCCTCAACCGCAACATCGTCCGCCATCTGCGCTTCCAGTATCCCACAATGATGTTCTCCACCCCGGAGTTTGAAATCGACGAAAACGGCCATCCCTGGTGGATCGCCCCCCGGGTGGTCAAGACCATCGGCCTGTTCGGCGGCACCGACATCCGGGGCGCGGTTCTGGTGGATGCCGTCACCGGCGAAAGCGAATACATGGAAGAAGTCCCCGCCTGGGTGGACACCCTGTACACTCCTGACCTTATTATGGAGCAGTACGATTATTACGGCACCTATGTCCGCGGATTCTGGAACTCCATCTTCGGTCAGCGGGACGTGACCCTGACCACCGACGGTTATAACTACATCGCCATGAATGACGACGTGTACACTTACACCGGTGTGACCTCTGCCAATGCTGACCAGTCCAATCTCGGCTTCCTGCTGTGCAACATGCGCACCAAGGAAACCAAATACTATGTGGCCCCCGGTGCAACGGAGTACGCCGCGGAGCGCTCCGCCGAGGGCGAGGTGCAGGACCTTGGGTACGATGCCACCTTCCCCCTGCTGCTGAACGTAGCGGGCGAACCCACCTATTTCATCCCCCTGAAGGATGCCACCAATCTGGTTAAGATGTACGCCATGGTCAACGTGGCCCAGTACCAGATCGTGGCCACCGGAACCACCGTTTCCACCTGCGAGCGCAACTATATCAACATGCTTGCCGATAAGGGTGTCACCCAGCCGGAGGCCCTCCCCCAGACCAGCGTGACCGGTATCGTAGCCGAGATCCGAACCGCCGTACTGGAGGGCAACTCCGTCTACTTCCTGCGTCTGGACGGCAGCCGCACGTTCTATGCCATCTCCGCCGCACAGAACCGCGACGTGGTCACCGTGAACCCGGGGGACACTGTTACCATCGACCACGAAACTCCTGCCGAGGGCTCGGCAAACGCTATTTTGGACGGCTACTCCCTCTCCCTTGGCGCACCCCGGCCTGTCGACCCGGAGACACTACCTGTCTCTCCCCTGCAGGCGTCTTACGACGCCCTGCCCTATCCGCCGACATGGTCCGGCACAGGCCTTCCTATGACTCTTTCTTAAGTAAGCAAACAGTAAACGGAGCATCCGGCCGGATGCTCCGTTTACCTATTCTCGATCAGCTTCAATTTTTCCGGCCGGGTCAGCTGCTTGATCTCATACTCCCGGTGCAGGGCGGAGGACTTGTCCGGCAGCTGCTCGGAATAAACAAGCTCCAGCGGCCCGCGGCCACGGGTATATTTGGCGCCTTTCCCCGCCCGGTGCGCTGCCAGCCGCTTTTCCACGTTGTCTGTACTGCCGGTGTACAGCGTCCCATCCCCGCAGCGCAGGATATATATGTACCATTCCATGTCCCCACCTCCTTTTATTTATAGGTATTATATCATAAATCTGTTGCCTTTGCATGCGTTGCGTGGTAAAATATATTGATATTATATGTGCGCTGCGCACATCAGCAAAGGAGCCATCACAATGGACGAAAAGAAAGTCATGCTGTCCGGCATCCAGCCCAGCGGCGACCTGCATCTGGGCAACTACCTCGGTGCCATCAAGAACTGGGTGGAGCGGACGGAAGAATTTGATAATTATTACTTCATGGCCGATATGCACACCATCACCGTGCGACAGACCCCCGCCGACCTGCGCCGCCGCACTCTGGAGCAGCTGGCCCTCTATATCGCCTGCGGTCTGGACCCGGAGAAGAACACCCTGTTTATCCAGTCCCACGTACCCCAGCACGCCGAACTGGGCTGGGTGCTGCAGTGTTACACCATGTTCGGTGAACTGTCCCGCATGACCCAGTTCAAGGACAAGTCCGCCAAGCATCAGGACAACATCAACGCCGGCCTGTTTGCCTACCCCTCTCTCATGGCTGCTGACATCCTGCTCTATCAGCCGGACTTTATCCCCGTGGGTGAGGATCAAAAGCAGCACTGCGAGCTGACCCGCGATATCGCCCAGCGTTTCAACCACGTGTACGGCGATGTGTTCAAGATTCCCGAGCCTTATATTCCCAAGACCGGCGCCCGGGTCATGAGCCTGAACGCCCCCGACAGCAAGATGAGCAAGTCCATCCCCGAGGGCTGCATCTTCATGATGGAAAAGCCGGAGGACATCCAGCGCAAGTTCAAGCGCGCCATCACCGACAGCGACACGGAGAATTGCGTGCGCTTTGACCCCGCCAACAAGCCCGGCGTTGCCAACCTGATGAGCATCTATTCTGCCATCACCGGCAAAAGTTACGCCGAGATCGAATCCGAGTTTGCCTGCTGCGGCTACGGCAAGTTCAAGCCTGCTGTGGGCGATGCGGTCGTGGAGTGCCTGCGTCCCATCCGTGAAGAGGCCACCCGAATCCTCGCCGACAAGGCCTATTTGGAGAACGTGTATAAGACCGGCGCGGAAAAGGCATCCTATGTGGCCAATAAAACCCTGCGCAAGGTTTATAAAAAGATCGGCTTCGTTGCCCGCTGATTGCTCTGCGGCACAGTACAAAAGGAGATTTTCTCATGCTGCAAGTTGATTTGCCAACCATTAAATGGGTCATTGCCGCCCTGGTCATTGCTTTTCTGATCGCCTACGTTTCCACCCCCGTAGTAAAGGATCTGGCCTTCAAGGTCGGCGCTGTGGACGTACCCAAAGACGGCCGCCGCATGCACAAACACCCCATCCCCCGTATGGGTGGTCTGGCCATCTTCCTCGGCTTTTTGCTCAGCGTGATCATCTGCATCCCCGCCGGGACTCAGATGCGCGGTCTGCTGCTGGGCAGCGTCATCATCGTGGTGCTGGGCATCTTCGACGATATCTACGCTCTGGGGGCCAAGCTGAAGTTTGCTGTGCAGATTATCGCTGCTTTGGTGGTCGTGGCTGCGGGCAACCGCATCACCATCCTGTCCAATCCAAATGTATTCAGCTCCGACCCCATCTGGGAGCTGGGCATGTGGTCCATCCCCGTCACTGTGATTTGGATCGTCGCCATTACCAACGCCGTTAACCTCATTGACGGACTGGACGGTCTTGCCTGCGGCGTGTCCTCCATCAGCGCGCTGACCATGCTGGTCATCGCACTGTGCGTGGCCGAACCCGACGTTGCCATCATCATGGCCGCTTTGGCCGGTGCGTGTCTCGGCTTTCTGCCCTACAACGCCAACCCCGCAAAAATTTTCATGGGCGACACCGGCTCCACCTTCCTTGGCTTCGTCATGGCCGTCACTTCTATCAACGGTCTGTTTAAGCTGTACAACATCATTTCTTTCGCCGTTCCCTTCCTGATGCTGGGTCTGCCCATTTTCGACACCTGCTCCGCCATCGTGCGCCGGGTGTCCCACGGCCAGTCCCCCATGGCCCCTGACCGCAGCCACGTCCATCACAAGCTGATCGACATGGGCTTCTCCCAGAAGCAGGCGGTGGCCGTTCTGTACGTCATCAGCGCCATTCTGGGTCTGTCCGCCGTGGTGCTGACCACCAGCGGCGAGCTGCGCGCCATGATGCTTCTGCTGGCCCTGTGCGTGGCCGGTGCCGTCGGCTGGCGTCTGTTTACCCACCGCAAGCACAACCACCCCGTTTCCAACGATAATGCGCCGTTTTTCGGCGAGGAGGATGTGTCCGACAAATGAAACAAATCACTGTTATGACCATTTTCGGCACCCGCCCCGAGGCCATCAAGATGTGTCCTCTGGTACAGGAGCTGGACAGCCGCCCCGAGATCAACAGCCTGTGCTGCGTCACCGCCCAGCACCGCCAGATGCTGGACTCCGTGCTGGACATTTTCGGCCGCAAACCCGACTTCGATCTGGACATTATGCAGCCCCGGCAGACCCTGTCCACCATCACTTCCAAGACCCTGCTGGGCATGGACGATGTGCTGGAGCAGGTCAAGCCTGACCTCATTCTGGTCCACGGTGACACCTCCACTACCTTCGCCGGTGCTTTGGCCGCCTTCTACCATCAGATCCCCGTAGGCCATGTGGAGGCCGGTCTGCGCACCTACGACAAGTGGTCCCCCTTCCCCGAGGAGATGAACCGCAAGATGGTTGGCTGCATTGCCGACCTGCATTTCTGCCCCACCGTTTCCAACCGCGACAATCTGGCCCGCGAAAACATTACCAAAGGCGTGTTCCTGACCGGCAACACCGTCATCGATGCGCTGCAGACCACGGTGAAAGTGGATTATCAGTTTACCACGGAAATTCTCAATCGCCTGGATTACGAAAACCGCAAGGTCATTCTGGTCACCTGCCACCGCCGCGAGAATTACGGCCAGCCCATGGCCAACATCATGACCGCCCTGCGCCGTATTGCCGACGCTTTCCCTGAGGTCGAGCTGGTCTACCCCGTCCACCTGTCTCCCGTGGTACAGCAGGCTGCCAAGCAGTATCTGAGCGGCCACGAGCGCATCCACCTGATCGAACCCATCGCCGTGGACGAGATGCACAACCTGATGGCCCGCTGCCATCTGGTCATGACCGACTCCGGCGGTCTGCAGGAGGAGGCCCCCGCACTGGGCAAACCCGTGCTTGTCCTGCGCCGGGAGACCGAGCGGCCTGAGGCCGTTGCCGCCGGAACCGTTCAGCTTGCCGGTGTGGAGGAGGAGGACATCTTCTCCATGGCCTCCACCCTGTTGTCCGACTCCGATGCCTACGACCGTATGGCCCACGCCGTCAACCCCTACGGTGACGGACAGGCCTGCCGCCGCACCGTGGATGCCATTCTGTGGCATTTTGGTCTGCGCAGCGATCCCCCCGAGCCGTTTGATCCCTGATCAGTTCTTCCGTGGAAAGGAGGTGGCTTCATGGAGCAGAATAACCGCACGCGAGTGGCTGTGCTGATCGCGCTCATCGTGGTGCTGGCTGTCTTCGGCAGCTTCGCCTACAGTATCTACTCCTCCCAAAGCGCAGGAGTCACGCTCCCCTCTCAGCAGCCTGACACAAGCACCACCCCCGATATTGAGTCCCACGCACAGCGGATCGAAGTCACTGCCGGGACCGTTCAGGCCGTCATTGCCTCCTTGGACCGGGCCGACAGCTATTACCGCCCCCTGACCGTACAGACCTATTGGGACGGCGGATCTTCCATCACCTCTGTCCAGACCTGGGCCGACGACGGCTATACCTACTCCCGCGTGGTACTCCCCTCCGGTGTCGTGCGCTACAGCCTGTCCGACGAAGCCGCTGTGCACTACTGGTACTCCGGCAGTTCTACCTATATGACCGCACCCAGGAACTCTCTCAACGCCGATCTGGCCCAGCGCATCCCCACTTATGAGGACGTGCTGGACCTGCCGACAGACCGCATCCATGATGCTGGTTACAGCGCATACGGCGACCACCCCTGTATTTACGTCGAAACCACCGCCGATGAGCTTGGCTGTCTGGAACGGTATTGGGTCAGCGTGGAAAGCGGCCTTTTGGTTGCAGCGGAGACCGAAAAAGACGGCCAGGTCGTCCTGTCCGCCAATGCGACCTACCCCATAACCGCTCCCTGCCCCTCCAACGTCAGATTTGCTCTGCCGGACGGCACAGTGCTTCATTCTTTCTGATCTTTGTCCCCGCCCAGCAGCAGCATCAATCCAAGGGTGATGACCAGCTCCATGTTGTCCCCCTCGAGAAAGATCAGCAGCAGGATCAGCAGCAGAAGAATGTCACCGCTGTCCAGATCATCCAATCCCAACCCCTTCAAAATGCCGGCTATGCCGGCATTTTTCGCCTCACCGCCAAACAGGTGAAAGGACTCGCCCAACTGACGAACCCACCGCTGACCCAATCCGAACCCACCCCATGGCTCGTTATTCATGTGTGTTGTATGTTCCCTGTCCAGCCGCGGCTGCCAGCTGTTCGGTATGTAGCGATTATACATCCCCCGCACCTCGACTTTGCCTGAACGTATCCAACAGTACCCGCACCACGCGGGAAAGCCGCGCGGCACGGGCTGCTTTGTCAAGCCTTGCGTATCGTTCCGGCTTTACAAACGGGCGCAGGGCGCACAGCAGCGCCGCTGCATCGTCATCGCTGCGGTTATACTCCTGCATCAGGCGCATACCAAGCTGCAGCACGGCGGGGTCGACCGAATTCAGCAAAGTTCCGAAATCGATCGGCGGCTCTTCGTTGCCCGCGCACTCCTCCACCGGAACAAACTCCGGCTGCTCTGCCCCCGCCGGCCCTCCCTGCTGCTCCGAGCCGGACAGGGACTGAGCCAGGGCCATGATCTGCCCCATGGCGTTCTTGTCACCAAGGATCGCGTTGAGTTTTTCCTCAAAGCCGCCGCTCATGGGACACACCTCCCGTTAAAGTCCTTTTTCCTGCGCCTGTTTTGTGATGCGTTCCACCAGCTGCGCCCCCTCCTGGGTACTCATCAGCTGCTGCATCATGCCCATAAGCTGGGCGCTGTCCCCTTTTGCGGCAGCCTGAGCCGCGTTCTGCACGCTGCCGCGGCTCTGCAAAAGCTGCATCATGCGCTTGGTGTCTTCACTCTGCAGCAGCTGTTTGACTGCACCGCTGTTCCCCAAAAGCTTTACCATCTGGCCCATATCCTGCGGTGTGCTGTTCATTTCCATCCCCCCATTCTTTGCTTAACCCAGTATATGCCTGTTTGACCCGGAGGTTACCTGATGAAAGTATTGGTTTTTTCTGATTCCCACCGCGCACTGAGCGGCATGCGAGCCGCTGTTGATCTGGAGCGCCCCGACTACGTCATCCATTTGGGCGATCTGGAGCGCGACGCCCAGCTGTTGGCACAGGAGTACCCCAATTTGCCCATCGCCGGAGTCCCCGGCAACTGCGACGGCTTCGCCACCGCCCCTTTGCAGCTGTTGGTTACCTATGCCGACACCAAAGTTCTCATGTCCCATGGACATATCTGGAATGTAAAAAGCGGCTATCACGCCGCCATCCACGCTGCCCGCCGGTGTCAGGCAGATGTGGTTCTCTTCGGTCACACCCACGTCCCCTACTGTCAGCAGGAGGAAGATGGTCTGTGGGTGGTCAATCCCGGCAGCATCCGGGACAGCGGCAGCTATGCCATTCTGACTCCCGGCCAAACACCCCTTTGCCGGCTGGCCCGAATATAAGCAAAAAAACGCCTGCAGCTTTGAAAAGCTGCAGGCGTTTTCATAAGATCTGTTTTTTATTTTCCGTGCTGAATCGCGGCGTACAGGGTGTTTTCCATCAGCATGGCGCGGGTCATGGGACCCACACCGCCGGGTACGGGTGTGATGTACGATGCCTTCTCAGCAACCTCTTCGTAGCACACGTCGCCGCAGAGCTTGCCCTGCTCGTTACGGTTCATAGCCACGTCGATGACCACCGCACCCTCTTTGACCATGTCTGCGGTGATCAGGCCAACACGGCCCACGGCGGCGATCAGAATATCTGCCCGGCGGCACTCGGCAGCCAGATCAGGGGTGCGGGAGTGGCAGATTGTGACGGTGGCATCCTCACGCAGCATCAAGATAGCCTGAGGTTTGCCTACGATGTTGGAACGCCCCACCACCACACAGTGTTTGCCGCGGATGTCAATGTTGTACTCTTTCAGCATACGTACCACACCATAGGGCGTGCAGGGTACGAACCCGTTCTCTCCGATCATCAGCTTGCCCACGTTGTAGGGATGGAAGCAGTCCACGTCCTTATCAGGACGGATGGCGCGCAGCACCTCCCGCTCGTCCAGATGCTTGGGCAGGGGCAGCTGGACCAGGATACCGTCCATATCCTCCCGCTCATTCAGCTGCGCGATCAGGTCCAGCAGCTGCTTCTGGGTCACTTCAGCGGGCAGAGCATACTCCTCGCTGTAAAAGCCGCATTCGCCGCAGTCCTTCTTCTTGCCGTTGACGTACACCCGGGATGCGGGGTTATCACCCACGATGATCACGGCCAACGCGGGTTTGGCAGACAGGGCCAGCGCCTTTTGCGCCACTTCCTCTTTCACCTTGGCCGCAAGAGCCTTTCCGTCGATAATGGTTGCCATTATTATGCCTCCTCTTTTTCCTGCTCCTGTAGTGCCTTGCGCTGGGCATAGAGCAGTTCCGGCTTTCTTTTCACGCGCACAAAGCACCAGATCAACACACCAAGGGCTGCGGCGGCGGATACCAGCGCCAGCACCTGGGAGGTACGGATGGGATAGCCAAACAGTTCCAAACCAAAGAAGTAAAGGCTGTCCGTCCTCAGTCCCTCGATCCAAAAACGGCCGATACCGTACCACAAAACATAGGTCAAAAACAGCTGTCCATCAAATTTATAGAACTTTTTGGAGAGATATACGATCAGCACAAACCCAATCAAATTCCAAAGGGACTCATACAAAAATGTAGGATGTACGCCCAGTTCTCCGGTCAGGATGGACTGATAGATCACTTCGTCGATCTGTCCGCCCCCGTACAGCCAGCGGGCAATGGCGGGCGAACACATGCGCCAGGGCACATCCGTCACGCTGCCATAGGCTTCCACATTCATAAAGTTGCCCCAACGGCCCACCATCTGCCCGATGAACAGGCCCTGCACGCCCAGGTCGGCAAAGGTCATAAAGGGCAGCTTGCGCCAATGGCAGAACACCAGCAGCGTCAGGGCCGCGGCGATGACCGCACCGTAGATGGCGATACCGCCGTCGCTGATGCGTACCACTGCGCCCCAGTCCAGTGACCCGTCCTCTCTGCGGAATCGGTCCAGATAGAACAGCACATAGTACGCTCTGCATCCCACAAGGCTTATGGGAACTGCCGCGATCAGCAGATCCAGAATGTCATCCTGCCGCAGGCCAAAGGTCTTTGCCCGTCGGCAGCAGAACAGTACCGCCAGCAGAAAACCGAGGCCAATGATAATGCCATACCAGTACACATAGCGGCCAAACAGGATAAAGGCCACGCGGTTAAGGTCAAACTGCAGCCCCAGCCCCGGGAAAGTGACCGTATTGACCATGGCATCTCCGGGTAAAGCAAAAAAGCTCATACTGTTCCCTCCTTCGGCCATACCACAGACAGGGTGGTGCGATCCGCCTGCCCCCACTTTGCCAGAAGCGCCTGCCCATCCTCCCGAGTGATCGTGTCGAACATCTCAGGGAAGGTCAATGCCTGCGCCCCGTCGAAAAAGCTCTGTGCCTGCCCCACGCAGATGGTTTCAAAGGAGTTCAGGCCGCGCACGCGGCTGCCATAGGCGGCTTTTTTCAGGCGCTGCCACAGCTGCTCATCGATCCCCTCACGAGCCAGACGGGCCGCCTCCCCGGCGATTTGTTCCGCCACTGCGGCCGGGTCACGGCTCTCGCCGCCGGCATAGAGGAACACGCAGCCCGGATACATCTCGCAGCCGCAGTCAAACTCACGGTTGATCAGCCCCTGCTCGTACAGCGATGCGTACAGCGGACTCGACTGACCCACAAGAGCCTGTGCCGCCAGATCGCCCAACAGCTGCATACGCAGGGTTTCCGGTCCGCGAGACACCGGGGGCATCTTGCAGGCATATTGGAAAATGGGCGTTGACACCTCCATTTTCGTCTCCACACGGCGCTGTGCCACTGCAGCCGGCTCGGTCTCGCCGTAGTCCCGCTCCACCTTGCCGCTGCCCTGTTTGGGCAAAATCTCGTCGGCAATGGCACACACACGCTCCGGCTCCACGTCGCCCGCCACACACAGCACCATATTTTCCGGGGTGTAAAAGGTCCGGTGGCAATCGTACAAGGTCTTATCCGTAATATGGGAAATGGACTCCACCGTTCCGGCCACACTGATGCGGGCGGGGTGGTTTTGATACAATCCTTCCATCAGGTTCATATAAACCTGCCATTCCGGATTATCTTCGATCATACGGATCTCCTGGGCGATGATGCCCTGTTCCTTGTCCACACTCTCCGCCGTAAACCAGGGTACTGAGACAAATCTCAGCAAAATCCGCAGATTTTCTTCGAACTTCTCGGTACTCTCAAAGTAGTAGCCGGTAATGCCATTACTGGTAAACGCGTTGGGTGATGCCCCGTTGGAGGCCAGATCCTGCAGAGCGTTTCCGTCCTCGGTGTCAAACATCTTATGCTCCAGAAAATGGGCCACACCGGCGGGCGTATCGTGCCACTGTCCGTTCAGGCAAAAGCGGGTATCCATGCCGCCATAATTGGTGGCAAAAAAGGCATAGCTTTTGGCATGCTCCGGTTTGGGGCAGATAAAGACATTCAGACCGTTATCCAGCACTTTGTGGAACAGTTGCTCCCCAATGCGGGGATACTTCAAAACCTTCACTGAGCCGCCTCCTTTCCCTTCAGGAAGTAGATGGTGTCAAGGTGCATACGCCCGGCCACTGCCACGACCTGCTCCTTGGTGACCCGCTCCAACCGTCTGGCCAGCTGCTCCGGCGTCTCGGTGATCCCGGCGGCCGCCTGTCCCAGCCAGTAGTCGGACATTCTGCCCTGACTGTCTGTCAGCGTGTGCAGGGCGGTACAGACAATGCGCCGGGCGCCCTCCAGCTCCTCATCGGATATCTCACCCCGGCGGCAAGCATCCAGCTGGGTCAGGATCTCATCCCGAGCCTGTTCAAATTTCTCAAACTCAATGCCGGAGCTGACCAGCATCAGCCCCTTGAACTTTTCAAGAGTAGAGCTTGCAAAATAGCACAGGGACAACTTCTCACGCACGTTCATAAACAACTTGGACATGCTTGTGCCGCCAAATACGGCATTGAGCAGCATCAAAGCCGGGTATTCCTCATCCCAAACGCCGATGCCGTCAGTACGCAATCCCATGGCCAGTTTACCCTGTCCCACGTCCAGCGCTTCCTCCACAAAATTCGGCTGCTCAGGCGCGGTAATGCGCAGTTCGCACTCCGGCTGCTCCCGGTCCGGATTGACCGGCAGGTCTGCAAAAGCTGTTTTAAACGCCTGCTGCACCCGTTCCGGTTCGGCGGAGCCGCAGTAGAACAGCTCCACCTGTGCCGTGGTCAGCAGGGTCTGGTAGCGCTTCCAAAGGCTATCCGGGGTGATGGCTGCCGCAGAAGCTTCGTCACCGTATTTGTCGATGCCAAAGGCCTCGTAACGGCACATCTCCTGCCCCAGCCGCATCATGGAGTACTGGCGTTTGTCATTTTTCTGGGCACGAATGCGGTCAATCAGATTGGCCCGCTCCCCCTCCACGTATTCCCTGCAGAAGATGCCATCCTCCGTTCGGGGATGCAGCAGCAATTCGCTCAGCAGGCTCAGGGCCGGCTCCAACAGCTGCTCCCCCTCCGGGGCATAGGCATCATCAAGGAAGCTCGCAGAAAAGCACAGGCACTGCATTTCACCTTTTTTGGTGACCGACGGCTCAATGGCACCGCCATACAGTTTGTCCAGTCGGCTGCTGACCGTCTGCATATCCGGGCAGCCGGCACTTCCGCGGCGCAGCACCCAAGGCAGCAGCGCATTCTCCGCTGCGGTATCCCGGCTCAGGCCGGTCACCAGCGCCGCGCCGAAATAGTTGCTTTTGAACTTGCCCGTATGCACCGCCGTCAAATTGACACCGGGGAACAACTCTGTACGGATAACCTGACTCATGGTTTTTCCTCCCGGAAACATGATATTTGGTCTATTATACATCCTGCGGCGCAAGAAAGCAAAATATTCTTGCGCCGCCCGCTTTTTTCTTTTGAAGCACGCAGAAATTCTCATTGATTTTCCGAGAAAATATCGCGTTTCCCCTTGACAAACAGCACAAAATATTGTATAGTATTCGTCGGTAAAGCACTTTCCCTTTACATCTTTCCTGTTTCGGAGGTGGATTTGTGAAAAATCAGGCTTTTCGCATGACCATGCTGTTCGATTTTTACGGCGAGATCCTCACCGATCGTCAGAAGGAATTCTACGACCTGTACTATAACGAGGACCTCTCTCTGGCCGAGATCGCCGAGAACTACGGCATCACCCGTCAGGGCGTGCGCGACGTTATCGTCCGTGCCGAGGCCATCCTCACCGAGCTGGAGGATAAAACCGGCCTGATCCGCCGTTTCCACGCCATGCGCAGCCAGCTGGAGGACATCGTGACCGCAGCTGACGGCATTCTGGAGCGCAACGCCGGTTACGAGGATGCCCAGATCGACACCCTCGCCCGCCAGATCCGTTCCGCCGCCGAGGCTATGAGCCGGGAGTAAGGCATGGCCTTTGAAGGACTGACCGAAAAACTTTCCGCGGCATTTAAGCGGCTTCGCAGCAAGGGCCGTCTGACCGAGGCTGATGTTAAATCCGCCATGCGCGAGATCCGTCTTGCCCTGCTGGAGGCTGACGTCAGTTACAAGGTCGTAAAGGACTTCGTTGCCCGGGTCAGCGAGCGCGCCGTCGGTTCCGACGTGCTGGAGGCGCTCTCCCCCGCTCAGATGATCGTCAAGATCGTCAACGAAGAGCTGACAGCCCTCATGGGCGGTGAGAACACCAAGCTGACCATCGCCTCCGCCCCTCCCACCGTTGTCATGCTGGTGGGTCTGCAGGGCGCGGGCAAAACCACCAACGGCGCCAAGCTGGCGGGTCTTATGAAGCGTCAGCACGCAAAGCGCCCCCTGCTGGCTGCCTGTGACATCTACCGTCCCGCCGCTATTCAACAGCTGGAAGTGGTCGGCAAGCAGCTGGACATCCCTGTGTTCCAAATGGGTCAGACCGACCCTGTGGATATTGCAAAGGCCGCTGTGGCCCACGCAAAGGCCCATGGCAACGACATGGTCTTTCTGGACACCGCCGGTCGCCTGCACGTGGACGAAGCTCTGATGGCCGAACTGTGCAGCATCAAAGAGGCTGTCTCTCCCACCGAGATCATCCTGGTGGTGGACGCCATGATCGGTCAGGATGCCGTCAACGCCGCAAAGGCCTTTGACGATGCACTGGACATCACCGGCGTCATGCTGACCAAGCTGGATGGCGATGCCCGCGGCGGTGCCGCCCTGTCCATCCGCGCCGTTACCGGCAAGCCCATTAAGTTTGCCGGCATCGGCGAGAAGCTGGATCAAATTGAGGTATTCCACCCCGACCGCATGGCCAGCCGCATTTTGGGCATGGGCGATATGCTCTCCCTCATCGAAAAGGCCGAGCAGAGCTTTGATGCAGAAAAGGCCGCCAAACTGGAGGCCCGTCTGCGTCAGAACAAGTTTACCTTGACCGACTACTACGATCAGCTCACTCAGCTCAGGGGAATGGGTTCTCTGGCCGATATCGCAGGCATGCTGCCCGGTGTCAACGCAAAGGATCTGGAGGGCGCTTCCATGGACGAGGGGATGCTCGCCCGGACCGAGGCTATCATCCTGTCCATGACCCCCGCCGAGCGCGAGGACCCCAAGCTGCTCAACTCCAGCCGGAAAAAGCGAATCGCTGCCGGCTCCGGCACGCAGGTCGTGGATGTAAACCGCCTGCTCAAGCAGTTTGAGATGATGCAGGCCATGACTAAGCAATTCACCGGCGGCAAGATGTCCAAAACCATGCGCCGGATGATGGGCAAGGGCGGTAAAGGCATGCCCGGCCTTGGCGGCATGGGTGGCCGCGGCTTCCCCTTTTAATCCCGTTGGCTGACACGACGTTTCGTGTTTTCCATATCAATTTACAAATTCATTTGGAGGTGAATATAAAATGGTTAAAATCAGACTGCGTCGCATGGGCGCCAAGAAGGCTCCCTTCTACCGCATCGTGGTGGCTGACTCCCGCTATCCCCGTGATGGCCGTTTCATCGAGGAGATCGGCTTCTACAATCCCCTGACCAACCCCGCTGAGATCAAGGTGGATGCCGACCGCGCTCAGGCCTGGATCAAGACCGGCGCCCAGCCCACCGAGACTGTCAAGGCTCTGCTGAAGAAGGCCGGCGCCATCTAATCGATGGAGGAACGACTGACCAATGAAAGAGCTTTTGACCTACGTGGCGCGTAACCTGGTGGATAACCCCGATCAGGTCTGCGTCACACAGCACGATGGCGATGGCGAGATCGTGCTGGAGCTGCGCGTCGCTCCCGAGGATATGGGCAAGGTGATCGGCCGTCAGGGCCGCATTGCCAAGGAGATCCGTACCCTCGTGCGCTCTGTGGCACAGCGCTCCGGCAAGCGTGTCTCCGTCGACATCATCGACTGAGTAAACAGTACATTGTTTACCGAAAAGCGGCGCAGCATCACCCTGCGCCGCTTTTTTCCACCCTTTTGAGGAGGTTGTCCCATGAAACAGGAATTCTTAGAGGTCGGCAAGATCGTCAATGCCCACGGCATTATGGGTGAGGTCCGGGTAGAACCCTGGGCCGACTCCCCCGACTTTTTGTGCCGCTTCTCCACCTTGTATGTTGGTCCCACCCACTGGCCCATCGAAGTGGAACGCGCCCGAGTCCACAAGAATCTGGTCATCCTGAAGCTGCAGGGCATCACCGATATGAACGGTGCGCTGGCCATGAAGAACGCCGTTCTTCACGTCGCCCGCAAGGACGTTGACCTGCCTGAGGGACACTTCTTCCTGGCCGACCTGACCGGGTTGGAGGTCCGGGACGCGGATTCCGGCGCGGTACTGGGCAACATCGCCGAGGTGCTGACCCCCCCTGCCAACAACGTGTATGTAGTCAAGGGCGGCCCCCGGGAGCTGATGATCCCCGCCGTGGACCAGTTTGTACTGGAAACCAACGTGGACGGCGGCTATATCACCGTCCGCCTCATTGAGGGGCTGTAAGTACACTCAAAAACCGGCCTGTCACAGCTGTGACAGGCCGGTTTTCTTATAAGTTTTCGCAAAATTCCGCCATATTTGGTGCAATTTCTCCCGTTTCCCCTACTAAAGAAGGAGATTTAAGTACAAGTCTGTCGGTTTTCTGTATTTTACGCGATATATTTCTCTTTTCACGCGGCTATGAACACTATATAATGTGCTTGTGGATAATTTTACGACAGGGGTGACACAATATGATGGATTTCAAGGCATACGAACACACTTGCATTGACGAGGGCGGAACCCGGCACACCTTTCAGTATCACCTGCTGCGTGACGTGGTGCAGCAGGATGGCACTTCCTTTCCCGACTATGGTATCGCGGTCCATTCTTCTCAGGGGGAAACGGTCCGAATTCCCCACGTTTCCCCCGATCGCCAGCGCGTTTTGGACCTGTTGACTCTGCTGTGCGAGCAAGGCATTTCCCCCATTCATCTGCAGGATGTAATTGAAGATTGGCTGTAAAAAAGCACCTGCCGTAAGGCAGGTGCTTTTTCATTTTTAGTATGCCACCACAATACCGCCATCGTTGGCGTACACGGTGGTGATACCGCCGGCGCCGGTCATGAAGATCCGGTCAAACCTGCATCTGGCTTCGATCTGCTCTTTCAGCTTCACCGCCCGCTCAAGACAATTACAATGGCTGATGATCAAAGTGCGGCCCACGTGGTCCAGATCATCCGCGATGCGGTCCACCAGCTTGCCAAGGGCCTGCTTGACGGTCAGGGCCTGTCCCAGCTTGCCGATTTCCCCCTCCGGGGTGGCATGGCAAAACAGCTTGATACGCAGCGCGCCGGTCACCACCGCCTGCATCTTGGTAAGCCGCCCGTTCTTGCGCAGATTCTCCAGATCCTCCAGTACGAACAGGGTCTTCATGCGCCGGATGAATTGCTCCACCTCACGCACCACTTTTTTGAAGGGCAATCCCTGCTCGGCCAGTTCCTTGATTTTCAGCGCGATCAAACTTTCACCGCAAACAGCGGAGCAGGAGTTGAACACGTGAATATTCTTCTCAGGCTTGTCCTCCTCCAAAAGCTGTTTGCCCTGCTGGGCGCTGTTGTGAGAGCCGCTGAGCAGCGCAGAGAGGGTAACTGCGTACACATCCTCCTCTTCCCCGGAAAACGCATCCAGATAGGCCTGAGGAGACGGACAGGCGGTGGCAGGCGCATCCTTGGTCTGCTTCATTGCCCACAGCAGATCCGCCTGATCAAAGCTATCGTCATCCACAAAAGTATTCTCACCGCAGGCGATGGTCAGAGGCACTCGAATAAAGGTCGGATCCTCCTGCATCTGCCGGGTCATTTCACAGCAACTGTCTACCACGATCTTGAAACTCATACGTAACACCCCGTAATATGGTTTTAAAAATTACATTCTGAACTATACCATATTCTTCACCGTTTGTAAAGCAAAACTTGTCGGTATATACATCAAAAAAGCGCCGCGGAACTTCGTTCGTTGTTCCGTGGCGCTTTTGAATTACCAAAGGCCTTCTTCTTCCATTTCCCGGATCAGCTTCTTATCCTGTTTGGAGGACAGATCCAGCTTCTCAAACATATCAGGGCGGCGCTGGCGGGTGCGCAGAATGGCCTGCTTGCGCCGCCACTTCTCTACATTGGCGTGGTGGCCGGACAGCAGGATGGGCGGCACGGCGCGATCGTGCCACACTTCGGGCCGGGAGTACTGGGGCGCCTCCAGCAGACCGTTCCAGTGGCTTTCATTCTCGTAGCACTCCGGGTCGGACAGTACGCCGGGGACCAGACGGCACACCGCATCGGAAATGGCCATGGCCGGTATCTCGCCGCCGGTAAGGACGAAGTCACCGATGGAGATTTCCTCATCCACGCACTCCTCGATAAACCGCTCGTCGATGCCCTCGTAATGACCGCAGACCAAAATCAGCCGATCGTAATCATCCTTCAGCCGCCGGGCATCTGCCTGACAGAACCGCTTTCCCGCCGGTGACATGAAGATAGTGTGGACCCGCTCACCGGCCTGCTGACAGATATGTTCCCAGCAGCGGTACAGGGGGTCCGCCTGCATAACGGCCCCGCGGCCGCCGCCGTAAGGGTAGTCGTCCACCTGTTTCTGCTTGTTCACGGTATAGTCCCGGATCTGGTGGCACTCGATGCGGATAAACCCCCGTTCCTGCGCCCGGCCCAGAATAGACTCACACAGCATATCCCCCACCACGTCGGGAAACAGCGTCATAATATCGATCTGATACATGTTGTTCGCCTTCTTTCTTTGCTCCATTATACCCCACGGGATACACCATTTGCAATCATTTCCTTGACTACTTGCTTGTCATTCCTCTTGTGTTTTTGTCGAAAATAAGGTATTCTTATTATATATTGTAATTTTACCGACGGAGGTCGCCTATGAAACGACTGTCTCTGCTGGCCCTGTCCGCTACGCTGGTTTTCTCCCTGTGCATTGCGGGCGTTCGGGCCGACAGCCTGCCGGCTGAACTGAACGACATCTGCACCGCCGAAGAATGGCAGACCCTGCTCCTTGTTAACGAGCAGCGGCTGGAGCAGGAGCTTGTCCCCTACTCCATCTTCCCCAACCTGCAAACCGCTGCCCACACCCGCAAGCAGGAGTTGGTCACCCTCTATTCCCACGACCGTCTCAGTGAGCAGCCGTGGCACACCGCCATTACTGAGGTCGGGGTGGGTTACCAGTCCGCGGCCGAAAATATCGCCGCCGGACAAACAACTCCCGAGTCGGTGGTTGCCGCGTGGATGAACAGTGAGGGACATCGGAACAATATTCTGGACTCTGCCATGACCCACGCAGGCGTTGGTTACACCAAAGACGGTTTCCTCGGCACCAGCTGGGTCACCCTGTTTATGACAGACAAGTGCGCTGTTTCCGCCATTGAGCTTTCTCAAACCAGCGCTGCCTGTCCCTCCGGCAGTTCCATCCGCGACCTTGATATCTACGTCAAGGCCACCTGCACCAAACACGGCGCCTGCTACCTGCCCTTGCTTGATGGTATGTGTTCCGGCTTCGACCCCAACGGTACAAATCAGACTGTCACGGTAACCTACGCAGGTAAAACTGCCGCGTTGCAGCTTGTTTCCGGTCAGGCGCTGGACACCACCGGTGCGGACGCCTGGGCCATTAACTGGTTGGAGCAGGCTGATGCGCTGGGTCTATTGTCCTCCTGCAACCGCACAAATTTCACCGCTGACATCACCCGATTGCAGTTTGCCGATCTTTCGGTCAATCTGGCCCAAAAGCTCACCGGCAAAGCCATCTCCCCCGCCCCTGCCGACACCTTCTCCGACACTGCCGAAGACGTCATTTTGAAGGCTAAGGCCGCGGGCATCGCCAGCGGCTACACGGTGGACGGCGGGTTCGAGTTCCGCCCCAACAACCCCATCACCCGGCAGGAGATCTGCGTGATGCTGGCCAATGTGGTCTCCTATGTAGAGAAAACCGCCGGTCAGGCGGACTTGGACCGCAGCGAGACCCTTTCCGGTGCCTTCCCCGACGCCGCCGACGTGGCCGGCTGGGCTATCAAGCCGGTTGCCCTGATGTGCAACAACGGCGTGATGAACGGCCGCACCCAGGGCAGCGCCACCCTGCTCACACCTCTTGCTCACACCAGCCTGCAGGAGGGCGTGACTCTGGCGGTCAAGCTGCACGATATCGTGAAATGATCCAAGTAAAAACGGCTGTCCGAGTTTCGGACAGCCGTTTTTTATTTATTAACCCGGAGGCCAGGTCATATTCCGTCCGCCCAGCACGTGGAAGTGCAGGTGGTGGACAGTTTGACCGGCCTGATCGCCGATGTTGGACACCACGCGGTAGCTCTCCACACCCAACTGACGGGTCACCTTGGAAATGACGGCGAAGATATGGGCCACCACGGCGTTGTTGTCCTCGTTGATCTCGGCAACAGAGGCAATGTGCATCTTGGGGATGACGAGAAAATGAGTGGGTGCCTGAGGGTCGATGTCGTAGAAGGCGAGGCACACCTCGTCCTCGTACACCTTGTTGGAGGGGATGTCACCCTTCACGATCTTACAAAACAGACAGTCTGACATCTTGCTACCTCCTTACCGCCCCAGAGCCTGCGCCACCAGATCGTCCACAGCAGCCAGCGCATCGTCCAGCTTCAGCACGTCGGAGCCGCCGCCCATGGCGCTGTCAGGCTTGCCGCCGCCCTTACCGCCGCAGATGGGGGTAATGGCGCGGATGATGTCGCCGGCCTTGACACCGGCGGCGACGGCATCCTTGCCGCATACAGCCTGGAAAGTGATCTTATCTCCGTTGACCGCAGCCAGCACGGCCACGATATTGGCCATCTTGTCCCGGAGCATATCGCCCATCTGGCGCAGGCGGTTGGCATCGGCATCGGCCACAGTGGCGGTCAGCACCTTCATGCCGCCCACCTCGTGGGTGCCAAACAGCAGACGCTCAGTCTCGCCGGCAGCCTCACGGGCCTTGTACTTCTCCACCAGCTGCTGCAGCTTCTTGATCTCGCCCATGGCCGCTTCGGCCTTCTCCATAATCTCGGCAGGCTTGGCTTTCAGGGCGGCAGCGGCACGGAACAGCTTCTCCTGGTTGCTGTTCATGGTCTCCAGCGCAACTTTACCGCAGGTGGCCTCAATGCGGCGCACACCGGAGGCCACGGAGAACTCGCTGGAAATGTGGAACACGCCAACCTTGGCGGTGTTATTCAAGTGGGTACCGCCGCAGAACTCCACGGAATAACCCTCGCCCATATCCACCACGCGGACGGTGTCGCCGTACTTCTCGCCGAACAGGGCGATGGCGCCGCGCTGCTTAGCCTGTTCGATGGGCATCTCCTCGGTGACAATGTCGTAGCCGGCCAGCACAGCCTCGTTCACGATGGCACTGACCCGGGCCAGCTCCTCGGCGGTCAGGGCGGAGAAATGAGTAAAGTCAAAGCGCAGACGGTCAGGCTCTACCAGAGAGCCGGCCTGATGGACGTGGTCACCCAGCACGCTGCGCAGGGCAGCATCCAGCAGATGGGTGGCGGAGTGGGCGCGCATAATGGCGCGGCGGCGCTCATCATCCACATGGGCGCGGACGGTATCGCCCACCTTCAGCACACCCTCGGTCAGCTTGCCGGTATGCATATACTTGCCGCCCTTGTTCTTCTGCACGTCAGTGACGTTGAAGAGCATGCCGTCCTCCCCGCTGCGGGCCAGGAACCCGTGGTCGGCAGTCTGACCGCCCATCTCAGCGTAGAAGGGGGTCTTGTCCAGCACCACGATGGCCTCCACGCCGGGCATCAGCTCCTCAGCCTGTTCGTTTTCCACAACAATGGCAACCACCTTGGCATCCATAACGGCAAGGGTGTCGTAACCCACAAACTGCGTTTCGGGTACGTCCTTGCCAAACTCCACACCGGCCCAGCCCAAATCGCCCAAAGCCTCGCGGGCCTTGCGGGCGCGGGTACGCTGCTCGTCCATCTGCTTGCGGAACTCCGCCTCGTCCAGAGTCATGCCCTGCTCGGTCACCATCTCGATGGTCAGATCGATGGGGAATCCATATGTGTCGTACAACTTGAACGCATCTGCGCCGGAGAAGGCAGTCTCGCCCTTGGCCTTGTGGTCCGCCATCATGTCGTTGAAGATCTTCAGACCGGCATCGATGGTCTTGGCAAAGTTCTCTTCCTCGGTGCGGATGACCTTGGTGATATAGTCCTGACGCTCGCGCAGTTCGGGATAGTGGCCCTCATTTTCGTGGACCACGGTATCGCACACCTTGTACAGGAACGGCTCATTCACGCCCAGCAGCTTACCGTGGCGGGCGGCGCGGCGCAGCAGGCGGCGCAGCACGTAGCCGCGGCCCTCGTTGGAGGGCAGCACGCCGTCGCAGATCATAAAGGAAGAAGAACGGATATGGTCGGTGATGACGCGCAGAGACACGTCCTTGGCCGCAGTCTCGCCGTAGTGGGCGCCGGTGATCTCGGACACCTTGTTGGTGATGTTCATAACGGTATCTACATCAAACAGGGAAAACACGTCCTGGCACACGCAGGCCAGACGCTCCAGACCCATACCGGTGTCAATGTTCTTCTGCTTCAGCTCTTCGTAATGACCCTCGCCGTCGCTGTTGAACTGGGAGAAGACGTTGTTCCACACCTCGATGTAGCGGTCGCACTCGCAGCCCACGGTACAGTCGGGACTGCCGCAGCCGTACTTCTCGCCACGGTCGTAGTAGATCTCGGAGCAGGGGCCGCAGGGGCCGGAACCATGCTCCCAGAAGTTATCGGCCTTGCCAAAGCGGAAGATATGGTCGGCGGGGACACCGATCTCCTCGTGCCAGATGCGGTATGCCTCGTCATCGGCAGGGGTGGTCTCGTTGCCCTCAAACACAGAGGGATACAGACGGTTGGGGTCCAGACCCACCCACTCGGGGCTGGTCAGAAACTCCCAGGACCAGTGGATCGCTTCCTTCTTGAAGTAGTCGCCGAAGGAGAAGTTACCCAGCATCTCAAAATAGGTGCCGTGACGGGCGGTCTTGCCAATGTTCTCGATGTCACCGGTGCGGATACACTTCTGGCAGGTACACACGCGGCGGCGGGGAGGCTCCTGCTCACCGGTGAAGTAAGGCTTCATGGGAGCCATGCCGCTGTTGATCAGCAGCAGGGACGCGTCGTTCTGAGGGATCAGGGAAAAGCTGGGCAGGCGCAGATGGTCCTTGCTCTCAAAGAACTTCAGGAACATCTCGCGCAATTCGTTTACTCCGTACTTTTTCATTTTGGTTTCCTCCTATAATCAGCTGTGGGCAATGCTGATGCCGGTCAAATTCATTTCGGGGTCGTAGGCAATGCCGAAGGCAACCTCTTTTTCGGTGTACTCACACTTAAAAAGCGCAATGCCGAGGGCTTCGGGTTTTGTTTCACCCATGACGGCGGTTTCCTCGATCTTTACGAACGTACCGACCTCTTCCGGGTCGGCGTGGGTCTCGACCAGTTCCTTGATGTGCTCGGGCTTGATCTCCTTGCCCTCAGCAAAGCGGATATCCTCCCGTAGCAGCTCCACAACCGCTTCGTGCTCACCGTCCAGCAGCAGGTTGACCACCTCTTCCCCGGCGGTCAGCAGGGCATCTTTGTCCATACCCTTTGGGATAGGTTTGGTCCCGGTCAGGCTGCAGCCGGACAGCACGCCAAACAGCACAGCGGCGGCGCAGACCACGCCAAGCATTCGTTTCAGCTTCATTTATGTTTCCTCCTTCGGTCATTCAGCATCAAAAAACGCCCCCGACCTTACGGTCAGGGGCGAAGTTTACACTCGCGGTACCACCCTGATTTGGCGGACAAGTCCGCCATCTCATGCCATCCAATAACGGTGATTACCGTCCCGCTCATCACGGGCCGTTCAGGAGTGGCCTGCATATTCGCACGCCGAGGGCTTTCACTGTCCCCTCTCGCTCTTTGCGTCGAAATTATGCTTAGCTCCGTCAAAACGTTTCCTCAAGTATTTTACCACAAATCAATGCGTTGTCAACTGTTTTTCAGCCGCCGGTCACCCAAATCGCAACCGCGTACACCAGCGGCAACGTGATCACACACAAAATCATGGTCACCAACAGCAAGCCGGACGCCTGTTCGGTATCCGTGCCGTATTCCGCGCCAAACACAATGGGATTCATGCCGCAGGGGCCGGCATACACGATGGCCGCCAGCAGCATGACCGTGGCAGGCGCGTTCAACGCCAGGCAAAGACCCAGGAAGAAAAGCGGCAATCCCAGCAGGCGCAAAGCCGTAAACGCATAGATTCTCGCGCTCTTCAACAGTTTGCCAAGGTCAAACCCGGCAATGGCATAGCCAACCAGCATCAACGAGGCGGGCACATAGCAGTCGCTCAAATCGCTCATCAGGCTCAGCGCCGCGTCCGGGATCCATTCGCTTCCGCCCAGCAGACCCAGCACCATACCGCTGACCAACGCAATCATCACCGGGTTGCACAGCCGCCGCAGGAAGCTTTTCAGTCCGTTCCCCTTCTGCGGAATCAACTGCACCATGCCCCAGGAATAGGTGAAGATACTGTTCACCAAAAGGAACAAGCCCAACTGAAACACGCCGTTCAATCCGAACAGCTCCAAGGCCAGCGGCACCGCCGCCGCGCCCGTGTTTGGAATGGCCACGGAATAGCGATACTGCCGTTTCAGCGCGATATCCTCCCGCTCAAATACCGGCGCGAGCAGATACGCAAGTCCCACGGAAATCACGCTGAACAGCAAGCCGTACAGGACAAGGTTCGCGTTTTCCGACAAATTTTGCACGGTGCATTTTTCAATGTTGGAATACAGCATCAGGCAAGGCAGAAACAGCTTTGCCGACAAACCGGACATTACCTTAGGCGTCTGCTCCGGCAGTACTTTGATTTTGCGCAAAACAAAGCCGATCACAAGCAGACCCAAAATCTGCGCCATCTTGCCAAACGTTATGAAGAACGCTTCCTGCATACGACACACTTTCTTTCTTCGTCATATTTCGTGTTCCGGGCATAAGAAAAGGCGATTTGCATCGCCTTTGGAGCAGGATACGGGAATCGAACCCGCCTCTTCGGCTTGGGAAGCCGACATACTACCGATGTACTAATCCTGCATATTGATCTTCTATACACGGGTTATGATAACACAGCCACTTCTCTTTTGCAAGCAGAATTTACCGACCTTTCCCAACAGGAAACCCGACCCCGCTTGCGCGGAGTCGGGTTCGTCTCTGATCAGCCCCAAAGGGCGGTAAGGGTGGGAACGATCTGCTTTTTGCGGGACAGGATTTTGGGCAGGAACGCACTGTTTCCCTCCCCATTTCGGATGTTGAATGCCTGACAGATGTTATTCTCGTCACCGGAGAACAACAGCTGGGTGCCGTCCAGCAGTACGTCGGTGATCATCAGCAGCACGGTATCCAGCTTTTTCTTCTGCCGGATCTGCTGCATCGCCTCAAGGAATTCGTCCTTGCGGCGGAGCACCCGCTCGGAGTCCATGCAGGTGATCTGGCTGATGGCAAGATTGTGACCGGCGATGTGGAACTCCTTGTAGTCGGTCTCCAGCATGGCCTGCACGGTCTTGTCATCGCTGCTGGTGGCCGAGAAGATGGCCTGACCCAGTTCGTCCAGGGACACGTTGGCGATCCGTGCCATGCGGTTTGCCACGTCGATATCCCGCTGGGTGCAGGTGGGGGACTTGAACATAACCGTGTCGGACACGATGGCCGCCGCCAGCAGACCGGCCATGGTCTCGGTGGGCATCAGGCCCTTTTCCTGATACATTCCGGCCACAATGGTAGCAGTACTGCCCACCGGCTCGTTGCGAACATAGATGGGATTGGTGGTTTCGATGTCAGCAAGGCGGTGATGGTCCACGATCTCCAGAATCTCAGCCTGATCCAACCCGGCCACAGACTGGGCCAGCTCATTGTGGTCCACCAGAATGACCCGCTTGCGCCGGGGGCGCAGCAGGTGGAAGCGGGACAGGGTGCCCACCACACGCTCATTCTCGTCCAGAATGGGATAGGCGCGGAACCGGCTTTGCAGCACCGTGTTGCGCACGTCATCTATGTAGTCCTCCAGATGGAAGCTCACGAGGTCTTCCTTCTGACAGATGCTGCCCACAGGCATGGCGTTGCAGATCAGGTGTACCACGCGGTAAGCATCAAGCGGCGTGGAAATCAGGCAGGTGTCGCAGGGCAGCTCCAGCAGCTGGGGGTCTACCTCCGCCTGACAGACGATGACGCAGTTCACGTTCAGCTCTATGGCACGGCGGATCATGTCCGGCTGATCGCCGCAGACCACGATGCTGTCCTGAGCGGAGAAAATCAAGTTCTCCCGGCCCGTAGGCAGCGCAATGGTCACCTCACCGGAGATGATGTCCTTCGTTTCCCCGCTCTTATTCAAAATGCGGCCTTCCAGCACGCTGAGCAGGTTGTACACCGGCACACCGGAGATGTAGGAATCGCGAATGGATGCCACGTCATTGGTGGTCATATCACCGGAAGAAACCATGCCATACAGCGTACCGTCATCGTTGGCGATCGGCAGTACTTTGATATGGTCGTCGCTCATCATCTGCCAGGCCCGGCTGATCGTAGCCGCAGGAGAAAGGATGGGCGGCGTGTCATAGTCCAGGTCCTGCACCTGCGTGCGCAGATTATGCAGCATGACGGGCGGTTTGACCTTGAACCGATCAAGCACAGCCTGCGTCTCGTCACTGATGTGGCCCAGACGGGCGGCCTGATAGCAGCGGTCACCCAGTGCATTCTTCAGAGCTGCGTAGGCCATAGCGGACACGATGGAATCGGTATCCGGGTTACGATGACCTGTAATATAAATGGTGTCCATAAAAGACCTCCTTACAAGCAGACAGGCTCTTCCCTTCTTATTGTACCTGCAACCGCCTGTAATTGCAACTGTTAAATAGTCAGCCTTTCAGCTGTAATATAACAAACGCCGCTTAGGCGGTTGGCCTTAGGGATTTACTCGCTTCAAAAGTATATTTTTACACGATACTCGTCAAAAAACCACGGCAGGCGTCAGCCTTGCCGTGGTTTTTCCTTCTCGTCTTGCAGAGAAACTATCTCTTTTGAAGTAATTTATGCGTTTGTTCCCACAACGTCGTTAACTTCGTCGGGCGTCCGGTATGTAGGCACGAGAGATTTCATCAGTTCGATAATATCCTCGTCGGAGTTTTCTTCCGTTACCGCGCGGTCCAGGACCAGCAGATGCTCCATCAGCTGTTCAGCCGTGATGGGAGACTGTTCCTCCACGAAGATCTTGCTGTTGGCAGTCTTTTGGAGATTATTATTATCGATCAGCAATTCCTCGTACAGCTTTTCACCGGGGCGCAGGCCGATCTCCACGATTTGGATATCCTCGTACGGCACAAGGCCGGACAGACGAATCAGATTTTCTGCCAGATCAAGGATCTTGACCGGTTCGCCCATATCAAGAACAAAGACCTGATTGTGCTTGGCCATGGCACCGGCCTCCAGCACCAGCTGAGCCGCCTCGGGGATCGTCATGAAGTAGCGGATGATCCGCTTGTCGGTCAGGGTAATGGGACCGCCGTTGGCGATCTGTTTTTTGAACAGAGGCACCACCGAGCCGTTGCTTCCCAGCACGTTGCCGAAGCGCACGGCACAGAATTCCGTACTGCTTTTCTGTCGGCTTTGCAGGATCATCTCACAAAAACGTTTGGTCGCCCCCATGAAGTTGGTGGGATTGACCGCCTTGTCAGTGGAGATCATGACGAACTTCTTCACACCGAACTTCTCTGCGGCACGCACCACGTGGTAGGTGCCAAACACGTTGTTTTTAATGGCCTCGGAAGGACACGCCTCCATCAGGGGGACGTGCTTGTGGGCCGCAGCGTGGAAGATAACGTCCGGGCGGTACTTCTCGACCACGCCGTAGGTGCGCTGCTTGTCGCGGATGGAGGCGATCTCCACCTTCAGGTCAAGCCGGCTGCCATAGGTGCGGATCAGCTCCTGCTGCAGCTCGTAGGCGTTATTTTCGTAGCTGTCGATCACGACCAGTTTGGCCGGACCAAACTTTGCGATCTGGCGGCACAGTTCGCTGCCGATGGAGCCACCGCCGCCGGTGACCATGACCACCCGGTCTTTCAGGAAGCCGTCCATCAGTTCCATGTTCAGCCGCACCGGTTCACGGCCCAGCAGATCTTCCAGTTCGATCTCTTTGATGTCGGAAACCTGCACACCGCCGGTAACAATGTCATAAATACCGGGGACCAGCCTGATTTCACAAGGCGTTTTCTTGCAGATGTTCAGGATTTCCTGCTTATTCTTACCCGTACAGGTTGGGATGGCAAAAATGATCTGGGTAATGCGGAACTTCTCCACAGCTTCCGGGATCTGCTCCCGGCCGCCGTAAATGAGAATGCCGTCCAGATATTTGCCCCACTTTTCTGCATTGTCATCCACGATGCAGCAGATACGGCCCGGGATACGACCGCTGGTTGCCTTTTCGTTCAGGATGGCTCGTCCGCCCTCCCCTGCACCGATCAGCAAAATGCGTTCTTCATCGTCCTGACCGCGTTTGCGGGTGAGCATCGTCCAAAAGCGCAGCGCGCTGCGCATTCCGACCTGCATGGGCATCGCAAGCATAGGAATGATAAAGTACAGGTTGAGGGGCAGCACAATTCCGACGGCAAGCGAAACCAAACAGCCCAGTACGTACGCAACGGCAGACGACAGCGTCATACTAATCATGTCATACGCGGTAATGGCCCGCCACACGTAGTGGTACATTCTGCGCAGCCAGAACACGACCAGGGTGACCGGTATCAGCACAAGTGCAAACCGCACCATCTCTGCCAGCCACACAGTCCCATCGGATATTCTGAAATCAAACCGCAGCAGGAAGGATAGTCCACAGGCGCACAGTACGATCAGACAATCCAGCAGCACGATCAGCAGCTGCCTTCTGCGTCCGGCAGTAAAAAACGCGTTCATTGTTGCACTATCCTCCTTTCCGGAATTGATTCAATCATGACAACGGAATGATCAGCGGCAGCGCCGCGCAAAAATCACGTGGTCGCGGAACTCAAGCTGCTGGTCCGCCAGCTCCAGAGCGGCCGGTCTGTGGGTCACCGCGATACAGGTACATCCCGGCATCTGTGCCAATCGCGCCAGCACCGTCTGCTCGGTCTGTGCATCCATGGCAGACGTTGCCTCATCCAAAAGCAGAACGGGCGCGCCGCTGACCACCGCCCGGGCGATGGCAATGCGCTGGGCCTGTCCTTCGGAAAGGCCTTCGCCATTTTCACCCAACACGGTGTCAAGTCCCTGAGGCAGCTGGTCCAAAAACGCATCCGTCGCGCTGACATAGACCGCTCGCTCCACGTCTTCATCGGTGGCATCCGGCTTTGCAAGCAGGATATTTTCACGCAGCGTACCGCTGAACAGCAGATTGCCCTGAGGCACATAGGCGAAGAGCCCGCGTTTGATCTCGTTCAACGCGATCTGCTCCCCGTTCTGTTCCACAAACAGCCGCCCTGTGGAGGGATGATAAACCTCCAACAAAAGCTTCAGCAGCGTGCTCTTTCCAATTCCGGATGCACCGGTGACCGCCGTGAATTTACCGAGAGGGATATGGAAGGATGCATCATCCAAAATCAGCTCGTCCTCATAGGCAAAACTCAGGTTTTCACCCATAATCATACCGTTGAAATCGGTAATGCTTTTCTCTCTGCCGGTTTCCTGTGCATTCTCCTCAAGCTGTTCCAGTTCCATCAATCGCTCGCCGGCGGTGCACATGGCCGTGTACCGGGGCAGGATGCCCGACAGGCCCACGAAGGGAGTCTGCAGCTGAGACACGAGCTGAGTCACCGCGGTCAGGGTACCGAAGGTCATGTTCCCCTGCATCACGCTGGAGGCACACCAGATCAAAGCGATAAATCTGGCAAAGTGCAGAACCATACCTACAGCGGTATTGGCCGGAACAGACAGCCTTCTGCGCCGGTTCTGGGCCTGAGTCCTCTCTTCCAGCCGCTGCTCAGCACGTTTTTCAACCTCAGGACCCAAATTCATGGACTGGATCACCAGCAGCCGCTCCACCGACTCCTGCAGGATGGAAAGGACCTTTCCCTCTGCCTGGCTGATGGCGCGATGGCGCTCTTTCATAATGCGCCGCAGAGCGCCGGTGCCAAACAGCATGACCGCACCCACCAACGCGATGATCAAAGTCATTTTAGGGGTGATGCTGACCAGTACCCAACCCGCAGCGCCCAGACGCACCACCATGGAGATCAGGCTGGGTAGGATGCCTATAATACCGTCGTTCAGCTGGCGCACGTCATTGTTCAGCCGGTTGATCAGCTCTCCGGTATGAAATTTTGTTGTCTTGGCATAATCCGCCCGCAGCAGGCAGCACAGCAGCTGCTTTTTGCGGTCCCGGTCCAGATCCGCATGCAGGCGGTCTGTCAGGTAGCGGTTGGCTGCACTGCAAAGCAGCATGGTGCAAATGATCGCCAGCTGCACACCACAGGCCAGCACAAAGCCTTTTCTGTCCCCGCCCACGGCAGTGTCGATGACCGCCCGGCTGCACAGGGCAAACCAAACCGCGCAGAGAGCACTGCCGGCGTTGGCAAGCAGCATGCCGATGAGCATTGGCAGGCGGTTTGCCGACCGCTTTGCCGCCCAAAAAAGCACCGTACTATCTTTCATCGTTTCCTCCTGAGCCGCCCGCGAAGGGCTCTCCATCTGCGCCGGATCGGACGGCTCCAGTGCCACAGACGGCAGTAAAGCCGATACGACGGCGCAGTTACGGAAATTTCCTTTTCACCCCTGCTGAAAGATGTCACAAGGGCGATCATCTGATCCCTGCGCAGGCCGCGTTCCAGCGCAAACTGATTGTCACCGACGCAGGTGTAGGTCTCCCCCGCTTTCACGATGCGGTGGATCACAAACTGGCCATTATCCCGGCGGTACAGGGGCAGATCGTACTTGCGCAGCTTCTCCGGCGCCGGGGACAGCGTTACGCTGTCTACCCCCTGCCGCAGCATGGGCAGCATACTGGTGCCGTTGGGCATGAAGCGCACCAGGCTGCCCCGTGCCAGCGCCTCCTGCATCATGGGGAGCGCCTGTTCCAGCCGTACTGCAGAATCACGCAAGCAGATCGCGCTCCTTCAGCATGTTCACAAAGCTCTCCGCCGCCTGCGCCGCGGTGGCCTCGTCCACGTCAAACTCAGCCAGCAGGGTCCGGGTCAGATCGGCCATCTCAGCGGGTTCTTCCAGCCGCTTCCACAGGGCGGCGGCGGTAGCGTTCAGGGTGATCACACCGTTCAGGTCTACATCGGCGCCGGCATTGACCACCACGTACTCACCGGCCACCTGACGCATGACAAATCCTTTTTTCAGTTCCATACTGCGTTTCCTCTCTTTCGGACAAATTCAGCCTTTTCAAACAAACGAAAACTCCGGTCTCGGACACAGGTCCGACCCTTCGGGCCCTTGTCACAAACCGAAGTCGGGGTATGGATTAGGGGGTGTCCCCCGGCGGCTTGCGCCGCCGGGGGAATGATTGGCAGCGTTTAGGAGAAATCCTCGCCGCAGCCGATCTCGTTGGGACAGCTGGGATTGTAGCCGCCCTCGCCACCGGAGGTCATGATGACGTCGACGATCTCGAACTCCTCAACGTTCATCATGGGCATCTCAAACTTCTGCATTTCAATTCACCTCTTTCATTATGAAATTGGGGTCAGCCTATTATAAAATATTTCTATTTTATAACCGATGTAATCAGTTCTTCACGATCTTCTCCAGGAAGTTCATGAACATCTGCGCGCCTTCTGCGCGGGTAGCGGTGTGGGTGGCACCCAGGATATTGCCGCCCTTGCCGCTCATCAGGCCAGTGTTGACAGCCCACTGCATGGCAGCGGTGGCCCACCAGGAGACCTCATCACCATCAGCAAACGTGGACAGGTCAGCAGTCTTGTTCACGTCGTAGCCCAGCGCCTTGGCATAGTTGTAGAGAATCTGGGCAAACTCCTCACGGCTGAGCAGCTTGTTGGGCTTATAGGAGCCATCGCCGTAACCGGCCACAACGTCTTCGCGGGCAGCCCAGTTAACAGCGGCAGTAAACCACTGGCCGTCAGGGATGTCGGTAAAGCCGTGGACATAGCTGTGCTTCTCGGCACCCTCCAGGTTGTAGATGACCTGAGCCAGCATGCCGCGGGTCATGGGGATCTCGGGGCTGAAGGTGGTGCCGTCGCCGGTACCGGCAAACAGGCCGCGGGCCGCAACGTAGTCAACCGCATTGTTGGCCCAGTGACCGGTCATATCAACAAAGGTCTTGGACTTGTCGACCACCTTCACGTGGGCATCGCCGTCCAAAGTGACCACAACGCCGCCCTGGGTCAGGGTGGTACCCTTGATCACTTCCTCGGTGCCGTCGGGATGGACGATGACCACCACATTGCCGGGCTTGTCGACCTCAACGGGGATCACGATCTCGGCGCCGCCCTCGGGCAGGTCGATGTTCAGCTCGTCCTTGGTCTTGACGGGGTCGGGCAGCTTGACAGGCTCAGCGGCGTCGGCGGGAACCACGACCTCAGTCACGCTCTGCTTGCCGTTCTTGTCGGTCACGGTAGTAGTGGTGACCTCGTTGGTGCCAACGGTGATCTCGGTCTCGGTACCGGCAGCCTTGTCGGTAATAATGGTGGTAACGGAACCGTCGGGGTTGGTCACGGTCTCGGTGGTGGTCATGCTGCCACCGCCGCCACCGCCGCCACCGCCGGTGGTCTTCTGGGTGCGCTTAACGCTGAGCTCGTAACGGCCATCATTGGAGGGCATGGTGTATTCCTTACCCACGGTCAGCGCACTGATCTGGGACGCAGTGTCCTTCAGCAGGTCTTTCAGCTCACTGTCGCCCTGGCCAAAGAGGTTATCATTCACACTGCCGACCCAAGTAGCCCAAGTATTGCCCACATAGGCAGCCTTGGCATTATCGAACCAGTCGTCCAGTTCGGTGGTCCAGATGGAATACAGGTGGCAGCTGGCCACAGTACACAAAGGAGAGGTGATGCCGCCTCTATGATTGATGTGGTTGGTCTTGTAGGTGTTATCAATACCGTCACCCATGGCTGCACCGCCGATAACGGTGAAGATCTCTTCGATCAGCTTGGCGGTATCACCCAGCTGACGGGAGCCGCTGTCCATGGTAATGGTTTTGTTCAGATCGGTGTCCTTCACCTTGACCGTCAGCACATTGTAGGTCGCGGCAGAAGCATACTGCACCATAGACAGTATCATGCACACGACCAGGGCAACCGCACCGATTTGCTTCAACATTTTTTTCATAGTTAAATCCCTCGCTTTTTTAATTCTGCTAAATACCAAGACTTTTTCAAACTTTTCTCCTTGAGGTAAGTGTCCATCACCGACTGGGCGATAGAAAGGTCCTGCCCATTATCCCTGAGCAGCGTCTCCATCCGGTCAATGATGTCTTTCATTCGGCCATCGCACTCCGCCTCAAGATCGTATGCGATGGAGAAATACTTACCGGCCAGACCCGTGAGCTTCGTTCCGGACCGATCCGCCGGAGCAAGAGCCAGATAGTCTTTCTTGGCCTGCCCCATCAGGTTGTCCAGCTTGATCAGGAACTCTTCCCTCAGGACGTAGACCTCCGCAATGAGGGCCGCCAGCTTCTTCTGGTGATCCTCCACCTGCACCGTCGGTTTCTGGGATTCCGGATCCTCGGGCTTCGGCACTTCCTGTTTGGGCGGCGGCTGCACCCCCGCTTCCGGAGGCTTCGGCTGTGGTTCCGGTTTCGGTCCGATCATGCTTTCAATCAGCTCTTCCTTCGTGATCGTACCGTCTTTCAGGGCCTGCCTGTCCTCTTCCGTCAGATCACGAACCGTAATATCGGGTACAACGTTCGCCGCATCTTTGATATCCTGATCGTTCTGCTCGATCTGCGATTCCAATTCTTCCGAAGAATAGCGCAGACCGTTCAAAACGACGCCGATATCATCACGCAGCAGAAAACCCGCACCAACAATACAGACGATCAGTCCCAACAGGATGCCGCATATTATTTTTTTACGTAAAGACACCTATGCAACCATCCTCCCAGACACAAGTTGTAGTCCACCCGAAATTGATGCATCTACATCAAAGAGACTACTTCCGCATACTACACTATTCTAATTTTGCATTATATTCTTTTTTATAGAGAAAGGCAAGCATTTTTTATGGTTTTTTTTGCACTTTCCATAATTTTCTTTCCACAATTTTCGCTATTTCCCGTTTTCCTCCTGCAATCCTGCGCACATCACAACAAAACCGCCTCCCCTCCTGATACTTGCGCTCGTCAGGTTTCAATATCAACCTTGAACATATTCGTCCCTAAAACTGCCCTCGGTTTTGCTGCGCCAAAAAGGCCCCCTGCTCTGAACGGCAGTTCAGAGCAGGGGGCCTTTTCTTCTTATGAATTTTTTATCGTTCCGCAAGACTGCGCCAACGTTCTATCACATCAGCGGCAGGCTCGGGAACCTCCATGCATCGATAGGCCCGCTGAAGCTTCTCGTATTTATGTGTCCCCATGCTGTGGTAGGGCATGATCTGCAGCCCTTTGCAGCTGCGCAGGGAGTTCTTCAGCTCCCGCAGGGCAGCCAGATGTTTCTCCCGGTCATTCCAACCGGGAACGATCGGCGCACGCAGCAGGATCGGCACGCCCGTCTCGTCCACGTGTCGAAGGTTTTGCAGAATCGGTGCCAACGGCGCACCCGTGTATCCGGCGTGCCTTTCTTCGTCCGTTTCTTTGATATCAAAGAGTACCAAATCACAGAACGGAAGGACTTGTTTCCATGCATCCTCGGATGCAAACCCACTGGTTTCAATGGCGGTATGGATGCGGGCCTCTCTGCAAAGCCGCAAAAGCTCAGCGGTAAAGGCAGGCTGTGCCAAAGGTTCCCCACCGGAAACCGTGACCCCTCCCCCTGAAGCATTGTAAAAAACCGCATCCTTCTGAACCTCTGAAAGAACTTCGTCCGTGCTGACCCGCCGACCCGCCAGTTCCAGCGCACCGGTGGGGCATTGCTCCGCACACGCGCCGCAATGCTGACAGAGCGCCGGGTCAAAGTGATGCCGTCCATCCCGGATGCTGTGAGCGCCGCTTTTGCACCGGGCAGCACATATACCGCAATGGGTGCAGCGATCCGCGTCCCACAAGATCTCCGGGTGCTCTGCCTGTGATTCCGGGTTGTGGCACCACGCGCAGCGCAGCGGACACCCTTTCAGGAAAACGGTGGTGCGGATCCCGGGTCCGTCATCAGTGCAAAAACGGGCAATGTTGATAATAGTGGCGTATTCCATAACGTTTACTTGTGAATGGTGCGGCTGAGGATCATCCGCTTTAGTTCATCACTCAGCTTCCAGAAATAATCGGAATAGCCCCCTACCCGTACCACCAGATTTCGGTGCAGGTCGGGATTGTCATAGGCCTCCTGCAGAGTCTTGGCATCCGCGCAGGTGATCTGCATCTGCATGCCGCCCAACTGCATGTATCCCAAAATCAGCGCCCTCAGGTTGTTGTCGCTGATATCCGGGTCAATGCAGAAATTCAGCACGGGTGTACCCAGCGCCCGCTCCAGATCCAAAGACGCGACACTTTTCAGCAGCGCCGTAGGCCCGTTGACGTCCTTGCCGAAAATAGCGCCCAGAGAGTCCGCCAAAGGTGCGCCGTCAGCTCTTCCGTCCGGTGTCGCTCCCACTTCCCTGCCCTTGATGGCGGCGCTGCGGAACATGATGGAACAGGGCAGGAATGCAGAGCCGAAATGAGGCTTGCGCCCGTCCAGCATGGAATAAATATCGGTGCTGACCCGATTTGCCATGGCGTTGGCTTCGGGATGGTCGCAGCCGTAGCAGACTTTGTGGCGGCGGCAGGTGTCGAGAAACGCTTCATCGCTGTTCCTGAGCAGCTCCAGAAATTCTTCGACCGTACAGCGTTTCTCCGTAAACAGAACGTCCCGGATCACCAGCAGCGAGTCGATAACGTTCACAAGGCCCGCAAAACAGATCAGACTCCAGCCGAAACGGGCGCCGCCGTTGTGGTAATCCAGTCCCTTGTCGATGCAGTCATCCACCAGCAATGTCCGCATGGGCAGTGGGCGATACTGCGCCCTCGCCAGCTGAGAACGGCTGATGGCATCGGTCACGATGTCCACGTCCGTTCGAACATCCGCAAGAAAGCGATCATAAAACTCCTCAAATGAGGAAACCTCCGGAAGATGGCGGTACATGGACTTTTCCAGAATGTACAAGAGGTTCATACCGGAATCCACCGTACCCACGTTGGAAAGGCCCGCGATCTGACTTTCCGTACAGCCGGAGCCGCAGAATTTCCGCAGATCCTCCGGGGTCAGCTCCGGGAACTTTTCCGCCAGTCCACCCAGCATCCCCTTGGGGTTGTAGAAGGCGGGCTGCCCATTTCCGGTCCGCAGGCTCTCAAAGGCCTTTTGCCAGATCTCCTCCGGCGTGTTCTCGTCCACGAACAGCTGGATCATGGGGCGCCGTTTTCCCTTTACCGCCTCCAGACACTGCACCGTCAGGGGGTCGTAGTTGGTATGCAGCGCCAGAGAGTAGCCCTCGTTCACGTCCAGATTGTCAAACAGATTTTCAAGCAGCGGAACGATATTCTCCCCCCGGTACCACGGCATCAGGCCATCGGCAACACAGCCAAGATTATCGCAGCCGTCCAGATACATGACCAGATTCCAGCAGACGACCGCCTCATAAATGTCCCGCGCCGGCTTCATGGGCACCTGTTCCAGAGCCCGGATCAGCTTTTCCTCTGCATTCACACTGCGAAGATAGGCAAGCATACGGTCCACCCAGCACCGCACACCCGCAACAATGTGCAAAAGGCCCTCGCGCATATCGGTGTCTTCGATTTTTTCAATCCGGGGAATATAGGACTCCAACCCCTCATGGGCAACACGTTCGTAGTGAGGAATGGAGTGTGCAGACATATTTCCGGTGACGGTATGCTCAAAGGGAACGAACGACTTGTACCGGGCAAAATCCTGCCGGAAGGCGTCCAGCAGCTCCGGCTCCAACCTGTCCGCATTGGGTGCATAAACGGTGAACCCCGCCATAAAGCACCGATCAATGGCATACGGGCGCGGAATAAGTCCGGAGGGATAAAGCGGCTTGCCCTCGTAGGGCTGGAGCGGATAGTGTTCAAAATATCTGCGGATACCCAGTGCCTTGCGATAGAAAAGCGAGCGGTCCGGCTGCTCGAAAAGACCCGCTGCGGCAAACTCGCCGGCTTCAGAAAAGCGTTTTGCAATATCCATGGTATTCCTCCTGTTCTTTTTTCTTTTCAAATATATCAAGCAAGGCGGCGTTTGTGAATTGACGCAACTATCCTTGATATGTTAAAATCATAACCAAAGAGGTGAAAACCGTGAACGTAAATGTATATTCCGCAGGGCGTACCCCTTTACTGCACATCCGCTATATGGGCTGCAACCGTAAGCCTCATCAGGTAAATGTCGACCCCATGCTGCGCAACTCCTATATTATCCACTACGTGACCGGCGGCAGGGGATTTTATAACGGAAACACAGTAGAACGGGGTCAGGGGTTCTTGATAACCCCCGGTCACGTCGAGGAATACCACGCCGATCCCAACGATCCATGGGAGCTTTTATGGGTGGTATCCGAAGATCCGGCCATGGAGCAGGTCTTTTCCACCTTTGATGCGGACCCGAGTACGGGCATATTCTCCTTTGACTACATCAGCGCAGTCTGTCATGCCGGTGATACTATACTGCTGCTGCCCCGGCGTGTGATCAGCTGTGCAGAATTGCTGGAATTGTTCTTAAGCTGCTATAAGCACCACGACCAGTCCGCACTCCATGCCACGGAGCAATCCCGAGTGGCCATGTATGTGGAATTTGCGCTGCAGTATTTTCATTCCAATTATCAAAGCTCCATTAGTATCGGTGAGCTGACAGAGCTGCTGGGTATCAGCCAGCCTTACTTTTTCCGAATTTTCAAGGCCGCCACAGGAAAATCGCCGAAGCAGTATTTGGGCGATTTCCGCCTTCTGCAGGCCAAAAAACTGCTCAGCGAAACGTCACTGCCTGTAGGACAGGTGGCCGCGTCCGTTGGCTACCCGGATGCGTTGGCTTTTTCAAAGTTTTTTGCGCTCCGGCAAGGGATTTCTCCCCAGAAATACAGGCAAACTGTTAAGTAAGTTTCATCTCGCCACAAACATAGGAAACCCACCGGTACTTCCGGTGGGTCTCCTTTTGCAAAAAAAGAACGACCCCCGGTTTTCACCGAAGGTCGTTTGGCAGCGGGAGAAGGATTCGAACCCTCACAAACAGAGTCAGAGTCTGTCGTGCTACCCTTACACAATCCCGCTAAATCGCACTCACTCTCGCAAGCGCAGGGTTTATTATAGCAGATGCGCCCGGAAAGTCAAGGGGTTATTTGAAAAAATTTTCAGCTTCCGCCACAGTCGTTTCTCATACTGCGGCGGAAGCTGTCTTTATTCTTACTTGGTGCCGAAAATACGGTCGCCGGCATCGCCCAGACCGGGCACGATGTAGGCGTGATCGTTGAGCTTTTCGTCCACAGCGGCCACGTAGATGTCCACGTCGGGATGATCCTTGCGAATGCACTCAATACCCTCGGGTGCAGCCAGAATGTTCATCAGCTTGATATGCTTGCAGCCGTAGCCCTTCAGGAAGGTAATGGCCGCGGAAGCAGAACCGCCGGTAGCCAGCATGGGATCCAGCACGATGACGTCGCGCTCGGCGATGTCGCCGGGCATCTTGCAGTAGTACTCCACGGGAGCGTGGGTCTCGGGGTCGCGGTACAGACCGATATGACCCACCTTGGCAGAGGGGATCAGGTCCAGAATGCCGTCCACCATACCCAGACCGGCGCGCAGGATGGGCACGATGGCCAGCTTCTTGCCGGCCAGCTGCTTAAAGGTGCCGGTGGTGATGGGGGTCTTGATCTGCACGTCTTCCAGCGGCAGGTCACGGGTAGCCTCGTAGCACTCCAGAGCGGCGATCTCGGACACGATCTCGCGGAATTCCTTTACACCGGTGCGCTCGTCACGCAGAATGCTGAGCTTGTGCTGAAGCAGAGGATGATCCAGAACATGAACTTTGTTATCCATTTCAATTTACCCCTTTGTATTTATTCTTTGGTGTCCGCCTGTTTTGCAAGTCGTTCCCGCTCCGCCTGAGACAGCCGGTGGTACACGGGAGCCAACTGCTCCGCACTCACCAGACCGTCCGTCCGGGCCAGGTCCAGCGCCGCACGCGCAACGCCCCAGGCCGATTGCCAGCGCAGGTGTTCCGGTGCGATACACAGGTCTGACACACGTTCCTGCCATTCATTATAGCACAGTTGCGCGCCGTCGCCAACCAATATTTTCTTCCCGGGCAGATTTTTCAGTTCCGTCTCTACCTCCGCAAGGGCAACCGCCCGGTCGGGGCATAACCGCTCCAACCTTGCATCCCCAGCCCGGAACAGCGCATTATAGACCTGACTGCGGCGGGCATCCATCACCGCCACAATGGTCGCATCGGTGTGGGCAAGCTGCCACGCCATGGACTCCAGCGTGGAGCAGGGTGCGCAGGGTTTCTCCCACGCCCACGCAAGGCCCTTGGCCGTTGACACGCCGATGCGCAAACCGGTAAAGGACCCCGGGCCGGCAGCAACCGCCACCACGTCCACATCCTCCGGCTTCTGCCCGCAGGCAGCCAGCAGGTCCTCTGCCATGGGCATCAGCGTTCTGCTGTGGGTCAGTCCGCTGTTTTGAAAGGTCTGGGCGATCAGCCGCTCATCCTCACACAGAGCCACCGAACAGGCGGTGGCGGAGGACTCCAGCGCAAGTATCTTCATCTTCTCCCCTCCCGGGTCTTCTGCATATTATAATTCGATGCCGGTGATGGTGATCCGGCGAACGCTGTCTCCGTCACCCCGGCGGATGTCCACCCGGATACAGTCGCTGTCCAGCGCGTCGTCCACAATTTCACTCCACTCCACCGCGCACACGCCGCCCCGGGCAAGATAATCCTCCCACCCGATGTCAAACAGCTCGTCCGAGCAGGACAGGCGGTACATATCGAAGTGGAACAGGGGCAGTCTTCCGCCCTCATACTCATTTACAATGGTAAATGTGGGACTGGTCACCTGTCCGGGTATTCCAAGGCCCCCGGCAAGGCCGCGGGTAAAGGCGGTTTTCCCCGCACCCAAGTCACCCGTGAAGGCCACCACCGCACCAGCAGACAGAACGGTTCCAAGCCGCTGCCCCAGCTGTTCGGTCTGCTCGGGACTATTTGTAACAAACTCCATGCCATCACCGCCTGCGATCCGTTTTCCCTATCATAACACAAAACCTGTTTACCTTTCCACAGGAAAGTGGTAAAATAGTTCAAAATCTTTTTTGGAGGTGAGAGCGTGTCACGTTTGAACGATATTCTGCGGGAATTTTTCCGCAAGGGCGACGTTCTTTTGCTGTGCCTTTGCACGGGTGCAAGTCTTTACGGCATCGCCCTCATTTTCAGCGCCACCCGCTGGACGCAGAACTACCGCTCGGTCATCGTGCAGTTTGTTGCCATGCTGGTGGGCATCTGTCTGTATATCGCACTGACCTTTGTGGACTTTCAAACGCTGGTGGAAAAAGGCTGGAAAGGCTTTTTCGCTTTCAACGTGCTGTTCCTGCTTCTGCTGCTGACGCCGCTGGGAACTGACAACAACTCCGGCAACCTGAACTGGCTGGCTATTGACAAGATCATCCCCGGCTTTCCTCTCGACCTGCAGCCCAACGAAATTGTAAAGATCCCGTTCATCCTGCTCATGGCCCACCAGATCAACCGCATACAGGAGCGGGGACGCAGCATCAGCAAGCCCTCCAGCATGCTGCAGATCACCGCCCACGCTATGTTCATGGTCGGGCTGATCGCCGTCATCTGCGGCGACATGGGCATGTGTATGGTCTACATTTTCCTGTTTGTCATTCTGGCGTGGACGGCCGGCGTCAAGCTGTACTGGTTCCTGATCGGTGCTGCGGGTGCCGCGGGCGGCTTCTTCCTTGCCTGGAAGACCGTACTGCAATCCAAGCGTTTTGAATACATCCGCATGCGCTTTCTTGTGGTGCTGGACCACGACCTTGATCCTTTGGACCGCGGATTTCAGCAGGACCGCTCCCTGCTGGCCCTGGGTTCCGGCGGCTTCTCCGGTCAGGGATTTTTGAACGGAACTCAGACTCAGGCCCCCTACTCCAGCGCTCTGCCCGCCCGGCACACGGACTTTATCTTCTCCGCCTGCGGCGAGGAGCTGGGCATGCTGGGGTGTCTGCTGATTTTGATTTTGCTGGCCGCCATAATCCTGCGCTGCTTCTATGTGGGCCGCACCTCCGCCTCTGCGTTCTGCGGTTACACCGCAACGGCTTTTGGCGGCATGCTGCTGATTCAGACCGTATTCAACGTGGGCATGTGCCTGTACGTGCTGCCCGTTATGGGTCTGACACTCCCCTTCTTCAGTTACGGCGGCTCGTCCCTTATCACGCTCTACGTGGCTATGGGTGTGGTTTCCGGCCTGAAGGCCAACTCCCTGCCAAGCTGGCTGCGCAGCCGCAACCGGTTATAGCAGGCAAATACACAAGCGGGTGGATGCAGATCCACCCGCTTTCTGTTGGCGAATAATTCCGCCGCCATTGCAAACCATAAGGACACATCAAAAAAGGAGGTCCTTATCTTGCAGCGAGTTTCATTTCGCCGTGTTACACTCACCATCTGCTGTCTTGCGCTGGTCGGTGTGATGGCCCTTCCCGCCTACGCCCTGTTTGGCCGGAAGGCCGTATCTGCCGCCACACCCGTTTCTCTGTCCCGCAACGTGGTACTGGGACAATCTCTCTCCTTCCGGGGAGAGGACTTCATCGGCACATCAAACCATGACCTTGCCTCCGTGACCATTACCACACTGCCCGAACACAGCAGCGGTATTCTGACCGTGGGCGGTCAGAATGTTTCTGCCGGTACTGTGATCCATGCACAGGCGCTGGACGGCTTGTGCTTCCGGCCTGCCGCAGCCACCACAGCCACCACAGCCAGTTTTACCGCTACCCCCACATTTTCCTCCGGCGCACAGGGCGAGCCCGTCACCGTCAACATCCACCTGCTCACCGCCCCCAATCAGGCCCCTGTCGCCGAAAACATGTCTTTGCAGACCTACCGGAATGTGGCTGTTACCGGTCAGCTTCGGGCCACCGACCCGGACAGCAGTGAGTTGACCTACCAGCTCACTTCCTCCCCCGCCCGGGGCAGTGTGACACTCAGCGAGGATAGTTCGGGTTCCTTCGTCTATACGCCCTACGAAAACAAAACCGGCAAAGACTCCTTCACCTATGTGGCGGTGGACAGTGCCGGTAATATCTCCAATCCGGCAAAGGTAAACATCCGTATTGAAAAGGCCAGATCCGGCATCACCTACGCAGATATGGACGGTCACCCGGCACATCACGCTGCCATGCGCTTGGCCGAAGAGGGCCTGCTGGTGGGCGCTCAGGTCAACGGCCTGTATTTCTTTGCCCCCGATACGCCGGTCAGCCGCAGTGAGTTTTTGGCTCTGGCCATGTCGGCGGCTGATTTGGAGCCGTTGGAGCAGGTCAGCCTGACCGGTTTTTACGATGATGCCGCCATTGCCGCATGGTCCAAAGGCTACGTGTCCTCCGCCCTGATGGCCGGGGCCGTTTCCGGCACACGCAACGAACTGGGACAGGCCGTGTTTTGTCCCGACCGCACCGTCACCCGCGGGGAGGCCGCCGCAATGCTGGACCAACTGCTGAACGTATCCGATGTGGCCGTGGAGACCTGGTCCGCACAGGGAATTTCCCACAGCACCCAGGACCACTGGGCCATGCAGTCTGCCGCTGACCTGACCTGTGCCGGAGTCCTGACCCTGGAAGACAGCACCCCGGAACGGCTGGACACTTCCCTGACCCGGGCCGATGCCGCCCAACTTCTCGCCGACAGTCTTGACCTGCTCAGCCGCCGCTGATTTGATAAAAAGGAATGCCCGCCGCTGATGCGGCGGGCATTCCTTTTTACTTTGTTTTCGGGAAAAACACTTTGAACACAAGCACCTCGGCCAGTAAACCCACCGGGATGGCGGCGACAAAATCCACCACCGAGTGCTGTTTGATAAACACCGTGGACAGACAAATCAGCGCCACAGCCACTACGACGCTCACCTTCCACGCCTTTGGAATATCCCTCGATTTCAGGCACACCGATGCGATGCCAAAGGAGTAGGCACAGTGTAAAGACGGACACACTCCGGTATTGGTGTCGATGGTGTACAGAATTCCCACCAAATCGGTCAGTACATTTTCTCGCGGAAACACGTCCGGCCGGAGATTCTGACAGCTGGGGTACACGATGTAGATCACCATGGCCACCACTTGGGTAATGATGATGTACACCTGCAGTTTCTTGAAGCTGTCCGCATCCCGCAGTCCGAAATAGGCAAGAGACCCGGCCACCAGCAGATACCAGAACACATAGGGAATGACAAACCACTCACAAAACGGAATGATATCATCCAGCCGGCAGTGGATGATGTGGCAATTCTCAACCGGGATGAGCTGTTCGGTCAGGACGTACATGGCAAAGTACCCCACCCAGCTGAACAACAGCATCAGGTGGGCGTATCGCCAGCGCAAACGCTGTCTGCTCACACCTCTACCTCCCCAGGCACGCTCACGGGGTAGTCCCGTTTGGGAATATTGGGGTAAGGCACGACCCGGTGTCTGGGCAGGTTCTGCGCCAACTCCGTGACCGCGTCCATCAGCCGGGCGCAGATGCGCGTGCGTTCCTGCTCCATATCCTCTCCTGCGTGGAAGCAGATCGGCTCACCCAGACACATTTTGCTCAAATCAGGGGCAATATAGAGCGGCACAAAGGACAGCTCCTTCCCGGTGCGTCTGTGGTAGAGCTTTGCAAGGTCGATAAATCGGTCCTGAAACTCATGGATGATATGGTTGAACGGCACGTTATGCTCCGGGAAGATCACCACACTTCTGCCGTCCTGAAGCGCGGCAATGGTCTGCCGAAACGTAGTCAGGATCCGCTTATCCCGGTGGACCGCAATGGTCCGTGCGCTGTTGAACACCAGCACGGACAAAGGTGCGATCAGGTAGGACAACCCCCTGTAAAACCAACGAATGCACCGCGGTTTTTGGGACCAAAAATCCTCAAAGGCGTAGGCGGGAACTTCTTTCAGCTCCATCATCTGCCCGGCGCACCAGGTATAGACGTTGTCCGGCAGGTACAGCTCACAGGCAATAGGGCCGTACATCTGGGCGTGATTGCCCACGAGGATCACCGGCTCATCCGGCAGATTTTCCGCACCCACCACTTCCATTTTGGGCGAAAAGACCGCAACCAAAGTTCTGATCAGCTTAAATGTCCACGGTCCGTTTTTTGCAGGAGTAACGTTTAACAAATGAAACCCTTCTTTTTCTGCGCGGTGTACCCGTGCGTTCAAGAAAATAACTCTCTATAAATATGCTCTACAATTTGCAAGTGCTTTTCCATAAACATTGCGGTCCAGCCCGCCAGATGCATACCGATGACCACGCTGATGTTCTTCACCGGGTCAACCATCAGGTAGGTGCCTGCCGCGCCGTCCCAGCCAAACTCACCCACGCTCAAGCCCCACTCGGTGGGGCGAATGCGTGTGCGCACGCCAAGGCCGTAGCTGTAGTCTGCACCCTGCACGCAGGTGAATTCACACTTCAGGTCATCTACGCGTATTTCCTCCTGATACATGCGCTTGATGCTTTCTTCGCTGATAATGCGCTTGCCGTTGGCGCCCACACCGCCGTTGGCCAGCGCCACAGCGAACTTTGCGTAGTCCACGGCCGTACCGACCATGCCGGCACCGCCGCTGTCATACTCTGTGGTTGGAACAAGATTTGCATTGCTGCACGGCTTTGGCTCGACAAAACCTTTCTCCCCGGTAAACAGGGGCAGCATGCGCTCCGGGTCATCGATTTTGAATCCGCAATCATGCATATCCAGAGGCTCAAAAATATTTTCTCTCACATACTCCGAGAACCGCTTGCCGGTGACAACCTCAATCACCCGGGCCAACACATCCAGGCACAGGCTGTACAGAAACCGCTCACCGGGCCGGAAATTCAGGGGGCTTTTGGCGATAGCATCGATCATCTGCTCCGTGGTGGCATCGGGACAGTTCTTCACCAACTCCACAACAGCTGGCTTACGCATGAGGCTATAATCAAGGCCCGCCGACATGGTCAGCAGGTGGCGCAGGGTGATATCACCGCCTACCACCTGCTTTTCGCCGTTTTTGTCCACGAAATAGCTCTCGGCAAAGACGGGCAGATAGTCCACCAGTTTGTCTTCCAGTGAGATGATACCCCGTTCCACCAGCTGCATGGCGCACACGGCGGTAACCGGCTTGGTGCAGGAGAACATCAAAAGTTTATCGCGGTCCATTTGATCCGCAGGCTTTATCGTCTTATGAAGCAGCTTCTTTGTGCCTTGAAAGGCCAGCACTTCCAAATAAGGAAGCTCAAGCTGCCGGACAAGACCCTGCATTAACTGCTCCGTCCGCGCAAAATCAGCCACGTAAATCCCCCATTTCTACATAAAAAGACAGTCGCCGCGAACACAAGTTCGCGGCGACTTGGTCCGAGTGGCGGGATTTGAACCCACGGCCTCATGGACCCGAACCATGCGCGCTACCAACTGCGCTACACCCGGATATGAATTTGCTGTATTGTACTTTGCTGTGGTGCCTTGCGCGCTACAGCCGAACAAGTTCGGCATTAAGTCGCTGTACGCCGTCACAGACGGCTACACCGACTAAACAACTGCGCTGCACCCGGATATATTGTCTCTTCAAAAGAAGCACCCGACCTGTAACATTATAAGTTGCAGGTCGGGTTCTGTCAAGTCAAATCATGTCGGTGGCAGGCAAATTCTTACTCCGCCCGGGGACTCAGAACGAAGACTCCTCTTCCACATACCCGGGGGCTTCCTCTTCCTCAACCTGAACGAAGGTCTCGGCCTCAAAGGGCGGCTGGTCATCCGCAGCCGGTGCGCTCCAGTCGGCATCCACCTCGCCGCTTTCCTGGCGCATCTTCTGCTCCATCCACTGTTCCTTGGTGATCAGCAGCTGGCGGGGTTTGGAACCCTCAAAGGGACCCACAACGCCCTTCTCCTCCATCTGGTCCACCAGCCGGGCGGCACGGGCGTAGCCCAGCTTCAGCCGCCGCTGGAGCATGGAAACGGAGGCCTGTCCGGTCTCCAGCACCACCTCAATGGCGGCGGGCAGCAGCTCATCGTAATCGTCGCCCGCCTCAGCAGGTGCGCTTCCGCCCACGCCCTTGGCGGCCTTGTCCTTGTCGGCGGCATGCTGCTCGATCTCCTGCATAACTTCGTCGGAGTAGTTGGCGGTACCGCTCTTCTTGACAAATTCCACCACCCGGGCCACTTCCTCGTCGGAGATAAAGCAGCCCTGTACGCGGGTGGGCTTGCCGCTGCCCAAAGGCGAGAACAGCATATCGCCGCGGCCCACCAGCTTCTCGGCACCCATGGTGTCCAGAATGATGCGGGATTCCATGGCGGAGGCCACCGCAAAGGCGATGCGGCTGGGGATGTTGGCCTTCATCAGACCGGTGATAACGTCGGCAGAGGGACGCTGGGTGGCAATGACCAGATGCATACCTGCGGCACGACCCATCTGGGCCACGCGGCAGATGGACTCTTCCACTTCCTTGGCGGCAACCAGCATCAGGTCAGCCAGCTCGTCGATCAGCACCACCACCGCGGGCATCTTTTCCACGCCCTCGGTCTTGGCGGCATAGGCGTTGTACTCGTCCAGCTTGCGCACGCCCACCTCGGAGAATGTGCGGTAGCGCTTCATCATCTCGGTCACCGCCCACTGCAGAGCGCCGGCAGCCTTCTTGGGGTCGGTCACCACGGGGATCAGCAGATGGGGAATGCCGTTGTAGATACCCAACTCCACCATTTTCGGGTCCACCATGATCAGGCGCACCTCTTCCGGTGTGGCCTTGTAAAGCAAAGAGGTAATGATGGTGTTGGTACATACGGACTTACCGGAACCGGTAGTACCGGCGATCAGCAGGTGGGGCAGCTTGGCGATGTCGCCCACCACGCAGCGGCCGCTGATATCCTTGCCTACGGCAAAGGACACCTTGGACTTGCTGCCGGTGAAGTCGGAAGATCCGATGACCGTATGGGCGCTGACGGGAGAAACCACCTTGTTGGGTACCTCGATACCCACCACGGAAATTTTGTCCGGGATGGGAGCGATACGCACACCGGTGGCACCCAGAGCCAGGGCGATATCGTCAGCCAGATTGGTCAGCTTGTTCAGCCGCACGCCCTGATCCAGCTCCAGCTCGTAACGGGTAACGGATGGGCCGCGGACGGTATTGACGATGTTGGCATCAATGCCGAAGGAGTGGATGGTATCATTCAGCCGCTGACGGTTGGCGCTCAGCTCGCCCTCGGCATCGCCGGCGCTGCCCGCACCGCCCTCATTCAACAGAGACAGGGGCGGATACTGATAGGGCTTATGCTCCACCTCCATGGTCTGGGCAATGTCCCGGGTCACTTCCGCCGCGGCGCGGGCAGCCTCGTCGGCAGTCACCTTGACGATAGCAGGCTCGGCAGGAGCGACAGGCTCCTCCATCTCCGGCTCTTCCGCCTCCAGAGAAATGGGAACAGGAGCAGGCTTGGGCTCGAAATCGGCGGGCATCGCCTCTTCCCGGGCAGGCTTCTCCTCCCCCATCAGCACCTGATCGGGGGTCTTGACGTTGGGCTTGCGGTTAAAGAATCCGGCCTTTCTGGGCTGCTCGGCTTCGGCAGGCTTGGCCGCCGCAGACTCACCGTCCAGAGGGACGTCGATGACCGGGCGGGGGGCGACAGGCTGCTGCGCAGCGGGACGTCTGGCAGAGACCGGCTCGACAGGCGCCGCCGGCTTTTTCTTCTCTTCTTCCGGTTCGGGGTAATCAACATGGGGTCGATTACGGATGTATTCCACCACGTCCATAATGCTGCGGTTGAAGGCGACCAGACACAGCACCACCGCGGCAACGACCATCAGTACCACAGTACCGGGTACGCTGAACAGGGAGCGTCCGCCCTCCGCCAGCACACCGCCGACGATACCGCCGCAGCGGACATTTTGTCCGTCCTTCCACAACTGGCTGACCATCTGACCGGACCAGGCATAGCGCTCCGCCAGGAACAGGTGCAGCAGCACACCGGGCACCACGGGCAAAGCCAGCGTGCAGCCAAGGCGCAGGCGGACCGGTCTGCCGCGATGGAAGGCCAGCACGTAGAATGCCACCAGCAGAATGGGCGGCACGATGTAATAGCCATAGCCCACAAGGCCCTTCAGCAGGGCGCAGAACGCATCGATAAACAGGGCCTCAATATGGAAATAACCAAAGGCAGAGAACAGAGCCAGCACAAGGCACACGGCGGCACCCACCTCGCGTCGGATGGGCCGTTTGACCTCCTGATGCTTGGCAGCAGGCTTGCGCGTGCGGCTTCCGGTTGCCGCGCCTGCACGCGTACTCTGCACGCTGCGTCTTGCGGTCGTATTGACTGCGGTACTTTTTTTCTTGCCCGCAGGTTTCTTTCGTGTTGCAGCCATGGGTGATCTTCCTTTCTCGACGGTATCAGACCAGCGTCCAGCCGGTCAGGCTGAGGACGAGGAACAGCAGACCCGCACCCCAGCAGTAGTAGGCAAATGCACCGAACTTTCCCTTAGCGGCCAGCAGATTGACAAGGCCGATGGAGAAATATCCCACCACACCGGCCACGACCATACCCACAAGGTACTTGGGCAGCAGGCCGGCAGCCAGACCGCCGTCCATCTCCAGCACGTCCAGCACCTCCAGCAGGGTGGCACCCAGCACGGCGGGCAGGGACATCAGAAAAGAGTAGCGCACAGCAAAGCTGCGCTCAAACCCCAGCGCCATACCGGCGGAGATCGTGGTGCCGGAACGGGACAGCCCGGGAATGGTGGCAATACCCTGGGCAATGCCGACAAGCAGCACGTCGCGCTTGCGGGCAGTGGCCGCAGTCTTCCGTCCCCTGGCCATACGGTCGGACAGGAACAGCAGACAGCCGGTGGCCAACAGAGCGCAGCACACGAATACGGGACTGTTGCCCAGCCCCTCCACCAGATCCTTCACCGGCAAAATCACAAGCAGGGGCAGCGTACCCAAAATCACCAGCCACACCATGCGCCGCGCTTCGGGCACGGGTTTGACACGGTACTGCCTGCAAAACAGCGCCCGCAAACTCAGAAAAAACTCATACACCATAGCGGTGATGTCCCGCCAGTAGTACACACACACGGCGATCAAAGTCGCAAAATGAAGCAGGACGTTAAACAGGTTGTCCGCCTCTTTCAAGCCGAAGAAGTGCTGAAACAAAGTCAAATGCCCGGAACTGGAGATGGGCAGAAATTCCGCCACACCCTGCACCAGACCCAAGACTACAGACATTAAGTAAGTCACGTGATATGTACCCTCCCGGATTTGAAATTCATTTCTAATATATTATCACACTTTGCGCAACATTTCCAGTTCTTTTCAAAAAGAATTATGTAAACAGGTTTTCACCTGTTTTGTTTTGCTTTTTCCCCCTCGATCATCTCGTGCAGACATCCCAGAGCATCGGACAGCCCGCCGATCCGGTCGATGATGCCCAGCTGCACCGCCTCCTCTCCGTAGATCACGCTGCCCACGTCCGCAGCAAGCTGCCCGGTTTGCAGCATAAGGCGTGTAAAGTCCTCCCGCTTCACATTACTGTTGGCGGTAACAAACTGAATGATCCGCTCCTGGATGCGTTCAAAGTAGTAAAAGGTCTGGGGTACACCGATGATCAGGCCGTTCATCCGAACCGGGTGGATGGTCATGGCAGCCGACGGTGCGATAAAGGACCGCTTAGCCGACACCGCCAGCGGCACACCGATGGAGTGTCCCCCGCCCAGCACCAGCGACACCGTGGGCTTGGACATACTGGAGATCAGTTCCGCAATGGCAAGTCCCGCCTCGATGTCGCCGCCCACGGTGTTCAGCAGCACCAGCAGGCCGTCTACCTCGTCGCTCTCCTCCACCATGGCAAGCAGGGGCATCACATGTTCGTACTTGGTGCTTTTGCTGTCCGCGGGCAGCATTTGATGTCCCTCGATCTGACCCACCACGGTCAGCACGTGGACCCTCCCCTTCCCGCTTTCGATCAGCGCCGAGCCAAGCTCCACAATGGGTTCCACCGTCCGCTCTTTGGACAACAGGCCCTCTTCTTTCTTTTCTTCGTCCATATCGCACCTCCGCACATTTTCTTTATTGTGTGCGGCAGGCGCGTTTCTATGCAAAAACAGCGGCAAGTACGAAACTTGCCGCCGTTTTTCAAATTATTTTGCGTTGAAGATGGCGCTCATGCCGCGGTAAGTCATATAGCAGTCCAGCTTGCCCACGGTTTCAAAGGGAGCGTGCATGGACAGCACGGGTACACCGGCATCAATGGTGTCGATGTTGCGGTTGGCCATATAGCAGGCCACGGTACCGCCGCCGCCGGCATCCACCTTGCCCAGCTCCGCCATCTGCCATGCCACATCGGCCTCGTCCAACACACGGCGGACGTAGGCCACCACCTCGGCCGAGGCATCGGAAGCACCGGACTTGCCCCGAGCGCCGGTGTACTTGCACAGGCCCATGCCGTAGTTGACAAAGGCGCTGTTGCGCTTTTCATACACCTCGGCGTAGTTGGGGTCGTAGGCCGCAGTCACGTCGGCAGACAGGCAGAAGGACTTCTCGTAGCAGGCACTCAGGGACACGTTCTGCCCGGCACACAGGTCCTCCATAAAGGTATCAAAGGCAGAGGACTGCATACCGCTGACACCCTCGGAGCCGATCTCCTCCTTGTCCGCCAGCATGCAGATGGCAGTGCGCTCGGGAGTATCCAGCTCCAGCAGAGCGGCAAGACTCGCGTAGGCACACACCCGGTCATCGTGACCGTAAGCGCCAATGAGGGAGCGGTCAAAGCCGATGTCCGAGGCGTTGAAGGCAGGCACGGCGCACAGCTCGGCGGAGATGAAGTCCTCCTCCACAATGCCGTACTTTTCGTGCAGCAGTTCCAGCACGGTCAGCTTGACGCGGTCGGCACCGTCATCGTCGGCCAGAGGACGGCTGCCCACCAGAATGTTCAGGTTTTCACCGGGAACGGCGTCAGCCATCAGCTTTTTGGCCTGTTCAGCACCCAGATGGGGCAGCAGGTCATTGATGACGAAACGAGGTTCCCCCTCACCGTTGCCAATGCAAACACGGACCACACTGCCATCCCGCAGCGCCACCGCACCGCGCAGCTCCAGGGGAACCGCCAGCCACTGGTACTTGCGCACGCCGCCGTAGTAATGGGTCTTGAAATAACCCAGCTCCTCCGCCTCGTACAGCGGATTCTGCTTCAGATCCAGGCGGGGGGAATCGATATGGGCGGCAGTGATGTTCACGCCGCAGTCCAATCCCTTCTTACCCACGACCGCCAGCATGACCGCCTTACCCCGGTTGACCCGGTACACCCGGTCCCCGGCCTTGAGGGTCATGCCCCGCTCGTAGGGCTTGAAGCCGGCCGCCTCGGCCAGCGCCACAGTGCGATCCACGCACTCGCGCTCAGTCTTGCCGGCATCCAAAAACTGCTTATAACCAACACAATAGGCCTCCATAGCCTGCAGGTCGCTTTCGTTCATGCGGTCATAGCCGTTCTTGCGTTTGTAGATCAGGGTCTCGCGCAGCTGTGCGCCCCGGGTCATTTCCTTGTCCGCCATTATCTTGTTCCTCCTGTTTCGTATTGGGTCATGATCCCTTCAAACAATGCCTTCGCCCGCCCGGCAAACTGCTCCGGGTCGGTACAATCGTTGTATAAAACGTGGTCACAGTTTGCCCGGAAAAAGGCATCCTCTTTCTGCGCCGCCACGCGGCTGCGGGCATATTCTTCGCCGATGCCCTCCCGGGCGCAGATGCGGCGCACCCGCTCTTCCGGCGGAGCCAGCACCGCAACCGTGGTGTCACACCGGGCAGCAAGCCCGCTTTCGATGATGGTGATGCCATCAACTGCAGCAAGCCGTTTCCCCTGCTCTTTTGCCGCAGCAAGCGCCCGCTCAACCGCAGCGGTAACAAAAGGCTTTATGATAGCATCCAAGTCCGCAAGGGCCTTGGCATCACCAAAGACTACCCGGCCCAGCGCCTTGCGGTCGATGCCGCCATCTGCCGTTTTAATATCGCCAAAGCGATTGCAAAGAAACGTCTGTAAAGTTGTATCACTTTTCAGCAATTCATGATAGACCGCATCGCAGTCCACCACCGTGCCACCCAGTTTTTCAACCTGATTGAGGGCGGTGGTTTTGCCCGCACCGGTGGGGCCGGTAATTCCGATCACGATCATGGCTCCACCTCGATCACATGGAAGCCGGCAGCCTTACTCAGTCGGTTGACCACCGCAAGGCCGATGCCGGAACTGTCGGGACATTGTGCCCAGATGGCCAAAACCTCTGTATGGTCAAAGGCACGCAGGGCATCAAAAATATGCCGCGCCTGCTCCTGCTTGTCCGCAAACTTGCCCACGGCGATCACGTGACAGCCGGGGAATTGGTCGGAATACTCGTCAAAGCAAATCACTCCGTCCCCGCCCTTTGCGTGGGACAGGATGTAGCCTGCCGTAGCCTTGGCGTCACCGGTCACCACAGTCACCGGCGCACGGGGCGCATAGTGGCGGTAGGCCATACCGGGGGCTTTCGGTTTCTCTCCCGCCCGCATCTGTCGGCGGACAGCGGGATCGACTTCCACCTCGCCCAGCACCTCGGTCAGCTGCTCCAGAGTGATTCCGCCGGGCCGCAGCAGTCGGGGCGGGGTGCAGGTCAGGTCAATGATGGTGGACTCCACACCCACACCGCAGGGACCTCCGTCCACGATGGCATCGATCTTACCGTCCATATCCTCCAGCATGTGGGCCGCGGTGGTGGGACTGGGCCGTCCGGAGGTGTTTCCCGAAGGCGCCGCCACCGGCACGCCCGCCAGACGGATGATCTCCCGACACAGCTCATGGCCCGGGCAGCGGATACCCACGGTATCAAGGCCCGCGGTCACCCGGTCAGACACCAGCGCACTGCGGGGCAGTACCATGGTCATAGGGCCGGGCCAGAAGCGTTCTGCCAGCCGCCACGCCGTATCCGGCACGTCAGTGCAGTATTGCTCCAGCCACGCCGCTTCGGGGATGTGGATGATCAGTGGGTTATCCTGAGGCCGCCCCTTTGCGATGAAAATATTGGCCACCGCTGTATCGTCAAGAGCATTGGCGCCCAGGCCGTACACCGTTTCGGTTGGGATACCCACAAGGCCACCTTCCCGCAGGATGCGGGCCGCTTCTTCCGTATCCGATTGTGTCAAAACTTTAGTATTCACAATCAAAACTCCAATTATGCACCCAAAATAATGTTCAGCAGGTCTCCCGGGGTGGCGGCGATGTAGTCCGCGCCCTCCCCTTCCAGCTCCTGTCTGCTGCGGAAGCCCCACAGCACACCGCAGCCGGCAAGGCCGCTGTTCCTAGCCGTTTGAATGTCCACGTTGCTGTCACCCACAAACAGGGTGTTCTCTTTGCGGGCCCCCATGCGCTCCAGCAGTTTATGTACCGGCGCGGGGTCAGGCTTCAGCGGCACACCGGGCAGACCGCCCTGCACCAGCCGGAACATGCCGGGATAGTACTGCTCCATCACCGGGCCGGCGGCAGCATCGGGTTTGTTGGTCAGCACCGCGACGTTCACCCCCGCCTGTTTCAGCTTATCCACCAGTTCCGGCATGCCCGCGTACGGACAGGTCTTGTCCGCCTTGTGCTGCTCATAATAGACCAGAAATTCATCCAGCGCCTTCTGCCCCAGCTGTGTACCCCGGACGGACTCCGGAATGGCGCGCTCCACCAGTTTTGCTGCCCCATTGCCAACGAAATAGCAGTAGGCGGAGTAGTCGTGGGTCGGCCAGCCGTGGCTGGCGCAGACATGGTTGCAGGAGTCGGCCAAATCTGCCAGCGTATCCAGCAGCGTGCCGTCCAGATCAAAAATCACATTGGAAAACCGGGGTTTATCAGTAGTAGGCATTGATCTTCATGCCTCCCAGCTCAATGATAGTATCCTGAGGAAAGCCCACCCGCATCACAAAGCTCTTTACTGCTCCCTGTGCCAGTTTGGGATTGTGGAAGTCCTCCTCCAGATCCAGGTCGATACGGCCGCCCTGCCCGGTAACGACCACGTCGTTGACCACGCCGCCGTCGTCCATGGCCTGATTCAGGCCCTCTACGACCTCACCCAGCTCCATGCCCGCAGGCAGAGCGGTATAGTGAATAAACATATCCATTTCAAGTCACTCCAATTAACTGTTATTCGCCTTCAGCCGTTCAGCCTGATCGGCGGTCACCAAAGCGTTGATGACCTCCTCCAGATCACCGTCCATCACGTTGTCCAGCTGGTACAGGGTCAACCCGATACGGTGATCGGTCAGCCGTCCCTGTGGGAAATTATAGGTGCGGATCCGCTCGTTGCGCATACCGCTGCCGATCTGACTGCGTCGCTGGGCGCAGAAGTCGCTGTCCATACGTTCCTGCTCCTGCTCGTACAGGCGGGAGGCCAAAATCCGCATGGCCTTATCCCGGTTCTGGAACTGACTGCGCTCCTGTTGACATTCTACTACCATGCCGGTAGGTTTGTGAATCAGGCGCACAGCGGAGGAGGTTTTGTTCACGTGCTGGCCGCCCGCGCCGGAGGAACGGAACACCTGCATCTCCACATCGGCAGGGTCCAGCCTCACGTCGGCGGTCTCCCGCTGGGGCAGCACCGCCACCGTGACGGTGGAGGTGTGGACGCGGCCGCCGGACTCGGTCTCCGGCACGCGCTGGACACGGTGAACGCCGCTTTCAAACTTCAGTCGTGAAAACACGTCCACGCCCTCAATTGTGAATGATATTTCCTTGACACCGCCCAGCTCCGTTTCGTTCAGACTGGCAATTTCGGTATGCCAGTGCTGCCGCTCGGAGAACATGGAGTACATGCGGTACAGAGAATGGGCAAACAGGGCGGCTTCCTCCCCGCCCACACCGGCCCGTATCTCCACCACCACGTTACGGTGGTCGTCCGGGTCACGGGGCAGCAGCAAAAGCTGCAGCTCCTGCTCCAGCCGCTCCTGCTCCCGCCGGGCCAGCAGGCATTCCTCCTGCGCCAGATCCTTCATTTCCGGGTCGCTCATCAGCATCTGCGCTTCCCGCTCAGCCTTTTGGGCGCAGCACAGGGCGCGATAGGTCTCGATGATAGGCTGCAGTTCCGCCTGCTCCCGGTTCAATTTGGCCACAAGGGCCGGGTCCGCATAGGTTTCGGTGGCGGCCAGCCGTGCTTCGATCTGGCTGTATTTTGCTTCCACTTCCTGCAGCTTATCCAGCATGGCGGGCCTCCTTTCTCATCGGTCAACGATAAACGATTTTACAAGGGCCAGCGGCTCGCGGATATACATCCACAGCCGGGACGGCGCGTGAGAGCTTGGTGCGGCGAGGACGGAGAGGTACTCTCCCTGTCCCGTCACCCGGTCCCACAGCATTTTAGCACGGGTCAGGTGGAAGCCGTTGGACACCACCAGCACGCCGTCGGCAGGGTCAAGCCCCTGCTCCTGCATCAGCTCCGAGCTGCAGATCATATTCTGGTAGGTGTTGTGGGACACATCCTCCACCAAAATTTTCTCGTCCGGGATACCGGCTTCTACCAGATAGTCCCGCATGACGGCAGCCTCGCTGGCATGCTCGTCATTTCCCTTGCCGCCGGAAACGATCACTGTCACATCCGGATGGTCTGCAAGGTATTCAATGGCCGTATCAAGACGATCCTGCAGCAGAATGGAGGGTCCCCACGGGTGGACCTGACAGCCCAGCACGATCATGGTCTTGGGTTCCCCCTCCACCCGATCGTACTCACCGCTGATCACTACGCCGAGCAGGGCGGAGTAGCACAGCACCCCGGCAAGGATCAGAATGCACAGCGTCCGCAGCCAGCGGTTGTGCCATATCTTTTTCATCCTTTGGCCTCCTCCAGTTCAGCGCTCAGCCGCTCCCAGTCGCCGTACAGTTTGAGTATTTCTTCCTCCAGCGCTTCCCGCTGCTCGTAGAGTTCCTGCAGCTTGAGGTAGTCGCTGGCGGCCTGTTCGATCTGCTCGGTCAGCTCAAACATGCGCTCTTCAGCCTTGGCAACCGCGCGCTCGGCGGCGGCCACTTCTTTCTCCAGGTTTTTTGTGCCGCCGGGGCGCTTAGGCTTGTCCGGCTTTTTCTCTTTCTGTTCCGGCACGACAGGTTCAACGGCCTGCGCACATTTCGCTTTGGCCGCCAGATACTGGCGGTAGTCGCCCCGGAAGTCGGTGATGACGCCGTCCTCCAGCTCCCAGATACGGGTGGCAAAGCGGTCGATGAAGTATCGGTCGTGGGACACGAACAGCAGCACGCCGTCGTAGTCCTCCACCGCCTCCTCGATCCACTCGCGGCTGGCAATGTCAAGGTGGTTGGTAGGCTCGTCCAGAATGAGGAAGTTGATCTTCTCATCCATCAGCATGCACAGCCGCAGGCGGCTGCGCTCGCCGCCGGACAGGACGGACACCTGCTTGAACACGTCCTCGCCCCGGAAGTTGAAGGCCGCAAGACGGTTGCGGGCGGTCTGGGCAGTACAGTCCTGATCGTAGATCATGGTGTCCACCAGCGTTCGCTCCGGGTGATCGAATGACACCACCTGAGGCAGGTACCCAATTTTCACCGTGGGACCCATACGCAGCTTGCCGCTGTCGGGCTGTTCCTCCCCGGTGATGAGTTTAATGAGGGTGGATTTGCCCGTGCCGTTGTCGCCAATCAGGCCAATGCGCTCTCCTCCAATGATTTCAAGGTCAAGGTCGTGGAACAGATTCTTGTCGCCGTAGCCTTTGGAAAGGCCCTTTGCGGTCAGCACCTCGTCCCCATGGAACTCCCGCTGGCCGAAGCCGACCTCCAGCTTGCGGTCACGGGTGGGCTTGTCCATAGTGCGCATGCGCTCGATGCGCTTTTCCATGGACTTGGCCCGGCGGAAAGTCTTGTCCATGCCGGAATAGGCCCACACACGCAGCTGCTCGGCAGACTTCTCCAACTGCTGGATCTTAGCCTGTTCCTTCTCATACTGGCGCAGTTTTTCCTCATATCGCCGCTCTTTCTCCACGGCGTAGAAGGTGTAGTTCCCCTCGTAAAACTCCGCCTTGCCGTCCTGAATTTCGATGACCCGGTTGACCACCCGGTCCAGGAAATAGCGGTCATGGGAGATGGCCAGCACCGTGCCTTTGAACCGGGACAGGTACTCCTCCAGCCACTCCACCGCATGCAGGTCAAGGTGGTTGGTCGGCTCGTCCAGCAGCAGCACGTCGGTGTCCTCCAAAATGAGGCGGGCAAGGTTCACCCGGGTCTTTTCGCCGCCGGACAGGTCGTCAAACTGCTGCTGGCGCATAGCTTGGGGAATGGACAGGCCGTTGCACACTTTATTCTTTTGTGTCTGGGCGTCGTAGCCGCCGCCGGCCTCGAAGGCGGCGGTCAGGCTGTCGTACCGACGCAGCAGAGCCGGGTCGGTATCCTCGCTCATCCGGATGGCCAGCTCCTCCAGCTCCTGCTCCATCTGGTGCAGGCGGGCAAAGGCGGTGTCCAGTACATCCTCCACCGTGTAGCCTGCGGGGTACACGGGGATTTGGGAGATCAGGCCCAGCCGCCGTCCGGGGGCCAGCATAACCTCACCTTCGTCCCAATCCACCTCGCCGGTCAGGATGCGGAACAGGGTGGTCTTGCCGCTGCCGTTTTTGCCCAGCAGACCCACCCGCTCCCCGGTGTCCACCTGAAAGGTCAGTCCATCCAGTATTCTACTGCCGACCTCAAATTCCTTTACAAGGCCGGAAACTGAAATTTCGATCATAGTTCTCTCCGTCCGCACGGGGCGGTGTATCAGTTATCTTTGGTGATCTGTCTGAGATACTCTACCAGCTGCTCCATAGCCATGCCGCGGGACGCCTTGACCAGCACGGTGGTATTGGGGCGGAGCTTCTCCGCCAGCACCGGCTTTGCCGCTTCTTTATCCGGGCAGTGGATCACGTTGGCAACGCCGGTCTCCCGGGCCGCTTCGGCAATGTGGACGGACAGTTCACCTACCGCCACAAGGCAGTCGATACCCGCCCGTCCAAGGCACTCGCCCACCTCCCGATGGAGGATGGGGGCAAGGCTGCCCAGTTCAAACATATCGCCCAGCACCGCCAGCTTGAATTCGCTCTTGCTGTCGGCCAGAATACCGATGGCCGCGCGCATGGATTGGGGGTTGGCGTTGTAAGTATCGTTCAGGATGGTGATATCCTGTCCCCGGCGGATGACATCCATGCGCATTTTGGTGGGTTTGAACTGCTGGATCCCCTCCAGGATCTCGTCCGCGGTCAGGCCGAATCGCGCGCCCACCGCCGCCGCCATCAGAGAGGGATAAATCATGTGCGCACCCATGGCGGGAATGTCCAGTTCCAATTGCCCCAGGGGAGTCTGCGCCGTACACACAGTCCGGCCGTCCACCTGCTCGGGCTGACCGGCACGCCACTGACACAGGTCGCTTTGACCGCAGCGAACGATCTCCTGCCCCACCACGATGGTGTTGAGCAGCTCGTCATCGCCGTTGAGGATGGCCACGCCGTCCGGCTTCAGACCGGTAAAAATCTCACACTTGGCTGCAAGGATCCCTTCCCGGCTGCCAAGGTTTTCAATATGGGCATCACCCACGTTGGAGATGACCGCCACGTCGGGTTTTGCAATATCGCTCAGGTAGGCGATCTCCCCCGCCTGACTCATGCCCATCTCCAGCACACAGATCTCATGGCTGCGGTCAAGGCGCAGGATGGTCAGGGGCAGACCCACCTTGTTATTGAAGTTGCCCTCGGTCTTCAGCACCCGGTACTTCACACCCAACACCGCCGCCAGCATATCCTTGGTGGTGGTCTTGCCCACACTGCCGGTCACACCGATGACGGGGATGCTGAACCGGGCCAGATACCATGCCGCAAGGTCACGCAGGGCGCGCTGGGTGTTGGTCACCTTGATGTAGAACTTGCCGGGCAGATAGCTGTCCCGCTCCCGGGCGGTAAAACAGCCGGCGGCGCCGGCCTCCAGCGCGGAGTTGATATAGGCGTGACCGTCAAACCGCTCGCCGCTCAGGGGCAGAAAGACCGAGCCGGGATGGATATTCCGGCTGTCGGTGTCCAGACTGTCCACCGTAACATCCAGATTGTCAAAGCTGCCCAGCAAAGTGCCGTTTACCGCCTGCAGCAGATCACGCAGAGTCAGAGCTTCCATATTACAGTCCTTTCTTCCGGGCATCCAGCGAGGCGTGGATGATCCGCTCGCACAGCTCCCCGTAGCCGATTCCAACAGCCGCCGCCTCCTGCGGGACCAGACTGGTGGGTGTCATACCGGGCAGGGTGTTGATCTCAAGGAAATAGGCCGTTCCGTCCGGGGTAATGATATAGTCCGCGCGGGAATAGACCGCCAAACCCAACGTGTTGAATACAGCCTTGGCCGAGGCGGCCATGCGCTCCTGCCACGCATCGGGGATGTCCGCGGGACAGACCTCTTCCGTAGCACCGGCCTGATACTTGTTGGCATAGTCATAGAAGCCGGCCTTGGGGATGATCTCGATTGCGGGCAGTGCCTCCCCCTCCAAAACGGCGATGGAGAACTCACGACCCTTGACAAACTGCTCCAGCACCGTGCGGCCGCCCAGCTTGCGGCTTTCCTGCAGTGCGTTCAGCAGTTCCTCTTTGGTGTTGGCAATGTACACGCCGATGGAAGAACCGCTGTCCAGCGGTTTGACTACCACGGGCAGTTGGGTGCGATCGGCGATGGCGTGCAAATCTTCGGCAGAGCAGTCAACCGTTTCCCACTTTGGAGTGACCACATCGGGGTGACCCAGCACCAGCCGCTTGGTCATGTCCTTATCCAGCGCCAGCGCGCTGGACAGATAGCCCGAGCCGGTATAGGGAATGCCCAGCAGATCCAGTGCCGCCTGCACACGGCCGTCCTCACCACACACGCCATGCAGGGCAAGGAACACGATATCCGCCATGGCGCACACGTCCAGCACGCCGGGACCAAACTGGCTGGCAGATCGGTCCTGACGGGATGCCTTCACCACATCAAGGTCAGGAGCCTGAGCGGACACCTTGCAGAAGGACTCGGGAATGGGCGCATCGAACAGCTGGGCAGGCTCGGTAACACCGCGGCCCTCCATACCGAAATACAGGTCCACCAGCGCCACGCTGTGACCCCGCTGGCGCAGGGCGCGGCACACCATGGAGCCGGAGCTGAGGGACACGTTGCGCTCAGGACTCAGGCCGCCGGACAAAACAACAATTTTCATATCAAACACCTCTGTGTAGGGTATTGTGTTTCAAGTGTATACGCTAACAAGTTATTTTAACACATCTAAATAAAATACTCAATGGTATTTCTCCCTTTTGCGCGGTTTTTCCCGGATAAATCCGCCGCGCATCCACACACCAATTTCTCCCCCCGTCATAGAATGATTTGGAAGCGATACCATCGCGCCAGTCTTGTGCAGAGGGTATCAGACCCAAACAAAATCGGGAGGTATGTATTATGCCTGAAAAGGTCATGCCCGGCCCCGTGGCTGAAGATGTCAGCATCCGGGAGGCTGTGTGCACACACACCAAGAAGATTTTCGACTCCTGCCGTGACAAGGACTGCATCGAGGACCTGCGGGTCTATCCCACCGTCACGTCCCAGGAAGTTCTGTCCCAGGCCATGTCCATCAAGCCCGGACGGGCGGAGCTGCTTTACACCTACATCGATGTGGAACCGGTAGGCTTTAACCGCGGGTTCTACACTGTGGATGCGCGCTTTTTCTACCGGGTGACCGCCTGTGCCTTTGTGGGAACGGCCCGGCCGGTGGAACTGAGCGGCCTTGCAGTATTTGACAAGCGGGTCATCCTCTTCGGCAGCGAGGGCGGCGCCAAGATGTTCTCCTCCGCCCCCTGCGGTATGCAGGACTGCACTGTCGCCTGTGGCTGCCAGCTGCCCACCGCCGTAGTGGAGGCTGTGGACCCCATTCTGCTGAATATGAAGGTGACCGAAGCCTGCAGCTGTCCCACCTGTGACTGCGTCCCCACCGACATTCCCGCCTGTGTCAGCGCCGCCTTCGACAGCGCGCTGGTCACCAGCAGCGAGGGTCGGCGGATGTACGTGTCCCTGGGTCAGTTCTCCATCATCCGCATGGAGCGGGATGCCCAGCTGCTCATGCCCGTCTACGACTACTGCATGCCCGACAAGGAGTGCGCCTGCGGCGACGGCGACTGCGGCTGCGACGACCCCTGCGAGGTGTTCCGGCAGGTCAAGTTTCCTGTGGATGAGTTCTTCCCGCCCAATACCAGCTGTTCCTGCAGCGACGGCTATCACCGCTGAATTTTTCTCTCTTTTCCCGCCCAAATTTGGGCGGGTTTTTTATTGCTTCCCCTTGTTAATTCTTCGTTTTTGGCTTATAATGTACAAAACCCCTATGCAAGGAGGCCCACCATGACCAATCCCGGCTACATCCAAACCGACCTGGACCTGAAATTTCTGGTCCTTTACATTATGAACCGCGTTGCCGCCCCCGTTTCCCCTGACCAGCTGCTGGAGCTGTGTCTGTGCGATGAGGGCGTGAACTACTTCAATTTCCAGCAGGCGGCTGCCCATCTGGTGGAAACGGAGCATCTCACTTTTGACAACAACCGCTACGCCATTACGGAAAAAGGCCGCCGCAACAGCTACATCTGCGAAAGCAGCCTGCCCTTCTCCGTCCGCCGCCGCTGCGACAAGAACCTGTCCGTTCTTAACGCCCAGCTGCGCCGGGATGCCCAGGTGCAAAGCAGTGTGACCGAACGGGAGGACGGCACCTACACCGTGGCGCTGCAGCTCAATGACGACGCCGGCACTCTGCTGAAGCTGGAACTGCTCACCCCCTCCCACACCCAGGCCCATCACCTGGCCCAGCAGTTCAACGCCCACCCTGAGCAGGTGTACAACGGTGTGGTCAACGCCCTGCTGTCCGACTTTCAGGATGAATAAGCAGTAAAAAGTACCCTGTCCTTGACGGACAGGGTACTTTTTTATTTTACGACTACGTTTTCCCCGCCGAGGATCTCCTGCATCTCCTTCACCAGCGAGGGGTGAATGACACATGGCGTTCCCATACGGGTCCCGGTATCGGCAAAGTACAGGATAGCCTGTCCCGCGCCCGGGAACATGGACAGCACCAGTTTGACTTTGCGCAGGCGGGGGTCCTCCCGGTCAGGCAGCTTCAGATACAGCTTGCTGCCCACAGGTCTGGGCTGCTCCGGCGCGGGTCGAACCTGCTCCGCCTCCTGATCCAGATCGCCGATGGGCCGCAGGGTGTCGCACAGGATCTGCGGTTCTTTCTCGTCCCGGACAGACAGGCGGCCGGATACGATGACAGGACTGTTCTCCCGGATATAGTTGCCACTTTCACCCAGAGTCCGGGCAAAAACCAGCAGCTCCATAGAGCCGGTATCGTCCTCCAGCGTCACATAGGCCATAAGGGTGTTGTTGCGGGTCGTTTTGGTCTTGTAGCGGGAGATGATACCCGCCACGGTGACCTTCTGCTCGTCCCGATAGGTGACAGGCCCCTCCTCCCGCTTGAAGTCGGCAAGGATAGAGCCGATGGATACCGCGCCCCGGCGGCGGGCCGCCTGCCGATAGGCGTCCATAGGGTGACCGCTGAGATAGAGGCCCGTGGTCTCCTTCTCCATGGCCATCAGCTCCTGAGGCGAGAACTCCGGCAGGTCAGGCAGCTGCAGGGTCACGGGGGCGGTCTCCTCCTCCGCAGATGCCATGCCGAACAGATCCAGCTGCCCCTCCAGATTGCGTTTGCGGGCGGCGGCAATGCCATCCAGCACCTGGCCGAATACCGCCAGCAGCTGGGAGCGCTTATACCCCATGCTGTCAAAGGCACCGCAGCGGATCAGATTTTCCACCACACGGCGGTTCAGATCCACGAACATTCGCTCGCAGAAGTCCACAAAATCTGTAAAGGGACCGTTCTTTACACGTTCTGCAAGCAGAGCATCTACAGCACCAACGCCCACGCCTTTCACCGCCGCAAGGCCAAAGCGCAGGTTTTCGCCGGACACGGTAAAGCTTGTGCCGGACTCATTCACGTCGGGGGGCAGCAGCGCGATACCACAGTTCTTGCATTCGCCGATATATTCGGCCACCTTGTCCTGATCGTCCAGCACAGAGGTCAGCAGGGCCGCCATATACTGGCGTGGATAGTGGCACTTAAACCACGCGGTCTGATAGGCTACCACGGCATAGGACACGGCGTGGGCCTTGTTGAACGCATAGCTTGCAAAGTCCAGGATCTCATCATAAATGGACTGGGCAACTTCTTCGGGAATGCCGTGGGCCACACAGCCGGTGATGTTGCGCTCCGGGTCGCCGTGGAGGAAGGACTCCCGCTCCCGGATGATGTCTTTTTCCTTCTTCTTGGACATGGCCCGGCGCACCATATCGGCCTGACCAAGGGAATAACCCGCCAGACGGCGGAAGATCTCGATGACCTGCTCCTGATAGACGATGCAGCCGTAGGTAACGGACAGGATCGGCTCCAGCAGCGGGTGCTTGTAGCGCACCAGCTTTGGGTCCTGGGCGCAGGCAATAAACCGCGGTATGGAGTCCATGGGGCCGGGCCGGTAGAGGGCGATGATAGCGGTGATATCCTCCACGCTCTTGGGCTTGAGTCCCACACACACCCCGGTCATGCCGGCGGATTCCATCTGGAACACGCCGCTGGTGCGGCCCTCGCACAGCATCTTATAGACCTCCGGGTCGTTGTCCGGGATATCGGCAATGGAGAAGTCCGGCTGTTCCTGCCGCACCAGCTCCACCGCATCGTCCAGAATGGTCAGGTTGCGCAGGCCGAGAAAGTCCATCTTCAAAAGACCCAGTTCTTCCAGTGTGACCATGGTGTACTGGGTCACCGCCAAATCGTCGTTGGTGGCAAGGGGAACGTACTCGTACACCGGCTTTTTGGTGATGACCACGCCGGCGGCATGGGTGGAGGAGTTGCGCGGCATACCCTCCAGCTTGCGGGCGGTGTCCACCAGCTTGCGGACGGTGTCATTTTCGTCGTAGAGTTCCCTGAACGGTTTGGACAGCTCCAGCGCCTTGTCAAGGGTCATGTCCAGAGCAAAGGGCACCTGCTTGGCGATATTGTCCACCTCGGCATAGGGCAGGTTCAGCACCCGGCCCACGTCCCGGATGGCCGCTTTGGCCTTCATGGTGCCAAAGGTGACGATCTGGGCCACGTGGTCCTCCCCGTACTTGCGGGAGACATAGTCGATCACATCCTGACGGCGGCGGATGCAGAAGTCAATATCAATATCGGGCATGGTCACGCGCTCGGGGTTCAGGAAACGTTCGAAGTACAGACTGTACTTCAGCGGGTCGATATCGGTGATGTTCAGGCAGTAGGACACCATAGAGCCGGCGGCAGAGCCGCGGCCGGGACCCACGGGGATACCGTGGCTCTTGGCGTAGCCGATGAAGTCGGACACGATGAGGAAGTAGTCCACAAACCCCATCTGCTCAATGACGCCCATCTCGTACTCCAGCTGTTTGCGGTTCTCCTGCGTGCCGTTGGGATAGCGCCAGTCAAACCCCTTGCGGCACAGGTACTTAAAGTACTCCGTAGCGTTGTCCCAACCCTCGGGCAGCTTGAACTCGGGCAGATGGTAGTGACCGAACTCAAAGTCCATATTGCACAGTTGGGCGATTTTCGCGGTATTTTCAATGGCCTCGGGATATTGGGGGAACAGGTCCAGCATCTCCTGCTCGCTCTTGATGTAAAACTCCTCTGTCTCAAACTTCATGCGGCCGGGGTCGTCCAGGGTTTTGCCCATCTGGATGCACATAAGGATGTCCTGAGTCTCGGCATCCTCACGGGTCAGGTAGTGGGCATCGTTGGTGGCGATGATGGGGATGCCCGTTTCCTCATGCAGGCGAATGATGCCCGCATTGACCTGCCGCTGGGAGGGAATGCCGTGGTCCTGCAGCTCCAGATAGTAACCATCCTCACCAAAAATATCCCGCATTTCCAGCGCATGAACCTTGGCTCCTTCGTAGTCATTTGCCAGCAGGCGGCGGGGGATCTCACCGCCCAGACAGGCCGAGCAGGCGATCAGGCCTGCGCTGTGCGCGCGCAGCATGTCCATATCCACACGGGGCTTGATGTAAAACCCCTCGGTAAAGGCACAGGACACCATGTAGGACAGGTTGCGATACCCCTCCTCATTGCGGCACAGCAGCACCAGGTGGCGGGCCTCGCTGTCCAGCTCATGGACCTTGTCAAACCGGGTGCGGGGAGCCACATAGACCTCGCAGCCGATAATAGGCTTGATGTCCGCCTTTTTACAGGCGCGGTAGAAGTCGATAGCGCCGAACATTACGCCGTGGTCGGTGATGGCCACAGCGGTCTGTCCCAGCTCTTTTACCCGCTCCACCAGCTTGGAGATACGGCATGCGCCGTCCAGCAGGGAGTACTCCGTATGCAGATGTAAGTGGACAAAGGACATATTGCTCACCCAACTTTTCTGTTTCGTTCAATCATTGCTCCGCCGCCTGCTTCAGGGTATCCCCGGTCAGGCGGTAAATAGTCCAATCTTCCATAGGGACGGCACACATGCGCTTGGTGTAAAACTCAATGGAGGGGGTATTCCAGTCAAGGCATGCCCACTCCAACCGACCACATTCCCGCTCCTCAGCGATGGCGGCAAGCTTCTTCAGCAAACCCTTGCCATAGCCTTTCCCACGGTGTTCCGGCAGCACGAACAGGTCCTCCAGATAGATACCCGCCCGGCCCAAAAAGGTGGAGAAGTTGTGGAAAAACAGGGCAAAGCCCACTTCCCTGCCCTCTTCCAGCGCGAAGAGGACCTCAGCCTTACTTTTTTCAAAAACCCACTCACGCAGCAGTTCCGGCGTGGCGACCACCTCGTGGGCCATGTGTTCGTACTCGGCCAGCGCGCGGATGAAATTCAATATGGTTTGCTCGTCACCGGGGACGGCCATACGAAAGGACAAACCGCTCATTTCTTTGCTCCTTTGAACCAGGAATAAATCGACTGACACAGCCGGGTCACCACCCAGCCGGCCAATGCTCCCATAAAATTCAGGATGGAGTCATCCACATCGGCAACCCCAAATCCCGTGTACCACTGCAGCCACTCCACCCCGGCGCAGACCAACGCCAGCAGCGGTACTGCCAGCCACACTCGCCGCATAGAGCGGAACATGACCGGCAGCAGCACACCCAGTGGGATGAGGATGACCACGTTGCCCAGCAGATTGAACAGGCTGGACAAGCTGCCCGTTCTGCGGAAATGGCTCCAGAAGCGGCTGATGGTGTAAAAGGGTTCCAAATTCACCGCACCGCCCCAGGCCCGGTCCAGATGGAACAGGCCGCCGAAAAACAGCATAACAGACAGGATAGCAAGGTAATAGACAAGCAATACCCATAACCCCTTGCGGCGATAGCTTCCTGCCTCAGCACGGCTCATGCCATGCGTGCGCAGCAGCACACCAAAGCCCGCCAGCATGACGGATGCCAGCGGCACGATAAGCTGATGATTGACCGAAAGCCTGTCCCCCATCAGCAGCCACAGGGCGTTCAGCGCCGCTGCGGCAAGGTAACAAAACACGCTCATGCTTCCCCGTGTCCCAGCTCCACCAGCTTGCGCAGGCGGTGGTTCATGGCCGACTTGGTCACCGGCGGATCGCAGCGGTCGGCAAGCTGGGCCAGCGTATCCTCCGGGTGGGCCGCACGCAGGCGGGCCGTCTCCTTCAGCTTGTCGGGCAGGGTATCCAGCAGTCCGGTCTGTTCCAGCAGACGGATAGCCTCCAGCTGGCTTTGGGCCGCCTCCACAGCCTTGTCCAAATTGGCAGCATCGCAGTTGACCCGGCGGTTCACACTGCCCCGCAGGGTCTTTTCCACCTTGGCATTCATGATCTCCATGGCAGAGATAGGCGCGCCGACCCCGGTAAGAAAATCTTCAATTGCCTCACTTTGCTTGAAGTAAGCGATGTAATTGGCCTTGCGGGTGACCTGCTTGGGCGCAAATCCGCACTCCTGCATCAGGGCATGGGCCTCCCGGCTGACGTTGAAGTGGGAGGTGGCCAGTTCCAGATGATACCCCTTCTCCGGGTCGGTCACCGAGCCGCCGGCCAGAAACGCCCCCCGCAGGAAGGCAAGCCGGCAGCACGTCTCCTCCAACACGGCGAAGTTGATGTGGTGGGCCAGCATATTTTTTACGTCAATTCCAAACGTCTCCCGGATGATACTCATTTTTTCCGGGTCAGTGATGCCGAACACCCGCTTGCCTGTGGCCTCCGGCCGGGGCAGGCGGTCGAACTCAATGCGGAACGCCTTTTTGAACAGGGCGGGCAGACGGGCAGAAAAGGCATCACTTTCCGTGACGATGCGCACCTGACTGCTGAACTGGTTGCAGAACAGCAGCACACCGTAAGCCTCCGCCTGAGCGCAGCATTTTTTATTCAGGCCGGAGCGGCACAGCTCCGCCTTGACGTCAGATGCAAATGACATATCCTCTCACCTGTCTTCCCGCGTTATCTCGTTCGCATTTTCTGTTGATAGACCCGCAGCACCTCGCGGGCAAGACGGTCGGAGCTGTGACGGGCAAAGTTGCTGTCCTGAGAGGCCACGGGCCGCTCCACCAGTTCCAGCCCCATAGCGGCAAACCGCTCCCGATCCACCGTCAGCGGCACCGCATCTTCCTGTCTGTATCGCTCCAGCAGCCAGCCGGGTACCGCCTGACTGTTGGCAAGGCACAGATCCACCATCCCCGGCGCACCGTGAGCCATCAGCGCCTCCACATGGTCGGCGGCGGTGTACCCCTCGGTCTCGCCCTCCTGGGTCATGATGTTGCAGATGTACATTTTCAGACCCCCGGCATTGCACAGGGCTTCCACAACACCGTCCACCAGCAAATTGGGAATAATGCTGGTGTAAAGACTGCCGGGACCGAGCAAAATCAGGTCCGCCTGCGCGATGGCATCCAGCGCATCGGGCAGGGCCGGAGGATGCTCCGGAATCAGGGCAACGCGGGAAATACGGCAATCCTGTTCCTTTTTGAATGCAAAAATGCTGGATTCCCCCACGATGCTGCTTCCGTTTTCAAACACGGCCTCCAACTGCACATCGGCGCCGGTCACAGGCAGAACACGTCCGGTAATGGCCAAAACGCGGCCCATCTGCCGCACCGCCTCCTCAAAAGAGCCGGTCACGCCATCCATGGCCGCCAGCAGCAGGTTGCCGAAGCACTGGCCCCGCAGGCTGCCCTCGGTAAAACGATACTTCAGCAGGTCGGTCATAATGGGTTCGGCATTGGCCAACGCTTCCATACAGTGGCGGATATCGCCGGGAGGCAGAATGCCGATGTCCCGCCGCAGCATGCCGGAGCCGCCGCCGTCATCGGACACGGTGACGATAGCGGTCAGATTGGCCGTATAGCGCTTCAATCCGCGCAGCAGAGTGGACAGGCCCGTTCCGCCGCCGATAACGACGATTTTTGGCCCGTTTTCCCAGCTGTGGCGGTCGGTAAAATCAAAAAACATATCGTTCACCTTCAGTTCCGAAGCATATCCCGATGGTTCTCCGCCACAGGATAACCGCAGTTGGCAACAAACTCCGCCAACCGGTGGGAAACCGCCACAGAGCGGTGACGGCCACCGGTACAGCCCACGGCGATGAATAGGGCGGATTTTCCCTCCTCTTTGTACCGAGGCAGCAAAAACTGCAGCATATCACACAGCCGCCTCATGAACTCCACGGCACTGTCATCGTTGAAAACGTAATCAGCCACCGGCTGCTCCAACCCCGTGTGGGGGCGCAGCTGGGGGTCATAGTGGGGGTTTGCCATAAAGCGAACATCAAACACCAGGTCCGCCTCCGGCGGAATGCCGTATTTGAATCCAAAGGACGTCACGTTTACCCGCATCTCGTCCGCGTGGCTGTCCCGGCTGCGGAAAATTTTCAGCAGCATATCCTTCAGTTTCAGCTTGGGCAGTTCGGTGGTATCCACCACCCAATCTGCCTTCTCCCGCAGGGGCGCAAGCAGCTCGCGCTCGGCGGCAAGGGCGGCCTCCAGTCCCTCCTGCTCCGCTTCAAGGGGGTGGCTGCGGCGGGTCTCTTTATACCGCTTGATAATGGTACTGTCGGCGGCATCCATGAAAAGGATGCGCACCGGGCAGTGGCTTCGCTCCAACTCGTCCAGCACACGGGACAGGCCCTCAAAGGCCGCGCCGGCACGCACATCCGTGACCAGCGCCATCCGCTTGTACTCACCGCTGCCCCCCATACCCAGCTCGGCAAACTTGCCGATCAAAGGTACGGGCAGGTTATCCACACAGAAGAACCCCATGTCCTCCATACAGTTGGCGGCATAGCTTTTCCCCGCGCCGGACATGCCGGTCACAATGATAAATTCCATCTTCCATCACCTTTTCCGTCTGCCGGAAAAATCAATCCAGCACCTTGACTTCCATCTCAAGTTCCACCCCGGTGGCCTCATGCACCTTTCGGCGCACCTGCTCCACCAGAGCCAGCACATCGGCGCAGGTCGCCCCGCCCCGGTTGACCACAAATCCCGCATGCTTTTCCGAAACCTGCGCTCCGCCCACCTGCAGGCCCTTCAGCCCGCATCGGTCGATGAGCGCCGCGGCAAAGTGACCCACGGGCCGCTTGAACATACTGCCCGCGCTGGGGTATTCCAGCGGCTGTTTATCCCGGCGGCGGACAGCCAACTCGTCCATGCGGGCGGTGACAGCCACGGGGTCACCGGGAGCAAGTTCCATCCGGGCCGACAAGATCATGCGTCTGCCATCGGAAAATGCGCTGTGGCGATAGGCAAAATCAAATTCCTCCGCCTGCTCCACACTGCCATCTGCATTCAGGCAGGTCACGCCCACGACCACCTGTGCCATCTCGCCGTCGTAGGCACCGGCGTTCATGGTCACCGCGCCCCCCAGACTGCCGGGGATCCCGTGCGCAAATTCCAGTCCTGTCAGGCCCGCATCCCGGGCCAGCACAGCAAGCCGGGCCAGTGTGATCCCGCACTCCGCGGTAACGGCAGTTCCCTCTACTACACAGCCTTTCATCCCGGAGGTCTTGATGATGAACTGCTCGACCCCCTCGTCGGGGACCAGCAGGTTGGAGCCGTTGCCCATGAAGAAGGGCGTGATACCCAGTTCTGCCGCTGCGCGCACAGCACACACCGCCTGTTCCGTATCCACAGGCAGCGCCATCAGCCGGGCCGGGCCGCCGATATGGAAGGAGGTATGACTGCTCATAGGCTCAAAGGGGCGCAATTCCAGCCCCGGACACACCTCATTCAGCCGTTTTGCAAGTTGTTCGAACCGCTCCATACGCGTTCCTCATTTCCGGGCAGCCACGATGGGTATACTGCACCAAACTATAATCCAATTTATTATAACAAATCTTGCAGACAAATAGAATACCTTAAATAAAAAAAGTGGGGCGATCTACGCCCCACTTTTCACTCAGATCTCCTGATTTTGACGGAAGTACTCGTCCATACGCTGGCTCAGCTCCAGCGCAGCGTTGTGGCCCATCTTGCGGTTGCGGTTATTCATGGCCGCCACCTCAAGAATACTGGCCAGATTTCGGCCCGGCTTGACCGGTATGGTCACGGAAGGCAGGGGCGTATCCAAAAGGATGGTATAGTTATTGTCCATCCCCAGGCGGTCGTAGACCTTCCCCTCTTTCCACGCCTCCAGATTGACCACAAAGTCAATTTCCTGGCTGTCCTTGATGGCACCCATACCAAACAGGCGGCGCACGTCGATGACACCGATGCCGCGCAGCTCCATGTAGTGACGAATAAGTTCCGGCGCGGTGGCCACCAGATTGCCCGCGTTGTCCTTGTAGATCTCCACAGCATCGTCAGCAATGATGCGGTGACCGCGCTTGATCAGCTCAATGGCCACCTCGCTCTTACCCACACCGGACTCACCCTGGATCAGCACGCCTTCGCCATACACCTCCAGCATAACACCGGAACAGGTCAGGCGTGGCGACATGTGCAGACGCAGACTGCCGATAAGAGAGCTGGTAAAGATGGAGGTCGCCTCATGGGTGCGCAGGATGGTGCGGTCGTACTTTTCCGCCATCTCCATACATTCGGGGAACGGCTCCATCCCCCGGGTGATGATCAGGCCGGGGACCGGGTGGGCCAGCAGGCGGTCAAAGCTCTTTCTCCGCTCGTCAGGCGTCAGCTTGGACAGATAGGTCGTCTCCACCAGACCAATGACCAGCAGGCGCTCCTCATCAAAGTGGTCAAAAAAACCGATCAGGGGCAGACCGGGACGGTTGATGTCCGCGGTACGCAGGGGGTACTCGCCGAAATTCTCACCGCTGCGCAGAATTTCAAGATGGAACTGCTCAATAATTTCCTTCAGCTTGACGCTGGGACCCTCCTGTGGCATAGCAGTCGCTCCTTTGCTTGTTATTTGTTCCAGTATAGCCTATTTTTCTCTGCGGCGCAAGTACATTCCGTCCCGCACATGCCCTCCGCTGACTTTTCGAAAAAAACTTGAAAAAGCTCTTGCTTTTTGATAAACAATCTGCTATTATATCTGTCGATACTCCGATTTGTGATTTGAGTGTACTTCTAAACGAGGAGGTAAGCGAAATGGCCAAATGTGAATTCTGCGACAAGGGCATGGTGTTCGGCATTCAGGTGTCCCACTCCCACCGCCGTTCCAACCGCCCCTGGAAGCCCAACGTGAAGCGTGTCAAGGCGATCGTGAATGGCGCCCCCACTCATGTGTACGTCTGCACCAGATGCCTCCGTTCCGGTAAGGTCACCCGTGCGGTGTGATTGATAAGGCAAACTAAAACTCCGTGTCCGATGGACACGGAGTTTTTTTATTCTTTCAACTGTAAAAGTGCCGCGTCCAATTCTCTTTTGGTGCAGCAGGTATTCAAATATTGCAGCAGGGCGTTTGCCGACATATGCCGGGGCAACCCAAGCACACGGAGCAGTTCGCCCCGGCGCGCACCGCTGTCCGGCGTACCGGTAAGGCCAAAACGCATCAGGTCCGCCTTGGTCAGGGCAAGGTCACAGACAGAAGCCTCCGCCCCCTCCAGCACCGTGGCACCGGCATGGAGCAGCGCCTGCTCCAAAATTGCGGGGTCCATGCCCTCCACGCCCAGCTTCCCCTCCTTGCCGGGGCGGATCTTGCGCCGCTCCTTTCCCATGATGTCCGGGACATAGGCATGCTTGAGATATTGTGGGTCAACGGCACTTTTAATGCGGTTTCGGATGACAAATCCCGCCCCATCCGGGTCGGTAAAGACGATCAGCCCCCGCTTTTGCGCCAGACGGCGCAGCAGGTCCATCTGCTCCTCATTTTTGAAAATACCGAATCCTCCCGTCTCCACGATGAGGGTATCCACCACCTGAGACAGGGTGTTCTTATCGTAGCGGCCCTCCACCACCACAGCTTCGCGAATGCGCAGCATACATCCGCCCCCTCAGTTGTCGGCCCTGCCCGCCGGGGTGGACAGCTCCAGCAGCAGGTCCGCCATCAGCTCCCGCTCGGTGCCGCTGCTGGACTTCAGGGCCAGATCGGTTTTTGCACACGCAATGACCGCCTTGCGGCACCAAGCCAAAGAGAACCGACGTGCGTTGTTCATCAGCTTTTCCGCAGGGTAGGGCTTCATCCCCCACTGAGCCGCCAGATCCCCCGCCGTACCGTGCCGTTCCATGCACAGCCGGGCGGAGTACAGCTGCCGCAGCTGCTTGCCCAGGGCCGCAAGGATGGGAATGGCTTTCTCCTGCATTTGGAACAACTCACCCAGCACCTGGGCAGCCTTGTCGAAGTTGCCCACGCCAATGGCGTTGGTCATTTCAAAGACCACCGCATCCAGCTGGGGGGTAGCCACCGCATCAATGTCCTGCCGTGTAACGCGCTCGCCCCTGGCAAAGGCCGCTATCTTTTCGATCTCACCGATGAGGGCGTTCATCAAGTCACCGCACAGGAAGATGAGATACTGGGCCTGCTCCGTGTCGATATCTTTGCTCAGGGCCCGGAAGCGGCGGCGGACCCAGTCAACGAGGTCCCCCTGCTCCTGTCGGGCAAATTCCACCACGCTTCCATGCTCTTTCAATGCCGCCGCCAACTTGGTGCGGGCATCAGCCTTGTAGACCAGCGTGTCGTACACGAACACTACACAGCAGTAGTCGGGAAGCTGTCCAAACAGCTCGGCCATTGCCTGCCGGTCAGACTCCGGGGCCTTGAACAGGTCGTAGTCCTCCACCAGCACCATGGTGCGCTCACTCATCATGGGCAGGGCATCCACCGTCTGTTCCAGCAGTTCCGGGGTCAGTTCCTTTCCGGACAGCACGTGCAGGTTGAAGTCTGCCATCCCCTGCCCCACCAGCTGCTCTTTCATCTTTTCCAGATAGTAGCTGCGCAGATAGGCCTCTTCGCCGTGCAGCACATAGAGCCGTCCGAGGGTGCCGGCGGACAGATCCTGCTTGAACTGTTTGTATGCCGAGTTGTCTGCTTTCTGCTTGACAGCCATGCCGTCACGCCCCTTTCTGTCACGGGTCAACCGTCAAACTGACCGTTCCCATGGTATCCGTTCTGTAAAGTTCCGCCCCCACAGCCCTAAACCGTTCCATAGCCTCCGGCGTTGGGTGTCCGTACGTGTTATAGGCTCCCACGGAAAATACAGCGATGTCAGGCCGCACCGCCTCCAATAGCTGCATGGAATTGGAATACTTGGAGCCGTGGTGACCGGCCAGCATCATTTCCACATCGGGCAGGTCCGCATACTGCAGCAATTCCTGCTCAATTTCTCCGTCCATATCTCCGGTGATGAGGATATCCTGCTCCTGCGCACTGCACAGCACGGTCAGGCCCAATTCGTTGGCATCGTCATCACCCAAGGGCGGGTAAAGGTTGATGACAGTCTTTCCCGCTTGCAGCACAGTGTCCTCCCGGATGAATATAACCTCGGTTTTCTCCTGCCCGGCCTTGAGCAAAATCTCCCGAAACAGGTCGGATTTCGGTTCAATATCCGGCAGGGCGATACGCTTTACACGCACTCTGCTCAAAAGCTCCGGGACACCGTTGGCGTGGTCATCATGGTAATGAGTCAAAACCAGCAGGTCCAATTGACTCTGTCCAAAACTCATCAGTCGGTCTGCGGCAGCGTCACCCGCTTCGTGGTAGCTGTCACCCCCGCAGTCCACAAGGACAAAGTCCTCCCCGGAGCGCAGCAGCACGCTTTGCCCCTGACCAACGTCCAGCACATCCACCTGCAGCGGCGGTATCTTCATGGCGGAAACTGTGCAGGAAATCGCCGTCACAAGTGTCAGCACACTCATCGCGCAGGGCAGCAAAACCCGTTTCTTCCCGGGCAGCACGAACGCCAGCCCCAGCAGCAAATAAACAAACACCAGCCACAGCCGGTAGAGTTCCGGTCCGGCAGGGATCGCTGCAAAGGGGATCTGCGCCAAAGTGGTGACCACCCGGTAAATATAGTCTCCAAAGGGCGCCGCCGCCATACCGATCAGCGGTGCAGCGCCGGGCAAAAGCAGACCTGCAATACCGCCCACAGCGCCAAACACGAACAGGGCGGATATTGCCCATGCGCACAGTACATTGGCGACAGGCGAAATCAGCGAGATCGTATCAAAATAATATGCGGACAGGGGGATGGTGAACACCTGCACCCCGAGGGTGACCGAAATCACGGCAGCAACGGAACGCACCACCTTGTGGCAAAGTCTCATAATGCCCTTTCCGGGCTTGAGTCCGGCGGTCATGCGGTCCTGCAGCTTCCGGGCAAACAGAGCAATGCCCGCCACTGCACCAAAGGACAACTGCAGACCGATATCCGCACAGGCGTAGGGGTTATGGGCAAGTAGCAGGAACAGTGCAAGCATCAATGAGGTGGGCGTATCCCCCTCCCTGCCCAGCAGGGGTGCAAGTTCAAGCAAGATCAGCATGACTGCCGCACGCACAGCGGAGGGCGTGCAGCCGATCATCAGGACGAAAAATACGATGATTGGGATGCTCACAAGGGCGGTCAGCCGTCTGTTTCGACCCAACAGCAGATTCAGCAGGCCCGCCAAAAAGGCAAGGTGCATACCGGAAACCACTACCATATGGCTCATACCAACACGCCTGAGTCCGGCAGTCAACAGCGGTTCCAGCCCCGCTCGGTTTCCGGTAACAACCGCCCATACAAGGCTCTGTGTGCGGCCCGAACACGCCGCGGCGATCCCCTGCTGCAGCCCGCGCATAGCCAGAGCAGGAATTGCAGACAGCGGCATCCGCTCCGGACGGCTCACCCCTGCCTCACCGTAGGCGGTGGCCACCAGAAACACGCCTTTGGCCGTGTTATAGCTCACCTGCTGCCCCAGTCCGTTCACATTGGAAAAGGAACAGTGTGCCACGGTGGTCACCGTGTCGCCCGGCTGCAGGTCGGCGTACTGTGCATCCATATAAATCAGCGCATCGGTACTGTTTCCCGCGGGCAGCTGAGTGCGAACCCTGACTTTGATCCCGTAATCGGTATCCTCCGGCCAGTCGGTCACCGCGCCGCTCAGCACAAGGGTGGTATCGTCCAGTGTCCGGACCGGCTCCACAAACAGCCGGTCATAGCCGCTTGTCCACAGCATGCCCAGGGCCACGCCCGCGCAGTACAGCATAGCCCGTCGACGCACCCTGTCCGGCAGAAGTCGGCGCAGCAGGGCAAGCAGCACGGCAAATCCCCCGCAAACCGCACCAACCGCGAGCCGCCCCATATTCGGAAAAAGAAGGATTGCCGCAAACACCGCCGCGGCAAAGCCGCCGGTAAAGATAGCGAGTTTGCGCATACTGTTCCTCTCTTACGCCGCCGAAGGGTTTACCAGGGGCGAATCAGGTCGTTTTTTCCTTTCAGCACACCGATACGCCCCAGAATGGGCAGCATCGCCTGGAAGAAGAAATAAAGCACCACACTTTTGGGGACGATGGTCACCAGATTTTTGGTCAGACTGGGAACAAACCAGCCAAAGTACCCGCCCCCGCGGATCATCATGGTCCACAGCGAACCCAGCATGGCGTTGACGAAAATATTGACCAACACGTTGGCCGCCACGATGCGCACCACCGTCACACGCCGGCGGTAGAAGCACAGCGCGTAGACCAGCATGCCTGCCATGGTGGAGATGGTATAGCCGAAGAAAAATTCCCCGGTAGGCTGCAGAATGAATCCCAGAATATCCTCCACAAAGCCATAGGCCATACCCGCCACAGGGCCGCACACGAGGGCGCACATGGCACGGGCCGGAAAACTGAAGCTAAGTCGGGTATGGGCGATGGGAATGCTGGGGATCAGGGCCAGCACCCGGGCCATGGCCACCATCAGGGCGGCAAAGACCAGATTGCGGGTGCTGTACAGATCGGCTGCCGCCGTCTTCCAGTAGCTGCGGTGGAGCAGAGTCTCTTTTGCAGGTGCACTCATAAAAAATCCTCCTTCTGTGCATGGGCAGCCCACATCGTTGGGCGAGCCGCACAGAGGAGGTCATGCTCCGGTATGCGGCAGTGGGAACCGGTTTGCGTACTGCAAGCCAACGGCTATTCGTCCGGCGGACAGTCCCTGTTCCGCCGGCACTCAGCGCCCCAAAGGAGCGCAGCACACGCAAGCCTAAGCTGCCTGTTTCTTTGACCCATTCAGTTTACCGCTTTTGGTCGAAAAAAGCAATAGTTTTTGCCCTTTTTACGCAGAAGAAATCCCCTGTCCACTCCGTGGGCAGAGGATCTCTTTTTCACTCAATTTCCACTTACAAACATGCGGATCTCGTCCATCCGGTCAGCGGCCTGTCGATAGCCGTCCGCCCACAGCAGACGCAGCTTTTCCACGTTGCGTTCCGTGCGGGATACGCCGTGGGTATCCTCCGGCGCGATGACCAGCACCCTGCCCTGCCGTTCCAGCTCGAACAATTCTTCTCTGCAGGCGTTGTAGCATCGGGCGCGGTCCGCCATGGTTCTGCAGAATTCCGGCCACTTGCGGTACTTATGCAGCACCAGCGGCAGGCTGCGATCCGCCTTTTTTACATAGTCCCGGGGTCGGGTCAGCACCACGATGACACGGTCGCAGCCCTGCTCAAAGGCACGTTGATACGGGATGGAGTCGGCCACGCCGCCGTCCACGCACTCCACGCCCTCGATACAGTAGCTCGGGAACATCAAAGGCAGGGCGCAGGTAGCCTGCAGCACAAGACTGCTTCCCTCTTTGTCCCGGGGTACGGTGCAGTAGCGTGCCTTGCCGCTTGCAAGCTCGGTGACCACCGCCTCCACCTGTCCGGGAAAGGCAGCAAAGGCTTCATAGTCAAAGGGAATGAGAGTTTCCGGAATTTGCCGGTAGGTGAAGTCAAGGCCGAAATAGCTGCGGTTTTTGGGGTCAAGCAGGTTGCCAAGGCCCATGTACCGCCGATCTCTGGCAAAGCGGGTCACGATCTCCAGATTGCGGCCGGATTGCCCGGAAATGTAGCTGACCCCGTAGGCGATGCCCGCGGACACACCCACCACATAGTCGGTCATAACCCCGCCGGCCAGCAGCCCGTCGCACACGCCGCTGGAGTAGATGGTGCGCAACGCACCGCCCTCCAGTACCAAGCCTGTTTTCATTCCCTCACCCTCTTTCCTTGTTTGCTACATTTTACCGCCGGTTTCCAACTTTTGCAATTGATTTTTTCTCCCGCTGTGCTATGATAAAGGCACGACGGCAAAGGAGGCTTTATTATGGAACGAATTTATCGCAGTGTGGAGCAGCTCATCGGCGGCACTCCCCTGTTGGAACTGGCCCGCTACGGCGCGGCTCATGATGTGAAGGCTGCCCTTCTGGCCAAGCTGGAGTTTCTCAACCCCGGCGGCAGTGCCAAGGACCGCGTGGGTGTCGCCATGCTGAACGATGCCGAGCAGCGGGGTCTTCTCTCCCCCGGCAGCATTATCATCGAACCCACCTCGGGCAACACCGGAATCGGCCTTGCTTGTGTAGCCGCCGCCCGCGGCTACCGGGTCATCCTGACCATGCCCGACACCATGAGTGCCGAACGGCGCACCATGCTGCAGGCCTACGGTGCCGAGCTGGTACTGACCCCCGGCGAGCTGGGGATGCAGGGTTCCATCGATAAAGCCAACGAGCTGGCCGCTGCCAATCCCGGCAGCTTTATCCCCGGCCAGTTCACCAACCCCGCCAATACCCACGCCCACTACACCACCACCGGCCCGGAGATCTGGCAGGACACCGACGGAAAGGTGGACGTGTTCGTGGCCGGCGTTGGTACCGGCGGCACTCTGACCGGTACGGGGCGCTATTTGAAGGAACAGAACCCCAACGTGGAGATCGTGGCGGTAGAGCCTGCCGGCTCCCCCCTGCTGTCCGGCGGCGAAGCCGGCCCTCACGGCCTGCAGGGAATGGGCGCCAACTTCATCCCCGAGATACTGGACACCCAGCTCTACGACAAGGTCATCACCGTCACCGAGGAACAGGCCTACGAAACCGGCCGGGATCTTGCTCGCCGGGAGGGTGTGCTGTGCGGCATCTCCTCCGGTGCGGCGCTGTACGCCGCTACCCAGCTGGCACAGCTCCCTGAGTACGCCGGCAAGACCATCGCGGTGCTGCTGCCCGACTCCGGTGACCGCTACTTCTCCACCCCCATGTTCCATGGGTGATTTGCAAACGCACGACCCGCTTCCGGGCCGTGCGTTTTTCTTTGTCAAGGTTGCGGTCTTTATTGTAATTATTGCGGGTCCTCCGGGAAGCAATTGACTTTCCCACAACCAAAATCTATAGTTAAATCACTACAAGCTGAGGAGGCATTTCCATGCTCCATTCCAAGCAGGATTTTATCGGCTGCCTGAATCAAATTATCGACCCTCTGACCAATTATTATACGCCCGGTCGCGCCGGCATCAAGTGTGGTTGGTCGGGCAGTTCTTACCCCGATTCAACTGCCAAGCTGGAGGCATACGCCCGTGTGCTGTGGGGTCTTGCCCCATTGTGGGGCGGTGGCAACACCAGTAAGCTGGATACCTCGCATTTGGAGGGCATCATCAACGGCACCGACCCCAACCATCCGGAGTACTGGGGTGAAATGCCCGACACCCAGCAGTCCCTTGCGGAGGCCGCCCCCTTCGGTCTTGCGCTTGCGCTTGCTCCCGAAGTGGTTTGGAATCCCCTGACCGACGAACAGAAGCAGAATTTCTACAACTGGCTCAACCAGGTCAACGTCGCTGCCGCCTGCGAAAACAACTGGAAATTCTTCGCTGTGCTGGTCAACCTTGGCTTCAAGCGTGTGGGTCTGCCCTACAACAAAGAGGTCGTGCAGCACGGCATCGACTGCTTTGACGAGTACTATAAGGGTGACGGCTGGTACAGCGACGGTCACGGCAATCGCATGGACTACTACATCCCTTTTGCCATGCAGTTCTACACCCTCATCTATGCCAAAATTATGGAGAAAGATGACCCCATCAACAGCAAGAAGTACAAGGATCGTGCCTGCCGGTTTGCTCAGGACTTCATCTACTGGTTTGCCGAGGACGGCGGTGCCCTGTGCTTTGGCCGTTCCCTGACCTATCGCTTTGCCCAGTGCTGTTTTTGGAGTGCCTGCGTCTTTGCCGATATCCACCCCTTCCCCCTGGGCGTGATGAAGGGCCTCATCGCCCGCAATCTGGAATGGTGGCTGTCCCTGCCCATCTTCGACAACGGCGGCATCCTGTCCGTGGGTTACGGTTACCCCAATCAGAACATGGCCGAAACCTATAACGCCTACGGCTCTCCCTACTGGGCACTGAAAAGCTTTTTGATTTTGACCCTGCCCGACGAGCATGAATTTTGGTCTGCCGAAGCCCTGCCCCTGCCGAAGCTGGACAGCCTCCACCCCATCCCCCAGGCACTCATGACCATCCAGCGGTTCAACGGCTATCCCATCGCCCTGACCGCCGGTCAGTGGCTGACCTGGAATCCCTCCCATATCGCATGGAAGTATTCCAAGTTCGCCTACAGTTCCAAGTATGCCTTCAGTGTGCCCCGTACCGTATCCTCGATCCGAGAGGCGGGTACCGACAGCATGCTGGCCTTCGACATCGATAAGCATATCTATGTGCGTGAGCAGTGCCTCGACTTCCGCGTGGAGCCGGACGGCAGCATTTGGTCCCGCTGGTCGCCCTTCCGGGGTATCGAAGTGGAAACCACCCTCATCCCCACCGCCGACGGCCACATCCGCCGCCACACTGTTACCTGCAACGAGCCTTGTAAGGCTTATGATTGTTCCTTCGCCATCCCCACAACCTCATCGGATCGCGACGCCGCCCTGGACGCCCAACAACCCGGCACCGGCTGCATCGAGGGATCCGGCACTTACGTCTCCTTCCCCTGCAACCCCAGCACCAACCTGCTCCATCCCAAGACCTTCATCAAATCCATCTGCTACGAATTCCCCAAGGGTACCAACACTGTGGAAACCCGGATCGTCTATCCCGATTAAGTACAAAAAAGAGGTCAAGCCAATATGGCTTGACCTCTTTTTTACGCATTTATCTGCAATTTCTTTACAAGGTACTCGTCCGGGGTGACCACGGCAGTTTCATATGTGGTATAGACCACCATGCCCGGTCTGGCACCGGCAGGCTTTTTGACAAATTTCACCGGGGTATAGTCCACGGGGACTTTATCTCCCTCCCGTCCCTGAGAAAACCACGCCGCCAGGCAGGCCGCCTCGTTCAGGCTCTGCAGATCCGGGTCCCGCCCCTCGGTCCACAGGATAACATGAGAGCCGTGAATTTTCTGGGTATGCAGCCAAATATCCCCTTTAGATGCCATTTTTGTGGTCAGCAGGTCGTTTTGGGTGTTGTTCTTGCCCACGGAGATGCGCATGCCGGTGGAGGAACGAAACTCCATCGGTTTGCCCGTTACCCGCTTCTCCCGCCCTTTGGCCTTGGAGGCGCGGCGCAGATAGCCGGTGTCCACCAGTTCCTGCCGAATTTCCATCAGATCCCGCTCACCCTGTGCAAGGGTCACGCTTTCCAGCACGCTGTTGAGATAATCCAATTCCCGCCGGCCCTTTTCGATCTGCACGGTCAGCACCTGTTCAGCGGTCTTGGCCTTGTTGTAGTCCTTGTAGTACTTGGCCGCATTCTGCTGTGGGGTCAGCAGCGGGTCCAGGGGAATGTCGATCATCCCGCCCTCCGGGTCATAGAAATTCATCGCCGTTAACCGAGCCATGCCACGACTCATGGCATGCAGGTTGGAGGTAATGATGTCGCCCTTCTGCCGCATCTGCTCCCGGTCAGCAGCCGCCTCCAGTTCCTGCTGCTGCAAGGCAAGCTTGCGCGCCGTTCTGTCCCGGGCATTGGTCACTGTTCGGATCATATCCTGCCCCTGCTGGCGCACACGCTCCTGGGTTTCCCGGGTGGCGTAGAACACATCCAGCAGCGTGCAGAAGCTCTCTTCCTGCCGCAGTGCTACCAATTCGCCGTACTGTCCCACGGGCATAAAGGTAAAGTCCCAAGGTCTGTTATCCTTGTATAGGACAATCGGTGTAAAGCTTTTTTGATTTACAGTTTTTCGCAGTATTTCGACCGCGTTCGACACCGCTTCCGGGGCAATTTCATGCAGCCGCACGTCCACATCACCACCGGCAAGGAAGGCCAGTTCCCGACATACAAGGGGCGACAGACCGCCAAAGGTATCCAGCAGCCACCGTTCCACCTTCGCTTTCGCTGGGGCGTCGGCAACGGCCTGTTCCAGTTCCTCTTTGGACAGTGCAAAGATGTCCAGCTTGTCCTGCACCGGCGGCAGGCGGTAGAACATACCGGGCAGGATCTGCCGCGCCTGAGAAAGGTCACCGTCCACCCGCCGCAGGCTGTCCATGATGCGGCTCTCGCCGTCCAGCAAGATCAAATTGGCGCGGCGGCCCATGGCCTCCAGCACCAGCTTTCGCTCCACACGGTCGCCCAGTTCGTCGGTACATTCCAGCACAAATATCAGCACGCGCTCCATTGGCGGCTGCTCCAAGCGCAGGATGCGTGCGCCGGTCAGGTGCTTGCGCAGCAGCATACAGAACATGGGCGGCTTGTCCGGGTTTTCCCGGGAAATAGCGGTCAGCTGGGCCCGGGGGTGGGATGGGTTGGCGGACAGCAGCAGCTTGCAGCCGCCCTGTGTCCCGCGCACAGCCACCACGATTTCGTCCCGACCCGGCTGGTGGATCTTGTCCACCCGTCCGCCGCACACAGCACCGCGGATCTCTTCCGCCACGGCAGTCAGGCAAATTGCGTCAAGAGGCATGGTCTTCCCCCTCCATCATCAGGCCGAACAGCTCGTTGATGCGCTCATGCCGACCCTGCAGCCAAAGCCAGCCAAGCAGGGACTCCAGCGCCGTGGCGGTCTGGTACTGCCCACGGCTGGCCGCCTTGGGGATACTGTGGGGTGCGGCGTTGCGGCCCCGGCGGAACACATCGGCTTCTTCCTCGCACAGCACAGGCAGGATACGCTCCGCCATAGCCGCCTGAGCCGGGGCGCTGACGTAGCTGACAGCGGCCTTGTGCAGGTCCTTGGGTTTTGCCTTGCCATGGACGGCAAGCCAGCCGCGCACCAGCACCTCAAACACCGCATCGCCCAGATGGGCAAGGCCGAGGGAGGACGCGGCAAGCAGCTCGTCCCGAGACATATTCAGATGGAGATAGTCGGCCATAATTCCGCCTCCAATTTCATTCTTCGACCTATCTTACCACAACCCGATGCCCCGCACAACCTTTAATCTTCCATTCTTGGCCGTCCCTGTCCGTCAAAGGAGAACACGGCACACAGCCGCCCCTCCACCTGCTCCACCTTTGCAAAGCAAAAGGCAGGTGCAAGACCAAAAGGCCGGTTACTGTCAAAGGGCAGCGCCAGCCGAAAACCGTCCCTGTCTCCCAGAACCAGTGCTGACAGCCCCCGGGCAGACCGACGCAAAACGGGATCGCTCATGCGGCGCTCCGCGCTTTCCCGGACCCAGCCGCCGCGCGAAAAGGGAAATGCCAGCACGCATCGCCCGCCATCGACAGGCCAGCAGCCTGCCCGGACAAGGCTGTCCCGGCTCACCCGCCGGCACAGACGCAGTTCTCCCCGCTCCGGGGCAAGGGTGCCAAGCAGCAGTGTCCCTCCCGCCCCGGTCAGCCACGCCTTGTAGATACCCTGTCCGTCATTGGGTCGGGTGGCCTCACAGCGCACAAAGCCGCCGTCCTGCTCGATGCTCAACTGCCCGCCACCATCCAAATCAAACGTTTCCGCCATACCCAGTGCCTCCTTTTTACTATAGTATGCACAGGTACAACTGTATAGAAAAGTAAAAGCGCACCCTTTTTAAGGGCGCGCTTTTTCACAAGTTTATTTCTCTCAGGGCAGCAGTTCCGCAGACACGTCCACCTGCTCAGCGTCGGCCCACAGCCGCTCCAGATCGTAGAACTTACGGGCCTCGTCGGTGAAGATGTGGACGATCACCGTGGAGAAGTCCAGCAGCACCCAAGTGCCGTCCCGGTGTCCCTCCACGTGATGGGCGGGTTCCCCGGCCTCGTCCATCGCCTTCTCACAGGCATCAGACAGAGCCTTGATCTGGGTATTGGAAGTACCGGAGCAGATCACGAAGTAATCAGCCAGGGTAGTCAGATCGCCGGTACGCAGTACCTTGATATCAATACCCTTTTTGCTGTCCAGCGCTTTGGCCAGCGTAATTGCACTTTCAAAAGAAGTCATCATTGGTCATTCTCTCCTTGTTCAATGGGTGTGGTTTCCTCCGGAGCAGGCTCGGGGACTGGCTCCGGCTCGGGTTCGGGAGCAGGCTCAGGCTGCGGAGTCGGCTCAGGTTCTGGCTCAGGTTCTGGTTCAGGCTCAGGTTCAGGTTCAGGAACCGGCTCCGGCTCAGGTTTAGGCTCGGGCTTCGGTTCCTCCTTGGGCGGATTTCCGCCGCCCTTTCCAAGGGATTCGTCGGCAAACACACCGCTGGTCAAATACAGACCCTTGTTCCCGCGCTGGATGACCTCCAGATCCTCCGGGGTAATATCGTCCTCATAGGGGTTCATGCCGTTATTGATGATAGCCAGCATTTCGTCCACTACGGGCAGAACGTAAGCTGTTCCGCGGGAATAGTTGGTATAGGGCATGGTGCAGAAAGACACATCCTCCCCCATGTCGATACCCATGGCCTTCTGAGCAAGCCAGACCAAATTGCCCACGGACAGATCGGTTTCCACGTTTTCGGTAAAGATTTCTGCAAATGCACCGAAGTTCATCAGGTGCTTTGCCTGCAGACACTCGCGCATCACGGCGGTCAAAAAGTCCTGCTGTATCTTCATGCGGCCGGCATCACCGATTTGGAAATGTCCGTACTTTCCGTTGTTCTTCCGCCAGCGGATGACCTCCATGGCATCCTCGCCGGTCAGGCGGCGCTGCCCCTTATCCTGATGGATGTGCAGATCCTGGGCCGGGTCATCGTAATGCATGTCGTAGGGTACGTCAAATTCCACACCGCCCACGGCATCCACCAGCTGCCCGATCACCTCCCACTCCACCATGGCATAAAAGTCGGGGACGATGCCGGTCAGCTTGCCCACGTGTTCCTTCAGGGCGGCCATGCCTTTTTCCACCTGAGTCTCTTTCTCCTTGCCCTTGCAGGAGTTGTAGACGGTGTTGAGCTTTTTGTTGCGCCAGCTGACGTTGACCATGGTGTCCCGAGGCAGGCTCATGGCGGAAACCTGCTTGCTTCGGGAGTTGAAGCTGACCAGCACCATGGTGTCCGTATTGCCGCCGCCGGCTGTATCCCGGCCCACCAGAAGGAAGGTGTACATGCCGCTGCGCCGGTCACTGTGCAGTTCGGCGTTTGCCCCCACCTGCTGGCCGTGAGGCACTTCGGGCGCACGCACCAGGAAGGAATACACCACGGAAAGAGCCACCATGGTCACAGCGATGCCAAACAGCACCCGCAGCAGGATCCGCCCTTTGCGGCTATCCACAAACGCACGTATCTTCTCGTTGTCCATGTTGCCCTCCTTATCCGCGGTGTGCAAGCAGCCAGTCATGGGCCGCCTGTGTATTTTGATGGACGGGAACGCCCCGCTCCTTCATCTCTTCGATGGTCATTTCCATGCCCAGCATCAAAGCTGCATCCAGATCCTCGTAGGCCAGGCGGCGCAGCTGAGCCACACCGTCAAAGTCACGGGTGGGTTCCATGTAGTCGGCAATGTAGATGATTTTTTCTAGCAGGGTCATATCCGCCCGGCCGGTGGTGTGGTAGTAGATAGCGCGGTACACCTGCTCATCTTCTCCAAAAACGTACTTTGCCATACAGGCACCCGTCTTGGAATGCAGCAGCTTGACCGCCTTCTGCTCCAGTTCGTCCAGCTCTACCCCGTACTGACGGCAGATAGCCGTCTGTTCCGCCAGATCCAGGTACTTGGTGCAGTCGTGCAGAATGGCGGCGCGGCGGGCGGCAGTTTCGTCCGCGCCCCAGTGGGCCGCAAGGCGGACAGCCTCCTCCTCCGTTCCCATAATGTGGGGGATGCGCTTGGCCCGTACCATGGAATAGGAGCAGGCCCGCAGTTCCGGGAAGTCAAGATGCTTCAAATCGGCATTGGTACCGTACAGACCGCTGCGCAGGATATATCCGTAAACGGCAGGGGCCAGATACTCCCGGCCCTTGCCCCGGGCCAGCATATCACGCAGGTCGGTGGACGAGATGTCCACCAGTCCCGGCAGGGTGATGGTGGTCACCCGGGCGTTGTAGGTCTCCTGCAGGAACTGGCGCTGAGGCGCAAACAGCTCCTCCCCGTCCTGTTCCGTGCGGCCAAAGGCGCAGATACCCGCCAGCTGACAGATTTTCTCCGGTTCGCGCCAATACTGGAGGGTCAGGAACATATCCGTCCCCATCAACAGCCACAGTTCTGCTCCAGGGTACAGGGCGGTCAGTGCCACCAGTGTGTCGGCAGTGTAACTCTTCCCCTCCCGGCGCAGTTCGATGTCGCACACCTCGGCAACGCCGGGCAGATCGAGATTGTCCGCCATCAGCTTCGCCATTTCAAAGCGCTGCTCAGCGGTGGCAGACCCCTCCGGAACCTGTTTGTGGGGCGGATTCGCCGCCGGGATCAGCAGCAGCTTATCCAGTCCCAGCACGGATACCGCAGTCTTTGCCGCGGCCATGTGGCCCAGATGGGGCGGGTTGAAGGTCCCGCCATAGATACCGATTTTCACCTGCGTGTCACCTCACACGATACACGGGCGTTTGCCCGGCGGTCAAACGGTTTTCTTCTTTTTGGTGTCAGCCACCAGTACGATCTTATCCTTCTTATCCTTACGGTGGCTGGGACGGTACAGCACAAACTTGGTACCAATGACCTGCACCACCTCGCTGCGGGTCAGGGGGGCAAGCTGGTCAGCCACTTCACGGGCGGACATGAGAGCGTTTTCCAGTACCCGGCCCTTAATGAGTTCCCGGGCCTCCAGCGCATCGTTGGCCTGCTTGAGCAGGTTGTCGCCAATGCCGTCCTTGCCCACGATCAAAATGGTGTCGATGCTGTTTGCAAGACCCCGCAGCTGGGCGCGCTGCTTACTGGTTAATTCTGCCATAGTTTCTTCCTCACTTGTTCAGGTATTCCTCCAGCTTCTCCCTGAACGCCTGCAGGGCGCGGCCCCGGTGGGAGATGGCGTTCTTTTCCTCGGGAGAAAGCTGGGCAAAGGTCTTTTTCAATTCGGGGATGAAGAATACGGGGTCGTAGCCGAAGCCGCCGTCCCCTATAGGTGCAAAGGCGATGGTGCCGTGGCACTCACCCCGGGCGGAGATCACATCACCATTGGGGAAACAGCAGGTGATGACAGAGACGAATTTGGCCGCACGGGTATCCGCACCGCGCATATTCTCCAGCAGCAGGCGGGTACGGCCGGGGTCGTCCAGACCCTCGCCGCCGTAGCGGGCGGAATAGACACCGGGCGCCCCCTGCAGGGCATCCACGCACAGGCCGGAATCGTCTGCGATGGCGGGCATGCCGCTCGCCTTCATGACTGCATCGGCCTTGAGCAAGGAGTTTTCCTCAAAGGTGGTCCCCGTCTCCTCCACGTCTACGTCCACACCCACGTCCGCCTCGGAACAGACCCGGATGCCAAGCTGGGACAGGATGGCATTTAACTCGATCAACTTCTTTGGATTCTTGCTGGCAAGGACCAGTTCCATGTAAGGCTCACTTCCTTTACAGATTTACGCCCAGAATATCTTTCTGGATTTTTTGCAGCTCCACAACGCCCTTGTGACACAGGCGGACCAGCTGCTGCTGTTCCTCCAGGGTAAAGGGGCGTTCCTCGCCGGTACCCTGCAGTTCGATGAGCCGACCCTGGTCGTCCATAACACAGTTCAGGTCCACCATGGCGGCGGAGTCCTCCTCATAGCACAGGTCCAGTAAGGCCACATCGTCCACGATACCGGCGGATACGGCGGCCACATAGCCGCTGACGGGATAGTCGGCCAGCTGACCGTTTTCCATCATCTTTTTGAAGGCCAGCATCATGGCCACAAAGCCGCCGGTAACAGAGGCGGTGCGGGTACCGCCGTCACCCTGCAGCACGTCACAGTCAATGGTAATGTTCCATGGCCCCAGCTTCTTCATGTCCACCACGCTGCGCAGGGCGCGGCCGATGAGCCGCTGGATTTCGGCGCTGCGGCCGTTGAGCTTCAGCTTGGCGATATCACGCTTAGACCGCTCCCGGTTGGCCCGGGGCAGCATAGAGTACTCGGCGGTGACCCAGCCCTCCCCCTCGGGGACGTGGCGGGGCGGCTTGTCCTCCACACTGGCGGTACACAGAACATGGGTGTTTCCGCAGCGGATCAGGCAGGAACCCTCCGCAAATTTGTTGATGTTGGGGATGATCTCAACCGGCCGCAGCTGGTCAACATTTCTTCCGTCAATTCGAGTCATAGGATTTCCTCCCTATCTCATATCTCATATCTCTTATCTCAGATGAGCGCCTGCGCAAATTCAACCGGGTCAAAGGGCTTCAAATCGTCGATCCCCTCGCCCACACCGGCGTACTTCACCGGCACGCCCAGTTCCTTGGCAATGGCAAGGGCAATGCCGCCCTTTGCAGTTCCGTCCAGTTTGGTCAGCACGATACCGGTGATGCCGGCGGCCTCTTTGAACTGCTTGGCCTGCACAAGGCCGTTCTGTCCGGTGGTGGCATCCAGCACCAGCAGGGTCTCCCGGCTGCTGCCAGGCAGTTCCCGGTCGAGAACGCGGCTGATCTTATTCAGTTCGTTCATCAAATTCTGTTTGTTGTGCAGGCGACCGGCGGTGTCCACCAGCACCACGTCTGCCTTGCGGGCGCGGGCGGCGGAGGTGGCATCGAACACAACAGCAGCGGGGTCAGCCCCCTCGTGCTGTTTGATAATGTCCAGATTGGATCGCTCGGCCCAGATGGTCAGCTGGTCTGCGGCAGCGGCACGGAAGGTATCCGCCGCGCACAGCAGCACCTTCTTGCCCTCTCCCTTCAGCTGGTGGCCGATCTTGCCGATGGTGGTGGTCTTGCCCACGCCGTTTACGCCGATGAATAGCACCACGGCGGGGGGATTTTCCACGTTCAGCTTGCCCTCCCCCACCGACAAAAGGTCGGTCAGGATGGCACACATGGCAGCCCGGGCATCCTCCACGGTCTTGATATGCTCCTGCTTCACCCGCTGACGCAGCTGCTCCACCATGTCGATGGCAGTATCCATGCCCGCATCGGCAAGGATCAGCGCCTCTTCCAGCTCGTCGTAGAAATCATCGTCCAGCTCTGAGCCGAAAGCCGCAAAGATATTGATTTTTTTCAGCTTATCAAAAAAGCCCATGGGGTCGTTCCTTTCTCACAGTCGGGGGTTCCTGGTTTTGCAGCGGGGACACTGGGGATCGTCCAGATCGTGCCGGGTGCCGCAGGTCGGGCAGGTAGTCTGAGCGATGCGGTCGGATACAAATTCGTCTGCATCCTCTTGCTCATACAGCTCGCCCCGGAAAAACTCCAGCTTGCCGCACCGGGGACAGGTAAAGATGGCCACGTCCAGCGCGCCGGCCCACAGGTTGCTCCAGTCGCCGCTGAAAAAGCCTGTCTTGCCGAGCTGCACATTCTCCCGCTTGACAAACTCCATGGGAATATTACAGCGCAGACAGTTGAGTTTTTGCATGGGTCATCCTCCTCAGCGCAGCTTCAACTCTTTCTCCACGTCATTGAGGTTGATCGTGAGCATTCTGGAAACACCTTGTTCCTGCATGGTCACACCGTACAGCACGTCGGCCTCTTCCATGGTGCCGCGGCGGTGGGTGATGACGATAAACTGGGTCTTTTCGGACATGGTGCGCATGTAGTCGGCAAAGCGGACCACGTTGCTGTCGTCCAGAGCAGCCTCTATCTCGTCCATAACGACGAAGGGCGTGGGCCGGACCTTCAAAATGGCGAAGTACAGGGCGATAGCCACGAAGGCCTTCTCGCCGCCGGACAGCAGGCTGATGATCTTCAGCGCCTTGCCCGGAGGCTGCACCTTGATCTCGATGCCGCAGTTGAGGATATCGTCGGGGTCCTCCAGCTCCAGCGTAGCCTTGCCGCCGCCGAACAACTCCAGGAATGTCTGTGCGAAGGAGTCGTTGATAACCTTGAACTCCCGGGCGAAGATGGTCTTCATCTCGCCGGTGATGTTGGCAATCACGCTTTCCAGCTCCGCCTTGGCCTTGTTGACGTCATCACGCTGCTCGGTCAGGTATGTATACCTCTCGTTCACGCGCTCGAATTCCTCGATAGCGCCCAGATTCACGTGGCCCAGCGCGGCAATGCCGCGCTTCAGCTCGCCGATGCGGCGCTCGGCCTTGGGTACGGATTCCAGCTCCACCCGCTGATTTTTGGCCGCCTCGTGGGACAACTCGTAAGTGTCCCAGAGCTTGTCCAGCAGCGACTTTTCTTCCATAACAGCGGCGGTACGCTTCTGCTCCAGCACGGTGACTTCCTGCTGCATATTCATCAGGTCCGCGTTTTTCTCACGGCTCTCCTTATCGGTGCGGTTGCGCTCCCCCTCCAGGGTCAGCTTCTGGGTGTTGAGGGTGCGGATGGCTTCCTCCTGGGCCTGATCGTTCTTACGCAGGTCGTCCAGCTGAGTCTGCTTCTGGGCGATCAGGGCGGCGCAATCCCGGTTCTTCTGCTCGTAATCGGCCATCAGGGCGCGGCTGTTGTCCCGGTCACCGGCCATGTCGCGGCGCAGGGACTCCAACTGCTCCAGCGCAGCGTTGTTGGCCTCCCGCTCGGCCTGCAGTGCGGCGCGCTGTGCGGCCAGATCGGCCTGCTGTGCGGCCAGATCGGCGGCCTTTTGTCTGCCCTCGGTCTGACCCTGCAGCTTGCCCTGCGCCTCGCTCTCCAGCGCAGCGGCTTCTCCCTCCAGCTGGGCGATGCGGTCCCGGGCAGCCTTGGTGTCCGCCTCGATACCGGCGGCACGCTGGCGAAGCTGCTCCAACTCGGTCTGCTGATTTTCCTGCTGGCGCTCCAGATCGGCGACCACACTGCTGCAGTGGTCGCACAGGGCCTGTGCCTTCAGCAGGTCGTCCTCCCACTGGCGCAGCTGGCCCTGAGCGGTCTCCATCTCGTAGGCGGCAGCGGCACTCTCCCGCTGGGCCTCCTCCATAGCGCGCTGGGCCTCGGCCACCTTTTCACCCATGGCGGCAATTTGACCTTTCAGCCGCTCCAATTCGTTGGCGCGGCTGAGGATGCCGGCGCTGCGGCTGGCAGAGCCGCCGGTCATGGAGCCGCCCGCATTCAGCACCTGCCCGTCCAGCGTCACGATGCGGAAGCTGTGTCCGAACCTGCGGGCGCAGGCCATGGCGCTGTCCAGTTCCTCCATGACCACTACGCGGCCAAGCAGGTTGGAAAATATGGGAGCGTACTTCTTGTCAAAGGTGATGATCTGGTCGGCGATTCCCACAAAGCCGGCCTCTTTTTTGATCTGCGCCTCTTCCTTCAGACTGCCGGGGCGCACGGTATTCAGGGGCATAAAGGTGGCGCGTCCACCGTCCCGTCGCTTGAGGTAGTTGATGGCGGCCTTGCCGTCCTCGTCCCGCTCCACCACGATGTCCTGCATATGACCGCCCAAAGCGGTCTCGATGGCCACAGTGTACTTGTCCGATACCTTCAAAAGCTTGGCTACAGGGCCGCAGATATTTTTCAGAGTCCCCCGCTGGGCCTCCTCCACTACGATCTTGGCGGCACGGGACAGACCCTCCTGATGCTTTTCCATCTCGGTGAGCATCTTGAAGCGGGAGGTCAGCTCATTTTCCTCCATCTGCAGCTTTACATGGGCGCTGCGGGCCTGCTCGGCCTTCTGCCTGCGGGTGTCCACACGCAGGGCGTAGCCATTGATGATATTGCGCACGGCATCCCGCTCTTCCTCCGCCTTGGCGCGGTCTGCGCGGGCGGCCTTTTGGCTGGCTTTGGCCTCTTCCATGCGGGTGTCCAGTTCGGCGCGTTCCCGGCCCACGGCACCTTCACGGTCCAACACCTCCTGAGCGGCGGCGGCAAGGGCGGACAGCAGGGCCTTGGCCTCGGTAGCGTCGGCAGAGCCGACGGCCTGACGCTGACGCAGCTGCTCCAACTCCATGTCCAAAGTACCCACGGACTTAGCGGCTTCCTCCGCCTGACGGCGCAGTTGATCCAGCTGCGCATCCAGCCGAGCAATACCCTCGTCAATTTCTGCAAGTCGGGTCTGATGCTGGTTGATCTGGCTGACCAGACCGCCCTCGCGGCCCTCCTGCTGCTCCAACTCCGCCTGCAGGCGGCGGGCGTTGTCCTTGTTGTTCTCGATGTTGCTGTTGAGTACGGCGATGGCGCTTTCCAGCTCGGCCTGACCGGCCTGACGCTGACTGATGACCTGACGGATCTGCTCCATCTCCAGATCCTTTTCCCGGATCTGCTCGGAGCAGTGCTCGGTAGCGGCGTAGAGGGCATCGCGCTCCCGCTCCAGCGCTTCGCGGCGGCGCACGGCATCCTCATAGTCGGCGTTGAACTTGATGGTGTTGGTACGGATACGCTCCAGCTTGTCCAGCCACACGGAGATCTCCAGACCCCGCAGCTCGTCCCGCAGGATCAGGCACTTCTTGGCCTTGGCGCTCTGCTCGCGCAGAGGTTCCACCTGCTGCTCCAGTTCTTCGATCTTATCGTTGATGCGCACAAGGTTTTCGTCGGTGTGGGCCAGCTTGCGTTCGGCCTCTTCCTTGCGGTGGCGGTAGCGGGAGATGCCGGCGGCCTCCTCAAAAATCTCGCGGCGGTCGGCGGACTTGACGGACAGGATCTCGTCGATCTTTCCCTGACCGATGATGGAGTAACCCTCCCGACCCAGGCCTGTGTCCATGAACAGCTCGTTGACGTCCTTCAGACGGACGGAGCGGCGGTTGATGTAGTACATACTCTCGCCGGAACGGTAGTACCGGCGGGTGACCATCACTTCGCTCTCTTCCATGTCGAAGATGTGGCTGGTGTTGTCCAGCACCAGGGACACTTCAGCATAGTTGGTCTGCTTGCGCTTGGCCGTACCGCCGAAAATGACATCCTCCATCTTGCCGCCGCGCAGAGCGCGGGTGGACTGTTCGCCCATGACCCAGCGGATAGCATCGGAAATATTCGACTTACCGGAACCGTTGGGACCCACGATGGCGGTAATGTCTTCGCCAAAGGTGAGGACCGTGCGGTCCGGGAAGGATTTGAAGCCTTCGATCTCCAGTGCTTTCAGATACAAAGTAAGACACCTCTCCCTGTCCGACCGGCAAAGCGGCCGGGCGCGGATTTTCGCTTATAATACGAGATAGTATATTATAACAGTTCGCCCGGCTTTTTGCAATGGATTTTCGCCGAGCTGCCGGCAAGATTTTCCTCTTGCGCAACAGAAAAAACCACCCTCCCGCAGGAGGGTGGTTTTCTTCTCATTCACTTAAAGCTGCTCCAGCAGGAAAACCACCGGGCGGTAGCCATCGGTGCAGCAGGTGACAAATTCCCGGTTTCCGCCCCGAGCCATGCCGTGGACAATTTTCTGCATATCAGCCCAGGCCCAGCCACAGAACCCTTCGGGCATATCCCAGGGTCTGTTGCCGTCGACCACAAAGGTATCCCCCACCTCAAAGTGTCCGCAGGGGTTCCACTTCTCCGGCTGTGCCGTGTGCTCGCGCACCAGATCCTCGTGGAACAGTTTTTTCATTACGGTGATGCGTACAGGGTGACACTTCATTTCCGCCATTAGACTCACTCCCGACGCAGCTTCACATAACGGATGCCCTTCTTGCCGTTGTGGCGATACCACAGAGTGACCAGAATGGTCTCGTCGGCCAGCACCATGACGTGCGGCTCGCCAAACGCGAAGTCGATAAATTCATCAAACTCGCCGCTGGTGCCACTCTGGGTGGTGGCAAGGGTCTGCCATACAGGCTGATTTTCCATCATGTTGAAGCCATTCTCGTCCGGCTTTGCAAGGGCCAGCCACACGCCGGTAGGCTCCTCCTTGCGCTGGTTGTAGACCACCAGCACCGTGCCGTCCTTCCACGCCTCCAGCGCGGTGGTCTGGCCGCGGAAGGGCATGGGGAACGGGCCGGAGAAGGTCTTTCCGTCATCGGAAGACAGCAGATACTGATCCGGAGCCTGCTCGTCCTTATTCTGCCAGGTGGATACCATCAGTCGACCGTCAGACAGGCGAACAATCCAGCTCTCGCCGTACTGGCAGGGCGCAGGCTGCTTGGCAAAGGCAGTGGGCGTCCAGGTCTTGCCGCCGTCGGTGCTGCGCACCATGACCAGCTGGCAGGTGTCGGTGGGCTGCTTCTGCTCGATGGTGGGATAGGGCGCGTAAATCATGGTCATGGTTCCGTCCTTATCCACCAGCATGCCGCCCGGCTGCTCGGCAGAGCCATAGAAGGGCAGCTCCACCCGCTGAGGGGGCGGGAAATTGATGCCGTCCTCGGAGATGGCGGCGGCCATGCAGTTCTCCCACATGCCGCCCACCTCGCCGGACCAGAAGGACTCTCCAAACTCGTGGATGGGGAACCACTGTCCGGCAATGGACACCCGGCCGTCCGCCGTGGTGCGCACGGAGGCAAAGATGGATTCCTGATTCACCAGTTCGGGCCAGACCGGCTTGCACTCGCTCCAGTTCTCGCCGTCCTTGGAATAGGAAACTACGGGATAAAAGTCATTGGAGCCACCCGCCTGATGCAGGTTGAAGGAACACACAAGGGTTCCATCGGGCATGGTTGCCAGCCGCGGGCCGGCAGCAGCCAGCGTATCGTTGACGTAAACGTCACCTTCTGCAATTTTTTTAAACACGGTTCTTCCTCCCGGATTTGTTGTTATGTTTGCGTTTATCTGTAGGCGTTTCCCCGAAATACCTCTTAAAGGCACCGGAGAACGATTCAACCGACGCATAGCCCAGTTCAGCCGCCAGCTTGACCACCGAAACATCGCTGTTTTCCAATCGATAGGCCGCCGTTTCCATGCGCATATTACTCAAAAGCGTCCGGAACGGCACATCGAAATATTTTATGCAAAGCCGGTGTACCTGTCGGGTGGACAGTCCCATTTCCCGCGCCAGCTCCTCACAGGAGCAGCGCGGGTCATACCGATGGTTGGCCAGGTAGGACGTAATGATATCCGCCCGGCCGTCATCTTCACTCTTCCCCGCCGCAGGAACCGCACTCCCGCAATAACGGGTAAAGGCCGCCAGCAATGCCAGCAGCTCCCCCTGCACCATCTCGACATAGGCCGGTTCATTCCCCAGCAATTCACTGCGAATGCGCATCAGCCGCTGTTGCCCCTGGAACTCATCCCGAATCAGCACCGGCTCCGTGCACACGGGCAAAGCCGCGTCTTTTGCGCCGCGATCCTCAACCGCATAAAGGAACGAGATGGTCTGCACCTGTCCCCCGTCAGGCAGAATGCGGTGCTGCTGCCGGGGCGGAAGCACCAAAAAGTGTCCCTGCGGACAGGAAATCTTTCTCTCCCCTGTAATCAGCGTGCAAGTGCCGGACAGGATATAATGCACCTCATATTTCGGATGGCTGTGGGGGTACGGATCATTGGTCAGGCTGTTACAGTGAAAATCCCGGGGCAGCCGCACACCGATACGGGCTGTGCCAAACTGCAGGCTGGTATGAAACGCAGATGCCATGGTCTCTCCCCCTTTCGTCGGTTGTCGCAAGCCACAGCAGGCCCCAAGCGGAGCCTGCTGTGGCTTCGAATCACTTACTCAGATACTTCATCAAGATCTGCGCTGTCTGGGCACGGGTAGCCGTTTCGGTCACGTGGATGAAGGGGATACCGTCAAACAGTCCCTGTTCCACGGCCCACTTCAAGGCATCTGCCGCCCAATCACTGTGGGCACCGATGTCGCTCAGCTCGCCGTTGCCCGCAGGCTTGCCGGAGTAGTTATGCAGGATAACGGCCACCTGTTCCAAAGTAACGGATTCGTTGGGCTTGAATACATTGCCGCCGAAGCCGCTGACCACGCTCTTGCTGGCACCCCAGGTCACCGCATTGTTGAACCACTCGGTGGCAGGCACGTCGGTAAAGTTGTTGGTGGCGCCATTCAGGTCGGGCTTGCCCTCCTTGTTGTACAGCATCTGTACCACCATGGCGCGGGACAGCTTATCATTGGGGCCGAAGGTGGTGGCGTTGTAGCCGGCCATGATGTTGTTCTCCACGGCATACTTTGCCGCGTCATAGAACCAGTCCTCGCTCTTCACGTCCTTGAACTCGCCCAAGGTTTCCACAGGAATTTGGGTGATGATCAGGTTGTCCACGTCGATGTGGGTGTTGATCTTTTCCCAGCCGCTGCCGATACCGCCGCTGGAGTGGAACTGGAAGCGGAAGTGGTTGACCTTGTCAATGGGCAGACCGGGTACCTTCTCAATCTCGGTCCACGCCTCGGGTTCCGGCTGACCACGGTCCCAGATCTTTGCGTACAGCGCGTCGGCGGTACACACCATCTTCAGGGTCTTCCATCCATCTGTGACGTAGGGGCCGCGGTGCCAGATTTCGTTCATGCCCAGGCCGATGCTGCCCTCCAGGCGGTACATAGCCGCACCGGTCTGCTGGGCGGACAGATCCTTCTGGAACATGGTCATGTACAGGCTGTTTGCCATGAAGCCCTTGCCGCGGTAGTCCAACTGGACGGAGTAGGCGCCGGTGATGTCCTTGTTGACCATGACCCAGGTCGGGGCCTGTTTAAAGTCATCGTACATGCGCAGGAACTTATCGCCGTTCTCCTCCAGGATGTTGTAGCCGGTGGTGCTGCTGGATTGGGTGGCGTACACCTTGTCCGGGCCCATGTAGCTGTAGAATGCATTGTCGCCCACGGGGTAAGCAGAGAAGTCATCGGTATGGATCACCGTCTTCTCGCCCTGGCCGGTCACTTCCTGGGGCGCGGAGGAAACGGACACGATGGTCTTGCCGCTGATGATCTCACCCGCGCTGTTGGAAATGGTGGTGGTAACCACAGCTCTGCCGGGATTATGGAAGGTAGCAACGCCTTCATTGTTCACGGTGACCACGTTAGGATCGCTGCTTGTAAAGGTCATGGTGCCCTCGGTGCTGTAGCGGTCATAGGCAATGGGGTGGCTGCCGTCGGCGGCGGAGGCGGCAACGCTCTCCTCCACTTTCAGCTTGGCAGGAATTTTGGCAACCAGGTTGTTGATCTTGATGCTGCCATTCAGCGCAACGATGGACGCCGCCTTGGTGCAATCCTGATCCAGATGGTCGGTACACCAGATAGCCCAATCAGGCTCTTGGGCTCCGTCCGCCCAAATCTTGCCCCAAATCATTCTTCCCACATAGGCCAGCTGCACGTTGTATCTCTTGTTGGTGGCAAGGGTCATCTCCTTCACACAGGTATTCTCCAGACAGGTGATACCCTTGGTGCTGAACTTCACGCCAATACCCTGACGCATCCGCACCTCTGCCACGGAGGAGGCATTGTCCAAAGACAGGTCAAACTCCATGATGTAGCTGCTGTCTGGAATCTTGTCCGCAGGGGCCCGCCAGGTCTTGATCACCGCAGACAAATTCTTCTTCTCCAGAGTGAACTGAGGCACATAGTGTTCCGCCTTAAGAATATTAGGCCAGAACTCAGGGCTGTTGGGATCATCCCACACGCCCACGATGCTGCGCAGGGAGGTTTCATACATGATGGTAAGCACTCTGCCGTCGTCCAGGTAGGCGCAGGAGGGGTCGGCGCAGTCCTGCTCCACCCCCTGCCCATGCTTGATGGGCGCATAAATCAAGGAAGTCTCGCTCTCCTCCCAGCCGGCGTTCAGGTAGAACACCTTGCCCCAGGAGGGACGGCCCTCACCGTTTGCCAGCTTGCCGGTGGCCCAGGTGGTGAAGGCACGGTTGGAGTCGATCAGCGTCATCTGAGGCTGCAGAACGCCGGTAACCTCGTTATCAATCAGCTCCCACGTTCTGCCGCGGTCACGGGTAATCACCACCATACCGCTGCTTCGGGCAAAGCCGTAAACCAGCTTGTCGGTGCCGTCGGGGGTCAGCAGGGAGAATTCGTTGAATTCCTCACCGATGGAAACGGTGTCGCCTTCGGGAGCCAGATTGGGAACCTGTCGGGCATCCTCCACGGGATCCCACTCCCAGCGCTGAATCTCGGGATTGAACTTCAGATCATACACGTGGACGTTTTCCACACCGCTGTAAGTAGGCAGCAAAATGGTGCCGTCATTAAACTGCACGCCGTCGCCGCGCTTGTTGTCGCCGCTGAGGTACTGGAAGTCGGCCCAGCGCTTGCCGGGTTCCCCGGCCATCCAGCCGGCCAGATCGTCCACGGCAATCCAGGTCAGCCACACCTGGGCATCGTACCCGCCGTTGTGGTACAGGCGGAAGGTGCCGGTGTGCAGCAGGGCGTCCTCCATCTCGCCGTCATTGTCCAGATCCATCTTGACGGGCATCAGGTCGCTGTCGCCGGACATACCGGCTACAACGTAGTCGTTGTTGGGCAGCTGGACTTTCAGCAGCTCGTAGCGATTGAAGGCACTGCCCATGCCGGGGGCATTCATTTCCTCCACGGCGGTGCGGGTATCGTAGAACTCACGGACGGTCCAGGTTTCGCCGTTGTCCTCGCTGATGGCGAAGTGGGGGCCGTAGTTGCCCATGATGGGGTAAGTAAAGTTACCGCTGTGGATGGGGGCGTCGATATAGGTGGCCACCAGACGGCCGTCGGGCAGCTTCTTCAGATCGGGGAAGCGCAGCGCGGAGGGAGCGTTCACCTGATCCACGGTGACCACGCCGTCCCGGGTGTCACGCTGAACCTTGGGGGCATCCAGCTGGGTCAGCTCCTTATCCGCCATGTCAGCGAAGGCGGCCTTGACCGCAGCCACAATCTTGGGCAGCTCGGAAGGCTTATAATCCTTGTCGGGATACTGAGCCACGCCGTCCACCAGGAAGTTGACGTTGCCCTCGTTCAGCAGGGACAGATCGGGGGTATAGCCGGCCTCCAGGCACAGGCTGTTAAAGAGGGTCACACCCGCCACCAGACGGCCGGTCTTATTGGTCAGACGATCCTTGTCACGGGTCAGGTCGCGACCCAGAGCGGTGCGCAGGTTCTGCACCGCCACGCCGGTGGGCACCACGCCGTCGACCCAGTCGCCGTTCAGGATGTAGCGGTTGGTACAGTAGACAATGGCGTTGTAATGCCACAGGCTGTTTTCCTGATAGTCGGCCTGATCCCGGGCAAAGGGCACGTCATAGGGGTCATAGCCGTCGGCAAAGGACCACGCAACGGGCCAGTAGAACTTGGCACCGGGTTCCTCGCCGTGGATATAGTCGGACATATACTTCAGGTCGGTGCTGTATGCGGTATCATAACCGGCCAGATAGTTCTGGTTGCCGACGGAGATGACATCCCACTCCTCGGCATCGATCATCTCGGAAATGGTGACCTTGTCGCGGCTCTTGACCAGGTTGCCACTTGCGTCTGTGGTGTACAGGGCATAGGCGGCCACATCGTTGACGGCATTTTTCGCGTGGCTCTCTATGGAGATACCGGAAACGTGCAGCACAGCGATGTCGAAATTCACCTCGGGGTACAGCAGATCCAGCTTTTTCAGATAGAAGGCGGTATCCACGGCGTAGTCATCACCGATGGCCAGATACTTCACGTTCTTGACCGCTTTACCCACCTGAATGGTGACAGAGTCGGTGATCGCCTTGCCTCTGTCGGTCCATGTGGCGGTAATCTTAGCCACGCCGCGGCTCTTGCAGGTCACCTTGCCGCTTGCGTCCACCGTGGCCACGATGGGGTCGGCACTGGCCCACTTGACGCCGGAAACCGCGCGGGTCATGGCCAGGGGCACGGTGTCACCCACGTTGTACTGCTTGGCGGCAGCGGTGGGGTCGATACCCGTGGCATCGGCGGTCACTTCGCAGGAGGCAGCCAAATTGGTTGTACCGTCTGCATGGGTCAGCTTGGCCGTAACGGTGGCCTTGCCCGGCTTCACGGCGTAGGCCACGCCGTCCTCCACCCGGATGACGGAGGGATCACTGCTCTCCCAGGTGTAGGCAGGCTCCACCATACCAACGCCAGTCAGCACAGGTGTCAGCTTCGTGCCGGCCTTGTCGGCGGTGGCGTTGGCCATGGTCAACCCGACGCCGGTGGTACGCATCTGAATGTTATCCAGATACACGGTATACTCCCGGCCGGCCTGGTTGCGGGCGCGGCTCATAAAGCGCACCTGGGTGCCGGTTTTCAGGAAGGCATCGTCAAAGGTGTCACTCTTGAACACGCTCACACCTTTGCCGGAGTCGGCGGCAGGCTCCTGCTGGCCACGGGGCCACATCTTGACCAGCAGTTGCCCCTTGCTCAGGGCAAGCTTGAAGGAGTACCAAGTGTCATAATCCGGACTGAACCCCATGCCGATATCGTTCTTCATGGTGATTTCGCCGGCGGGAGTGACAAGGCGTACGGGGTTCTTGGCATCGATATACACCATGATTTTCTCGTCATTGTTGCCATGGAGGATATCGAAGATCATGCCGGGAACCGAACTGCCAATCGGCTTTTTAAACTTCAGATCCAGGGAAAGGGTCCTCTCGCCGGCCACCTTGTCCCGGGACAGGAACCAGTTGTAGGTCTTGTTCTCGCTGACCAGCTCCAGCACCTTGTTGCCGCTGTCTTCCACAATATTGTAGAGGGCATAGGAGCCAAGGACACGGCTGCTGTGGCAGGAGGCGGTCCAATCGGTGTAGTAGCGGCTGCGCCAGAAGGTGTCCTCCCCCACAGGATAGACACTCATGTCATCGGAAAAGACCACATCGCCCTTGGGCGGCTCGTTTGCATCGATTTTCTCCACGCTGCCGGCCGCACCGCCGGAACCGGCCACCTTCGTGCCGGTCAGGCGCACATTGTCCAGGCGGGTGGTATACGCCTCGCCGGCACGGTTGCGGCTACGGTTCATAATACGCACGGTGCTGGTGCTGGTGATGGCCGCATCACCCAATGCGTCGCTTTCCAGCACGCATACGCCGGCAATATCGTCGTCAGCAGGCTCCGTCTGCCCCTTGAGCCACATTTTGAGGATCATCTGACCCTCGGTCAGGCTAATCTCCAGCGAATACCAGGTGTCATAATTCGGAGCAAAGTTCTCCCCATAGGCATTCTTCATATAAATTGTCTGGCCGGCGCCGGTCAGTCGCACATCGCTCTTGGCATCGATGTAGACCAAAGTTGCGCCGCCGGGCACCGAGTAGCCGTGCAGCAGATCAAACACAGCGCCGGACACGGACTCGCCGCTGGGCTGAGGGAACTTTATATCTACGCTGAACGTACGCTCCCCGGTGACCTTGGCCGCGGTAGCGCACCAGTTGAAGGTTTCGTTCACACTGGTCAGCTCCAGCACCTTGTTCCCGCCTTCGTCCGCAATGCCATAGGTGGCATAGCTGGCGTCATTGGGGGTGTTATGGAGCGACTGGGAAAATTCGGTGTAGTACGGGCTTTGCCAGAATGTATCAGCACCCACGGGATAGAGGCTGAAATCGTCGGCAAACACCTCGTCCTGCTTGGCTGCGACAGAAATCGTCATGGCAGGCACCATGCCGATACACATCACAACCGCTAACAGCAGAGATAGGGTTCTCTTCCATGCGGTTTGTTTCATGTCGGTTCCTCCTTTTACACGATAGCCGTTTTTTCGCTATCATCATAATTGTAAGTATATACCGCTTCTTCCGGCAATGGAATACTTTCAGCCGACCACTTTCTTCCAAAAATGTCCGATAGTATTAGGTTATCTTACCATACGGTCGCCTTCCCCGCAAGAAAAAAAGGAAACCACCCTCCCGCAGGAGGGTGGTTTTTATACATATTTTTCGTTTATTTGTCCGTTTCCGACCGCTTTTCACGGGACATAAGTTCCACAACCACGGTATTCACATCCCGACCCTCATACAACACTTCATAGGCCATCTGGGCGATGGGCATCTCCACCCCGGCCTTGACCGCAAGGGCCCGGGCGTTGGCGGCGGCATAGTAACCCTCCACCACGGCACCGATCTCTTTCAGCGCCTGCTCAATCGGCATGCCCTGACCGACCAAAATACCACAGCGGCGGTTTCGGGAGTGCATGGAGCAGCAGGTCACGATCAGATCGCCCACACCGGCAAGACCGGTAAAGCTCTCCTGCTTGCCGCCGAGCGCCACACCCAGGCGGGCGATCTCGGCCAGACCGCGGGTCATAAGCATGGCCTTTGTATTGTCGCCGTAGCCAAGGCCGTCGCAGCAGCCGGCACACAGGGCAATGACGTTTTTCAGCGCAGCGCAGATCTCGGTTCCCACCCGGTCGGTACTTGTGTAGACACGGAAGCGGGTGTTCATAAACAGATCCTGCACCAGCTGGGCATGCTTGAGATCGTCGGCTGCGGCCACCACGGCAGTGGGGATGTGGCGGCCAACCTCCTCGGCGTGGGAGGGGCCGGACAGCACCACCACAGGACACTGCTCCCCCACCTCTTCCTCAATGGCCTGACTCAGGCGCAGAGAGGTGTCCTTTTCAATACCCTTGGCCACCGAGATCAGCACGGTACCGGGGTCAGCCACCTGCCGCAGGGCGGCAGCTGTGGAGCGAACCGCAAAGGACGGGGTGGCAAGCACAACCGCTTGACAACCCTTGACAACATTGATATCGGTGGTCAGCTTCAGCTCCGGAGGCAGCTTCACACCCTTAAGCATGGGGTTCTCGCCGGTTTGGCGCAGAACGTCGCTTTCCTCCTGGGTATAGGACCACAGGGTAACGTCATTTCCGTTTTCCAGCAGCACCAGCGCCAGAGCCGTTCCCCAGCCGCCGCTGCCCAAAACCGTAACTTTCATGGCTGATCCTCCCGTCCTCACTTTTTCTTGTGGAAGCTGAATTTGTTCTCGTTGCCGGCCAGCAGGCGCTGAATGTTGCTGCGGTGCTTCCACACAACAAGGCCGCCCAAAAGAATGGCCATGGCCAAAATGATCCAATCCCGGAACACGAACCAGGAGGCAACAGGGAACGCGACCCCCGTAAATACAGAGCCGAGGGACACGTAGCGGGTCAGCAGGAACAGCACAAGGAAGCCGCCCCAGACCACCAGCGCCACCCGCCAGTCAACCATGATGGCAATGGTGCCGCCGGACAGGATGCCCTTGCCGCCCCGGAACTGGAACATACAGGGGTAGGCGTGGCCCAGCAGGCAGAACAGACCGGCAAAGTAACGGGCATACGCCGTCAGGTCACCCTGCCAGAAGGCGGGGGCCCAGCTGTTGGCAACTGCCACACCCACCAGTACCGCCACCACGGCCTTCAGCACGTCGCAGGCGATGACCACAAAGGTCAGCCCACCGCCGAACACGCGGTAGAAGTTGGTCAGGCCGGCGTTGCCGCTGCCGTGATTGCGCACATCGTTGCGCAGGATGTACTTGGACACAATGACCGCCCCGTTGAAGCAGCCACACAGGTAAGCAAATACGGCGACAAACGCCGCTTTCAGCCAGAATTCCAGCATATCAGTCGTCCCCTTTCTGCCGCACGGTCAGGCGCACGGGCGTACCCTCCAGACCAAAGGTAGAGCGGATCTGATTCTCCAGATACCGCTGGTAGGAGAAGTGGAACAGCCGAGCATCGTTGCAGAAGCAGACGAAATGCGGCGGCTTGACCCCCACCTGCGTCATGTAGTAGATCTTCAGCCGGCGGCCCTTGTCCGTGGGCGGCTGGACCCGGGCAGTGGCATCGGCCAGCAGGGTGTTGAGCATGCCGGTGGTGATGCGCATGGCGGACTGGTCGTTGACGTAGTTGATCAGTTCAAACAGTCGATCCACGCGCTGTCCGGTCATGGCGGAGATAAAGACGATGGGGGCGTAGGTCATGTAGCTCAGGTCCCGGCGGATGTCCTCACGCATACGGTCCATGGTCTTGTCGTCTTTTTCAATGGCGTCCCACTTATTGACCACGATGATGCAGGCTTTGCCCGCCTCGTGAGCAAGGCCCGCCACCTTGGTGTCCTGCTCGGTGACACCCTCGTTGGCATCGATCATGATAAGACACACGTCGCTGCGCTCGATAGCCATGGTGGCACGCAGGACGGAGAATTTCTCGATCCGGTCGTCCACCTTGGACTTCTTGCGCATACCGGCGGTGTCAATAAAGACGTACTTGCCATGTTGGTTCTCAAAGCGGCTGTCGATGGCATCCCGGGTCGTACCGGCCATGTTGGACACAATGACCCGTTCCTCACCCAGAATGCGGTTGACCAGTGAGGATTTGCCCACGTTGGGCTTGCCGATGACGGCAACCTTGACGGTATCGTCCTCCTCCTGCTCCTCTTCCAAAGAGGGGAAATACTTCACGCACTCCTCCAGCAGGTCACCGGTACCGTGACCGTGGACGGCGGACACGGCGATGGGGTCGCCCAGTCCGAGGTTGTAGAACTCGTAGATGTCAGGATTCTCCCGGCCCACGCTGTCCATCTTGTTCACCGCCAGCACCACGGGCTTCCGGGAGCGCAGCAGCATGTTGGCTACCTCCTGATCAGAGGCGGTCAGGCCGCTTTTGATGTCACAAACAAAGATGACCACGTTGGCGTTTTCAATGGCGATCTCCGCCTGACGGCGCATGAAGGCCAAAATTTCGCTGTCGGTACCCGGCTCGATACCGCCGGTATCTACGATATTGAAGGTGCGGCCCGCCCACTCACACTCGGCATAAATGCGGTCACGGGTGACACCGGGAGTGTCCTCCACGATGGACAGGCGCTGGCCGCACAGCTTATTAAACAACATGGACTTGCCCACGTTGGGCCGGCCCACGATGGCAACCAAAGGCTTCATAGAACATCAACTCCTTCGATGAGATAAAAGATATGAGATAAGAGATATGAGCTACCTTTTACCTCGTTCCGGGATTGTAGCGGTAATATTTATCCTCCGTCATGGGCCCGCCGCCCACGTCCGGCACATCAATGCCGAACATGGCATCGCACAGATCGTAGCCGTCCTGCGCCACAGTAACCACGCGCACGCCCAGCTCCCGCTCCACATCGTCCACGGACACATCATCCAAAAAGACACGCTCACCGCTACGCAGCATACTGGCAGGGATCAGCAGTCTTTCTCCCAACGGTTTTCCCCGCAGCTGGGCGATCAGGTCGCCGCCGGTGACCAGACCCGCCACCACAACAGTGTGACCGAAGAAATCGTTTTCAATGGGATAGACCCGCCCATCCACCTTGGGACACTTGCCTCTGGCCTGCTCCACCAGTTTGGCAAGGAAGGGCGCCGCCGACACGCCGGTGGCGATGGAGAATGGGGTCGCGTCCGCCATCTCCTCATCATCCAGCAGGTCCAGCGCTCTACCGAACTCACTCATCAGCAGCCGCAGCATACCAACGCCGTTGTCCAGCTGGGTAAACTCTTCAAAGTACGCCTCGTCGGGCAGGTCCCGTCCGGCGATGAGATAGAACTCGTCGGAACACCACACAAGACTTGTACCGGTTTTTTCCTTATGCACTGCCGCAAAGCGTTCCACCTGTTCCACCACGGCCTCCGCCTGCTCCCTGGTGTAGGGCTTCAGGGGGTAAAGACCCTCGCGGAACTTGGTCACACCGACGGGTACGACAGAAACGCTGTTCACCGCCGGATACATGGCGGCAAGGTCGGAAAGGGTCTTATCCAGAGCCGCTCCGTCGTTGATACCGGGGCAGGCCACGATCTGGCAGTTCATGGTGATGCCCGCCCGGGCAAACTGCTCCATAATGTCAATGCCGCGCCCGGCGGTCTTGTGTCCCAGCATCATGGCACGAAGCTGGCGATCCGTGGTGTGGACGGAAACGTTCACCGGGGACACACGCAGGTCGATGATACGCTGCACCTCTCTGGGTGAGAGGTTGGTCAGAGTGATGTAGTTGCCCATCAGAAAGGACAGACGGGCATCGTCGTCCTTGAAATACAGTGTCTGGCGCATATTGGGGGGCAGCTGATCCACAAAGCAGAAAATGCAGTTGTTGGCACAGCACCGGGCCCGGTCCATCAGGTAGGTCTCGAACTCCAGACCCAGATCCTCGCCCTCGTGCTTGACCACGCGGACATGGCGCACCTTTCCCTCCGGATTTTGCAGCGTCAGGGTCAGGCGGGTGTCGTAGGCATAGAACTTGTAGTCCAGCACGTCCACGATGGGTTTTTCATTGATGTGGGTCAGGGTCTCCCCCACCCGCACGCCCGCCCGATCGGCAGGACTGTGCCGCTGGACACGGCACACACTGGTCAAACTCACACGCGCCCTCCTTTCCCTACTTCCTCACCCTACAGAATACCACATTTGGCAGGAAAATGGAAGTAATTTACACCCTTTATTTTGACCGCACAGACCGGGTATATTCCGTGGGTGTCATGCCGGTAACGCGGTGGAACACCGTGGTGAAATACTGGCTGGTGTTGAAGGACAGCCGCCCGGCTATCTCCGAGAAATTCAGGTCGCTCTCCCGAATCATCTTCTTGGCTGCATCCACCTTCAATCGGGTGAAATACTCCATCACACCGCACCCCATCTGGTCCCGGAAGGTCTTTTTCAGCACCGAGGCGGACACATTGAAGTGCCGGCGAATATCCTGAAACCGCAGGGCGCACTCCACGTTCCGTTCCAGATAGTCGCACACCTGCGCCAGCAGAGCGCTGTTCTCCGTCTTGGGCAGAGGCTCGCTGCGGCGGTTGCCGCGAATAAGCAGGATCAGCAGTTGCTCCAGATACAGCCGCACCAGCTGTTCGCAGCCGAATACACTGTCCTCCGCCTTGCGCATGCTGCGGATATAGGCAAGGCCCAAAGGAGTCGCAAAGGCCTGCTGCGCCTCTTTGATGATCTGGGACAGCAGGGTGCGTTCCTCCGCCGTGCAGGCAATGGACATGCCCGCAATGTTCATCAGTTCCGGGCAGCCGCAGTCGAAGGACAGGATCACCGAGTTCGCCGCCTTCACGCCGTCGCAGCGAATGCTGTGAAACTCGTTGGGCTTGTGCAGATACAGATGGCCCGTGGGCAGCACCAGTTCCCGGGCGCCGGCGGTGATAATGACACTCTGCTTGTCCGCGTAGACCAGTTCCCAGAAATCATGCAGTTCCCCCGAGTGGGCAAAGTCCTTGGCATATTCAAAATAGTGTACTGTATAAACTCCGTCCACATAGACCGGACTGTTCAGCAACGTCTTTTTGTAATCCATATTTCTGTCACCCACCTTGGTTTTATTCTAACAGAACCTGCAGGGATTTTCAATCCTGTCGCGGCCAAAATTATAAAACAACGGACTGGATTTATAACATTTCACCAAAAAAGGTGTGTTATACTTATAATATCGACAGACCGAAATCAAACAGGAGGAATTGCTATGATCCAATTCGGTACCGGCGGCTGGCGTGCCGTCATCGGAGAAGATTTTATTTGTGAAAACGTCCGTCGTGTGGCCGCCGGCATTGTGCAGCTGATCCGCGCGGAGAACAAGGGCGAAAAACCCGTTATCATCGGCTATGACCGCCGTTTCCTGTCTTTGGAGGCCGCCCGTTGGGTGGCAGAGGTGCTGGCCGCCGACGGCATCCGGGTGTGGTTCCTGCACCGCAGCGCACCCACCCCCCTGATCATGCACACGGTCAAGGACGAGAAACTGCACTTCGGCATCGAAATCACCGCCTCTCACAACCCCTCCAACTACAACGGCATTAAGCTGATTGTGGATGAGGGTCGCGACGCTCCGCTGGAGACCACCAAGAAACTGGAGGGCTTCATCGCTCAGGCCCAGCCCAAGTTCGTTGCCTTTGACGATGCCGTAAAGACCGGCACGGTGGAATACTTGGAAAATCCCTTCAACAAGTTCCTGGACGACATCATCGGCCTGCTGGACATGAAGGCTCTGCGCAACCGCGGCCTGCGCGTGCTGTTTGACACCATGCATGGCTCCGGCGCCTATCCCCTGATGGTCATCTTCCACACCGCCCGCTGTACCATCGATGCCATGAATCTGGACCGTGACGCCTACTTCGGCGGCATGATGCCCGCCCCCAGTGAAAAAAGCCTGACTCTGCTGCAGGACCGGGTGGTCAAGGGCGGCTACGACATGGGCATCGCCATGGACGGCGACGGCGACCGTCTGGGCATCATCGACAAGTCCGGTCAGTACGTGGATGCCAACGAAATTCTGTGCATGCTCTACTATTATTTGGTCAAGTACAAGGGTTGGAAGGGCCCCGTGGTGCGCAATTTGGCCACCACCCATATGCTGGACCGCATTGCCGAAAGCTTTGGTGAGACCTGCTACGAAGTACCCGTTGGCTTTAAGTATATCTCCTCCAAAATCGACGAGGTGGATGCCGTTCTGGGCGGCGAATCCTCCGGCGGCCTGACCGTCCGCGGCCACATCCACGGCAAGGACTCCGTGTATGCCGCGTCTTTGTTTGCCGAGATGGTCAGCGTTACCGGCAAGTCCCCTGCCGAGATGATGGACGAGCTGCGCCGGCAGTTCGGTACCTTCGTCATGGTGGACGATAACCTGCGCTTCACCGAGGAGAAAAAGGCCGAGATTCAGAAGACCCTTATGGTGGACAAGCAGCTGCCCGACTTTGACCGGGAAGTTGTCCGGGTCAGCTACGAGGACGGCTGCAAGGTCTACTTCGCCGACGGCGGTTTCGTGATCTGCCGCTTCTCCGGCACCGAGCCGCTGCTGCGCATCTTCGCCGAGAGCAGCCAGCGCGCCGACGCTCAGGCCGCCATTCAGGCCTTTAAGGACATGCTCAGGGTGTAATAAACCTCAACAAGGGCGGCTCATACGAGCCGCCCTTATTACTTGCAAAAAAGAACACCTGTCGATCACTCGACAGGTGTTCTTTTGTTGTTAGTTCGCCTCGTTGACCTGGCCGAACTCACGGCCGTTGTAGGTCATGCAGGACTTGCACATACGGTGGGGCAGACGGAACGCACCGCACTTGGGGCAGGTCACGATACCGGGAACAGCCAGCTTCCACACGTTGCTGCGACGCTTATCGCGACGAGCCTTAGACACTTTTCTCTTAGGAACCGCCATGGTTGACACCTCCTTCGGTTACTTCGTCCCAAAAGGGACATATGGTTGACTTTGACTACTCAGCTTTCGTCATCCAACAGCTGCGCAAGCGCCGCCAACCGTGGATCTGCCTCGGACTTGCAGGTACAGGGACCGAGGTTCAGGTCGGCGCCGCACCGGCTGCAAAGTCCTTTGCAGTCTTCTGAGCATAGGTTTTTTGTATCCATGTCGAGAACAAAGGCCGTGGTGGCCACTTCGTCCAGATCCACCGCGCCGCCCTCCAGCAGGATGATCTCATCCTCGCTGTCCTCGTCCTCCAGCTCGGTGGCCAGGAGACTGTCCAGCGGGACGGATTTCTCCGCCTGATAGGCTTTGCAGCAGCGGTCACAGGTCAGGTCCAGCACAGTGGTGGCCGCGCCCTCAAGCACCAGCGCACCGCCGCGGTTGGAAACCTGCCCCTGCACCTGAATGGGCCGGGTGATGGGCCGCGCCCCGAAGAAGTCCAAATGGGTGAGATCCAGTTGGAAATCAAAGGGAACGGATGCACCGGGGACATGGATGATTTTTCGAAGATCCAGCCGCATGGTACACCTCTTTCAAGTGGGTCAGACCCTTTGCTCGCGTAATGGTACAGCGAGTATTATAATGAAAAATCCCGCACTTGTCAAATACTTTTCGCTTTTTTCTTGACAATTTTTTATTTCTGTGGTGCAATTTCTCTGTGACACATCACAAAGGAGGGGAGCGATCCGGAAATGAAGGAATTTACCATTGCAAAAAACGACGCCGGGCAGCGGCTGGACCGCTGGATGGGCAAAACCATGCCCCTGCTCCCCGCCCCTTTGGCGCAAAAATATATCCGCCTGAAGCGGGTCAAGCTCAACGGCAAGGGTGCCAAGCGGGACACCCGGCTGCAGGTGGGCGACGTGCTGCAGCTTTACATCAACGACGAGTTCTTTGACCGCCCCACGCCGGAGAACGCCTTTCTCTCCCTCTACCAGCCTCAGCTGAGCATCGTCTACGAGGATGAAAACCTGCTGCTGCTGGACAAGCGGCCCGGCATGGTGGTCCACCCGGACGAGACCGAGCGTTTTAACACCCTTATCACCCATATTCAGGCCTATCTCTACCAGAAGCGGGAGTGGTCGCCTTACCACGAAAACTCCTTTGCCCCCGCCCTGTGCAACCGCATCGACCGCAACACCGGCGGCATTGTCATCGCCGCCAAAAATGCCGAGACCCTGCGCATTATGAATGACAAAATACAGGCCCGGGAAATTACCAAGAAGTATCTGTGCATCACGCTTGGAAAGATGCAGCCCCCCGCCGGTCGGCTGGAGCTGTTCCTGCGCAAGGACGAGGGAAAAAAGCTGGTGGACGTATTCGACCGGCCTGTGTCCGGGGCAAAGACCGCCCTGACCGACTACCGCACCCTGCGCACCGAGGGTCCCCTGTCTCTGGTGGAGGTGGAGCTGCTCACCGGCCGCACCCATCAGATCCGCGCCAGCTTTGCCCACAGGGGTCATCCCCTGCTGGGCGACGGCAAGTACGGAAGAGGCGATGTCAACCGCCGCTACGGCGAGACCCGGCAGGCGCTGTACAGCTATTACCTGCGCTTCGACTTTGCCACCGACGCTGGCATTTTGGAGTACCTGCGCGGCCGGGAATTTACGGTGCGGGAGGTCCCCTTTGTTCAGCAGTATTTCCCCGAAAAATCCAAATAAAATCGCTTGGGCCGCCCGGACTTCCGGGCGGTCTTTTCACCCTGCAAAGCAGGCAGGAAAATTTTGCAGATATATTGACATTTTCCCCTATAAATTATATAGTGTAATTTGCTATCCGTGAAAGTCCGAACCCCCGGCAGGGGCGCCCCGCACCCACCGAACCGGACGAATAAATCGAGGGAGCTGACAACCACTTAATTCAAGAAACGGGGGACCCGATTATGGCCAAAGAGTTGATCCGCCTGCGCGGCTGTTCCATGGTGTTTGACGATGTGACGGTGCTTGACGACATCAACCTGTATATCAATGATAGTGAATTCCTCACGCTGCTCGGACCCAGCGGCTGCGGCAAGACCACCACCCTGCGTATCATCGGTGGTTTTCAGACGCCCACCTCTGGCGATATTCTGTTCGACGGGGTGAGGATTAATGATGTCCCGCCCCACAAACGCACCATCAACACGGTGTTTCAGAAGTACGCTCTGTTTCCCCATCTGAACGTATTTGAAAACATCGCTTTCGGCCTGCGCATCCCCAAGGCCGGTCCCGACGGCAAGAAGGTTCGTTTGAGTGAGGATGAGATCACCCAGCGCGTCAACGAAATGCTGGAGGTCGTCAACCTGCGCGGCTTCGGTTCCCGCAAGGTGACCCAGCTGTCCGGCGGTCAGCAGCAGCGCGTGGCCATCGCCCGCGCTCTGGTCAATCGCCCCAAGGTCCTGCTTTTGGACGAACCTTTGGGTGCCTTGGACCTGAAGCTGCGCAAGGATATGCAGAACGAACTCAAGCGTATCCAGAAGGCCATGGAGATCACCTTCATCTACGTCACCCACGATCAGGAGGAGGCTCTTGCCATGTCCGACACCGTGGTGGTCATGGACGGCGGCCGCATCCAGCAGATCGGCACCCCCGAGGATATTTATAACGAGCCTAAGAACGCCTTTGTAGCCGACTTCATCGGCGAGTCCAACATCATCGACGGCATCATGCGTGCCGACGGCGTGGTGGAGATCTTCAACCGCCGCTTCACCTGTCTGGACAAGGGATTTGAGAAGGACGAGCCTGTGGACGTGGTCATCCGGCCCGAGGACGTGGACATCGTCCCTGAGGATCAGGGTCAGCTGAAGGGCACCGTCACCAACGTGACCTTCAAGGGCATGCAGTACGACATCATCGTGGATTTCTACGGCTTCAAGTGGCTGATCCAGACCACCGACCTGTCCCCCGTGGGCAGCCGCATCGGCATCAAGATCGACCCCGACGGTATCCACGTTATGAAGAAGAGCCAGTACTCCGGCATGTTCGGCGACTA